>CAVZMI010000024.1:0-16858 GCA_963776275.1 Ignavibacteriota bacterium
TATTTCATAAGAACAAGTTTTTTCGTCATTGTGAAATTGTTGGCCTTCATCGTGTAGAAATACATACCGCTGGCAAGTGTACTCCCGTCCATCGTCACCTTATAAATTCCAGGGGATTTCACCTCGTTCACCAATGTTGCCATCCTGTGTCCGAGTATATCAAATACTTCAAGTGTTACAAATGACTGTTTTGCAATTTTGAATTCGATATTGGTCGTGGGATTAAAAGGATTGGGATAATTCTGACTGAGACCGAAATCCTTCGGAATAGCATTGTCGAGGCGCTCGATTGCATTAGTTGCCGCCGTCGTAAAATGCCATGTCGAAGAGTACTCGCTTGTTCCCTCCCCGTTTTTTGAGCAGACATGCCAGTAATAGATTCTCGCTGTATCAAGATTTGATATAATCATCGATGTGGTGGCCGTCGTATCATTGACAAACGTTGTTGCAAAACCAGAGTCGATTGAAACCTGTACCCGATATGAAGTTGCCAAGGACGCAACATTCCACTGCAGTGTCAAGGGGCTCGGTTGAGCAGTTGCGCCATTTACGGGTGAGAGGAGCGTTGGCGCTGGAAGTACGGTTTTAAAGTTCCGGTAGGTCGAAAAGTCGCTCTCTCCGGCAGCATTCTTTGTACTCACATGCCAGTAGTATGTTTGATTATGCGTAAGCCCTGTGATCTGTCTGGATGTTGTCGTGATAGTCGTATCGTCGATGTAATTTATCAAGAAATTGGAGCTTGTTGACACCTGCAGGTGATACTTTGACGCAGTCGGTACGGCATTCCAGCTTAGCGTTGGATTTACTGGGACTCCCAAAGCTCCATCGGCAGGAGAAATAAGAATCGGTGCTGTCTCCGGTGGAAGTGGAATTGTCCTGAAATGCCGGGCGGCGGAATATGCACTCCACCCTTTTGTGTTTTTGGCACTCACTCTCCAGTAATATACCGTGTAGTTTGTAAGCCCGGATGTGCTGTATTGTGTAGCGGCAATTGATGAGTCGTCGACGTAAGTTGTCGCAAATGATGATGACGTCGACACCTGTAGCCGATATTTATCTGCGCCCGTCGACGGATACCATGATAATACAGTACTGATGGGGATATCGACCGCGCTATCAGCCGGAGAATTCAGTGTTGGTACTGGCGGCGCACCCAACTGTGTTGAGAATAATCGTGTCGTCGAATACTCTGAAGTACCCGCTGTATTCTTGGCGTTGACTCGCCAGTAATATGTCATGCTGGTTGTGAGTCCGGATACTACTATTGATGTATCGATGAGAGTCGAATCGTTAAAGACAGAAGTCGTGAACGACGAGCTTGTCGATACCTGTAAATGATATGTTTCTGCGCCAATCGCTTTGTTCCATATTAGCGTGGGTGCTGTTGAGGATACGGTATCTCCGTTTGCCGGAGAGACCAGAGTAGGTTGAAATGGACGGCCAAATGACCCCTCGGTTATCACTGCGGGTGGAATACCCTCATTGAATCTGAAGTAGCTAAACCGCAGCACTGAACGGCTATTGGCGTCGCCCAAAATTCTAAATTTTATATTAATTAATTTCCCTGAGCCTTTGAGAGGGTCTCCCGCCAATATGCTTCCCGCAAATCTATATATACCGAATGCGGCACTGTCCGGGTTATCCACAATCACCATCTTATTTGATGTGATAGTGCCAACCGTGTCATAAGCCGATCCCGAAAGCGGTTGCAGAACCGCTGGATCGAAGAGCATTCTAAAATCATATCCTTCAACGTCCGATCCCGTGAGATCGCTGACATTTATCGGAATCTTAACGGTATCCCCTGTCGCCCCTTTTGTGCCCTTGGGAAAGCTGACCTGTACCTGGCTGTAAGCAGTACTTCCTATCATAACGATGAAAAGCAGAACCAAGAATTTCTTCATTGTGCCTCCTTCATGATTGAAATTAATATTTGAATCTGTACGCAGTATACTGAATTGAGGTGGTATTGTCAAGGATATAAGTCACGAAATCCTGTTGATGATGATCACAATCCCTTGCTTGTTATTAGGAAGATACTAAATTATAAAATAAAAATCATATTCGGAAAACCTCATGAAAATTCTCAAATTTGGCGGGTCTTCGGTATCAAACGCAGAGCGTGTCCGGGAAGTGACACGGATCATTCTCGAATCGGCAAAGAAAGAACCTTTAATAATCGTTGTTTCGGCATTCCAAGGGATCACCAATCAACTTCTCGAATGCGCCGCGCTTGCCGAAGCCGGCAATCCGACATATGGAAAGCTGTATACGAAGATCGTGAAACGACACGAATCAATGATCTCGTCGCTATTCAAAAATCATAGAAACAGAACGCTTGAATCAGAGATTACCCAGTTACTGGGCGAGTTGCACGACGTTCTTCATGGTATCAATTTACTCCGCCATGCCCCTGAGCGATCGCTCGACCTGACAGCCAGTTTCGGGGAACGTCTCTCGACGCTCATTCTCTCGGCGTTCATCAATGTAAAACGGACTTCAGTACCCGTTGATACCCGCGATATGATTATTACCGACGATCAATTTACGCATGCGGCAGTTCAATTCGACAAAACAAATGTCGCAATCCGCCGGTATTTTAATCGTCTCTTCGCACATAAGAAGCGTTTACCGATTCCTGTTGTGACGGGATTCATTGCTTCCACGGAAGATGGAAGAACCACAACTCTTGGCCGGAACGGCTCGGATTATACCGCTGCAATCATCGGAGCAGCGATGCATGCTTCGGTCGTAGAAATCTGGACTGATGTTGATGGTGTAATGAGCGCCGATCCCCGCGCTGTTCCTTCTGCATTTGTCATTCCGAGGCTATCGTATGAAGAGGCGATGGAAATGTCGTTCTTCGGTGCAAAGGTGCTGCATTCGGCTACTATCGCACCTGCGGTTGCGGAAAAAATTCCGATTCTCATTAAAAATACGTTGAATCCTTCGGCGCCCGGGACGTTGATCTCAGAAAGTGCCGAAACCTGGGAGGGAAGCGCCAAAGGAATGAGCTCGGTCGATCAGGTGTCGCTCCTGACCGTACGCGGTCTCGGAATGGTGGGGGTCCACGGGACGGCCGAACGATTGTTTCGGGCGCTTGCGACGGCGGGGATCAATATCATCCTGATCTCGCAGGCTTCCTCGGAACATACCATCTGTTTCGCCGTCTCGAGCGCAGATACCGATCGGGCAAGTGAAGCGATCCGAAACGAATTTCATTATGAAGTCCAGAACAATCTAACGGTGATCGATGTTAGAAAGGATCAGACCATCATTGCCGTAGTCGGTGAAAATATGCAGGGAACGCCGGGAGTGTCGGGCCGCGTCTTCAGCGCGGTCGGCCGAAATGCGATTAACGTTAATGCAATCGCACAGGGAGGATCGGAGCTGAATATTTCGTTTGTGATCGATGGATCGCAGCGCGTCCGTGCGTTGAACGTCGTCCATGAAGCATTTTTCGAAAAGAGGAAGAAGCTCGCACTGATTATCATCGGAGTCGGCAATATCGGCTCAACGCTGTTGAAGCAGTTGCATCAACAGAGAAAATTTTTAATCGAGAATGGATTCGACGTGCGCGTATGTGGTATTTCCAACAGCAAGCAGTATGTTTTGTCAAATGAAGGCATCGATCCTGGAGAATGGAGAAAAGCTCTTGATACTTCTCCCTACCGGTTCAATCCGGATGAGTTTATAACCCAGATAACAAAAATGGAATTAACAAACGCAGCGCTGGTCGATTGTACGGCAAGCTCGGAAATTGTCGACCGGTATCCTGACTTTGTCCGCGCGAACATGCACATTGTGACTCCAAACAAAAAGGCGAATGTGCTTCCATGGAAACGGTATCAGGAGCTTATGGATGTTCTAAGGAAGCGGCAAAAATTCTTTTTCTATGAAGCGAATGTCGGTGCCGGACTTCCGGTTATCTCCACACTTCAGGATCTGATGGCCAGCGGCGATACGGTCATAAAAATCGAAGGAATATTTTCAGGAACTCTTAGTTATATCTTTAATTGCTATGATGGGAGCCGGCCCTTCAGCGCACTCTTACGTGAAGCGCACAAACTCGGATATACCGAGCCCGATCCGCGTGACGATCTCTCAGGTCAAGATGTTGCACGAAAGATTCTTATTCTGGCGCGTCAGCTTGGACTCCAGATGGATCTCGATGATATTTATATTCAGAATCTGGTGCCTCCACGATTGCGGAACGGAAAATTCTCGATGGATTTTTTCAAGTCACTTCGTGACACCGATGCGGCCTTCGAACGCCTCCTCTCCGAGGCACGTTCACACGGCTCGATACTCCGCTATGTAGGATGGCTTTCGAATGGAGCGGCCCGGGCCGAGATCAAAGAATATCCGTCGAATCACCCCTTTGCGTCGACGAAGGATACCGATAATATCATTGCGTTTACGACACAGCGCTATGCAAAGACTCCTCTTATCATACAGGGACCGGGAGCAGGAGCAGACGTGACGGCGATGGGAGTGTTCTCGGATATCAGGAAGCTGCTGTATTATCTTCCATTCTGAGGCGATAAGGAAAAGAATCAAATAATGTCTATATGGCATTTGGTCAAGGAAAAAGTGAAAAGTAAAAAGTAAAAAGTGAAGTGGAGAAAGTGAAAAGTAAGGATTTTTTCTCGCACATTTTCACACTTTTTCCTTTTGCCGTTTACCTTTTTACTTAAGCTATAGCCAAAGAAAAGGTTACAGACGAATTTCATCTTTTTTATTGTTATATTTCCAGATAATATTTATAATCACATGCCACTTCCTTGGAGCGAAATGTGAGCAACACGGTGAAGCCGTTGTTTCTCGGGCTGCTTTTTGTTTTCCTCGGTTGTTCTCAGCGTTCAGGAAACCAGCAGGTTACGATTCGCATCGGATACTTTCCCAACATTACACACTCGCAGGCACTCATCGGATTCTCAGCAGAACGCGGAGATTTTAAAAAAATTTTCGGTGATAGCGTCCGAATAGATCCAAAAATCTTCAACGCCGGACCCTCTGCAATCGAGGCGCTATTTGCCGGCGAACTCGATCTAGCTTATATCGGTCCGAATCCCTCGATAAACGGCTATGTGAAATCGCGTGGTGAGGCTTTACGAATTATTGCCGGCGCAACAAGCGGCGGTGCTGTGTTTGTCGCACGTCCCGGAGTGGCAATCAAAACACCGGCAGACTGGTCGGGCAAACGCGTCGCATCTCCTCAATTAGGTAATACGCAGGATGTCGCCCTCCGTTACTATCTTGTTTCGAACGGATTAAAAACAAGAGAAAATGGTGGGACGGTCACGATTATTCCTACTCAAAATCCCGATATTCTCACACTTTTTCACAAAGGAGAAATTGACGGCGCCTGGGTGCCGGAACCGTGGGGAGCCAGACTTGTGAAGGAAGCCGGCGGAACGATCATTCTGGATGAAAGGGATCTCTGGCCCGACCGGCGGTTTGAAACGGCAAATATCATAATCAGTACAAAATTTTTAAATCAACATCCATTCCTGGTGAAACAATTTTTACTTACGCATGTTCAATTAACGCAATGGATTAACGCTCACCCGTCGGAAGCGAAATCAATCGCGAATGCGGAAATACGACGCCTCACGGGTAAAGCATTAAGTGCCGAAGTGCTTGAGAACGCATGGCAGCGGTTTGATTGTACGTATGATCCCATTTCGGCCTCGCTCTATGTTTCAGCAGACCGGGCGTTTGTACTCGGATATCTAGGAGACACAAAACCGGATCTCTCCGGAATTTTCGATCTCCGATTGCTCAATGAAGTACTTGACGAATTAAATCTACCGCCCGTTCAATGAATCTAATCATACAAAATATCAGCAAGTCATTTTCAAGCCGAAACGATCGAATCGATGCTTTAAAAAATATATCGTTCAATGTTGCATCGGGTGAATTTGTATGTCTTCTCGGACCATCGGGGTGCGGTAAGTCTACTCTCTTGAATATCATTGCCGGGTTGGAACAACCCGATTCAGGCTTTGTGTATTGTGACAGTCGCGTTGTGACCACACCAAGTACAGACCGTATAGTGATATTTCAGGAGCCTGCGCTTTTTCCGTGGCTGAGGGTCGTCGAGAATGTTGAATTTGGATTGACCGTCAATAAGATGCCGCCCAAAAAACGCCGGGAGGTAGCTCAGAGGTTTCTATCCATGGTACATCTCTCCCGTTTTCAACATGCGGCAATCCATGAGCTGTCGGGCGGGATGAAACAAAGGGTTGCGCTTGCCAGGGCGCTTGCCCTCGATCCGGCGGTGTTATTGATGGATGAGCCGTTCGGAGCCCTCGATGCACAGACACGCGACCTGCTTCATATCGAACTCCAGGAGATATGGGAATCGACAAAAAAAACCATTGTCTTTGTAACACATAACGTCCGGGAAGCGATTCGTCTGGGCGATCGCGTTCTTGTGATGTCGGCGCGGCCCGGATTTATCAAACGTGAATTTATTGTCAACCTTCCGCGGCCAAGGCAGATGGAAGACCACGGACTCGTCGATACCGCGCGGTTAATCCTCGCTGAACTGCGAGATGAAGTTAATCGAGCACTGGCAGAGGAGGTGAATGGTGAAGCGTAATGCTTATCCACGTCGCTGGCTTTCTCCGGTTTTTTTTACGGCTTTGATTATCCTCTGGCAGGTCTTATATCAACTTCAACTCTGGCCTGTATATCTTTTTCCCTCACCGGCCGATGTAATATCAACTCTTCTAAACGGTGTATCGAACGGGACGATCTTACAAGGTGTCGGTGCAAGCCTCTGGCGTCTCCTGATAGGTTATATGATCTCGCTGGCTATCGGTATCCCGCTCGGGTTTGCATCCGGGCGGATCAAGAGATTTGATCAGACGGTAGGAAAGCTTCTCCTGGGACTCCAGACACTTCCGAGCATTTGTTGGCTCCCGCTCGCACTTCTATGGTTTGGATTGAACGAACGTGCAATAGTGTTTGTCGTCGTTATGGGAGCTGTTCTCTCTATCGCACTCTCGGCGCGCGACGGCGTCCAGAGAGTCAGTCCTCTTTACCTCAGGGCTGCAACCAACATGGGTACAAAAGGATGGAATCTCCACGCCAGGGTTATTTTTCCTGCATCACTTCCCTCCATCGTCACCGGCATGAAACTCGGCTGGTCGTTCGCCTGGCGGTCGTTAATGGCAGGTGAGTTGTTATATGGTAATACCGGACTCGGTCAGCTCTTGATGATGGGGCGGGAGCTTAATGACATGAGTCAGGTCATTGCCATCATGCTTGTGATTGTTCTCCTGGGAGTTCTAACAGACCGCATCGTGTTTGCCCCGGTTGAACGTCGAATGCACGAACGGTGGGGACTTGGCCAATGAATGACCTTCATCTCTGTTTCATTCTCGATTCCTACCCTCCGGCGATCGGTGGGGCAGAGACCTCTCTACAAAACATTTGCGAAGGACTCGCGCAGCGGAATTTTGATGTTGTTGTAATCACGGCCTGGTTCGGTGGAAATGGACCGGCTATAGAAAAGAGCGAAGGTCTTACCGTCGTCCGCCTCAGGATTCCTCGACTCCTTCGCCGGTTCTGGTTCGTTCAGCAGGCAATTCCCGCCATTCTCAGATATGCACGCAATTCTGATATCGTGGTCGGCAGCACTTACGGTGGTGTGCTCCCGGCTTTCCTTGGTTCTATTCTTCTGAAAAAAAAACGTGTGATGATGGTGCATGAAGTAATGAGGCACCGATGGTTCCGCTTTGAAAAAAATCCGCTGAAAGCTTTTTTTTATTATTTAACCGAGAAAATTCTCATCTGGCTTCCGTTTCAGAGAGTAGTTGCTGTATCGGAATATACGCGTAATGAATTATTGCACATGGGTATGAAGGATGAAGCTATCGATGTCATATACCATGGAATGCCAGACGGTGGAGCGAAACCTATTAGAAATCGCGATGAGGTTCGTGCATCGCTTGGATTCGGGAAAGGCGATTTTCTCTATCTTGCCTACGGCCGCCTGGGCGTTACGAAAGGCTTTCAGTATCTTGCTCGTGCGATACCGGAGATAATACGACAAGTGCCTCAAGCCAGATTTTTATTGGTTTTTTTTGACTATGATCGGCGGATCCGGCGTGAAATAAGGAAGGCTCTGGTAAAAGTCACATCGAACTCATACAGGCTATTTGATTCTGTCCCGCGTGAATTGTTAATTGATTATATCCATGCAGCAGATTGTGTGGTGATACCGTCGCTTTCGGAGGGATTTGGTTTTGCAGCACTTGAAGCATGCGCGGCAGGTACACCGCTCGTTGCGACAAAAGCCGGCGCTCTACCTGAGGTTGTGTACGGTCGTCATGTATTTGTTGAACCAGCTTCGGTCGAACAGCTTACGGAAGGCTGTCGGCAGGTGTTCGAAGGTAGGACTTTGTATTCCGAACCGAAAGATTTTCGTTGGGAAACATCGATTGAGAAATGGGAGATAATGTTTCGATCATTGTAACAAGACGAGAGATATATCATGATACAAAATACAATGCTGAGGAACAGGAAAAGGTGGAGGAAAAGGTAGAGGAAAAGTTTATCCCGAGCGAGTGAACGTAGTGAACGAGTCGAGGGGGTAAAGGGGAGATGTATAAATCTTTTAAAGAAATGCCGGTTTGGAAAGAAGCAATGTCGATTGCAGAGGAAGTGTTCCGGATTACAGAACAACTTCCTAAGAAAGAAGATTATGGATTAACCTCGCAAATCCGAAGATCCGCCTTGAGTATCTCCGCGAATATAGCAGAGGCATATGGACGTAAACACTCTCTTGATAAAAGAAAATTTTATTATACAGTCAGAGGGTCAACGACAGAAACACAAAACCACTTGGAATACGGATTGCGTGTTGGTTATTTTAGTAGAATTCAAATCGAAAATCTCGATAAACGATTGTGTCGAGTGTACAATGATCTAAATAAAATCGTTGTAACCCTAAAATCTTTACCTTAACCTTAACCTTAACCTTTACCTTTCCAATGCCATCGAAACAGCGCTCTTTCGTTCTATGGTTCACAGGACTTCCCAGCTCGGGGAAGACTACGCTGGCTAACTCTATCTATCGGTGGTTGAAGAGATACGGCTATAAGGTTGAGCGACTCGACGGCGATTCGATCCGTAAGGTATTTCCGCAAACCGGTTTTGACAAGAAATCACGTGATGAACATATCCGGAGGATCGGATATATTGCTTCGATTCTTGAGCGAAACGGGATTACTGTCATCGCATCGTTTGTGTCTCCTTATCGTGAGTCGAGAGATTTTGTCCGGGAGATCTGTAAACATTTTATCGAAGTCCATGTTGTCGCTCCAAGCGAAGTCTGTGAGAAACGAGACTTGAAAGGATTATATCGCCGGGCACGCAGCGGCGAAATCACGAATTTTACGGGCGTGAACGATCCTTTTGAAGAACCGCTCAAACCCGAATTGGTGGTGAGAACCGACACGAAATCGAAGAGAGCATGTGTGAAAGAAATCACCGGATATCTCAGACAACATTATAAGATAAAACCTTAACCTTAACCTTTATCCACTAATGACCCATTTAGACAGATTAGAAAGCACTTCCATCTATATTCTTCGCGAAGCCTATGCGATGTTCCATAACCTCGGTATGCTGTGGTCGATTGGTAAAGATAGCGAATCATGGAGGATTGGAGAAGTTACCTAGAGATGGCTACATGTAAGGAAAAAGTAAAAATTAAAAAGGAAAAAGTGATTATATGACAAGAGACTTGAGTGAACGTATATTCAAGTTCATCATACGGGTGATTTTGTTACTTCGGAAATTGCACAATGATGCTGAATCACGGAATATCAAACAACAACTCATCCGAGCCGCGACATCGGTTGGTGCGAATTATGAAGAAGCCCAGACAGCATCGTCTCGTGCAGATTTTAGGAATAAAATCAATATTGCTTTAAAGGAAATACGCGAGGTGCATTACTGGTTAAAAATAATTGCCGCTCTCGAGAAAATAGAAAATGCCGAGCTTCGAGAAATAAAGTCTGAAGCGAAAGAATTGATGCTAATATTTGGTTCCATTGCGACGAAAGTATCAAAAAAATGATTAAACGAACAGCACTTTTACCTTTTGCCTTTTACCTTTTTACTTGACCCTCTTCTGCTTATGAGCCATTTAGACAGATTAGAAAGCATTTCCATCTATATTCTTCGCGAAGCCTATGCGACGTTCCACAACCTTGGCATGCTCTGGTCGATTGGTAAAGATAGCACGGTTCTCCTCTGGTTGGTTCGGAAAGCGTTTTTCGGACATGTACCGTTTACATTGATTCACATTGATACCAGTTTCAAAATTCCGGAAATGATCCGATACCGCGATAAACTTGTTGAAGAACTCGGATTAAATCTGATTTTTGGAATCAACGAAGAAGCGTTGAGAAAAAAACAAACGTTCCCCGACGGTCATGTGGACCACCTTGCATGCTGTAAAATCCTGAAGACCGACGCTCTCATCAATACAATTAACGGCACCTGGACGCGATACCGCTTCAACCGCACAACGAAAGTATATGAACCGGAGCATAATGGCGAACCGTTCGATGGAATCATAACCGGAGCACGGGCCGACGAAGAGGGCTCACGGTCGAAAGAGCGCTATTTTTCAGCACGCGATGAAAAAAGCCAGTGGGATATAGCCGGCCAGCCGCCTGAATTCTGGAATTTTTATAAAACCGACTTTGCCCCGGGGACACATGTCCGAATTCATCCACTTCTTGATTGGACAGAACTGAACGTCTGGGAATATATCAAACGTGAAAATATACCAACGGTATCGTTGTACTATAATAAAGGGGATGGGAAAAGATATCGTTCGCTCGGTTGTTATCCATGCACATTCCCGATCGACTCTGACTCCAGAACAGTCGATGAGATCATTGAAGAACTTAAAAGTGGAAAGCTGAAAAACGTCGCCGAGAGAAGCGGGAGAGCTCAGGATAAAGAAGATCAGGGGGGATTGGAAAGCTTACGAAGAGATGGATATATGTAAGGAAAAAGTAAAAATTAAAAAGGAAAAAGTATTTACATGAAAAGAGATTTGGATGAACGAGTATTCAATTTTACGATTAGGTTGATTTTATTTCTCCGCAAATTGCCAAATGATATTGAATTATGGAATATCAAACATCAGTTGATAAAGGCTGTGACTTCTGTTGGAGCTAATTATGAAGAGGCACAGGCGGCTTCTTCGCGTGCAGATTTCAAGAATAAATTAAATATTGCTTTGAAGGGGATACGAGAAACACATTATTGGATAAGAATCATCGGAGCACTAGAAAAAGTAAATAATGATGAAATCCGGGAACTTCAATCAGGAGCAAAAGAATTGATGTTGATCTTCGGATCAATTGCATCGAAAGTATCAAAAAAATGAATTCATCAATACGTGATACTTGTACTGCTAAAGAGTCAAGTTAACAGTTTTTGAAATTGTTGTCGTAAAGCACTATGTTTAGATTTAAATACATCAATCGGAATAGCCCCTTTTTTAGCTAGTCCGAAGTGAGCACGTTGAAAATTATAATACCATAAATATTTATCAAGAGCTTGTTGTAACTCTGGAAGAGAATTGAAGAATCGAGTACGGAACATTGGTTGATAGAACTCTTCCAGGATTGTTCTTTGAAAACGTTCACAGGTGCCATTAAGGATCGGCTTGCCTTTGGGTATTCGATTGTGCTTGATATCATAAGCAGCAAGCATACGCTGGAATTGACTGCCGGTGAACTCAGTGCCATTATCCGTCAGTACATACTCGAGATTGATACCGTTGTCGTAGAACTTCGGGATAAGCACATTTTCGACCAAATCGATCGTTGCTGATTGATCTTTACGAGTGTAGAGTTTTGCCCAGCCATAGCGAGAGCACAGATCAATACCAGAGATCTGGTAGATTCGTCCAACACGCTTGAGATGACCCACGTAAAAGGTATCTAGAGCGACAATATGCCCCGGCCAGAGTCCTTCATTGACTTTGTTGATCTGACGTTTCATCACGCGTAACGTTTGTTCGGTCAATGGTCGGTTGTCCATACGAGCACGTTCAAGATAGACCAATCGTTGATAGCGACGATTCAGACCAAAACGCTTTAGGTGGTACCAGAGCGCCACATGAGTAACGGAAATGCCTTGCTGTTGAAAAATATAGGCATATCGTCGTGGTCCCCATGCTGGATGTTCTTGGACGAGTTCTAGTAAGAGTTTTTTCTTGCTCAGTGCCATCTCATTGGGCATTTTAGGCTTTCGTCGTACCTTTGGAGCTAATGACCCTGTTTTGATGAACTGTGCTTTTATTTTGTAGAAGCTCGTTCGGCTCATCCCAAAAGTACGGCATGCTTGGCTCACACCGTGACGTTCAGCGTAGATTAATAACGATCGACGCTGGTTAATGATCAGATCGTCTGTGGTCATTGGAGATCTCCCGGTTGTCCTTGTGTCCTATCCAGACACAAGTATACGACAACTCGAAGGTCCTTCCAATGACCTTCATTTCAAAGAACAGTTAACTGATGTGTGTAAACACATCTCCTTAATAATACATGATACTTTTTAATTTTTCCTTTTTACTTTTTCCTTGAGAAAGAACCATTTTGACGGAAAACCATCTAAATATCATCGTTGCCGGCCATGTCGATCATGGAAAGAGCACAATAATCGGCCGTCTTCTCGCTGATACCGGCTCTTTACCTGACGGGAAGCTCGAGCAGGTGAAGACCTTGTGCGAGCGCAACTCTAAGCCGTTCGAATATGCATTTCTGATCGATGCTCTTAAAGATGAGCGTTCGCAGGGCATTACTATCGATGCCGCACGCGTGTTTTTCAAGACTGAAAAGAGGCATTACATTATTATCGATGCGCCGGGACATATCGAATTTTTGAAAAACATGATGACTGGGGCATCGCGGGCCGGGGCGGCAATACTGGTGATCGATGCTTCGGAAGGCGTTCAGGAGAATTCGCGGCGGCACGGCTATCTGCTTTCAATGCTGGGGATACGTCAGATTGCTGTCGTTATTAATAAAATGGACATAGCCGGCTACCAAAAAGAGGTGTTCGATACGCATGTGAAAGAGTTTTCGCTATTCCTTGAAACGATAGGAATTCGCGCTGTGAATTTCATTCCGGTCAGCGGCTGCAGGGGAGATAACATAGCAGCGAGAAGTGCCGCGATGAAATGGTATACAGGGGCGACAGTGCTTGAGGCTCTTGATACATTCGAGGAATCAAAAACTCCGCTGGATCTTCCATTCAGGTTCCCGGTTCAGGATGTTTATAAGTTTACGAAATATAACGACACCCGCCGGATTATCGCCGGCACGGTTTCTTCAGGTTCAATCCGTCCGGATGACGAAATTGTCTTTTATCCTTCGGGGAAGAGGAGCAGAGTAGCAACCATCGAGGTATTCAATGCTCCCCTGACGCAGCTCGCCTGCACAGATTCGGCAACCGGTTTCACCCTCAAGGAACAGATCTATGTCACACGCGGTGAAATAGCTGCAAAGGTTGGAGAACCGCCCCCGCAGATTTCGTCACGACTGCACGTCAGTCTCTTCTGGATGGCAAGACGCCCGCTTTCCGTCGGGAAACAATATCTTTTGAAATGCGGAACGACAAAGACTCATATGCAGATAGAGGAACTGATAAAAGTCATCGATGCTTCCGATCTTCATACATTGTCCGTTCAGAACTTTGTGGAACGGCACCAGGTTGCCGAGTGTGATATGAAATTGGAGAAGGCGATTGCGTTTGATCGTGTCGGCGATGTAGCAGGGACGGGGCGGTTCGTCGTCGTGGATGAGTATGAAATAGCCGGAGGTGGTATAATTCTCGATACACTTGAGGATCAACAGGCTTTTGTACGCGAGAAAGTTCTCACCCGTAATATCAAGTGGGAAAAAAGCACTATCCCGTCAGAAGTTCGCGCCGAACGTTTTAAGCAAAAACCGGCTTTGATTCTGATCACCGGTAAAAAGAACAGCGGTAAAAAGCCGCTCGCACGGGCACTGGAGAAAAAATTGCTCGAGGGTGGATATCATGCATATTTCCTCGGGATCGGGAATATATTATACGGAGTCGATGCAGATATCAAAGGAATTCATGATGACAGGTACGAGCATATCCGGAGGCTGGCGGAAGTCTCCAATATTCTTCTGGATACCGGCATAATACTTATAGTCACCGCCATTGATCTTCACACGAACGAAATCGATCTAATTCGGATGACGTGTAATGAATATGAAACCATGACAATCTGGGTTGGTGAGAGCGGAACTCCCGTATTGAACTTTGATATTGCAGTTTCAAGCAACACGCCGATCGATGCAACAGTCGAAAAAATTCTTCAAGATCTTAAGACGAGATTATTCAGTGCAGGGGAAGGAAATTATCATAGCTGAAAGAGATTAAAAGGGTTTATGCATTGAGAATCGTGGCTATAATGACAGTAAGAAATGAAGAACTCTATCTCCCGAGAGTGTTAGAGCATCTATATAATCAGGGAATTGAGGTTTGTCTGATTGACAACGGATCAACGGATTCGAGTTTGGAAATTGCCCGCGAGTATCTCGGAAAGAGAATAACGAGAATTGAACAGTTACCGTACACGGGGGTCTTCGAGTGGAGGGAAGTCTTACGGCACAAGGAGAGATTGGCAAAAGAGATCGACGCGGATTGGTACATCCATCACGATGCTGACGAAATCCGGGAAGCTCCCTCGCCGACGTATACGACCCTGTACGAAGGAATTTACAACGTTGATCGGATGGGGTATAACGCAATCGACTTCGATGAATTCGTCTTCACGCCGACAACCGATGAAGAGCACTTCGAAGGGACAGATTATGTCAACGAGATGCGGTATTACTATTTCTTTCAACCCGGGCCACTACGACGGGTGAATGCCTGGAAGAATCTGCGGAGGAGAATCGATTTGAAAAACTGGGGAGGACATCAGATTCTTTTCAGGGGTCGCAAAATATATCCGGAGAAATTCATTCTGCGGCACTATATTATATTGAGTAGAGCTCATGCAATAAAAAAATACGGAGAGAGGGTCTATTCAAAATATGAAGTTGAAAAATTGCATTGGCATATAGGCCGTACCGGATTTCAGATCGATCATCTGAATTTCCCAAAAAAGGAAAATCTTTGCTGTATCGACACGGACTATTGGGATCGATCACATCCGCAGCGGGACCATCTTTTTCTCCATAGGAATATCGGGTGATGAAAAACGTTCCTGTTATCATCGGTGGTTTTTATCGTTCAGGCACCAGTCTCCTGCGGAGATTATTCGATGCACATTCTCAAATTCATTGCAGTCCGGAGATAAAGTTTTTTAATGATTTTTACGGGAGGTATCTTCACGACGATCTGAACCATATACGGTTCTTTACGACTCTTCGATCGATCGGATTGGATGAGGGTACACTGCTGGAGATATTCGGGAAGGCGTACATTAAAAGTCATGAGGAAGCCGCGCGAAAATTCGGGAAAAGGATCTGGGCCGATAAAAATCCGGAAAATGTTCTCTTCCTGGAACAATGGCAGAGTCTCCTGCAGGGACAATTCGTTTTCATTCACGTGATCAGGCATCCCCTGGATGTGATGGCATCGTTGCTGGAAGTACGGTTTGAAAAAACGATACAGACGGATTTTAAGGACAAAGTGTTACTCTATAAGCATTTTGTGGAATGCGGTCTTGAATTCTCCGCACGATATCCTGAACAAAGTCATGAAGTGCGTTATGAATCTCTGATCTCCGATCCGGAGTCCACTCTGAAAATTCTTCTCGATTCGCTGGGATTGGAGTATGAACCGGTCATGGTAACGGGATTCAACAGTCCTCAAAGACAGGAAGGTATTGAAGATCCAAAGATTTATTCGACAAAGACAATCCACACACGGAGCATCGGACGCTGGAAAAAAGATTTAGCACCAAGACACATCAGGGTTGTGCGATCGTTGCTCTCCGAGCTTGCCCGAAAACTTGGTTACGAGCTTTCGTCATAACTATTCTCGTTCTCTCGAGAGGCATCGCTGTATGGATACATGGATGAGGAACGGACCGGTTGTAATCGGCGGTGTGGGGGGCAGCGGTACCAGAGTCGTCGCAGAGATATTACGCGAGGTCGGATTCTATCTGGGAGCCGATTTAAACTTGGCGTTGGATAATCTTTGGTTTACCCTGTTGTTGAAACGGCCCAGGTTGTTTCATAAAAAAAGCGCTTTGAAAGTCGAGGTATGCCGGGGTTTTTCAATCCTGGAGAAAATAATGAAAGGCGAGTCCGGATTATCATGGCGTGAGTATAAATTTTTGATCTCTGCGATCAGTGAAATGATGGTTTTTGGCCATGACTATCTTCGGGCTGGCAAAGGCTGTTGGCCTTTGAAGCGTGCTATATCCATGTTATCAAAGAATAGATTGGCCTTGAGGGATTATATCGGTTGGGGTTGGAAAGAACCGAATACACATATTTTCATTGAGTATTTGGCTGAGTATTTCAGCAATTTAAAATATATTCATGTCATCAGACATGGTCTGGATATGGCCTATCACAATAATCAATCCCAATTATACAATTGGGGAAGTCTTTTTGGAGTAGAAAAGCCAAAGACTTTGAAAGATCTTCCCGTTGCTTCTCTTGAATATTGGATCAAAGCGAATCAAAAAGCCATCCGGCTGGGTAAAAATATTTTGAATGAGCGATTTCTACTGATTAACTTTGACCAGCTATGTGAAACCCCTAAAATTGAGGTAGAAAAAATTCTTACTTTTCTGGAATTTCAAACTAACGATATTGATTTTATT
>CAVZMI010000025.1:0-96337 GCA_963776275.1 Ignavibacteriota bacterium
TCGAACTCGCGACTTCCTGCGTGACAGGCAGGCGTTCTAACCAACTGAACTACGACCCCGTTCTTAATTATTAATATAAGAAAAAATTATCTACCGTGCAAAATTTGACATATAGTAATAAAAACAAACACTCTCAACGCGACTACTATTTACCCATTGGAGGCATCCCCGTCGGCATCTCCTGCTTCGTGTAACCCGCCGGTATCTCAAATTGTGAATCGTCTACCGCTTTTTTATTGATCGCCGTGATCTCAAGATCCGAGCTCATGCCGCTTTTGTGCTCCTCATGTATTTTAAGAACAAGCATCTTCATTTTTTCAACTTCTTGCATCCATCGGGATTGAGCACTGGCGGAGGAAGAATTGATCCGCTTCATCGATTCGGCCAGTGATGAAAGCTCTGTTGTTCCCCAGAGTGAAGCTTTCATATCGGATGTCGTAACAAGGATTTCCTCGCATTTATGCCCGAGAATGGTTTGCGTTTTGCCGCTCTTTGCGATCGTAGGTTTTAGTGTATCCCGCTGCATGGACTTTGCCATTTCTTCTGTCTTTTGTAGAGATGTTTCCATGTACATTTTCATGGCATCCATTATGGTCCACACGACTCCTTTATCCCGTCGGATAATCATCGTGATGGGTCCCATGGGGCTTTTTTGGGTGGTCATATTAGAACGCATCTTATCCCCTTTGATAAATACCTCCTGTGTTACATCCATTTCTCCCTTGCTTGATTTTTGTAAGATCTTCATATTCACAACGCCTTCAAATTGCGCAAGGCATATCGATGTGAACGCAAAGAAGAGGAGTGCCATGACTGAAATGCTAATAATTTTTTTCATTCATTATCCTTTCCTGAATTAAAGGAATATCGGTTTGCGAGCCAATTAACATACGGAGAGTATAGCGGAATGTCAAGTAGATTGCGCCCGGCAGTAAATCCACTCCTCTTTACGTAATAGTTATTAGACAGAATGGATGACTGAAATGATGCTTTTAGACTTTATCAGAATATTGAGCGTTGAGAGCATAGCTTTATTTATTGCATAGATACATTCGACACGACATCACTAACCAATTAGCTTTTTCCGAATTACTTTTTTCAAATAAAATGGATTGACTAAAACTATAAATTCAGTTGTCGTAGTAGCATTGTAATTGGCGGTAATATTAAAAATCATCGCTCATTTAGGCCTTTTCTTTGCAACTATTGCTTTTTTCATATCGATTTTGTACACTCCACCCATAAGGATACTATCCTTTTTCCTTTCGTACAGATCGCTGCTTTCCGTGGATGAAAAACACGAGTTGGAGTAGCCGATATAAAGATAAAGACACGCCGATGCTCAGTTCACGCCCAATGAGTTCCAACCCCTGTACCCAATTACGTTAACATTAGTTGTTTGGCCATAAATTCTTTTGTGGTTTATTGTACTTTATTCCGTGGAGTTTCCATGATACAGTATATTGCATTACTATATCGGTGCACGAGAAATTTATGGATCCTTGCGGCGCTCATTTTTTTTACTTTTCCAGGACTGGTCCGTGCACAGAATCCCGCCTGGAATTCGACTCTCGTTATTGCGCCCAATCCATCATCGGTATTGTCTGATTGGCAGCGGGATCCCCGGATTCTGAGTTTTACTGTCACGTACACCGGTAAATCAGAGGCGACGGTGACATTTAAAGGAACCTTGTCGTCCGTCCGCTTTGGTGCTATCGGCGATGTTCACGGAAATACAATGCAATTTCCAGCCGGACCAACGACGCGAATATTCCGGAATACGGAAGTTTTAAGCATTCAGGAATCGCATCTCTCCGGCAAGATTGTCGGGATCGTCAAACAAACCGGCAGACTTCCGGAGGATGAATATACATTGTGTATAGCAGTTTTAAACGCACTAGGGGCACAGCTGACACAGGCATGTGCAACGTTCGGTATTTCTCTCGGATCACAGCCTCAGCTTGTTTATCCACTCAATAAAGATACCGTAAGAATAATTTCTCCGGCATTTCAATGGACGCCGGTTCTCAAGACACCATCACTGCCGACGGTCAGGTACGCATTCAGGTTGTGTGAAATTCTACCGGGTCAAACCCCGGAAAAAGCTTTGACAGCAAACCCTCCGCAATTCGAGCACCTCGTGAGCGGAGCTGCTATGCTTCTTTATCCGCCCGATGCACTGCCGCTCCAGAAAGGTAAATCGTATGTGTGGCAAATTCAGGCTGTTGATGCCAACGGATTACCCGCAACAGTGAATGAAGGAAGGAGTGAACTCTGGACATTCACCTATTACACGGGCTCCACCTACAATGAAACGGTCGTACACCCACCAAGTGGCATGAAGGATGTAAGCGGGATTCTAATGTACACATGGCCCGGTGCCAGCATACCACCATGCCCCGTTAAGAATTCCATACTCGCTCTGGAAGTATTCTATGTCATACATCCTCAATCCGGAGCACCAGTTTTACTCAAAAGTTCGGAAACCGGCACACTTTCCCCCGCTTCTGGTTCTATGTTATCATGGACAACAACCGATGCGAATGGGAATTTCGAGTTCACATTTACATCGGACGATTCGATAGGTTGCATCAAGAACGATACAACGTGGACGGTTCACACCTATAGTACCTATGGAGGAGGTTACACTTATACAATTTCAGGTAGTCTATACCGTGTCACTCGAGTAGTTGTGAAGAATCAATCTTATCTCAGTCCTTCCAACGATATCATTTTTGGTTCAAATATGTTTGTTGATATCGGAACGTTGACAGCAATAGCACGCCGCTACGACCTGCGGGTGCAAGTTTCTGATCCCTTCGGTTCAGGAGGAGCTCCGCAGCAGCATTTTATTGCCCGAATAACGCGTACGCGTCAAAAGGATGATTTACCGGTGGAAGAAGATAGAATAACACGTACATCAGGTTCTCAAGGGACAACCTATACGCTCATTGATAGCGTCTCGTCTGGGCAGGCTGTTTTTCCTTGCCTTGTACAGACTCGAGATCAGAATGATGCTTATACGCTTGATTTTCTCTCAAGTAGTAGTCAGCCGAATGTTTCCTATCAAGAAATTGAAACCGGTTTTGATGGAAGATTCCCGGATGATTGGACAGATCAATATATAGTACCATATAACGGACCAGATAAAGCAGTATGGACGAGTGATTATTATGAGGTTCCTCAACTTTTGCTTAATGTCACACCTGCAGCGGTTTTGACAATTCTGACCGGTCATCTTACATATCATTTTCCAGATAATGCAACATCAAAGCCGCTTGCATATGTCCATACGCACATTGCCGTTAGATATATTCTACATAAATCTGGAGAATCAGGATATGTCGATGTTAGTGATTGGGTGAATCGAACTGATGCGAATGAAGTGTTGGCTTACGGTACAACGGACTCGACTGGATACGTGCAATATAATCTCTCGCTGAGTATGTTAGAGATCAATCGTCTTGGCGAAAATTGGCATGTAGATAATTTTCAAGTCAGCTCAGGTGAATTTCCGAATTATTATTCCGGTACTATCCATAGGACTTACCGGGTAATTGTCGACAACCCATATTATTGTTCACCCGATCAGGATACAGCTCCATGTGGCGATATTGATATTGATGAATACCACATGCAGGATTTTGGTACTCTCTCGTGTCTCGTCAGGTCGTTCACTGTAAAAGTATTCTTGAAGAATCAAAATAACGGAAGCCCTATAAACAATATCGATGTTTGTATCGGTCGTATCATGCATCCTACCACTGCGCCATCCGACGAGGGGGATTACACAGGATATCCGAAGACGATGCAATACGGATACTTCCATTTCGATATCGTTGCAAAGGGAACGACGACAATTGATGAAAATGGTAATGCCGGAAGAATTACCTTTACACGTTTTGTCAAGCGTGACGACTATAATCCGCAGGATAAGTATTTTATTGTCTGCCAATCGAATCCCCAGGTACTCGAAAATTATACAGATTTCTCCGAATTCATTCTTTATGATTGTGATGGTGAAAAAGCGGTCTACAATCAAGTTTATCCATTATCGAAAACCTACACATTTTACCGAAGTATGAATCCGGAAAGACCGCGGGTTACAGTGAAGCTTCGTCGAAGTGACGCTTCCGCACCTGCCGTAGGGGTGCCCGTATACCTAAGTACTCATGGTGAAGCCTATGGTGACATTTGGTCGGCACAATCAGATACGAGTGGAAACGTGGTATTCTCCGATCTGCCGCCAAATCTGAATGGACCGTCGAGGGATATATATATTTTTGGGCCTACGATCGGCTACAACGATACAAGTCTCACTGTCATCAATCTTGATTTGGGTCAAAAAAGTGATCTCGGTATCGTCGTGCTGCGTCCAAGAAGTCATATTTCCGGTAATCTCGTGGATGAAACCGGAAAAGCTGTAGAGGCATGGGTCAGAGTGAATGACGGCAATTGTGTCTTGACGAAATGCCATAATTATATGGCGGCTCTTCACGAATGCGTGCGATATTATTTTTCATTACCAGCTCCAACCGGATCCGATAAAATTACTATAGAGCCGGTTAATCAGGACAAATATTTCGCGCGTGACACAACAGTATTCGTGAATACTACATCATCGATCGATGTCGGCAACATCGTTGTGTTCCGAAAACTTCACAGATTGAAATTTTTTGTCGAAGGAGTTAAAAAAGCCGGTTCAATGTATGCAGCGATGAAATTGAAAGGTGCTCTTGTCCAGTTTATGAATATCGATACGAATATTATTCACCCTCAATATACTGATTCACAAGGACTTGTGTCATTCCTCTTTGAAAGCGATTCAAAAACGTTTCAGATTCAGGTTAGCGGTCCCTCTGGCCAGAATTATGTATCAGCCTCCCCAACGGTTGTTGACAGTTGTTCGTCAAATTGGAATCTCATCACGGTTGCTTTGCAGAAGGGGGGACAGATTTTCGGCACCGTGTACGTTGGCAAATCAGATGTTGTAGCAGGGGCTACAGTGTTTATGGATGTTGGGACGCAGAGTAATTCCTCTTCCAACATCAGTCAGTTCTCGGTCAAATCATCGGCTGATGGCTCTTATATTCTCCATAATATTCCGCTGGGCATGCATACATTTTATGGCGTGAAGGGAGGTACGATCGGTGATTCGATGATAGTGGTTGTTGGTGAGAATGATATGCAAATCTTTCAACCGCTGTTAGACATAAAAACGGGAAAACGTAAATATGTGTCGATGGTCGCTTCCTCCATTGATTTTTATCTTAGAATCTATCAAGATATGGATATCTCGGAGCTTTTTGGTATCCCCATTGAAGTGATGAGATTCACTGATCTTTCGGGTGGAAAAATCAAAATCAGCGGTCGTTTTGTCTCAATTCCATCATCACAAGCCTTCCAAATTGATACGAACGAGGTCGTGACATTTTCAGATGTAACGACAATTGCTGGAAAAAGAAAAGATACGAAGAATGTTCCTTTCATTTATCCAACTCTCGGCTATGTCAGACTGAATGAAATGGATTTCAACATTGTAAAGATATTTAATACTTTCCACGGATCCTGCCGTGAAAATGGAACCGGTGTGTTGAGTGTCGAAGAAAACGGTACAACCGAACTTGGTGTAATCAGAGGAAAGGTGGCCATTTATGCAGGATCTTTTGCGACAGGCAACGCAATCTCATTCCCGACCGACAGTGTATGGATTGCATATCCACCAGGAAAATTGCCGGGTATTGATCGTCTTTCGATCACAGCCGCCAGTGTCAGATCCGTCAATTCCAGTTCCTGCGGCATTTAATGTCAATGATTTCAAAGGGAATTCACTGCGTTATTCTTTACATACATTTACCGATGCCGCAATTGCCGATTCTGCACTTTCGTTTGTCCAGGCAGGGAAATTATTATTGCGGACTCGATTGCAGACTAATATTTCTAATATATCTCCATCGAACCTTAATATCGATGTTGGAACAGTGACAGTAACACCAAATAATGTCCCGAACATTAACAGTTCAGACAGCATCGCGGTACGTCTGGAGATGTGGAAGCTGATCTCTACAAACTGGAGCCTGAACGCCCAAGGACTTTTACTTCGTAAGGGCATTGTTTCAACCGGTATCGTCGATATTCCTTTTGCAAACGATTTGCCGATTACACCGAACTCGCTTGAGACTGATAAAGCAAGCTTTCAGTTCTCGAACATGACGCTAGGAGGTATACTGCCGATTCAGCTAAGTGGAAATGTAGTATTTTTGTTACGACGCGTCCATTGGTTATCAGGATCCAAAAGGTCACTGGGTGTTGCGTGTATTGACGCAATCAGGAGCACAATATTGTGGTTCACTCAATAATCTCGTCGGTACGAATATAGGCGACAAGATTCTCATCAATTCACTATATCTACTCAGTGACGGTGAGTCTATTTTCTCACTCACACCGAATGCACCGCCTCTTACTCTTTACAGGGTGACATCATTCACACCGTCGAAAATCGTTGTTTTTCCGGATAGAGTCAATATTCCAGGATCGATTGATCTTGGAATCCCACTTGTGGGAAACGACAAAACAACCTCAATCGATTATTATTTGAATCATGGAAATGTAGCCTTCAGCTTATCAACTCCGATACCATTCTCATTTGATACAAAGGGTGTCCATATCGAAGTACCGGCGACTTCCAAATATCCGCAATCGCTTGACGAACGCGGTTTTCTCGCGCAAGGAAATGTCTCCGAGGATGGAAAATATAATTTTCAATTCCAGCTCTATCGAACAACCGATTCGACGTCCCTCTGGTTATTGCCTAACCAATCTATCAATATCAATTCATCCGGTACGATCCAGCTGCAGAAAATGAACGGCTCGATGATTGCAGCATCAAGCGGCTGGAATAATCTCTGGTTTGATGGCGATCTTATCGGAGCGAAGGCTGCCAGCGGCCGTTTGAAGTTTATAGTCACTGGCGATATAAAGGCGGATGACCAGCAAATTCAATTGACGAATATTCCATCCCCATTTGGCAATATCCAACTTACGTACGATTTTGAAAATCATCGTCTAGTCGGCAGCGTCGATTTTAGTCAGGGAATTGATCTTGGTCCAGGATCAATTTCTGGAAGTGCAACAGTGTTGTTCGATGACAACGGATGGTATTTTCTCGGTACGGGAAGCATTAATTTAGTGGGTTTAGGAGGACAGGCGGCACTTCTTTTCGGGGATTATCCGATCACGGATGACATTCGAAATCAGTTTGCACAAAAATCGTGGATTTGTCAAACTAAGGGGTCACTTCCGGAAATTTTCCCGGCACAATATATCAAAGGATTTTTTGGCGAAGGAAATTTCCAACTTCCCGTCATTCCTGAAATTGGCTTCAATTTTCTAATTGTCGATGCTAAATTATGGTGCAATTTTGGTGCCGACATGTTTATGTCGATGAACTTTGACGGCGGCGCTACCTATGGCATGGGTGTGTATATCTACGGCAGTGCCGGATTAGAAGTAGGCGTTTCAGTTCTGATCGCATGTGCCGGTGTTGAAGCTTCAGCTATTGTTTACGGAGGATTTTTCGGACAAGTTAAAAGTAATGGTGATTGGTTCGTAAGCGGTGACATCGGTGTCAAGTTGTGCGGTTCCGCGTACTGCGGTTGGGGTATTTGCGATTCTGAATGTGATGGTACTTTATGTGATAAACACTCAGTAGGTGGTTGTGTAGGGATTGGGTTTACCGGAACATTTGGAAGTTCCGGCTGCAATCTTGAACCACATTTTTAATGAGGGATGAAAATGAAATTACAACAAAAATGTATTGTTATATTGATTACTGTTGCCGGTGTGAATTTTCTTACAGCGCAGGAAATCCAGAGAGGATTGGTGGGTGCCGGGCCAGATGGAATCTTTATCACTGCCGGTATCGAGCTTCTCTCGAAGAATAAACCGGTGAGCGGTAAATCAGGCTACCAGATTGAACGAAGAAAAAAAGGGGAAAATCAATGGATTGAGATTGCACGGATTTCGACGCCAGGAACTTATACAGAGTTTCTTGCTCGTTTTGCAGAAGCGAACAACATATTCCCGGAACCGGTTATCTTCAGCGATACTCTTCTCTCAAAGTTATGGCTCCAGGCTACAACATGGAACCGGCTAGATTCATTGAAGTTTTACAGTGGAGTGCTGCCCCTTCGGATTGCATTGGGTGTATGTGTTTACGATTCGACAGCAGAACGATCGAAGATATATGAATACAGAATCTCAAAGATCGGTGTGGATAATTCTCTGCAGCCGGTTGCTTTGACCCAAGCTGTCCAGTGGCCGGGAGAAACGAAGTTTGGAAAAATTCATTCGTTTAAAAAAGAAATCACGGGGAAGTCGGTAGAAATAAGCTGGGGATATATCTCCGGTAGCCGGCCGGCCGGATTGAGAGTTTTTCGCGGCGATGATAGTAAAGGTCCGTTTCGGCGAATCCGTCCATCCACATTTATTTATTTCCAGAGGGATACGGCTGTCCTGATGATGAGGGATATAAGCGTCGCACAGAAACAATCTTACTCTTACTATGCCGTTCCATTCGATCCCTATGGCAATTACGGAAAACCGACTGATACCGTCTCGATAAATACACCGCTGGCAAAGATTCCTTCGTTACCCGGATCTTTTTCTGCCGTCGGTTCCGATTCACTTGGAGGTATAATTCTTCGATGGCGGACACAAGAGCCCGAAGTTTTGAAAGGGATACGGATCTTCCGATCGGGAAAGTGGGGGAAGGTCGGGAAAGAAATTACTACAGTCTCACCACATGATACAGTCTATCTCGATCAGCGAATCGCTCCGATGAAGGAATATTTTTACTCCTTGTCAATTCTTCTGATTACGGGAGAAGAATTTGGTCCAACGCCTGCTATCATAGGACTTTTTAAAAGCAGTGAACCTCCTCTGCCTCCAACCAATCTTGAGGCACAAGGAACAAAGAAGGGTGTGAAGCTGACCTGGGAATCTTCGAAAGAGGATATAAATGGTTATTATGTTTATCGATCTTTACCGGACAGAGATTCACTGCAATTAATATCGCCACTGCTACACTGGAAAAAGGGCGATAAGAAGTTGGGTTATACAGATACAAGTCTCGTGCTCTCCGGAAAGAAGATTTATCGATATGCCGTGCGTGCATCGAGTAAGAGCGATGTTCTAGGTAATTATTCAAATATAGTTTCGGTGAGGCCGGCTATCCCGACCGAACCGCTCACACCAACATTCACATCTGTTGGCTATGCCGATAGTACCGTTACGCTCCATTGGGAAGCTATGAATGAATACGATGTGACGATCAAGGGATACAATCTCTATCGACGGATTTGGAATGAAGGCAGAAGTACAAATTGGAAAAAATTGTCAGATACGACTCTGCCAGCTAAAAAAAATTATTGGTACGATGTACGTGTAGAAGAAGGAAAAACGTACGAATATGGTGTGCAGGCTGTCGATTTCTTCAATGGTGTCAGTAGAATAAGCTCATCAAAGAAGATCATGGTGCCTATCTATCTTCCCCCTACCCCTGTAGGTCTGTTTGCGGAGAAGAGGGAAAAAGGAGTGTTTTTACGCTGGGGGCCGATTATTCGTTCGCAAATTGAAGGTTATAAAATTATACGATTTCAGCCCGGCGGAAAAGAGAGTGTGGCAGGAAATGTGAAAGGCGAGGTTTGCGAATTCTTTGATAAGAATGTAAAAGCCGGCGAGCTGTATTTTTATCGAATTGTTAGTGTGTTACAGAACGGACATGAAAGTAAACCAAGTAAGGAGATATCGATCAGGCCATAACAATAACAATCACCCATGGACCAGTTTTTCATGTAGACATCCTTATTAAAGTGCACAGGGTCCATAACGGGGAAAAAATGGGCTTGTGAATGTATGACGGAGTGTGCTAAAAGGAATTTTTAATATCATACACATTTCCCGGACATTTTTAAATCTTCTTCTTCCAGTCTGACCGATGATGCTCAAAATCCATTTTCCATAATAAAATCAAGGGTTTTTTACAGGTTTTTAACAAGATTATTTCACTTGCTTTTTACATATCCGTTTAGTAGAATGTCGGTGCAAAGCGCCGATAAATACTATCGATGTGAGAGTAATCACATAAGAGGGGTAGAAGCCCTTTTACGTGACAATTGTCACATCATCTATTCATCGGATGTTGTATATAGTAAGCGTGATAAGCGGAGAAGAGCCTCCACTCACACGGGGGTTACCTTCGAAAAAGAAAAAACATAAGGAGGGAAAAAAGAGAATCGTCGGTAAGGGGAGTCTTGGCTCCCAGAAATCCTTAAGTTGGTAAGGATGCCATTAGTAGGGCGTGACGATTCTCATCGATATCAAGTATGATAATCGAATGATGTGTGAGTTTGCCAAGGTTTTAATTCTTCAGCATCCGCATCCACATTAATTGTAAGGGGGTCAATATGAGACTGGGACCCATAGTTGGTATCGTGCTCCTCATCTGTATGATTTTCTATCTGGTCTCGACATAAGTGTGTTGAGCGGTTGCAGATGGGGGAGAAGGCCCCGTTTGTCCCGTAATTCGGGACGAGCGGGGCCTTTTCGTTTGCGTTTTCATCAATTGCACACTATATTAAGGAATGATGAAACGACCTGCTCATTCTTAATTTATGAGCATAATACCCACAGATAACGAAAATTCCATTCCCACCGAAGGGGCAATCCTGGTCGTTGAAGACGATGAATGCCTGCGCACAATTGTACGCATGATGTTTAACGTTCGGGGATGGAAAGTGTATACTGCTTGCGACGGTGAAGAAGGAGAACAGGCATTTCTCTCTCATCAGGATGAGATCGTTCTGGTCATGGTCGATCTCGGACTTCCGAAAATCGAGGGTGTGGAGCTTGTCCGCCGGTTCCGGCTACTGAAACCGATGGTAAAAATTATCGTAACAAGCGGATACAATGATCAAGAATTCATTGCGAACCTACTTAAGAACGGGGTCGATGCATTTCTGAAGAAACCTTTCAACCAGAGTGAATTCTACACTCTCATACGGCAATTCCTTCAAGATAAATCAGAATGAATGAAATAGGCAGGGAAAATGAAATCGTTTACGCATTATCTTATATTTTCAACAAAAAACCATCGTGAATATATCAATATTACTTCGGATGTTGAAGATGTCCTGCGAAAAAGTGGAATCAAAGAAGGGATGGCGCTTGTCTCTGCAATGCATATTACAGCAGCAGTCTATGTCAACGATGCCGAATCCGGATTAATCAATGACATCGACGGGTGGCTCGAACACCTCGCCCCTTATAATCCGAACTATCAACATCATCATACCGGTGAGACAAACGGCGATGCACATCTCAAGAGTCTTCTCGTACATCATGAAGTAATCGTCCCCATCACGAACGGTAAACTCGATTTCGGTCCATGGCAACAAATTTACTATGCCGAATTCGACGGCCAGAGACGAAAACGTGTCGTAATTAAAATTATTGGAGAATAAATTATGAAATCATTATATCGGGCTTTTGCTTTCCTGCTGTTTACCGGCATTCTGTGTTCGCAAACAGCTCAGCCAAAGCTTAGACTTTCCATCGATTATTCACGCTTCCGGGGAGATTCGGCAAATTCCTATCTTGAGATATATTATTCATTTTCGGATCGTGGACTTCAATTACAAAAAACCGTGGATGGATTTAAAACCGGTGTTATCATGACAGCACGGGTTTTAAATTCTAAAAAGGATTCTATCATTTTCCAGAAACGATGGCGCGTTCCACGAAGCCTTGCAGATTCTGCAAGTAATTTTTCCGGACAGGATCTAGTCGGCGTCGTTACCATGGCGGTTCCAAAAGGAGATTATTTCCTCAATGTTAATGGACAGGATGAATATCAACCGGCGAACACAGATAGTGTGGTTTATTCATTAAATTCAAATCCTGTACTGAAAGATGCTGTGACAATGAGCGATGTCGAGCTCTGTAGTTCGATCAAGGAGAGCGCCGCGAAGGAAAATATCTTTTATAAAAACACGCTTGAAGTTGTCCCGAATCCGTCATCATTGTTTGGAATAGGGATGCCGGTGATTTTCTACTATGTAGAGGTCTATAATCTCATGAAGGACATGACAATCCCGCATTATTACACACGAACCTCTGTCTATAATAATTCAGGGAAAGAAATCCTTCATCAGCAGCGTAAAAAGCTCAAATCGAATGAATCTAGTGTCGAACTGGGAACAATAAATATCAGCAAACTTCCCAATGGGACATATACTTTCTTCTTTTCTCTTACGGATTCTTCCGGTACTCCCAGAATTTCGGCGGGAAAAAAGTTCTATGTGTACAATCCCCATGTCGTCGATACAGCTTCAATGAAGGTGGCATCGGTCGATGTATTGACCAGCGAATACGCCGCCATGTCCGCAGAAGAACTCGATAAGGAATTCCAGCAAGCTGTCTATCTTGCGACTTCCGAGGAAAAAGATAGATATGAGGAACTCAAGGAAATCAATGCAAAGAGAAAGTTTATATTCGATTTCTGGCGTATGCGCGACAACGATCCGACCACAGCGGTAAATGAGCTTAAAGAGGTATACATGAAACGGATTGAGTATGCCAATAATTACTTTAAGGCAATGTCACGTCCGGGATATAAAACAGATCGCGGTCGTGTATATTGCATATACGGTCCCCCCGATGAAGTACAGCGGCATCCGAATGAAGGTGAGTACCGGCCTTATGAGATATGGGATTACAACAGTATCCAGGGAGGGGTAATTTTCGTGTTTGTAGATCGGTCTGGTTTCTCAGATTATCAACTGGTGCACTCGACACATAGGGACGAAATGCAGGATGATAATTGGGAAGAAAAGGCACTCATGTTGCCAACGCAATAAGTCCTGTTATGAAACAGATCACGTCGATCGATCATCATAGCATCAAGACAATCCTTGTCATTCGCCAGCATAATCAACTTGGTGATATGTTATGTGCCGTACCGGCGTTGCGCGCGCTGCAGGAATCGTTTCCCTCGGCGCACATACGATTTGTGCTCAGTCCGCTTCATCATGACATTATCAACGGATGTCCGTTCATCAATCAGATTCTGAATTACGATAAGGCTAATTTTTTCAATCATCCCCGGCGTTTTTTTTCTTTCGCACAGCTGCTGAGGACACCGCATCCCGATATAGCGATCGTAATCTCCACTGTTTCGAGTTCATTCACGAGTAACGCAATGGCGTGGATTTCCGGCGCTCCTATTCGAATCGGTCCAGTCAGCATTGCGGGCCAAACGAAGGGAAGCAGACAGTTTTTCACTCACCCGCTTGTGCTCGACTGGACCAACACACCGCGGCGACATCAAATAGAAAGAAATCTCGATACCGTCCGTTTTCTCGGAGCAGACACAAAAAATTTGTCAATCGATATTGGATTAACGGATACGGAGAAACAATTCGCCCGGGAATTTTTCATGCAGAACAAAGGTTCCGCTCAACGCGTGGTTGGGTTTCATCCCGGAGCAGGGAAGGTCCAGAATCGATGGAACGCATCATTTTTTGCCAACGTTGCGAATACCCTCGGAAAAAAGTTCAAAGCGCATATTATGATCACTGCCGGACCGATGGATGACGAGCCGGTGACGGCAATGATAAAAGAATTAATCATACCGTTTACAATAGTAAAAGGGAGAACGATTCGCGAAGAAGCAGCCGTTATCAATCAGATGAATCTCTACATCACGAACGATACGGGTATGATGCATGTTGCAGCGGCAACGAATACACGCATCCTGTCACTGTTCGGCCCGACAAATCCATATGAGTGGGCACCACTTGGTGAACGAAATCGCTTTTTACGGGGGAAGGATGGAGACATAGACCGTATAAAAGTAGATATAGTAATCGAGACAGCAATAGAAATGTTGAAGAAACACTGACTCACAAGCACTAAATAACGAAATTAAGAAAGTTGAAAGACTGCCTCTTGGGGCTGTAGAAATTTTCAAATGTCCGTTTGGTATTTGAATTTTATTTTTACGTACTCTTGCTTTTTCAAATCGTTTGTTATATATTAATGATGCAAATGACAGTTCCTTTAATTCCTACCCTGTGAGGTAGGGAAGGACGTGCGACCTCCTCCAACCCACAGGAATCGGAGGTTTTTTTATGCCCTCCCGGAATAAATAGGCGAGAATAAAATGACAAAACCACCGAATATCATCATCGACCAGAACGGCTTTCAACGCACTATCGCCCGTCTTGCCCATGAAGTCCTCGAAAACAACAAAGGAGCCGAAACAATTGCCGTCGTAGGCATCCGGACACGGGGTGAATACCTTTCACGGCGACTTGTTGAGAAAATCTCGGAAATTGAGCGCCGGAAAGTCGAAATCGGCTTCCTCGATATTACACTCTATCGCGACGACCTGCGCGGAAAGTTGGAACAACCGGTGTTGAAAGGTACCAGAATCGATTTTAATGTCACCAATAAAAATATTATTCTCGTCGACGATGTACTCTATACCGGCCGTACAATTCGTGCAGCACTCGATGAGCTGATGGACCTTGGCCGTCCGGCTACCATCCAGCTTCTGGTCATTGTCGATCGCGGTCATCGTGAGCTTCCGATCAAGGCCGACTTTGTCGGGAAAAATGTTCCAACGTCTGAAGGACAGGAAGTCCAGGTCCATATGACGGAGGTTGACGGCGAAGACGCCGTTCTCGTTGTCGATATTTCATAATTAAACACTAACCAACATAGAGCATTCTATGGGACTGAAAAGCAGACACCTCCTGGGACTCGAGGGCGTACCACGCGATGAGCCTTGAACTCTTCCTGGATACAACAGCATCCTTCCGCGAGATCCTCGATCGTCCGATTAAAAAAGTACCGACGCTCCAGGGTAAAACAATCGTAAATCTTTTCTTCGAAAATTCGACACGCACACGCATCTCATTTGAAATGGCAGAACGGCGCCTCTCGGCGGACATCGTCAATTTCGCGGCAAGCGGAAGCAGTGTCTCGAAAGGCGAAACACTGAAAGACACTGCAAAAAATATCGAAGCTATGAAAATCGACATGGTTGTGATGCGGCATTCTGCCGTGGGCGCACCCCACTTTCTTACACGATGCCTCAATGCGAATATTATCAATGCGGGAGACGGTACGCACGAGCACCCGACACAGGCGCTTCTCGATATGTACACGATCCGGGAGAAATTCGGAAGGATTAAAGGATTGCATGTCTGCATCGTAGGCGATATCTCACACAGCCGCGTCGCACTCTCAAATATCTATGGCTTGAAAACGATGGGCGCACGGGTATCCGTATGCGGACCCGCGACGCTGATTCCTCGCGACGTTGAGAAATTGGGAGTCGAAGTATATCATCATATCGGGGACATAATTAAAGAAGTCGATATTCTTAATGTCCTCCGCATCCAGCTCGAGCGGCAGGCGGGCGCAAGTTTCCCGTCGCTCCGCGAATATCAAAAATATTTCGGCATATCAAGGGAACGACTCGAAAAGGCCGGACGACCAATCACCATTATGCACCCCGGCCCGATCAATCGCGGCGTCGAGCTCTCTGCCGACGTCGCCGACGGCGAACAATCTGTTATTTTACAGCAGGTCCTAAACGGCGTGGCGGTGCGAATGGCCGTCCTTTATTTACTCGGAACCAAAAATTAACAATGGTATCGCAGCCATGAATATTATTTTACAGCAAGCACGAATGATCGATCCGGTCTCGAAACGCGATGAAGTCCTGGATATCCTCATTGAAAAAGACACCATCGTAAGAATCGGGACACATCTTGAGACAAAAGAAACAGCTCGACGAATTGACATGAAAGGAAAAATTGCCGCACCCGGATTCATCGATATGCACGTCCATCTTCGTGAGCCGGGATTCGAGTATAAGGAGACCATCGAGACCGGCTGCACTGCTGCGGCAGCCGGAGGATTTACTGCTGTTTGCTGCATGCCGAATACAAATCCGGCAATGGATAACGCCGAGGTGGTAAAATATGTCGGTGAAAAAGCTGCGGAAGCGCTCGATGGATTGGTGGACGTTTATCCGATTCCGGCGGTTACGAAGGGACGTGAAGGGAAAGAGCTTTCGCCTATGGCGGAACTCGTGGAATGCGGTGCCGTGGGATTCAGCGACGACGGAAATCCGGTCGAAAGCACCGCTGTCATGCGATTGGCCCTTGAATATGCCGGAATGTACGGGGCGATGATCATCCAGCATGCACAGGATGTGTCGCTCACAAAGGGCGGAGTGATGAATGAAGGAGCGGTATCCACCGCGATCGGCATGTCGGTAATGCCCCCGATTGCCGAGGATCTGATCGTCGCACGTGATTTGATACTGGTTGAATATACCAAAGGCCGCTACCATGTTGCACATGTGAGCACCAAAGGAACGGTTGAATTAATCCGTCAGGCGAAACGGAAAGGACTACCAGTGACATGCGAAGTTGCACCGCATCATTTTACGCTGACCGACGAGGCCGTGCGATCCTTTAACACCAATACCAAGATGAATCCGCCTCTTCGGACCAAAGCAGATATCGACGCAATTCTCGAGGGATTACGCGACGGAACGATCGACGCCATAGCTACGGATCATGCGCCGCATTCGTTCGATGAAAAAGAAGTTGAGTATATCAATGCGCCCTTCGGAATCGTGGGACTCGAGACCGCGGTCGGACTTGCCGTATCGCAGCTTGTTGAAAAGAAAATTCTTAATTGGATTCAGCTGATCGAGAAATTCTCAACTGCTCCGCGGCGGCTGCTCAGGCTTCCTGAAATAAAAATTGCGGAAGGGGCGCCTGCTAACCTTACACTCATCGATCCCAATATGGAATGGACTGTTGACGTCACAAAGTTTAAATCTAAATCGACGAACACTCCTTTCGCGGGATGGAAATTGAAAGGAAAGCCGATCGGAATCATCAATCATGGAATGATCAGAATGGAATAAACAGAGTTGAATGGTATTGAACTATCAAACAAAAAAGCCCCACATCGATTGAGAGATGAGGGGCTTTCTCTTTATCTCGTTTCCTAAAAATTCATTTCAAATTGTTAAGCAAATAACAAAAAACCTTGCTTCCTAGTGTCGAGTACCAAAAATAACTTGACTTGTGTCGAGCATCAGTCGAGACACTTGTATCGAGCATCAGTCGAGACACTTGTATCGAGCATCAGTCGAGACACTTGTATCGAGCATCAGTCGAGATGCGAGTGCCCTGACAACATTTCATTCCTATGAAAACAGGGCATCACGCTCTTCGAGCGGGATTCCAACTATTAAATTTATTTAGAATTATAATTATATGTTTGGAACGTTGAGAATTCATAGTATTAAAACTGATGGAAATCGGATGGAATAGCATTATATGACGCTCCGACTTATTAAAATTATCTTTGAATCGAGACATTAGCAAGAATGGATTGTTTTATGTAATGAATGACCCATCAAGGTAGACACTAAAAATCAGCAGGTTTTAATTTTGTAGACATACTGTTCAGAATAATGAACAAAGGGGTTCAGGGTTTTTGCGTAAATTGTGGCAATTATGAGGGTATTGTATGGCATATGGTTTGCAATTATAAAGGTTGAGGTCTTGAATGAAGCTCAAGAGATTTGGAGGCAGTCATGAAACATATAATCATATTTGCCGCATTCAGCATCCTGATGGGAATGCAGTCGTATAGCTACGATGGGGGTCGAGCACGCGTCTCCTTCGGAGAGTTTTATGATGCTTTACAGCCGTACGGGGAATGGGTTGCTATATCAGACTTCGGTTATTGCTGGCATCCTGCCGGAATCGACCGCCACTGGCGTCCGTACGCGAACGGCCGCTGGGTTTGGAGTGATTACGGATGGTACTGGGTATCGTATGACGATTGGGGATGGGCACCTTACCATTACGGCCGATGGATGTATGACGATTATTACGGATGGATATGGGTTCCTGACTACGAGTGGGGACCGTCGTGGGTACAGTGGCGTTATACCAATGGCTACATCGGATGGGCTCCACTGCCGCCGCGGGCTGGTTTTCATTTCAGTGTTGGGATAGATATAGGCGACTACGGCGTTCCTTATTTCGGCTGGTGTTTTACTGCCGGATCGGGGTTCTATCACGATCATCCCAGTATCCTAGGAGTTGAACAAAATCACCACCTGATCCGTATAACACGTAATGTTACAAATATTCATACGGGCGATCGGGGTGTCATTAATCGGGGTCTTGATTACAGGGATGTCGAACGGATGGGTCGAACCCGGATCAGTCCGGTACGAGTAGAAAATGAACGTGGTTTTTCAACCGGACGGGGTGACCGCTTTGAGGGAAACCGTCTCCGTGCTTACCGTCCTGAGATTCGTCCCGAGACACGGAATGATATAGAAACCCGGGTTCGTAGTGGAGCCGCAGCCGGCCGAGATGCGGGTACTACCGGTGGAACGGGGGGACGTTCTTCAGATATCAACCGGGGTGGACGCCGGGTTGAACAGCCCGAAAATCGTGGTGATGCCGGGAAAGATTTTCAACGGCCACCGGACAATCAGAGTGAACGAAGAATCGATAGGGAAAATGCCAACCCCGCCGGCAGGGGTAACGATCACGAACCGATGAAGAATGAAGGAGGTCGCGGAATGCGGGATGAAATCCAGAATCGCCATCCGCAGCTCGAGAATCAACCGCGGTTTAATATTCCCGAGCGAAGAGAAGGTCGTCAGCGTGAATTTGTGCCGGAACGCCGGCAGACTCCTGCTCAAGCGCCGCAGATCGAACGACGACGTTCAGAACAGCCACCGTCCGCAGAACGCCGGAGTGAAGGAGGCGAACGGTCGGGTGATAGGCGCCGGTAATTAATGTGGTATAATATCCAGGGAGATCAAATCATGAAATACAATATATTCGGAGCGACGTTACTTACGATCCTCTTTTTTGGATGCGATCTGCGCCATAATCCTTTCTATGATGATGAGCCGCCAACTATCCCATCAGGACTCTCGAGCCTTGCTCTCGATCGTCAGGTTGAGTTATGGTGGAATGGAAATCCGGAAGACGATATCGCAGGATACAACATTTATTCGACGACTTCGGCAGGCGGACGGTTCCGGTTGATCGGGACTTCCAGAACTCCTCAATATTTTGATGATCATCTGGCGAATGGAGTGACCTATTACTATGCGATATCGGCATATGATCGCGACGGAAACGAGAGCGAATTAACCCGGGCAAATGTTTATGCCATTCCTCGTCCTGAAGGTTTTAGTATAGCGCTGTTTGACTATAAACTCTACCCGAATACGTCTGGATACGACTTTTCATCGAATACATTCGGAAAATATGACGATAAGTACACCGACATATTTTTCGATAATGATAACGGAACGTACTACATGGATGTCTGGAAGGATACCGACATTCAAGATATGGGATATACAAATAATTTCGACGAAATCACTTATGCGCCGGATCAGGGCTGGTCTCCTACGAAAGATGCGATGCTGATCAAAGGACATACCTATGTCGTGTGGACATGGGATGATCATTATGCAAAATTCCGCGTGACCGATATTGCGTCGGATCACGTCACGATCGACTGGGCTTATCAAATTGTCGTGGGAAATCCGAACCTGAAGCATCAGAAGACACCAACGGGGGACCGGCTCCCACTCAGCGCCGGCAAGCTTCTGCAACATTGAGAAGTATAGACTCAGTATCTTTACTTCAAGTTATTTTTGAATCGAGACAGTCGTTAAAAGTCAGAAAAAAGCATTTTACGGGGACATACCGGAATGATGATCGGGGGAGACATCATGAAGGCGATGTCCCCGTGGTGTTTTTTATTAGCTCCCCGGTCCGGGAGAAAAGGCGGTTGCGTTTTGATGCGAGAAATGGTATTTTTGACAAAGCCGATCATGAATAAAACATGTCGATATAGAAATCCCGCACCCCTTTTTCTCATTATTTTTTTTATTGTTTTTTATTCTCTTGACGCATTTCAGAATCGACCGAACGATCCACGGGAAATCATTGATCTTGTCGAGAAGGGGATTGTTGCCGGTGACGTTGACATCTTTTCCCGGGACCTTGGACCTCAAATTGCCATTTCAATGAGTGGAGATCGATCCGGTTGCTACAGTAAAAACCAGGCTTTTTCGATCCTGAAGAATTTCTTCGGTGTGCGAAAGACGCTGAGTTTTACTTTTACGACACGGCAAGAATCGATAAAAAATGCGTCTGCCACAGGTGGAGGAAGATTCATACGCCGGGGGATAAAGGAAAATCTTCAAATCTATGTCATGCTCAATCTTGTCGAACGACGATGGGTCATCACGCAGATTCATCTGTATTAGTTCAATATTTATTGTGACTTAAAAACGCCGATGAAAACGATTTCGTCCTTACTACCGCGGAAGATACGAACAAGATATTGGTATATCGTCGTGTTGATTCTCGGATTAATGGCAGTCGATCGTATAGCCGAAGTATTGGTTGTCAGATATACCGAGGGGCGATGGGAGGATATACAGCGATCGAAATCGACCGCCGATCTCTCACGGGCAGTTTCGGCATTTCAAGAATATCAATCAAGTACAAATGAGTTATCGGAAAAGCTTCTTCATGCCCCGTCACTCGTTGCCGCACTGGAATCGGCGAAAGAAATACGCGATACGTTGCTCTTCTCGTTTCTCCATGATTTTCGATGCCCTGAGGACTGGAGCATCGAGATCTACGACTCGGCCTCGCATCTCATCGCTTGGAAGGGGAGAAGCATACCAATTGGCTATCGTGATATCGACAGCGCCCTCGCAGGAAAAACGTTCTCAGCTGTGTCACAGGGTGCCGTATATTCCTATCTTTCCATTATTTCTCCTTTTAATACCGGAAAAGTAACTGCTGTTGTTGTTGTCAGTCGAACCGTCGAAATTTCATATCCATTCCACAATCGTTTTCTTGCGAGCTCGGGTATTCAGGAACTGGTGCGTCAGGAACTCGGTCAATCGGTGGAATATATATTTGACACGAACGGAAGTCCCGCTCAGGATAGCGCACGCATCTCTGCAGAATTAATTAGCATCGATCATCGTCCAATCGGGATTGTAACCCTACCGATAATCGGGAAAACGGAATACCTCGCAGACGTTAATCTTATATTTGACCATATCTTTGACGGAATGGTTACTATTCTTTCAATTGTCATACTAATCATAAGCTGGAAGTCTGCGAAATCGTTGTCTCCGTGGCGCCGGTTCATTCTTTTGTCTATCATATTATGGATTGTGCGTTATATATGGATTTTCTATGAAGTTCCCGGTGCATTTTTTGAAGAAAGCATCTTTAGTCCACTCTACTTCGGATCACCGTTTGGTTTCGGACTCGCACAATCACTTGGTGATCTTTTTATTACAGTCGTCGTTGTTTTGGTCGAGGTGATTCTGATTCTGCTGGCAGTGATCGATACCGTTCGTCAGCAAATGATATTCACCTCACGGACTTTATCGATTGCTCTTCTCTTTATTGCGCCTTTTATATCTTCTCTGATTATCCGGGGATATGCAGCGTCGGTATGGAGTGCCGTGTTCGATTCAACGATCACATTTAATGATCCGACGACAATTCTTCCGGGATATGTGACAGGTGTGATGGAATGTGCGCTTATTATATTGACATGTTCTTTGGTACTGTTTCTTATCGCCTTTTTCCTTTTTCTCGTCTTCGTGTTATTCATATCGCTTTTACGCGTGCATCAGTATCGTGCTGTGTGGCTTATCGGTGGATGGCTGTTGATCGGCGGCTTGGTCTTTGGAATTCTCTCATTTTCTCAACTCATCACACAGTGGCTGAGAGGCGGATTGGTTGTTGCGACACTTCTCACAGCTGTCTGGCTATATAAATCACTGGTTAACGGTAAATCTTTATGGCGGGTGAGACGCCTGACATATCTTGTCCTGGGTTCTGTCATCGTCCTTCTTTTTGTCCGTTATGAGGCCGCGTACGAACGTGACCGTGATAAAGTTCAGGCGCTGGCGTTCGAGCTAATCCGTCCTGTCGATGCGTGGATGGAACATACGTTGCTCGATGTCTCGAAATCGGTATCGACAAACGACGAGGTTAAGAAAGCGCTCAGGAATGAAATGCTGTATGATAGGCGTCTGAAAGTGGCTTTTACGACATGGGCTCAGAGTACGCTGAGCAAAGAAGGTTATAACTCAGCTGTGGTGATATTTGATTCTACACAGAAAATAATCAGTCAGTTCGACATCGGAATTGAAAATGTGACGCGGGCGAACTTCACTCGCCGGCTCATTGCTCTTGAACAGAACGGCTTTCAACCCCGTCAGGTTCGATCGACCCGTCTTATCGGTGACTTGAGTATGTATGAATGTGCCGAACCTGTTCTCTCATCCGCGAACCGCAAACTCGGAACGATCTATATCGGTGTGGTAACGAGTCATAATGCTTTTACAAGACCGAATAATCCCGAAATACTCCGGGCAGGTATTCGGCCGACTCTTGAAACAAGTTTTCAGGAGCTGGTCTTTTCGGAATATAGGGGTGGAGTCATGGTTTCATCGACCGATGAGATCATGCCGCGTGAGCGGATGCTTCCGCCGGAAATGCAGCAGATGCTGAAAACACCGCAGCCGCAGATGGCATGGCTGAGCGAAAATATTAACGATCGATCGTTTCGAACTCTCTATGTACCTATGGAGGATGCGTCTGCAGGGAATATGCTTGGGATTAGTCTTGTCGAGCAGAATGTCCAGTGGAGGATCTTTATCGCTTCAAAATTGATGCTTTTTACTACGCTTCTCGTAACGCTTTTTTCGCTGGCGGTCATTATTTTTCGCGTATTTCGGTACGGAAGGCCGCGGATCTCATTTCGAACAAAACTCCTCCTCGGGCTTTTCTTTGTATCGCTCGTACCGCTGCTGATACTAAGCTACGCAAATCGCCAGATCATGGTCGATCAAAGTAAACGATCGGTACAGCGTGAGCTGGCCCGGGAACTCGATATTGTCGTCTCAAACCTCATGAACGGCGTCTCGAAGGAAGATGATACCATCTGGCAGCTCATCGATGACGTAAGGTGCCAGCAGATTTCAATGCAGACCGGGATTGATTTCTATCTCTTTAATAACGGCCGGCTGGAAGCTACAAGCAGGCCCGAACTCTTCGTCTCCGAACTCGTGGATCTACGGTTGAGCGCCGATGCATATGCCCGGACGGTCATCGAAGGTGATAATTTTTATAGTGAAATATCGAAAATCGGACGCTATCGATATACTACGGGATATCGTCCGATTCGTGATCGTCACGGCGAAGTGGCAATAGTGATCGCAGTCCCGACCATTACCCGCCAGTCGGATATCTATCAGGATCTCGTCATGGTAAATGCGTTTCTCTTTGCCGGATATTTTGTCGTGGCGTTATTTATTGTCGTAACTGGAAGCATCATTGCTCACCGTATCACGCTGCCGCTTCGCACTTTAAGAACGGCAACACAGGATATTGCACAAGGTCGCTTTGATTTCTCACTTCCTGTTCATCGTACGGATGAGATTGGCGATCTGGTACAATCTTTCAACAGCATGGCGCATGAATTGCAGCAAAGCCGTGAACAGCTGGCAAAAGCTGAACGAGAACTCGCATGGAAAGAAATGGCAAAACAGGTTGCTCACGAGATAAAGAATCCGCTTACCCCGATCAAACTATCGATTCAACATCTTCGTCAGGCTTATGCGGACAGGGTTGATAATTTTGGAGACATCCTGCAGCGGGTAACGAAGACAATCATAGAACAAATCGAGGTTCTCAGTCGTATTGCATCCGAATTCTCGCACTTTGCACGGATGCCTCGACAACGGATCGAAGAATGCGATATAAACGAGATGCTCGACGAATCAGTAACCCTTTTTCAGGATGAAAAACGGATTGCATTTCACAGAAATTTTGCCGATACTATGCCACTTGTTGTTGCCGATCGTGAAGAGCTACGTCGTGCCTTCGTCAATATTCTCCGTAATGCAGTTCAGGCAATTCCCCAGACAGGCACGATCACGGTGATGACGGTCGTGGAAAAGGGGAATATAATTATCGATATACGTGATACCGGGGTTGGCATTCCGGAAGAAATCCGCGACAAGCTCTTTGAGCCGAGTTTTTCAACAAAGACTGACGGGATGGGGTTAGGGCTCGCTCTTGTAAAGAAAACGATCGAGGATCTTCATGGAACGATTACCGTAGTCAGTCAGCCGGGCGAGGGTACACAAGTCACAATCCAACTCCCCGCCGCAGCGCCCACCCATCTGTGAGTCCGACGACTTACCGGTCTTTGCCGCGTGACGCCACAGTAAAAGGAGACGGTGCCATGAAAGCGAAGAAGCGAAAGTCCGATTTGAAATCGCAGCAGCACTGTGCAATGGAAACGTTGCTCATTCATGGTAAGGCCTTCACCACGAAGTGGGACTATAGTCACCAGCTGGTACCTCCGATATCTTCATCCGCGACTTTCAGACTAGACAGTGCAAAACGGGGTGCACAGGGATTTGTGGAATTCGCACACACCAAAGAATCACCGACAAAAGCGCCGATCTATATCTACGACAGGCTTGGAGAACCGAATAAAGGACTCCTCGAAGAAAGCCTCGCATTTGCCGAACGGGGCGAAGCAGCCGTTACGTTTGCAACCGGGATGGCTGCCGTCTCTGCTGCACTGGGAATTCTTACGATATCGGGAGACGAAATCATAGCGCATGATGCGCTCTATGGATGTACATTTTCACTCATGCGAAACTGGTACCCGCGATACAATATCGGAGTCCGGTTACTCAATATGACGAACCTGAAGCTGCTCCGGAAGCACATCACTTCTAATACCCGCGTTCTATATTTCGAAAGTCCTGTGAATCCCAATCTCGACCTCATCGATATAGCTGCAATAGCCCGAATGGTCAAGGAAGAAAATGCACATCGCCGTCCGCATCATCAGATATATACTGTCATCGATAATACGTTCGCCACACCATTCTGCCAGCGTCCATTGGAAATGGGGGCGGATTTTGTCGTGCATTCACTGACAAAGAATATAGGGGGATTCGGAACGGATATGGGAGGAGCAGTGATCGGTCCGGAATGGAGCCGCGACCGCCTTCTTCTATATCGGAAAGATTTTGGCGGTGTCCTGGCAGGGAAAAGTGCATGGCCGATTCTTGTGTACGGGCTCCCGACCCTCGCGGTGCGTTTGAAACATCAGGAACGTTCCGCACACGAAATTGCCACATTTCTTTCGCTTGATGAACGAATCGAGACCGTTAGATATCCCGGACTCGAATCGCATCCGCAATATGAGCTCGCAAGACGGCAGCTGATCGATTACGAAGGAAATTTTGCACCAGGATCATTGATCTATTTTATACTGAAAGGGCGAACTCCAAAAGAACGACGGCAGCGGGGTGAAAAACTTATAAATTGGATCGCAAAATATGCCTATACAATAACACTTGCAGTAAGCCTGGGAAATATCCGTACACTCATCGAACACCCAAGCTCGATGACCCATTCCGCAATTCCAGCAAGTGAACAGGAAAAAGCCGGAATTGATCCAGGTGGACTTCGTCTCTCCGTCGGGATGGAATGCGTCGATGATATAATAAGCGATTTGAAAAAAGGGCTCATGGTGTTACGTCAAAAATAAACTCTGCACATGCCGCAGCTGACCATTCTCAGGCCAAAAATATTTCAACCATATCCCGCAGTGGTTGCGGCGTTTTCAACCCGTGTGGGAGGCGTAAGCCCCGGTCTGTACGGACTCAACCTGAGTTTCAATGCAGGTGACGACCGGCTGAATGTGATTCGAAATCGGGAATTGTTTTTTGGGCGGCTTCACATCGGTCTCGACGAGCTCGCAATTCCAATTCAGTGTCACAGTACGAATATCGTTCATGCAAAAACACCGGGAGGATTCGAGAACAGTGATGGACTGATGACAAAGGAATTTGGCGTATTCCTTACTGTAAGTGTGGCAGATTGTGTTCCGATTCTTATCTATGATCCTGTTCATAAAGCTGTTGCCATTCTTCATGCAGGGTGGCGCGGGACTGCCAATGGCATTGTGAAATTCGGACTCGAGGCATTGCATATTACATTTGGTTCTATTCCTGCCAATATCATTGCATGCCTTGGCTGCAGCCGGGGGATGCTGTTATGAAGTAGATGAGGAGGTTGCCCATCGATTTCCAGCGAAGGTGGTGGATCGCTCCGGATTGAAGCCTCGTGTAGACTTGAAAAGGGCAAATAAGGATGAGCTTGTAACTCAAGGTGTTCCGGGAGAGTCCATTGAAATATATGCACAATGTACAATTCATGAATCTGATCTTTTTCATTCTTACCGGCGTGATGGAAAAATGGGTGGGAGAATGATGGGCGTTATCGGGATTGTACGATAAAAATTAGTCTAGGAAAAAATAAAAGGAGCAGTATGTGCGGAATCGTAGGTTATATCGGTTACAAAGAAGCGCTTCCGATAATTATGGATGGCCTAAAACGTCTTGAATATCGGGGATATGACTCGGCTGGAATCGCTTTGATGGATAACGGTGATTTGCGAATCCAAAAAAAGGCCGGCAAGGTTTCGGATCTCGTGCGCATTCTTGATAGTTCGAAAGCGACAGTAGGCATAGGACACACACGATGGGCTACGCATGGTGAACCGAACGATCGGAATGCCCACCCCCACCGGGATTCGTCGGGTTCAATCGCTCTCGTTCATAACGGAATAATTGAAAATCATGCGTCCATCCGTCAGACACTCGAACGCGGGGGATGCACCTTCACGACAGAGACGGATACCGAAGCGATGGTTCAGCTGATCGGAAAGTTTCATGACGGCACGACGGATATTGAGACAGCGGTCCGCCGTGCATTGAAGGAAATTACCGGAACGTTTGGGATTGCCGTGATTTGCAAGGATGAACCGGACAAGATTATTGTGGCAAGAAAAGGGAGCCCTCTGGTTATCGGACTCGGTGAAAATGAAAATTTTATTGCATCCGATGCCTCGGCATTTCTTCCTTATACCCGACAAACCATGGTATTAGGCGAGGACGAGATTGCAATCGTAACGCGAAAGGGTGTTACTACAAAGAACATCGAGAATATTGAAATTACAAAGGAAGTCGAAGAAATAACCCTCGACATCGAAGCAATTGAAAAGGGAGGATATCCCCACTTCATGCTGAAAGAGATACACGCCCAACCTGAAACGCTGACGGATGCAATGCGCGGAAGAGTGTTGAAAAAAGAAGGAACGATAAAACTGGGCGGCCTGACCGATGTCGTGCCGGATCTGCTGCACGCAGAACGATTCATCCTTACCGCATGTGGAACCTCATGGCACGCGGCATTGATCGGAAAGTATATGCTCGAACAATATGCAAGGATTCCCGTCGAAGTCGATTATGCATCCGAATTTCGCTATCGGGATCCGATTATACAACCGAACACTATTGTGTGGGTTATCAGTCAGAGCGGGGAAACTACAGATACTCTTTCAGCCCTGCGGGAGGCGAAGAACAAAGGGGCCAAAGTGTTCGGTATCTGCAATGTTGTGGGTTCAATGATTGCCCGTGAGACCGATGCGGGTGTCTATATCCATGCGGGTCCTGAAATTGGTGTTGCATCGACCAAGGCTTTCACATCGCAGCTGGTCGTGCTTGCTTTGATCACTCTGTTGATGGCCCGTCTGCGAGGAATCTCGAATAACCGGACCGATCAACTCTTCGATGAGATGCTGAGCATTCCGGAAAAAGTGAAAAAGATTTTCGATGAGGAAGAACACATAAAAGAAATTGCGGTTGATTATGCCAACAATCATAATTTTCTCTATCTCGGAAGAGGTTATAATTTCCCGGTGGCGCTGGAAGGAGCACTGAAACTTAAAGAAGTCTCCTATATCCATGCCGAAGGATATCCTGCGGCGGAAATGAAGCACGGACCAATTGCCCTGATCGATGAACGGATGCCCGTCGTCTTTATCGCACCACATGATCGGACATATGAAAAAATTCTCGGGAATATCCAGGAGGTCAAGGCCAGACATGGAAGCATTCTGGCCGTGACAGATAAGAAGGATTCCAGGCTTGAATCGTTGGTCGAACATACTATTTGTGTTCCTGATACGGTGGAATTTCTCTCTCCGATATTAACGATTATCCCCCTCCAATTGCTTGCATATTACATCGCAATTCAGAGAGGATGCGATGTCGATCAGCCAAGGAATCTGGCAAAAAGTGTGACAGTAGAATAATATTCTTTATGAGGGTATATGAAGCGGATTAACGTATTGATAATGGGAGCGGCAGGAAGGGATTTCCATAATTTCAACACCGTCTTTCGCGATAATGAATGCTATAATGTTGTTGCGTTTACTGCGACCCAGATCCCAAATATTGAAGGAAGAAAATACCCGGCCGAGCTGGCAGGACGGTCGTATCCAACCGGAATTCCAATTTTTACCGAATCGGAACTTCCAAAATTGATCGCACAATATAATATAGATGAAGTGGTTTTTTCATACTCGGATGTGAGTTATCAGTATGTTATGGAACGAAGCGCAATTGCCATGGCTGCCGGAGCTGACTTTAAAGTACTCGGTACTCGACATACGATGCTGAAGAGTTCCGTCCCCGTCATTGCCGTCGTCGCTGTACGCACCGGCTGCGGGAAGAGTCAAACGTCGCGAAAGGTGTGCAACCTGATGCGTACAATGGGAAAGAGAGTCGTCGCGGTCAGGCATCCTATGCCGTATGGCGATCTTGTGAAACAAAAAGTTCAGCGCTACGGCTCGATCGATGACATGAAACGAAACCAGTGTACCATTGAAGAAATGGAGGAATATGAACCCCATATAGTCAATGGAACAATTATTTATGCTGGCGTCGATTACGAAGCTATTCTACGCGAAGCCGAGAAAGAAGCCGATGTAATTGTGTGGGACGGCGGGAATAACGATATGTCGTTCTATAAGCCCGATCTCACCATTACGGTTGTCGATCCACACCGGCCGGGCCATGAATTAACCTATTATCCGGGTGCGACGAACGTCAGACTTGCCGATGTCGTCGTAATCAATAAGGTCGAATCGGCATCCCGCGAAAATGTGGATATCGTCAGAAAAAACATCCGGACGCTGAACCCCCATGCGATAATTGTCGAAGCGGCATCGCCAATATCGGTGGATAATGAAAGAGTAATAAGCGGAAAACGGGTGTTGGTGGTTGAAGACGGACCGACGCTCACACATGGAGAGATGACTTTCGGAGCAGGCATCATAGCGGCAAAAAAATATGGCGCGTCGGAAATTATCGACCCACGCCCGTGGGTCGTCGATTCAATCGCCGAAACATTCAGAAAATATCCAAAAATAGGAATGCTCCTGCCGGCCATGGGATACGGGAAAAAACAGCTTAAAGATCTTGAAACGACAATTAATCGCGTCGATTGCGACGCCGTGATAATTGGAACGCCGATCGATTTACGCCGCGAAATTACCATCAAGAAACCGTCGGTTCGCGTCCGTTATGAACTGGATGAGATAGCCCGCCCCGACCTCAGAGAAATTCTGACAAACTTTTTTAACTCACGAAAAACGTCATAGGAGATCATGTCAGTGAAGAAAGATTTTATATCGATTCATGATTGGACCGTCGATGAAATACAACATTTTTTCACAATCGCTGAGGATATGAAGGCAAATCAATCATCGTACTGGACGGTTCTCAGAGGCAAAACGCTTGCGATGATTTTCGAGAAGCAGTCGCTTCGGACCCGTGTGACGTTCCAGGTCGGCATTCAGCAGCTCGGTGGTCATGCCGTCTATCTTGCTCCTGTCGATATCAGTCTGGGAAAACGCGAATCTGTCTATGATATTGCTAAAAATCTCGAACGATGGGTCGATGGAATTATGATCCGGACGTTCGGCCATTCGATCTGTACCGATATGGCACGTTACGCAAAGATCCCGGTGATTAATGGGCTGACCGATCTCCTACATCCCTGTCAGGCAATGGCCGATTATTTCACAATGCTTGAAATTAAAAAGACGTTGAAGGGATTGAAGGTCGCGTTTGCTGGCGATGGTAACAATGTGTCGCATTCTCTCATGTTCGGCGGAGCAAAAGTAGGCGCTCATGTATGGGTGGCCACACCTAAGGGATACGAGCCGAAGAAAGAAATTATCGACAGCGCCCGTGACGATGCAAAGCAGACAGGCGCCACGATTACTGTGACTAACGATCTTGCCGAAGCAGTCCGGAATGCTGACGTTGTCTATACAGATGTGTGGGCAAGCATGGGACAGGAATCCGAGGCTGAAGTCCGTGACAGGATATTCAGGCCTTATCAGGTGAATAGTAACGTGATGAGACTTGCAAAGCCCGATGCGATATTCTTGCATTGCCTGCCTGCACATCGGGGAGATGAAGTCACAGACGAGGTAATCGATTCACCACAATCGGTTGTGTTCCAGGAGGCGGAGAACCGACTTCACGTCCAAAAAGCGATCATGTATGAATTAATGAAAGGGTAGTGTGTGAACGCCACAACGCCTATCGTCCTGGTCGCGATTGGTGGAAATTCGATCACACAGGCGGGCCAGCGAGGTACGATTGCCGAACAGTTCGAGAACATCGAACAAACGTGCGAGCATCTTGTCGGTGTGGTCGAAGAAGGATACAACCTCGTTATTACACACGGGAACGGACCTCAGGTAGGCGCGGCGCTTCTGCGCTCGGAACTTGCGCAGCCTCAGGTTTACCCATCGCGGCTGGATGTGTGCGTTGCGGATACACAGGGGAGCATCGGATACATGCTGCAAAGTTCGCTTCAGCGGGTTATGGCACGGCGGAACCTCAGTATTCCTATCGCAACAGTAATCACACAGATGATTGTCAATGAAACCGATCCGGCATTTACTCATCCATCAAAGCCGATCGGTCCATTCTATTCATTTGAGGAAGCTGAAAAGAAACGGCAGGAATTTGGATGGATTATGGTGGAAGATGCAGCGCGGGGATATCGGCGGGTTGTACCGTCACCTTTGCCTGTCGAGGTTGTCGAGATCGATGCAATTCAACGCTGCGTCAATGCAGGCATAATTGTCATAGCCGCTGGTGGAGGTGGAATCCCCGTGGTCCGGCGTGAGGACGGGTGGTTCTACGGATTGGAAGCGGTGATCGATAAAGATCGTGCCTCAGCTCTGTTGGCCAGACAGCTTGGGGCCGCAAGCTTTATCATTTCAACCGACGTCGAGCGTGTCGCACTGCATTATAAAACTTCAAATCAGAAACTCCTCGATAGCTTGACGGTCTTGGAAGCTAAAAAATACATGGCGGAAGGACATTTCCCTCCTGGTAGTATGGGGCCGAAGATTGAGGCAGCAATCGATTTTCTCGAGCATGGCGGGCGTGAAGTCATTATTACATCCCCGGAAAAATTATTTGCAGCGTTACAACGAAAAGCCGGTACACGGATTACCCTTGAGAGGAATGACAAATAAAACTTCATCATGCATCCTCTTCCACGATAGATTAAACACAATTTCTATAGCTTATTCCTTTTCTTAAGCATTCACGAAAATAAATATTTTCAATATTGCGACTGGACAACTTTATACCATTCCTGTGGAGAAATTAAGGACTCATCAAACATTTTATAATATTCTTTAGCTTTTTCTTCTCCATACATTTTTTTAAGGTAAACCAAAATTTCATATTCGCCTTTTGGAATGACTGGATCCATTAAAAATATATAGGTATAAGTGCTATCTTTGTTCATTCGAGTAGGGAGCAAGACACGTGTTTGTTTGAAAACTTGCTGATCAGAGGGTTTTAAATCAACAGATTTTGCCCATAATATATCCAGTATAAATTTTTCAAATACTTCACGTTTATCTTGTTTAATATGATTTAACATGACCCATACAGTATCTCCTTTAGAAGCTCGTATGTTTGTATTTGATAAGGTAGTAGGGGTTTGATCCTTTTTATCGTTTGTGCACGTGAAAAACATTAAACTGAAAAGGATAATAAGTACACCCAATAAATAGTGTGTTGTCTTCATATCTTTTTCCTTTCTAAGATTAATAGAATGCAATGAAGAATCCCGATGTTCTGTAAGGCTTTTATGATGTCCTAAGGAGCTACTCCCAGCGGAAGAACCTGACCGTGATGATGCCGGCTACAACTACCCAGCCGGCCAGGACGCCTAGCCGCCACAAATCGTGCACAGGGACTCCATAGACGATATCCCTCAGAATCGTGTTTATCGGCGTAAGGGGCAGGGCATAAGCGATCGGACGAATCCAGGCAGGCAATATGGATATAGGCAGGAATATCTCGGAGAGCATCAGCATCGGCGTGAATACTGACCAGATGATGATATTTGCTGCACGAAACGACGGGGCAATACTGCCGACGGCGCTGCCTATGGCGAGAAAGGTGATCATCCCCAAAAATGTCACCCCGATAAAAACGGCCCACGAGCCGAGAACCTGGATATTGAAGAAGATTTTACCGACAACGAACAGGACAAGTATCCCAACTACAACGAAAACCAAATTGCTGATGGAGAAGCTCAAAGCAAGTGTTGATGTTTTCACTGGAGTTACCCGCAGCCTCCTGAGGACAGCGGTCTCCCTGTAGGTGGTCATGGTTAAGGGCACACCGATGAAAGAAGCACTAAGGATGGCAATCCCAATGGCTCCGGGGAGAAGAAAATTGGCGTAATTTAGTCCCTCATAGCCAGAGCCGGGTATAGGCTCCTTAAAGATTACCGCGTTGAAAACCAGCCAGAGTGCGGGGAAGGCAAGTGACCAGAAGACCATCATCGGGTCCCTCAGGTTGAGTTTGAACTCAGTCCATGCAAGCTGCACTAGGCCTCTCATTCCCTTAACTCCCTTCCCGTAAGAGTAAGAAACACGTCATCCATATTTGGAATCTCGGTACGTATGTTGCTTAACCGTAATTTTTGCCCATCTGTGAACCTGAGCAACTCCTGGAGAGTAACACTAACATCGCTAGTATACAGGATAAAACCATCCTCAACCTTTTCCACCCGTCTTACCGGCGGCAGCCCCTTGAATTCGGCGGCTGCTACTTCTTTACCCTCTACCCTGAAGAGCACCTTGGACTCGGCACCTAGATTCCTGACAAGGTTCCGGGGGGTATCCAGGGCAATAATCTTCCCGTAGTCAATAACGCCTACTCGATCGCACAGTGCCTCGGCTTCCTCCATATAATGAGTTGTAAGAAAGATGGTTTTTCCCTGACTCCTTATATCTTTCACGAGTGCCCACATATTCCTTCGCGCCTGTGGGTCTAGACCGGTAGTAATCTCATCGAAAAAAAGCACCGACGGATTGTTTACCAAAGACAGGGCTATAGCCACTCTCTGTTTCTGTCCACCAGAAAGCTTTCTAAAGCGACTGTCCGCCTTGTTTTCCAAGGAGAGAGTTTTGAGGAGTTCCTCAGGATTGGGAAGAGGCCGCCAGTATAGACTGGCAAAGAGCTTTATGGCCTCCTTAACCTTGATATTGGGCTGGATGGAGGTTGTCTGGAGCTGAACGCCTATCTTCTCCTTGAGTTCATCAGCCTCTTTGGTTGGGTCCAGCCCGAGCACCCTGATGGAACCGCTGTCCGGTGTTCTCAGGCTTTCAATCATCTCGATGAGGGTTGTCTTGCCAGCCCCATTCGGCCCTACCAGACCGAATATCTCCCCTTTTTCGATGCTGAGGCCGACATCATTGACGGCGACAATATCCCCGTAGTGCTTGACGACATGCTCGCATTCAATAATGATACTCATTTTAGACCTCCAGTATAGCACAGATTTGAAAACGACTATCAAAGATGCCGGATGAAATCTGTGTTTACAGTATTAGTTCCATGGAGGATACATCCAGGCTATTTCAGACATTCTTCTGTATATAGAAGAAAGCCTAACGGATGGCGGCTCCGCCTACGTAAATAATACTCCGGTGGATAAATAAGCTGCGCCGCTGAATATTTCCAATATACACAAAATGAAACAAGTTCAATACATATTTTATAAAATAACAAGTATTTCACTATTGTCATAAATACAACGTGAATACTTATAAGCTTCACTTATTGATGATTGGAGCGGTTTCATTCGAAAGCTATTGTTTTTCTTTAAAAATTCCTTATTTTAAATAAATTATATATAGTGGAGCGCTTAAACGAATCCGGTCCAGGAAGGAGCAGGATGGATTCCAGGAAATGTCATTAAAACGGAGATTTGCCCATGATAGAATTCGAGTTCACCGAAGAACAAAAAATGCTTCGGGAGACTGTCAGAGAATTTACCAACGCTGAAATCAAGCCTATCGCCCGGAAAATCGATGAAGAAGAACATATCCCCGAGGAATTGATTAAAAAGTTGGGGGAAATGGGGTTGATGGGTGCGGTCTTCCCGGCAGAATATGGAGGAGGGGGATTCGGTGAAGTTGGCTACTGCATCATCCAGGAAGAAATATCTCGGGGGTGTTCATCTACTGCGGCCCTCATCGGGGCACATCAATCGATCGGAGCCAATGCGATTTATGTCGGCGGGAGCGAACAACTGAAAAAGAAATATCTGGTGCCGCTTGCAGAAGGGAAAATGATCGGCGCTTTTGCACTCACAGAAGCACTTGCCGGTTCGGATTCGTTCAACCTGCGTACACGGGCAAAACTCGATGGAAATGAGTGGGTCATCAACGGAGAGAAACTCTGGATTACCAACGGAGGGATAGCCGATGTGGTATCAATGTTTGCCCGGACTGAACGCGGAATCACGGGATTTGTCGTTGATACAAAGACTCCCGGTTTTTCCTCAGGACCGCCGGAGAAGAAAATGGGTATCCGCGGCAGTCATACATCGGCCCTTACATTCGATAATGTCCGAATCCCAAAAGAGAATATCATCGGCGATGATGGAAGAGGATTTCTAATTGCAATGAAGACACTTGATGCAGGACGGCTGGGATTGGGAGCAGCATGTGTTGGAGTTGGACGGGAATTACTCGTACTTTCGACGAAATACGCAAAAGAGCGAAAACAGTTCGATGAACCGATAGGTCACTTTCAGGCGGTTCAATTCATGCTTGCCGATATTGCTGTAGCGATATATGCCATGGAATCAATGGTGTACCGTACTGCAGCGATGTACGATGCCGGGAAGTCGGTTTCGCGCCAATCGGCCACAGTGAAACTCTTCTGCTCTGAAGCAGTCGATAAAATCGTCGATCTGGCTGTCCAGATCCATGGTGGAATGGGATATTCGCGTGAGCTGCCTATTGAACGCTTTTATCGGGATTCCAGGATCAACAGAATTTTTGAAGGGACCAGTGAAATCCAGCGTCTGGTTATCGCTAAAGATGTTTTAAAGAAAAATGGGGTGCTGTAACTTATCCTTTGTTGTAGTATCCATGAAAAGGCCCGAAGTCAATCCACACACTCCGGGCTTTTTAGTCATCAGATTTTATCACCAATACTGGTGCATGTTAGGACGAGCATATCGATCGTACACCTCACGAATTGCCGACATTGTTGTGTCCGATAACGGAGGTAGATCTATCGCTTTCAAATTTTCTTCTACAATTATTTTTATTCTCCCTCTCACCTTTTTTAATTTTTTCTTCCCAGTCGCCATTTCTATTGTCCTACTCATCCTAACTAGCCTCGGGAGCAACCCGCTCCGCCGAGCGTCCGCCTCGGCGAGCCGAAGGCGAGACGGGGAGCGAGGCGAGAGCTCCCTCAGAACGGGCTGTATAAAAAGAGCATGTTACGAGGGAGGTTCTCCTCCCGAGGGATAATAAACCTCTTAACAATAAACAAAATTTTTTACCTTCTATGTAAAAAAGCTATTCAACTCTTCTTCTTAATGCACCGTATGAATTTTCGGTGCAGATGGCTTCGATCTGTTGCCATCTTTCGCATAATATTGAACCTGATAGTAGTACGTTTCACCCCGGGCAAGGTGTTCATCTTTGAATTTGTTTTCCCGAATGATCGGACTTATTTGATGATAGCCGGAATCGAACTTTTTACTGCGAAATACTACAAAGCCAAGATATTCATCATTGTAGCTCGGATCCCAGGTGAGAGTCATCGTACATTGGGTGGTGTCTACAATTTGCAGGTTCATCGGTAGAGCCGGAAGATGTCGATCATAAGCGAAAGTCCCGATCTCGGGCGAAGGATTACCCGGGTTGCCCATGTAATCAACTCCTCTGACCCGGTACCAGTAGTTTGTCTTCGGACTTATATCCTTTGTATCCAGAAATGAAAACATGGAGTCGGCCCAATTGCTCGTAGCCGGGATAAGTCTGCATCCTACTGTCGATGGATCAGGAACGGCAAGGTCGGGGCTGACTTTTTCCCACAGTCCGGCCGGATCGTTCGCACGTTCGACAATGAACCCAAAAAGATCCTGAATCGGCGGTGAAACCCATTGAACAAGTATCGCCTTATCGCGTGCATAAAGACCGGCTATCACCGGTGCAGACGGCCGGCCGGTCTTTCAAGCGGTCACAAACACTATCGGACATGACACTCAGGTTCTGGCTTTTATCGTATGCTCTCATTGCATACCTGTAACATATCGGCGAACCTTTGGGGACACTGCGGTCGGGGTACTTCCGCGCACCGGCGCTGTCGATATTACCAATAAGTGCAAGATTGTACGGACGACAATATATTCTAATCAGTCGCCAGCCTACCCCTGGAGGTCTATTCTCTGTTAACTCGACTGAGTCTCTTCTAAAACCAGTGGTCAAGTGCGTCATAGTTTGCTGTTTATCATTCCGAAAAACATAGACCGTTTCACATCCGCAAATCCCACGATAGATATAAAAGCCGGCCAGATCGGCATCTGAGGGCGGATTCCATCGAAGCAGAATTGAATCTTCGTACGCATCTGTCGTTAATCCCGTCGGTCGGTTAGGAGGGAACGGATCCTTGAAAAATCCTGAAACCGGAGCCGATTTGTTACTAAAATTATGTACCGGGATCGCACTATCTTCGCAACAGACACGATACCAGTATGTTGTCTCAGGTTGAATAGACGGCATGGAGTCAACAAAATTGACGTTAGTCACAGTATCAGCCGGTCTGGGGACACTACCTGCTAAAATTCCATGTGTGTCTTCAGTTGAATTCACAAAACTAATGTAGCGGTAAATTGAATATTTCTGAACTCGTTCAGGTCGTCTCACGATGTCCGTATCTATTTTTGCCCAGGTGAGCCTCAGTCCCAGTGTGAGTGGTTGAACCATTATTCCCGCAGGTGTCTGAGGGGGAGTCATATCGCGGGGTGTCGCAGAGACGATGTGGCTCGCGCTGCCAAGGCGCCCTAGAAGATCGGCTGCCTGTACTTTATAATAATACGTTGTGTTATTCACACACAGGGTATCCAGAAATCCCGGTTTATGAACGAGCATAGTATCGTTTGTGATTGGGTTATGCTTGAATAATCCTGAAGTACCCGATGGCGATGTTATTCGACCGAAGGGCCCGCCAAGAGCTGTTGATCGAAAGACATGATAAGCGATTGCGTTCTCCATTTTCCCCCATGTTATAAAGACGAGGGTATCACCGGCTTCGGCTGTTGTTGATGGTGGTGCCGGAAGAAGTTCAACCTCTCCGGCTTTGACTTTAAGATCGGATTTTAAAATTTTCTCGACTCCATCCTTCACCGATTTGATCATATAAAAATACGTCTGTCCGGAAACCACGCCATGATCTTCATACGCTATTCCCCGTACCTCCGCTATTTTATAATAACGAAGCGCAAGTGCACTTCTCGCTTTAAACCAGTCCTTCTTCTTGTCGCTGTTAGCCCCGTTGATCTCACAGCTTGTTATGTGCAGTGTTTTAGAAATAGCAGTCGCCTCGGGAGAATGGCTAGGAATCACAGTGTTGATCTGAGTACAATCAGTGAGGGGAATGATAAGAAAAGGGTTAATTTTTAAATATGTACCGCCGTCTGTTTTTCGATAGATATTGAATCCATCGATCTTTCCCATTTCATCCCATGAGAGTAGAACGAAGTCGGTCTGGACAGTTGCTTTGAACATAAATTCTTCTGCTGAGAGGGTATTGACCCCCGAGAAGAATAGTATATAAATAAAAAGAATCAGCTTGGTTCTCATTTCTCCTCCTAGTACCCATACAATTAAATGATTGAACAGTATCTGCATCACATTTCTCCAACTAAACCTTTTTTCTTTACAGCGATTGTTTTCTATGATCTATAATGGTACTGTGTGCCCTTGTTTGAATGTCTAATTATTGTATGTAGTGGCACTAGTGAATTTTTTGCCTGAAGGCGACGAATAAACCTGTCACTCTTGGTACAATTGCGTGTAGACATGTTCTACATATCGTGATCATTTCGCTTTTATCATCTCTTATTGATGTATCTTTGAAAGATTGATCATACCAGCAGCACTCCCAAGCGAGAGTGTGGATCGCAATAACAGGGTCGCAAGCAGGGAGAGGGGCCCGAGCAAAGCTGTCGCACGTAGCATCAAAGTTGTCATACCAATGTGTAGAGTCAGCGATCCAGTCCTCGATTTTACCATGATAAGTGGCCTGCCAGATATCAGCAGCGGGATCTAGATAATTTTTTTCATTGTGTGGAGGAAATCCAACGTCTTCGAGATAGTGGGCAGCCATTGCCAGGTACGAATATGCTATCCTGCGTCTGCCTGCCTTATATTCTCTCACGGCAGTGTTAAAGAAAAATTTGCACATTCCATCGGCAAATCCGCCGCCCGCAGGTATGTACATATGTCCGAATAAAGCACCCATTGCTTTTGTAGGTGAGTCAAAATCGTCTGGTCTCCTGGATTTATTGAAAAATATAGCCGAATCGGACTCACCCATATGTACTGTATCGCACGCGTTGATATTAAAGTCTGCCCCTGAGGCCGCGGCAAAAACCGTCAAAAGAAACCCGTTTATATCATAACCTTTAAGCCCGAGTGTGTTTTGAACCGAGTCGAGATTCCATACTACTGTAAAAATAGAATCACCCGAATCACCAACGGAAGGCGATAATCCCGAATATCTCCATGCCCAGTATGTAATCCTGCTGTGAGTCAGACGACTCCATCCAAATCCATTGTCGGAAGCGACGAGGAGCAAAAAGATAATTAAGAGGAGCTGTTTATAAAATGTTCTCATTGTAATTCTCCTTAATTCGTCTTGATGCCGTTTGTACCAATACAGACGCTACCTGACCATCCGAAACAGATAAGGTCCCAACAGCAACAGACATCAATACCTGCTGCGCCGCAGAGCGAAAAACGAGGTGGAATAGCTGACACATCCAAAGCACCTCCCAGCTCGGCCCACAGTGATGCGGAGAGGAGTCCGTAAAGAACTTCGCCCGTAATTTCAACTCCGGCATTTCCCACAATAATAAAACTTGAGGAATTAGTAATATAGAAACAACCCGCTCCACCCCAAACCCAACAACCGCCGTCGATTATTCCCAGGTCAAGGGTTCCGCCGAATTTACCGCCTCCGTAAAACCCCGTAAGCCTGGCATCCGATGCAACTCCGAGACTGGTAAGGACTTTGTTCGCGGTAAGACTTTTCCCTATTTTATCTAAAGCCCATAATTGACCTCGTGGTGCATTAAGAGCTACGACTAAGGCTCCTTCCGCCTTCATACCACTTCCAAAAAAGTAAATCCATGTTTTGGCGTAACCCTCGAAGTAGAACGAAGGGTTCGGTGGATAGCCTACACCAAAAGAAAACTGACCTTCCGCACCGACCTGGACCGGAAAAGTATTGAAATTACCGAAAATATCTCCCTGCAATCCTGTTGTCGACGCGGTGAATTTAATACCGGCCATTCCTTGCAGACCCGCAACACGGACAAGAGTCATGGAAATCCCTGCAACGGTACCCAATGTAAGGCTAGTCGGTGTAATTTCAACTGTCATCAGACCGTTTATTTGCATGGCCGCCCCAATTCCCAGCCATCCTACATCACCCGACATTTCCATTGGCCCTTCGATATAAATTCTCTCGAGCTTGTCGCCGATGATTTGTATACTTCCTCCAATGGGTCCGAGTGTTATACTGCCGACTGCACCCGTTAATAATACATCCGAGGCACTGGCTCCGGCACCCTCTTCCATTTCACCTGAACAGTAATAAATGTTCGACGCAATGGAGCTCATATCCATCAAGGATGCAATCGTGCCGTCGAGTTGACCAAGTAGTTTAACCTGCCCTCTACCCTGAAATCCATCCTGGTCAAGACTATCATAACAGACAACGGAAAAATTCATATCTGCTCTTCCGGATCCCCAGTTACGCTGGACTGCAAAATAGTCCGGTGTTATTCGAACATAGCGCAAATTATATGGGGTCTCGGGACGATCGGGATACTTATAATCCCTGATGGTAACGGTTCTACTTCCCCAGAATGGGAAATGAACGTCTCCTTCCACTTCAAGATATCCGAGGAGAGGATGTCCTTCGGCTAATGCCGGTATCGGATTATAGCGGGAGAGCGACGCGTTATGAATCGTGAAAGGAAATCCATCGAACTTCTGATTCCCTGAATTATAGTTGAAGAAGAAATTTCCGAGGTTTCCATCGGCACGCATCTCGCCCCAATAAATATTGAAGCCCAATGCAAAATGTCTCGGTTCTGTAATCATGGCATCGGTGTACAAAATCTCACCGGTCCGAACGCTCACGACACCCCATTTCGAAGTGATTCCGACCCCCCAATAATCGAGAGTAATGGTATCGGCAAAAACGGGGTTGCCGCCAACGCAGGCGCCAGTTGATGTAAATCCCATATCGTAGAAAGGTATCTTCACACCGACCACTGCCGGTCCGCACGGGTATGGAATTGTAATGTCACCTTTGAAATACATATCGTAGACGGCATTATGCACAAAATCGACGATTACAGTATCTTTAAACTCGGTAGCAAACGTACTATCCGATTTATATCCGGGAGTACCCGGTTGACCAAGTCTACATTGAATATCCAGTATTTCTTTTGGATTGCCGAAGAGATAAATGTCGCCCACTCCACCTTGAGTGACAATATTTAACCACCCATGAGGTCGCTTTACCCAGAAGCGAGGATGAACATCCTTGGAACTGATCATCAACGAATCGATATTTTTTCGGTAGATGGTCAGACCCGGTAACGGCATGGTATCGAGGATACTCTCTATAGTGCTGCGGTTATAAGTGCTCCTATCGAAATAGAGAGGAGCAATCGGCACCGGCGCAGCCGGCAGGAAAAAGTTCCCTTTTCTTACGGCGAGCGCGTATGATTCGCTCAATATAATTTTGCTGTGAAGTGTATCGATGACACCGGTAATATTGAGTAATGAATCAACCTTGAAAGAATTAAAATGAAACGGGATCGGACTACCCCCGTCACTTTTCACGCCGGGCGGTAATTCGCCGGCGACTGCAAACGAACCCTCCCTGACCATTCCGTTTTCTATCTGTAAGGAACCGCCATGAAGAAAAATATAGTATGCAAGTGGTGCAAGAGTCATATACTTTCTTACACTGTCTAGAACCAGTTTTGTATTGAGCCCGGAGGATCTGACAGTTGCATTTGTAAATCTATAACTTCCATAAAGAAAACCGACGTTCGATGTGTCAATCGATGAATGAGCTATAGTACTGCCGCTCTTCAATACAACTCCACGCCAGGCCGGTAGCATCGGAGGAAGATCAGGTCCTGCGGGCACCATCCATGATGTGGAGAAATCGGCAACAAAACCGGTTCCTCCGAAAACGATTCCCGTATTGTCCATCACCCATGGGCCGAACGTGCTGTCGTATAATTCCTTATGAAATTGGCATGATGAGTTAATTGAAATTGTTCCAAGATTGACGTGCCCCGGCCGGCATTCAGAAAGATCGACGATCGACGGTGGAAATTCTAATTCGGCTTGAGCCGTTGCAGCGGTGGGTGCAAGGAGCAGACTGTCGATGTACACCTTGAAGCCTGCGATGGACAATGTAATGCGATCGGGAGTCGGTGGCACTGTCGGATAGTGTGCCGTCCCCTCAAGGACTTTCCCGACCTTCGAGTGAGCAACAGGTTCGATGGTGAGATTTTCGAAACGGACTTTAATAGTACCCTTGGGTTTTCCAAGAAGGTCGATTAAATCTCTTTTTCCCTTTAGCAAATCTACGCGGAGATCGGATTTTGAGGGGATATCGAGCTGTAGTGTTTCGCCTATCTTCGCTTCGGGATTTATAAGTTTTGCCGTTTCCAGGTTGATTTCCGTGAGCGTATCGCTTACAAACGGTACGACCTGAAATGTTTTTGAGATAAGTTTAATATTGCCCGAAAAAATTGGAAAAAGAGTGACAAAATCGCATGAAAAAGATGTCCATGCGACGCCGGAAGCGTTCGTCATTACATTGCGCTCGAAATCCCAGCTGCGGCCCGGGTCATAGGATTCTACTTTTAAAATAAAGCTTCCCATCACAAGTGTATCAGGAGGATTACAATACGCGGGATCGATAGCACAGATGATGGCATCGATTTTTTTACGGACGTCGGCGATCAACACGGGGATTTCAAATTCCTGATCTCGGGTGTCATCCAGCTGATCTTCCAACGCTTCCAGGTCGTGTTTTGATCTATTAACGCTTTCACGGCTCATAACATCTTTCGAACGATCCAGCCGTGCCGAAGCTTCTTTCAGAGGTCCTTTTTCCATGGCGATGATGATTTCCTCACGATAGCTTTTCATCGCTTCTTCAGCTTTTTTTCGGGCTGCGCGTATATCGCCGGCCTCCACTTTTTGGATTGCGTCCTCATAACTCTTCTCGGCATCCGCGAATTCGGAAGGTGCCAGCTTGATGTACTCTCGCTGTGCCGCTTCTTTCCTCATGACGCTCGCTTTTGCAAGAGTGATTTTGGAAATATTTGCCGTTTCAATTGCTTCGTTTGTTGCTTTTACCGCATCACGAAGCGTTTCGCGGATATCTTCGAGACGCTCGCCCTCCCGATAATCTTTTTCGGCGCTCCTATATAATTTTAGAGCTTTTTCGTAAAGGCTTGGCGCAAAAGTAGGCACTTCTTCTTGCTGTGCTTTTTTAATTGCAGTCTCGATTTCTCGGAACAGTTCGCTCTTCACCCGATCCTGTTCTTGTGCGAAAACAAACGAGGTCGGACAGGCCAGTAGAAGGATGAGCACTGCAAATATAAACGGTAAAATTTTTCGACAATGGGAAGAATTCATAGGCATTCCTCATGAAATAATTCCATTAGAATTTTTTTTGGGGCGAGCTGCATTCAGTGATTAATAACCGCACTCTCGATTTTCATTTTCTACAGAGCGTGCGTGGAGTTTCAATGACTGCTTTGTTAATCCAGATTATCCGACGATCTTAATAGTCAAACGAAGAAACGCGTATTCACATAAACGTTAATCGGTAGGTAAAATCACTTACACGAATATAAATAATACTTTTTCCTTTATCAAGAGTCATTTGCTGGATTTTTAGGAACTAGGGGTTAATGAAGGACGCTAGAATCAGGTTTCAGTAGGTCCTGATCGAGAACAGATCAGTACGATAATATTGTCCTTCAATTGAAAATATACGGTTTTTACTCAATGATAAGAAGTCCTTGCCTTCTTTTTCGAAGTTTTGTATATTATACTATACGAAATTGCGCCGATAGCTCAACTGGATAGAGTGCAAGCCTCCGGAGCTTGAGGTTCCGGGTTCGACTCCCGGTCGGCGTACGAACTCATAAAAGGAGGATGTATGCTTAAAGCGAAGAAGAAAATTACAAAACGAGAGCTCAAACAGGATACTCTTATCACAACACTCGTCAAAGCCGAGAATTTCTTTACTCTATATAAAAAGTATGTGACCTATGCGGTGTTCGGAATAATCGTCCTTATCATTGTCGGATTTGTCTATTCTAACAACCGGAAAGCCGATGAAGAGAAAGCGACAATGGAGCTCACAAAGATTAGCTCGATGTTTCAAACGGATCAATTTGAAATTGCAATCAAAGGAATTCCAGAGAAAAACGTCATGGGATTACAAAAAATCGTCGATAACTATGGGAGCTCGGAATCCGGCGAACATGCAAAGATTTATCTGGCAAATTGCTATTACGCAATGGGGAAAATTGATGAAGCATTGAAATACTATGAGGATTTTGGCGGTAGCCTGCTTGAGTTGAAAGCGGCAGCTCTGGCCGGTGCGGCTTCGTGTTATGAAAACAAGAACGATTATAAACGGGCGGCCGAGCTTTTTGAAAAAGCCGGAAACAAATATTCATCGGTTCCGTCGGCATCGGAAAATCTGGTCAATGCCGCTCGCAACTACGGACTCATCGGAGATAAAGAGCGTGCAAAGATGCTTCTGAAGAAAGTCAAAACAGAATATCCGCAATCAACCGAAGCTCGCGACGTTGATCGTCTGATTGCTCTTCTGCCGTCGTGAGTGTTGAACTACAGACAACCGCCTTTCTGATGCCCCTCCAACTATTTAATTGTACAAATGAAGGGGCACAGTACCATCAAAGCGTATAGAAAATAGTCGCTATGAAGTAATATTACGATTTTTAGAAGATATAATATGTTGAAACCGTTCAATCATTTAATTGAATCGGTACTAGCAAAGCTCTCTAAATGAGGGCTTTGCCTGTTTTCATGCGTGCTTGTGTTTCGCACCGAAAAGAAGTATCTTTGCCTCAATAGAATTTGGTGAATTCCTTAGAAAAATTGCAACTTTTGCTCAATTTCTTCGAACAATATATATAGTCCTGAAGATTGATCACGGCATATAGTTATCAGAGTACCAGGTCACGATGCGATTCCGGCGTATCCTCTACATACTTATTCCACTTGTAATATTTACCATTATCTTTATTCTCGATATCCTGAGAAAGAATGTCGCGCTCAATATATTCGGGGTATGGTATCTCCGCGATGTGTTTGTCATCGTCGGTTTTTTCTTCTCTTATTTGTTTATCCAGAGTCTTCCCTCGATAACGGCGGTAAGAAGTCCGATCAAGCGTTTAGGAAGCATATTCATTCTTACTCTCATTATAATCGTTGTATATGCTCTCCTCTCATTCATCCGGAAGGAGGGATTTTTACCTGTCGATTCCTGGCTTGTTCCACAGGATTATATGACCATCATTATCGGAACGATTCTAAGTGTTATTGTGGGATTGACGGCGATTGCCATCTTTCTTCATCTCAAGATGATGGTTCTTCTCCGCCGGAAGAAAGGAACGCGCCGTAATTTTATCATTCTGCTGCTCCTTCTTGCGGCGACAAGCATCTCCGCATTCGGTATGCATCCGCTCGAGAGCTCGGCGTTCACGACGATCCTTCTTTGGATGACCGTCATGATGGTGATCGTTATTTCATTTAGGCTCTCATGGATCGTTCTTCTTTCACGGAAGGAAAAAATCTACAGCATCGTGTACGGTGTTCTATTGTTTACGGCATTTCTCGCCATCAATATGTTATTCAATGGGACATTTCTCGACAAGGCAATGGTGTATTATTGTGCTCCGCTGAGATATTATTCTTTTCTCGTATCAATATTCGGTATGATTTATTTCGGACTCACATTCGTCAGCACGCTATTTCACCTGCCGACTGCCGATGCATACGAACGGAAACAGAGCGAGGTAAATTCACTCCACAACCTGGGCCGTCTTGTCACACGCGTTTTCGATTTTAACGATCTGGTCACCACAGTCACGAAAATGACGCTGGAAGTATGCGGAGCACAAAGTGCATGGCTGGAAATGGTATAACAGGATGACGACCAACAACAGACGGTGTATAAGGTCGAGACAGTATCAATTAAAAATATTACAGCAGAACAAATTGAAGTTCTAAATGGTGAGAAAGGAAATCTTCTACGTGAAATTGTAGCAGAAAAAAAACATGTCGTGCTGATCGACAACGTTGCCCGTGATCATAGGTTTACCCATATCGGAAAGTTGAAGAAAAATATAGACGCATTGCTCATAGTTCCGCTCCTTTCTCACGAAACGATGATCGGTATTTTGTACGCTACGAAAGGGAGAGAGGAATATTTTGATCAGGATGATATTGAGGTAATCTCGACATTTGCCGATAACGTAACAATCGCCATTGAGAATTCGCGTCTCATTGAAAAGTCGATTGAACGCGAACGTCTGCAGCGTGAAATGATGCTCGCGCGGGAAATGCAACAAAGGTTGCTTCCTCAGGTAATTCCAACCGATCCCCGATATGAGTTATCGGCGATTTCGATTCCGGCATCCGAGGTTGGAGGGGACTACTATGATATTGTAAATCTTGATACCGATACGATCGGTATAGTCGTCGGGGATGTATCAGGTAAAGGAGTTTCGGCGGCGTTTTATATGGCTGAAGTAAAAGGCATTTTCCAGTCACTAAGTAAGATGACTCAGTCGCCTAAACAATTTTTGGTTCTTGCGAATAACGCACTGAGCGGAAGTATTGATAAACGGTCGTTCGTGAGCCTGGTCTATGTCATTCTTGACGCGAAGTAGGAAAACTTCGAATTGCCCGGGCAGGACATTGTCCGATGCTGTATGTCGGAAAAGAAGAAGTCCGCTACGTCCAGCCGACAGGTCTCGGTCTCGGGCTCAGCCGGGATAGCGTATTTGAAGAATCGACAAAGGAAGAAGAAATTATTTTGAAGAATGGAGATATCTGCGTATTTTATACCGACGGGGTAACCGAGGCGCGAAATCAAGCAGGAGAAGAATTCGGTTATGAACGACTCTTACAGGTTGTGACCGGTCATCATTCCGATTCCGCCGAACATATCCGTAATGAGATTGTCGAGAATGTCCGCCGTCATCAAGAGAACGGCCTTAATGATGATGATCTCACAATTCTCATCCTAAAATGGCATGGATCGTCGGTATCTCGTACTAATGCGGTGGGGCGCGGCAGAGTGAGCAGAGTGTATTATCTACAGCCGGAGGGAGATTTGAACGTATGAGCGATTTTAAAATTGCACTTCGCGAGGAAAATCGCATCAATATTGTTGAATTGAAAGGTTATCTTGATGCACATACTGCGCCTGAGCTGGAAAATACACTCCAACAGCTTATGACAAACAAGAAATTCAACATCATTGTTAATTGCCGTGATCTGAACTACATCAGTAGCGCCGGTCTCGGTGTCTTCATGGCGTTCATCGAAGATGTCCGGCAGCAGAGGGGGGACATCAAGCTGTCGAACATGTCTCCAAAGGTATATAATGTCTTTGATCTGCTCGGCTTCCCGATTCTTTATGAGATCTTCAAAGATGAAAAGGAAGCAATTAAAAAATTTACGGAAACGACGATATGATGGGATTCAGCGTGAAATTCAAGTTGGCAAGGAAATATGGATGGTAAAAAAAGATTCATATATGAGCGATCTAGTCGTCCCGAGCCGGACTGACCGTCTAAAAGAAGTCCGGGATTTTGTATCGCGCGCTGCTCAACATTTCGGTTTCGACGAAGACGATGTAAATAAGATAGTCCTTGCTGTCGATGAGGCCTGCACAAACATCATTAAACATGCATACGATTACGGGAAAAATCATACAATAAAATTATCTATTCTCACAAAAAAGACTGTTTTTGAAATTACAATTACAGATCAGGGAAGGCCGTTCGATCCATCGAGTGTTCCCCAACCCAATATGAAAGAATATCTCTCGCACTTTAAAAGAGGCGGTCTCGGGATGTATTTAATGAAGACTGTAATGGATAAGGTGGAATACGATTTTAAACCCGGACCCGTTAACCGTGTCCGGCTCACAAAATATCTTCAGCGTCAGACCTGATGAGCTCCCCATGAAAAAGGGAAAAGCGAGAAAAAACCGATAAGACCAAAGCCGCATCGCTCAAGAGAAACAGCAAAAAACATCCAGCATGATGCATTTACACTCGGCTCGCTCTTCGAATATAGCCGCATCATCAACTCTTCACTAGATCTCCCTTTTATTCTTGGCAATGTATTGCTGACAATCATGGGAAAACTTCTCGTATCCCGTGCATTGGTGTTGCTGCGGCACGAGGAAGGGAAATACCGGATTGATAGTGCAAAGGGATTGCCGCAGGAGATACATGGGAAGAGAATTTCAATCGAAAATTCACAAATTTCAACACTCGGAATAGGCATTCTTCCTCCGATGAAATACACCACTCGGAGCATTTCTTCGTCAGTACGATTTTGAGACGGTTCTTCCCGTAATGTCCAGAAGCGTCCAGTTCGGCATGATCGCTATCGGGACGAACGACTGCGAGGAACTAAATATTCCAAGAAAGAGAAGGAATTCCTGGAGTCATTGGTCAATCTGTCGGCTACGGCAATGGAAAAAGGATTGATGATCGAAGAATTCCGCCAGGTGAATCGGACACTCGATCAGAAAATCCAGGAACTGAACACATTGTTTGAACTCAGCAAAGAGTTCAATGCAACACTCGAACGGGAAAAAATCATCAAGACACTCCTGTTCTCTTTAATGGGACAGATCGGTGTCCGACGATATTGCGTATTTCTGCGCGAAGGGGAAACAATGAAAACCGTCGTCAATCGATCGATGACAGAGATTGTAAACGATGAGTTCTTTGATGCTCTCAACAGATATCATTCGGCCTCATTGGTCAATGAGCTTCCCGCAGGGACACGAGAGTCATACGGACAGAGCTGAAAGCGTTTACAAATGAAGATCATCGTTCCAATGATGACGCAGAATATCACAGGTGGAATAATATGTCTCGGAGAGAAAATCGGCGGGGGGGATTATACGGAATCGGATTGCGAATTTCTCTCATCTGTTGGCAGCCTGGCAATGATCTCACTGGAAAATGCCCGGTTATTTGTAGAAACACTGGAGAAGCAGCGAATGGAGGACGAACTCAACATTGCGCGGGAAATCCAGAGAGGATTACTTCCGAGTACACTTCCCAAAATACCGGGATATGAAATAGTCGCTGTTAATATTTCATCGAAACAGGTCGGTGGCGATACCTACGATGTTATCCAGCTTTCCCGACAAAGTATGTTATCACAATTGGTGACGTTTCAGGCAAAGGTACACCGGCTGCACTTCTGATGGCAAATGTACAGGCAACTATCAGGGCCCTTGTATCGCTCGATCTGCCCCTTCCCGAACTCACTAAAGGCGTAAATAATTTGATTTATGACAGTACGAGTACAGACAGGTTTATTACTTTCTTCTGGGGAATTCTCGATACCCTTAACAATCAGTTTACAACAGTCAATGCCGGACATAATCCGCCGTACATAATTTCAAGAGATGGGAATTTCAGACGGCTTGAAAAAGGAGGGATTATACTCGGTGTGATGCCTACATCTGCTCCCTATGAAGAAGAAGTCACATATATACAGAAGGATGATTTAATTGTTCTTTATACCGACGGTGTAAGCGAGGCGATGAATGCAGATGGAAAAGAATTCGGTGAAGAACGAATCGAAAGAGTTCTCATAAATTCGCATCATGAATCCGCAAATCGTATTCTTTTTGACCTTCAGACAGCCATCCGTGAGTATACAATCGGATCATCACAATCAGATGACATCACACTTGTCCTCCTTAAGCGGATATGTGAAAAATAGCTTGACTTTTTATAATGTTTTTAATATATTAGCACTCACATTAAGAGAGTGCTAATAAACGATAATTTTATAAGAAATCAATCAAATCTGCTTATTTTTCACGAAATTCAAGAGGAGGTAAAAATGAAAATTAAACCCTTAGCAGACCGGGTTGTTGTGAAGCCGGCCGTTGCGGAAGAAAAGACAAAAGGGGGGATAATCCTTCCGGATACTGCGAAAGAGAAGCCGGTTATCGGTGAAGTTGTCGCGGTAGGCCCAGGGAAGGTGATGGAAAATGGAACCCGTGTGGCACTTGAGGTCAAGGTAGGTGACCGAGTGCTTTACGGGAAATATTCCGGCACCGAAGTGACACTCGATGGTGAAGAGTATATGATCATGCGCGAAAGCGATCTTTTCGCAATATTGTAGCCAAAGGATATTTTGAAAAAAATTGAAAAACCTAAAGGAGTGAAGAACATATGGCAGCAAAATTAATTCATTACGACACAGAAGCGCGTTCGGCGCTTAAAAAAGGCGTTGATAAACTCGCCAACGCCGTCAAAGTGACGCTCGGCCCAAAGGGCGAAACGTCGTCATCGACAAGAAATTCGGTGCACCGACTAGTGACGAAAGACGGCGTGACAGTCGCAAAAGAAATCGAACTCGAAGATCCGATCGAAAACATGGGTGCCCAGATGGTACGCGAAGTTGCCTCGAAAACCTCGGATGTCGCAGGCGATGGTACGACAACGGCAACCGTTCTTGCACAGGCAATTGTTCGTGAAGGATTGAAGAACGTAACTGCCGGTGCAAATCCGATGGATCTTAAGCGCGGCATCGATTTGGCTGTCGCTCAGGTCGTGGCAGATCTGAAGAAAATGAGTAAAACAGTCGGCGACGATAAGCAAAAAATTGCCCAGGTTGGCGCTATTTCAGCAAATAATGACCCGGCTATCGGTACATTGATTGCCGATGCGATGGAAAAAGTAGGAAAAGATGGTGTCATCACGGTTGAAGAAGCCAAAGGTACTGAAACAACAGTCGATCTCGTCGAGGGTATGCAGTTTGATCGCGGCTATCTTTCACCCTATTTTGTGACGGATGCAGATTCAATGGAAGCCGTCCTTGAAGATCCATATATCCTGATTCATGACAAGAAAATCAGTGCAATGAAGGATCTTCTCTCGATTCTCGAGAAGATTGCTCAGGCCGGCCGTTCGATCCTCGTGATAGCCGAAGAAGTCGAGGGAGAAGCCCTCGCTACACTGGTGGTGAATAAGTTGCGCGGTACGTTGCGTGTTGCCGCGGTGAAAGCTCCGGGATTCGGTGATCGCCGTAAAGCAATGCTCGAAGATGTTGCCATACTGACAAAAGGAACAGTGATCTCGGAAGAGCAGGGCTATAAGCTCGAAAATGCGACTCTTGCTTATCTCGGTACCGCTAAAAAGGTGGTTATTGATAAAGACAATACTACAATTATAGAAGGAAAAGGCGAAAAGGATTCGATCAAGAAACGGATCAATGAAATCAAAGCCCAGATTGAAAAAACAACATCGGATTACGATAAGGAGAAGCTACAGGAACGCCTCGCAAAGCTCAGCGGTGGTGTTGCCGTATTGAAGATTGGTGCGGCTACAGAAGTCGAAATGAAAGAGAAAAAAGCCCGCGTTGAAGACGCCCTTCATGCAACACGTGCTGCGGTTGAGGAAGGAATTGTCCCCGGCGGTGGTGTTGCCTATATTCGTGTCGCCTCGAACCTTAGTGATGTGAAAGTTGCCAACGAGGATCAGAAAATCGGTGTCGAGATCGTCCGTCGTGCTCTTGAAGAGCCCATTCGTCAAATCGTCAATAATGCAGGTCTGGATGGGGCGGTTGTTCTTAATAAGGTCATGGAAGGGAAAGACGATTACGGCTTCAACGCCAACACCGAACAGTATGAAAATTTGATCAAATCGGGGGTTATAGACCCGACAAAGGTAGCCCGTACAGCACTTGAGAATGCCGCAAGCGTAGCCGGATTACTTATTACCACTGAAGCAACCGTTGTCGAGAAGCCGGAAGAGAAGAAGCCTTCTATGCCGCCGATGGGTGGTGGAGGTGGTATGGGAGATATGTATTAATAGAATCGTATCTCGCAAGATTAAGCAGTTATTGCCCGAAGCCTCTGGATTTCCAGGGGCTTCGCTTGTCTTTGTACATTGCTTCTCATCTGATATTCTTTTATATTTCGTCAATATATTTCCAGTATACAAATGAATGTCATCCGTCCGACCCATGCAATCATCGATCTGAAAGCGATCGACTACAATATGCGCCAGATAAAACGGCGTGTCGGAAATGTAAAGGTGATGGCAGTTGTCAAAGCAAATGCCTATGGACATGGAGATGTTCAAGTGGCACGTGTTGTTCTTAACGCCGGCGCTGAATGGCTGGGTGTCGCAATAGCCGAAGAAGGAATAACACTTCGTGCTTTTTTCCCTGAAGTTCCCATTCTTGCATTCGTTCCGGCAATTATTGATCAACTCCCGCTCTATGTCGAGTATGGTATCGATAGCACACTGTGTACATTCGAAGTAGCCGATGCGCTTGATGCGCTCGCCGGTGTGCTGCAGAAAAAAGCATCGGTTCATATCAAAGTCGATACAGGTATGGGACGTGTCGGTGTTCCGTGGGAAGAGGCGGCAGAGTTTTATCGGCATGTAGCACGACTTCCGAATATCGTTATACGAGGTATATACACTCATTTTTCCAGGGCCGACGAGGCGGATAAAACGTATGCACGACTACAACTCGATAGATTTAATCATGTCCTGGACATCCTTCAGAAAAATGGATATTCAATTCCTCTAAGGCATTGCGCAAACAGCGGCGCTATCCTTGATATGAAGGAATCTTATTTCGACATGGTTCGCCCCGGAATAACGATTTACGGATATTATCCGTCGAATGATGTCGGCAGGACTATCGAACTGAAACCGGCCCTCTCACTCTATTCACGGATCAATTATATGAAAAAAGTATCGCCTGGAACCCCGTTGAGCTACGGGGGTAAGTATGTGGTACAGAAAGAAACTAGAATTGCATCGGTGACGATAGGTTATGGCGACGGATACAGCAGACTTTTAAGCGGAAAAACAGACGCTCTAATCGGTGGCCAACGGTATCCTGTTGTGGGACTAATTTGTATGGATCAAATACTTGTTAACGTCGGTATGGAAGCTTCTGTACAATTAGGTGATCGTGTGACACTCATCGGCTCGGATGGCGATAAATCTATTACGGCCTGGTCGGTTGCCGAAACACTTGGAACGATTCCTTATGAAGTATTTTGTCAGATATCTCCGCGCGTACCACGAATCTATGTGGAGTAACCAATGAACAGTGGAAAAGAATACCTTGTGAAAATAATGCAATCATGCCGACAAGATCTTGAAGAGCGAATCGCGGAAAGCGAACGCGAGAGGCTGATTGCCCTCACAGAAAAAATGAAAAACTCTCAGACCCTTGAAAACGACCTGAGGAAATTATACCGGGTCAAGGACATGGAACAATGTGCGCTTGCATGTCTGTGGATTATCGATCGAACAAGCACCACACCGGCCAAGGGAAACGAATTCGAGATGGATCGAAAACTTCTGAGTAATGCGCTTCTCGAGTACTATCTGCGTCATGATGCCGTTATCAATGCCGCTCAATTACCGCAGCGTGCTGTGCCACCGGTCTTCCTCAGATTCTATGAATCGTTCGATACACTGGTGCTTCAGGTAAAAGACTCCACCGATGACCCGGATCTATACGAACAGATGTTCGATCATCTCCAGGAATTTTGTGAAGAGAAATCGAGAGAAATGGAATCAATCGACGAACCTGGAGTTCAAATTTTCATGAATGCTTTAGTCGATTTTTTACATTGGGTTACAACGCGGGAAATCCGTAGCGATGAGCGCGTAATCCAATTCTTGAGCGATACCGCGGTAGGTCTAAGCGAAGTTGTTGGATCGGGAGTCGATTTCAATGTCTCCGCGTTGGAACAAACGACGACCCACATAAGCGATGCGAGATACAAAATAAAGTGATTATGAAATGAACGGCGACTTATGGCTCATATATTTGCATTGATAATGGCGGGAGGTGTAGGCGCCCGTTTCTGGCCACGAAGCAGAGAAAAATATCCAAAACAACTTCTTCCAATTGCCGGAGAAGGAACGCTTATCCAGAATACTGTTGCCAGAATCGACGGTATCATCGAGAAAAAAGATACGTTCGTAGTAACTAACCGCGTCCAGAAACCGACTATCATCAAACAGTTACCATCAATCCCACCAAATAATATTCTCGTAGAACCGATCGGCAGAAATACCGCACCCTGTATCGGACTTGCAGCACTCTTCATACGGCGGATTGATCCGGAAGCGGTAATGATTGTTCTTCCGGCTGACCATATCATACAGGATGTCGGTGAATTTCATCGACTCGTCTCAATCGGCGTTCAGGTTGCATCGGAAACGAAAGGCCTCGTAACCATCGGGATCCAGCCGAACCGCCCCGAGACCGGTTATGGATATATCCAGGTGCTCGAAGAACCGCAGGAGAAAAATCCTTATATAGACCGCAGAGTCTATCGAGTGAAAACATTTGCCGAGAAACCGAATTTGCAAACGGCAGAACGCTTTTTGGAGAGCGGTGATTTTGTGTGGAACAGCGGAATGTTCATCTGGAGAATCGGTACAATTCTGGAAGAAATCGAATTACACCTGCCAGAATTACACCAACAACTCCAGAGAATCGATGCCGTCTTGGGCACAGAGAAATACGTGCCGACACTTGAAAATGTTTATGGGGTAATCCGCAGTATCTCAATTGACTATGGAGTGATGGAAAAAGCCCGACAGGTCTATGTCATTAAGGGAGATTTTGGCTGGAGTGATGTGGGCTCATGGGATGAGGTATATAGAATAGCCGAAAAGGACGATCAGGGAAATGTCATCCTTGGAAATGTGATAATAAAGGATGTAAAGAATTCAATTATCCAATCCAATGAAGAAATTACCGGTGTCCTTGGAGTCGAAGATCTTATCATAATTAACACAGATGATGCCCTCTTAGTATGTAAAAGAGGGAAATCACAAGATGTTAAAGAAATCGTCGACTATCTCAAACGAAAGAAGATGAATGAGTTTCTCTAAGAAAATACATGCACCTTTTGTCGTAACTTCTTTAATTTATTACAGCTTTTTTATCGTACTTATTGGTTGTACTTCATCACCTCGGTTTATATCAAGTAAGGATCAGGGGCACCGTACTGTATCTTTAGATAAAGCACTCAATAGTCCTGCCGTCGAAGAAGGAATCGCGTCTTATTATTCTGATCAGTTTAACGGGCATCAGACCTCAAATGGCGAAATGTACGATATGTATGCACTCACAGCAGCTCATCCGACACATCCATTTAATACAAAAGTCAAAGTTACAAATCTTGATAATGGACGAACGGTCATTCTTCGTATCAACGACCGCGGCCCATTTGTTAAAGACAGGATTATCGACGTCTCATATTTAGCCGCAAAACAACTCCAGATGATTGGGAGCGGAACTGCCCAGGTTCGTGTCGAGGTTTTAGAATGGGGACAACTAGATGTTAATACAAAGTAATATAAAACATAAGAAGATTCGTTTAATGTCATACTAAAAAAAATGTCTTTAAAGGGTAATAATTCTGTTAAAAGGCTCTTTTTTCTCAAGAAATTAAAAATAAATATTTTTTAATACTACACTGACAAAATAGCTTTGCCCTTCTTTTCTGACATCTCAATTGTAAATGTTAAACACACTTATATCTGCCATTATTACCGACCAACTGAGTCATTTCGACCTTAAAAAGAGAACTTTGAAGAGCATCAGAACGTTAATACTTGACATTAAATAGATAGAACCATATATTTCTATCGTATTTAGAAGACTGTAAGTGTCATAGTACCTCTATATGAGCATGTTATGCAACCAGCTGTGACATAATTAACGCCCAGCATCCTGTCAATTAAGGCAGGCATCCGGAAACCCTCTGTGCTCTGTCAGTGTTAGTAGGGGGAAGGCTTGGGTATAGTCGAACAGTATAAGGATTAACGGATGAAGAAGAAACTCATTTATGAAGTACTTGTAATAATTTCGGCAGTAGTAGTCTTTGTTTGTGTGATAATACGGGTAGGGGAGATTTTTCGAGAAAATACAGAAAACAGGGGACCGTCCACAGATATTGTTTCATCCCGCGTAAAGCTACCCCAATCTCCGAATGATGACCAGGGGGAGAGAATACTCAGACTTTATGGCAGTACAATCCGTAAATATTCGGGGCGATATGACCTCGATTGGCGCCTCGTCCTTGCCGTAATACGTCAGGAGAGTCGCTTCACCATTGATGCAGAGAGTCACCGAGGTGCAATAGGATTGATGCAAATCATGCCCACAACATTTGAAGATATTGCAGAACAGATGGGATTGGGAGACATCATGAATCCACGGACCAATATTGTCGCAGGAATTAAACACTTATCGATATTATCAGGTTCATTTGATGACACTGCACCGGAGGATCGGACTCGTCTTACACTTGCAGCTTATAACGCCGGCATAGGAAGGATTCTTGATGCTCAACATCTAGCCCTTTTTCTGAACGATAACCCCAAGACGTGGAAAGGAGTACGGGATGCCCTTCCACTTCTTTCAAAACGGTTCACCACCCTCCATGAGCGGGCATGGGAAAGTGATAGGCCACGGAACGGTTTTTTTAATGATTATCGCCAGACTGTGGAATATGTCGATCATGTAATGGCATATTATGACGATTATCGTCAGCGGTACCAGTGACGAAATGAACGCTATTCATTGCTTGCCTACATGCTTGCATGCAGGCTTTTTCGGCCCCCTCCTCCACCGATTAGAGCGAGGAATGAGCCTAGAGACGAGCAAACAGGGATGACGTGAAAAACATCATTGCGTGCACTTCTATTTTAGATTATCCTGGTTAGCCTTTGTTTCCCATCCTGTGCATAGAGTCAATCGGACCCCTTACACATACTAAAGGAAAATCCCAAGCGGTAATAGATAGTTGGGATTTTTCTATTTCTTGCCCATTGCTGCCCCTTTTGATCCTTATTATATTTTTCCCTAATATAACACTGGATCGCTTTAAGGGGGCATGTCAAGTCTATCCTCCGAAAGAACACTGCGATACATCATATCCAGGAGGTGCCTATGAACCAAGCCGTGTTAAATTTCTTCAAGCAAAACTACGCTCCGGGTCGCGTTTGTATAATTGGCTCATCAACTCCAATTTACAAACTAATCCGTGACGGACAGGGTGGATTGACGAAGGATGGAAAATCATCCCGATATAATCATACCTTTCTCATGGGTAGCATACGTGATGACGGGAGAGATGACGGCAGCATCTATATTTATGAAAGTGATTTGCACGTAAGTGTTCCAGATTGGGAAGTAAAAAATGGAGTAATGGAAAGTCGTATTACGAAGTGGTGTCTTGATGATTTAGAGTATGCGGCAGTTTTAGGTGTCGATCTTACTCAACAAGAAACAGAATCTCTCCTCAGGAAAGCGCTCTGGTACTCATATGATGAACACCACCTCCTATATCCCGTCGGATCCCTATTTGGGGCCCTTCTGGGCCATCCTGACGGGACGATTAAGCCGGAAAAACATTTTTAATTCCGTCCAGGCGGTTCAATGCGCGACGTTCGTTCGATTGTGTTATCAAAGCATCAATCGCGATATCATGACAGCGGGCACCGATCTATCCAATACGTCCCCAGAAGGCATATCGCAAAGTCAAGTGTTTATCTTCCGTCAAGAGTGGAAAAAAGTGTAAGCTACGGGATATGTAGGCGGGCTCATACGGGTGTTTTTATGTTTATGGGGCGAGAAGGAATTAATTTTCAAACTGAGTACATTCTTTTACTGAATGCGCAGCGAGATCATTCAGACCGTAACGACTTCGCCAAATTGTCTCTCCACTTAATGAACGCGCTGAGATCACTTGCCAATGTGAATGTTCAAAAGAGAATGCAACAATCCAAAAACGTTCAACAACCACAACACCACTGCAATGACAACAACGGCGTTCAGGATTTTCTTCATCGTGGCCTGTATTGGTATGTCTTATCCCCCCAACGCCGTTGCGCACTATGAACCTGAAGAATTAGAGTGAGAAACCAACTTGTGCGTTAATCAAAAGACGTGTTTTCCTTTCGATAGGAAAAAATAGAGTCAATTCCAGACCTGCATTAATTTTCTTGATGAATCCGAGATCGAGTATCCTCGTCAGCTCGACCAAATCCAGAAATGTTGATAGTACAAAACCACCTCGTCCGATACCCACATCGATCGGCGAGCTGACCCCAAAAGTTCCCATTCCAAAGCTGACAGGGAATCGATTTCCTGATTCCGCGTTGACATGGTAAAACCGCAACATCGCACTGGTGTTGCCATACTCGATGGTATCCCCGGCTTGTGTATCGTACAAAACTTTGGGGATCCCGAGCGAAAAACCGACTTCTAGCGTCGGGCCTATTACGCGGAAATAGCGTGTGACGGAGTTGGATCGATCGTATGAACCGATTCTGATTGTGTAATCCGGTTCGATGTTCACCTTGATAAGCGCCCAGGCAGGGAGGGAGTCCAACGGCAGGCGTACTTGTTCGAGATCCTCTGTGCTGATTGCAGCATAGGCACCGTAGGCAGTACGGTACTGAATGAACATTGCACGATCCCGTTCCGGATTGCCATGACTTCGGAATGTCACCACGCGGCGCTCGAATGTTTGCATTATAGTTCCGTCTCGCAACTGCACCAACGTCCTGATCGTGACAAACTGCGGTCCCATCTGCGACCGAATACCGTCTCGCCGGAACGCTACGCGAAGAGTTCGTATCTGCCCCCCGTCAAGCGTCACCGGCGTCTGCGGATCGCTGCTGCCGTCCGTTGGGACAATGCTCACATAATTGCTAAGTTGCTCAACGTCTTGATATTCTTCGACCTCCACAACGCGACCCGTCTCATAAACAAAGCGCCGGCCTTTGGCATCTACAATTCTGAGGAGAATACGATATGATCCCGGCGTGACAGTTTCAGGAATGACCGCGAGGTAGGTATCGCGTCCGGTAGGCTTGAGCTGTATACCCTCCATAGCGATTATCGGAGCAACGGCAGTTGTTGTCATGCTGTCCTCCCGTTGAATTGTCAGGTGAAGGGTATCGTCGGGAAAGTACACCGGCTTGTCTGTCGAAACGAGAATACTTTCATCGAGTATGGGCAGAACGAGGGTCGTGGATATCTGTTGTGCTTGTGTACGCATGGTACCGACAATGCAGAGCAACAGTAGACAGGGATATAAAAACTTCAGCATATCGTTTCTTTCCTGAAAACGTTATTTACTTCTTCGTACAGCATCACCATAACCGGGGAACGCGAGGATACGGATTCACACCATCAGAAATTGTATCTTACAATGTTATTGATTGAGGATTACATGGATCATCTTTTCATTTTTCTTCTCTCTTTTAGCCGCCTTTTTTTCCTTCATTGTTTTTTGTGGTTCTTTCTTTGAATTCTTTTTACTGTTTTGACCTTTGCTCATGATTTTTATCCTTTTAATTATTATTAGTTCAATAATCCATCCGTGATAATATCATATCCGTCGTATCAACGCCGCTAAGTTCGGCTTCGGACGATCTCAAACCTTCCGCGTATGTCTTCTGTGATGCTGCATCCCGGACTCAATTCTTGGTCCCGAACACATTTTGTCCGCGAATGACTCAAACATTTTTGTCTGAAGTATTCGTCTCTGTGCATCAAACCAGCGGGCTATTTCCGTAGTGCTGCCAATTTTCTGAACAAGTCTATTTCCTCTTCGCTGAGATGCTCCGGCAGCACGATGTCAACTTTCACCAGCAGATTTCCAAACTCATTCTTCTTTGCATAGACTGGCATTCCAAGTCCCCGAAATCTGAGCTCTTTGCCGTTTGGCGTTCCCTTCGGAATATTGACTGTGACTTTGCCTTTCAGTGTTTCAATCTGAGTCTTTCCGCCGAGGACAGCAGTATACAATTCAACGGGGAGGTCACGATGGAGATCGTTTCCCTTCCGGTGAAATTCTGGATGCGGCGCAATCTTGATGGTGAGATAGAGGTCACCGTTTGAACCGCCGCTTAATCCGCTTCCCCCTTTGCCTGCAATTCTCAGCATTTGCCGGTCTGCGACGCCTGGTTTGATCGTCACCTTAATCGTTTGACCATTGAGCTGGATGAGCCGCGTCGTGCCGTGGTAGGCTTCTTCAAGCAAGAGGGTTGTCTCTGTTTCAAGATCCTCGCCTTTGATGACAACGCCCCGTCTTCCTTGCCGCTGGCCGCTGCGTTGTCCAAACAGAATCTCAAAAAGGTCATCGACACCCTCGCCGGTAAACATCGCATCGGAGTCATGCATGCTCGTCCGGTGCGTTTGTCCGCCGCGGCCGCTTGCGTACTTCGACCAATCAAATCCTCCCGGCTGCGCTCCGGCTTCTTCGTAGTGTTTCCAATCCGCACCAAACTGATCGTACTTTTTTCGTTTTACCGGATCGCTGAGGACTTCGTTGGCCTCGTTGATATCCTTGAACTTTTCTTCAGCCGCTTTATCTCCCTTGGTCTTGTCGGGATGATATTTGTTAGCGAGCGCGCGATACGCCTTCTTGATTTCTCCAGGCGTTGCTGTCTTTCCAACGCCCAAATACTTGTAGTAATCTTTGTAGATCATAGTCTATCACATAGGATATGTATCATCCGGCAACTCGCACTTGCGCTGCGCGCAGTAATTCATTGTTCCAGAGATAGCCGCGACGCAGCTCATCAACAACGATTCCCGGTTCACTTCCTCCATGTTTCGCCATCGCCACAGCTTCATGCAGATTATTGTTGAACGGCGTACCGACACTTGGTTTTAGTGTTCAACGCAGGGGCGAACCCCTCGATTAACTAGGGGCGAGCCATGGCCCAAACCCACTGTTGTTGAGTTTGACGGCGTTTTTAGCTTGCCGCACCTTCAGTTTGATTAACCAGATAGTTTTCCATACCCATTTGTTCGATCTGTGCACGTTGTATTTCTGCCCAATCGACGTGACCTTCTTCCATCTTCAGTATCTTGGAGAGCAGGTCAATAGTACCTTGATCGTCAACTGCACGAGCGAGTTTGATTGCTTCATTATAAGAGCGTACAGCATCAAGTTCATCGTTGTTGTCGTTGTTGATCATTTCTGATACAGTCTTGCCGATTTTTATCGGGTTAAGTTTGGAAACAGTCGGCGTACCCTCGAAAAATAATATTCGTTCGATAAGCCACTCGGCATGGTGCATTTCATCCATTGCTTGTTTTCTGATATCCACGTGAAGCTTTTTATAACCCCAGTTCTCGCACATTTCAGAATGCACCATATACTGGTTTATGGCGGTAAGTTCATCAGCCAAAAGCTGATCAAGTACCGTGAGTAATTTTTTATTGCCCTTCATAAGTATTCTCCTCTTATTGCTCATCCAGAATCTGTTAAAATAATTTTAGTATATTTTACTTATCTCATGTCTTTCAGCTGTTCAGTTTCACGGCTCCAGGCATAGACTCAAAGATTATGCCTGAAGTATTTTCTTGGCTTTCTCTCTCTGGGTTTCAGCAACCAGCAATTGAACACCTTGCGTATTCTGTAACGATGGAAGCATTCCACCCCCATCGTCTTTGATTATGGATGCTGGAATGCCTGACGCTTCGAGAACGTCCTTTTGCAATTTCAGCGTCTATCTCATTTTCATATTCGCCAACGGTTACTTGTTTTTCTTCCATGTACTCACCTCATTGCTATTATAGATGCCCATGTTCGCCTACACAGTGGCATTGTCATTTACATTTTCAATCGATCACGGATGTGATTCTTCAAAACCTTTTATCGAAGCAGAAATACCGTCAATTCCTAACTTTAAGAGTTTTTATTTATTCTCCTGCCGCAGCGTTTCCAAACGTGTCATATGCTTCATACTCTCATTCAGCGCACACTGATGCATGATCATTGTTTTATTTGCTGTGCTGTTCAAGCCACTCAAGCATCTTGCGTATACTGCCGGTCGCCAGGGCAATGCTCGTATCTGCCGCACCATAATATAAATTGATGGCATCGCCATCAGGGCCAATCGTGTATCCGCACGGAAATACGACATATCCCACATCACCGCTTTGTTCGTACGGTTCTTCCGGAGCGAAGACCCAATCTTTGCTGCGCTTAAGTAAAAGTTCAGGCTTGTTCAAGTCAAAGAGTGCAAGTCCTAACCTATAAATGCATCCGGCACAAGACTGTTTTACACCATGGTAAATCACCAGCCATCCCTGAGGTGTTTCAATGGGCGGGGGTGAAAGACCAATTTTATTTGCATCCCACCATGCACCCTTCCGGGCTTCCATCATGAGAGTATGACCGCCCCAATATTTCAGATCCGGCGAGTACGAAATCCACATATGCGCTCTCGGTGCACTGACAGGACGATGAATCAAAGCCCAGTTACCGTCAATTCGATGTGGTAAAAGTGCCGCATCTTTATCTTCAGGCGGCATGATCACACCAAAGCGTTCAAAGGTGTGAAAGCTTTCAGTGAGGGCCAAAGCAACGCCGGGACCGTCGCGCGTGTATGCAGTATACACGACTGCATATTTTTTTAATTCCGGCAAAAACGTAATACGTGGATCTTCAATGCCCCATAATTCTTCCGGGAAACTTTCAGGATTGGGTACCAGCGTTGGCTCCGGATCAATCTTCCAGCTATCTATTCCGTTGGCGGATCGGGCAGCACAAAAGTGAGAAAGTCCCCGCCGGTCCTCCACCCGACATAAAAGCAATGTTGTTCCATCAGGCAGCAATGTAGCGCCTGCATTGAACACACTATTGATAGGATAGGGCCAATTGTCGGCTGTAAGAATAGGATTCAGGTTATGACGGTGAAAAAGTTCTAAATGCTGATTGTTCGTTTTAATAATGCCTCCATAGATAAATGTGTCTGTTCGGCTAAACGCAATTCCAATAATGACTGAAGAAATGCTAGCGTTGATTCTGCTCCTTGATTTTCGTTCGGCCGGTCGGGATGTAAACCGTCACGGCAACCGCCTGTTGTTGCATCGTACAAAGGAAGCTTCAAATCGTTCCGCCCGAGGAACCACTCAAATGCCCGCCGGGCTTCTTTGTTCCAGTATTTGTCTCCAGTAATTCTGAATGCTTCGAGACAAGCCGAAACCATCGCCTGTGCTTCAATCGGCTGTTGATCGAAGCGGGCACGTTCATTTCCAAACTCATAAAATCCGTTCGAACCTATTGGAACAAAATGCCCCTCACTTGCGCACTGCAAACCGGCCAGCCAATTGTAACGACTCCAATCCGGCATCAGTCATTGCACTGTTCGGAATTGATCTGCCGCAGATGAGGAGAGCATGAGACAGGGCCGCATTGCAGTACGTAAGGCTTCTTTCAAACCAGCGCCAGTCTTCCGAACGATTACTTTGATACAATCTCAAAAGTCGGCCTGCCAATTCTTCGCTGACCTGGTTGGCCATCCGATCACCGGAATATTTTTGTGAATACTCGGAAATGCCGATGAGTGCAAATGCCCAGGCACGCGGGCTGGTCGTTACAAGGATGGAAGGAAGAGCTTGCTCAAACAACCAGCCTGCCATACTATTGAATGACGGTGTCGTAGAATGGCTCAAGACGGTTCCTAATGCCCAAATTGCGCGGCCATGACTATCGTCCGAACCTGTGTCTTCTGACCAGTTGCGTTGATAATCCATGAAATTTCGAAAACGTTTATTCTGAGCATTAAATGCAAACCCGAGGAAAGCGAGATAGCGGGAAGCTAATCCTACGCTCTCGCTGTTCCCCAGTTCATCCAGGAGAATACTCACCAAAAGAGCACGTGCATTGTCATCAGTTGTATACCCATGAGAATAGTTAGGCACGGTAAAAAGAGCATGCTGTAAAATTCCTGTTTCATCTGTCATAGCCCGTAAGTGATCCGATTTCAGCGGAGGTAATTCACTCGGATATTTATCGAGCGCTTTCGCAATAAATCCCGGTGGGATATAATGACGGCGTTCTGCCCGAGCCCGTTCAAAACTTTCCATATAGCGTTTTGCCACTTCGGACCAAATCATCGCTCGTCCAAACATATAAGCACGCTTGCGCATTGCGTGCCGCTCCGCTTCATTGTCCAACAAGTTAATTACCTGTTCAGCCAGGGCTGCGGGATCACGGAAGGGGACAAGCACACCCCGTTTATCGGCAAGCATCTCTTGCGCGTACCAGTATGGTGTGGAGATGACCGCCTTACCCGCTCCTAATGTGTACGCAAGGGTTCCGGATACGATCTGTGCCTCGTTAAGATAGGGTGTAATATAGATATCAGCGGCTCCGATGAACTCAACAAGTTCTTCCAGGCTGACAAAGCGGTTGTAAAAGATTACATGACTTTCTACACCCTTCTGCTGAGCTAACCATTGAAGAGAGAGCCGATACGTTTCGCCTTCATGTTGAATAACATGAGGATGTGTGGCACCAACAACGATATACACAATGTCGGGATAGCGGGCAACAATGTCGGGTAGGGCAGATATAACGGTCTCGATTCCTTTGTTCGCTGAGAGTAAACCAAAACTCAGTAAAACGGTTTTACCTTCTACGCCGAACAGATCTTTATTGAAACTTGGATCGACGAACGGCACATCGGGAATTCCGTGCGGAATCAGATCGATCTTTTCCGGCGATACATGATAGACGTTTTGTAAATATTCAGAGCCCCGTTCACTCATGACGACCAACCTATCCGAAAGAGCGGCAACTTCCTCCAGCACCAATCGCTGATCATGGGTTGGGGAGTTGAGTATGGTGTGCAGCGTTGTGACAATCGGCATTCGCAGATCACGCAAGAGTGTCAGGATGTGGCTTCCTGCCTTTCCGCCGAATATTCCGTACTCGAATTGCAGGCATACCAGATCGACATTGTTGATATTGAGAAAGTCGGCTGCGCGCCTGTACGAATGGATGTCTTTCTCTGCGAGTTCAAAGCGAACCCGGGCCGGATAGGCGTAACCGGCTTCGATATCGTTAACCGGTATAGCAATACATGTTGTTTCACTATATGCCGATGCAACAGCCTCACATAAATCTGTGGTAAACGTGGCAATGCCGCATTGCCGGGGTAAATAATTTCCGACGAATGCAATTCGGCTGGATGTTGAATTTATTATGCTTTGATTCAAGAAGAATATCCTCTTTTGATTATTTTTCGTAGAACAGGTTTTGGCTAAAGGCAGTCATAAACAATCTCGTCTTTCTTCCGGAGCTTTCCAAGAAGCATCTAGTACTTACCCACGGCGACTGCCGGTTCGTCATTCATCACCGTTCCCCAATGGGTCAAGGGCTTTTCCCGAGCCCTGGGTCGAGCCTGTCGAGACCTAATCGAGGGGTTTGTCCCCCGGTTATCTCTATGGTACTTCCATGCGATTCCAATCCAAGATTCTTACTCCTATCTTTCTCAATGATTCTCCACAGATCTTCTTTTATCGATCTTTGAGAATAAACACATTCTTTACTGAAACATATAAATATACTAATGATTTCGTCAAATAAAAAATAGCCCGAAAGAATGATAAAGTGGTTAATTCTCTTAGGAAGAATGGGGTGTTGTTCGAGAATGAGGGAAGAACGGTGAGTCGCGGACTCCCTGCCGATTTCGAACCATGAAAAGCTTTAACTTCGAAAGATGTATCTTATCTCATTGTCTTTTTGGTGTTTTTAATTTATTCGGAGTATATATTCATCTTACTTTTTTAAAGTCGATATATCCCCGATCTACATTCGTGTGGCTGAGCTGTACACGGAGTTTTTGTCCTACATCCATGCCTTAATACCCCCCTACAAGTCTTCCCTGTATGGGTGGATGCAGAATCTGGACCCACGTGCCTTTCGTTCTTTCCCTTCATGATGTTCCCCCGGAGAGATTTTGCTATTGTTACTCCCATCAGAATTTCTTCCTACTTCACCCTGTACCGGAACCGTATCGTTTTATCGACCCCGCGAACGTTGGCACTCACATTAAACAGATATTCTCCCTTTTCTTCGAGTGCCAAACCATTAGCAAAATGTCTCATGATACTCTTGAGGTTGACTATGGATTCTTTCATTGACGGAGATTCAAGCCGAAGGTTGGCACTACACTCGGCGATTTCCATCCCGCTTGCAGCATCTTTAAGAAAAAGCATGAAGTGATGCGTGCCTGACATCATTTGATGTCTCAACGAGGATTCCTTTTTCCCGCGCATCATCTGACCCATCTTTCCCTTCATCATCTTCCTGTTCACTTCCTGAGTTACGATCCACACTTTTATGTTGAGCCCATCGGCGGTCGAGTCGAATGTCGGTTTGCCGATCATTCTCGCAATGTCCTCTGCCTTTGTATAGGTTCGTGTTTGATTGTCATCATTCCGTTGATCAAACATCGTCAGTGTCAAAGCGATTGCCAGGACTGTCGAAAGAAGTATATGTTTGGTGTTCATGATTCATTCTCATGGCGAAGGAGATATATCGATCGTAAAAAAAATTTGTATCAATACTCCATGTACCTCTGCCGGCAATCATCGCGGCGATACACAAACCCAGAATCAGAATACATAATCACTCTCATATCTATTTTTTCTGCTCGCCCCGAGAATGATCTGGCTTCGTGTCCCGTTGAGTGTTCTGCGGATTGACAGAACGGGATGGTTGTTCCTTTTGTCTGTTGGTATTTGCCGGTTTGACATTCGACGGCTGCGCCGGTTGTACCCTTTGTCTGTTGGTGTTTACCGGTTTGACATTCGATGGCTGTGCCGGTTGTACCTTTTGTCTGTTGGTATTTACCGGTTTGACATTCGACGGCTGCGCCGGTTGTACCCTTTGTCTGTTGGTATGTACCGGAGTGACATTAGTCGGCCGTGTCGGTTGTTCCTTTTGTCTGTTGGTATTTACCGGAGTGACATTGGTCGGCTGTGCCGGTTGTTCCTTTGGTCTGTTGGTTTTTACCGGAGTGACATTGGTCGGCTGTGCCGGTTGTTCCTTTGGTCTATTGGTATTTACCGGAGTGACATTCGGGATTGGATTTGCTGCATTTCTTTCCGATGGCCGTTTTACATCTTTCAAATTGACTACTCTGGACGGCGCCGGTCTCCGGCCATTTTCATCGTTCTTTTGTACTTGTGGCCTGTATATCTGCAGCTGGCCATTTCTCAGATTCTGTCCCGGTTTTTCGTTATCCTGAATAACAACAGGTTGGATCGTTCTCCCTGTAATCTTTTGTACATCGGCTCTGTCGGGTCCAGAAACGTACGTAGAGTGCCGGTTTTGATCGGTATACGTTCTATTGATCACCGAAGAATTCTTTATGATCGTATTGTTTTTAGTTCGGTTGATATAATAATGATTGATGTCGGGCCTTGAAAAATCTCTGTCTCTGACGAATCTCCAGCGGTCATTGGGTACGGTGTATCCACCACCGAAAGAGATACTAATGCTTATTCCGGGTCTCATCGGCGCCCAGCCGTAATAACCATTCGCTCTTCTCCAACTGACCCACGAAGGGCCCCCATTCATTATCAGGGACCCAAAACCAACCATAAAAATCATCGTAATCCCAACGGCCATAATGGAAAGGGGCCCATCCCCAGCTGTAATCGGACACCCATGTCCAGCCATAATTGGTGAAGATCCAATGCCCATTGCTGGAATAGGGAGCGAAATCCGGTCCGGTTGAGGGGATCCAGACATACCCATAATTGGGATAATCGACCCATTGACCGTAAGGACTTAATTCATTGTAAAAAACCCCGAAACTCACGCCGCCTTGCTGCGCTGATGCATGGTTAGTAAGTATTGCAGGGGTCAAATTCAATGCAATAAGTAATGCAAGAAACTTAATAAGTGATTTCATGATAAGTGTATCCCCTCTCTTGTTTTAAAAATGAACTATCGTACATAGCTTCTAAGCATCTCACCATTCTTGATTCAGAGTGCACGACGTTCCGCTGATGAGCCCCTTACCAGAATTACCACTCTGGCATGTATACGAATGATATGAATGAACCTGCCCATGGCGGAAGTGACGAACCCAATAATATCAGAACAACTGCAATAGTGTATAGTATGTGCAATATTTAATCACGCGCTTAGTACTTGCAAAAGGATCACCGCATCAGCCAGCAGTGATCCATCAGTCTGCTGAGACTACTCAATTGTCATCCGGTTCTTTACGCTCTTCACACCTTTTATATCTCCGGCGAGTTTTGTAACCAGGTCCTTTTCGGCAACATTCTTAGCCTTGCCGCTCACCGTGACCACACCATGATTCGTCTCGACCGTGGTATTGACGACGCTGGTCGAGCGATGAAGCCACAACGCCATCTTAACCTGGGCAGTGATTGAGGTGTCATCGATCTTTTCAATCACAGTTCGGTGCGTCTTTTGTGCGTGTTCTGACACTGTCATCTCATTTTTCACGTCTTTAACCCCATCTATATCCTTTGCATATTCGGTCGTCAATTCTTTTTGTGCCTGGCTGGTGGCATGGCCCCGCAGGGTCACGATGCCATCCTTGACGTCAATCTCGGTATTGTCAGCACTCACGCTCCGATGAAATGAGAGTGTGGCTTTCACTTTCTCTTCGAGCCACGCATCCGAGTTTGCGGTGGGGGGTGCAGCTTTAATTTCCAGCCTGTTGTCGACGCTTAAAACTCCGGGCAGGGCTGCCACTGTTTCTTTGGCCAATGATTTGTGAAATTCTTCGGAGACAACTCCCGTCAGGGTAACGGCGCCATTTTTGGACTCAATTTTAATATCATCGCCCTTGAGATAGACCTGGAACACATACGAATTCCTGGCCGATGATACGATACGGTCATCCGTCTTGGATGCGTGCAGAGGGACGACGATCAGCAACAGCACGGCTACAGCCACCGTAAAAGCACCACGATACATTGCTTTCATTGTAATTTCTCCTTTTGTCATTTAATTCCTTTATGGTAGATGCTCATCTTCACATATGAGAACGCCGAAATTCAAAATTCCGGCGTTCTCATTAGCGGCTTTATCCGCATTTTCAGATACGTCTTTCAATCTATCGCTATTTTGCCGGAACGATGTCGATGATGACTGTTCTATTATAACAGCGTTCCTCAGGGAAATCATTTTCGAACGGTGCACTATGGACATCTGCACCGAACCCGTATGTTTCAAATGAAACCTTCTGTTTGCCGGCATTTGATACTGAACGTTCGAGAATGTTCTGGACATCGCGGGCTCGATCTCTGGATAAGCTCAGGTTATGTTCTTCCTCTCCGATGATATCCGTATGACCGTGAATAATAACATTTGCGCCTTCAGGAATCAGCGGTGTTACAACGTCGACGAGGAATTTTTCATAGCCACTCGTAGCCTTCGATATGTCGAATCTATACAGAACGCTGAACCGCAACCCCATCTCATCTTTCGGTGTTTCCTTTCGGAGCAGGGAGAAAGAACCTTCCTTTCTTACCATTTTACCGCTCTTCGTTTGTCCCAACATCACTACATTGTAGTTGCCCTCGGTGCGATCACCAAGGATAGATTTTCCCGAAATATGCTCATAATCTCGTGTGAAGGGTCCGAAACGTTGAACGTTTCCTGTCCCATCCTTGAGTTCCAACGACCATGATGAGAGCAACTCACTCGCTCCGGTGACGGTGAAAAGAACATAGCTGTCGGGAGGATCATCCTGCACTGAAAAGATTTGCACCGGTTTCAATAGGTCGGGCTGGCGGCTCTCGAATTGCACCAACATGTCGGGAGAACTGCTTTCGATATTAACCCGACGATCTTCGGCACGCAGGAGACCAAGTTCCTTTGTACCACCGGGTTGCTCTGAGGGGATGAGCGGTTTGTCTCGTCCTTCAGTCCCGATCCTCGATCCATCAATTCCAAATACGTTCACAAGATATTGTTTGATCGATTCCGCTAATGCTCGGCCGTCCTCCGGTTCTTTCTCCGATGCTCCAATCAACGACACTGTCGCCCCCGGATATTTTCTCAGACGATCACCGACGGTGTTCAGGATGTTATGATACGCATTCAATTGTCGTCGTGAGCGACCGATCAACTCTTTTGGCTGTGCTTCTTGTAATTGTTCTTCCTTGAAGCTTGCCGCCTGATCTTTTGTCAGCATCACATAACGATTCGGAATTGCGGTCGATCCTTCATCGAAAAACACATAGTTGCGAAGCGGGAGTGTTTCCCGTACCTTGCGTTGAACCGGTACGATCTTGGGCGACCGAACCGAAAACTGTACATCACGTTCGACTACTGTAACCTCTTTTGCTGGTGCCGAGATTGCAACATTCAGACCTATGCCAATCGTATACCAGGCATCGGAATGTGTTTTATTTTCGTGTACAAATTGATAATAGTTAAGGTCGTCATTGAACGAGTAATTATATCCACCGGTAATGTCTAATGAGACACGTTGTGATAGTGGAATTTCGAGCCCGAGACCGATCGGCACATACCCGCCGAATCCGTCCTGGTCAACATGCTCTGTGCCTGATGACGGGGGGTGCAATATATCGGCGGATACTGACCCGAAAACAGCATGATAATACAAAGCCCCGACTCCAATGTAGCCATATGGTTTTACTATTAAGGGTTTCATAATATCGATGGTGAGGGGGTACCAGTTAACGCGAAAATCCAACGGATAGATATTCGTCCGATAATATTGACGGTTGAAATCGAGTCCCGAAAGAAGCAGAAAGCCTCCGCCGAATTCGCCTTCCAAATTTCCAGTTATAGAAAAGCGGACAAGACCCCGGCCCTGATACGAGTTCTTCAACCCGTCACTCTCCCAAAATTCGGTGGCCGGAATAACTTCATGAAACTGCAGGCCGATGCGTGGATACGTATCGGCTACTTGTGCGAATACTGCAGTTCGCGCAGTGATCATACATGCGCAGAGGATGAAGACAATAAATAGTGTTTTTTTCATTTTTTTTTCCTTCTATTGTAATGGTGGTTGTTTAAAAAATACTTTATCCCGCGGCAATCTAGTTGTGCATGAATCTTCGGCAAGGTTTTTTTCCATAGTTGTCATTGTGTTGTTGCTTGATGTACATTGATCGATGAAAATATTCAGCCTCTCCATACGAATCATTTTCTTTTCCTTGACGATGCCTTTAATTTCATCTGCCGTTTGTCCGGTTTCTTTTTTTTGCTCAATGCTTTATGCAACTTTATCAACTTGCTGTTGGCCTGTTTAAGCTGTTCAACGATAATTTTATATTCATCCACGCGGTGTCTGGCTTCATCTTTGGCAATCCCGTATCTCTCTTGAAGCTTTCCAACAAGCTCCCCATATTTGCCCAAGATAGCTGACAGTTCGTCGTTCATCATTTTACCCCAATGATAAACGGCTTTTCCCCTTTGTTGCTTCCATTGTCCTTCCAGACGATCCCAGTTCACGTTTCCTGATCCTTTCTTCAGTTATGTTGCAGAGAGTTTCGAATCCCATCCTTCGAGGGCGTATCAATTGCCTACAAGCAACAAATAAGTGTACTGATGATTTTATCAAATGGGAATAGCTCGAAAGTATGAAAAAGTAGTTAATCCTTTTAATGGGGGAATTGTCGTGCAGATCCTCCGAGTTTTCGAACTTCCTTAAATATAACCATTGACTGTAGCAAAATTTAAAAGCTTTTGTTGTAATACCTTTCGGCCCCCGTGTAACCGAGAGCGGACGGTACCTAAAGGGCAAGCGACCATTTTTGCAATTTCAGCATACCTAAGTTCTTCAACCTCACTGAGTAATATGACAGTCCTTAAAATACTCGGTAGCGATTCGATAGATCGAGCAATTTCATCTTCAAATACTTCATCATAGGGTAGAAATTCCTTTCGTGGAAAGAGAGGCTCAGCGAGATCTAATACCGTTCCAATAATATTTTGAAATAATTCTATCTGTTTTTAGTAGTTGGAATCCCGCTCACCGAGCGGGATGACCTGTTTTTTTATAGGGAATAATAAGTTGGCAGGGCACTAGGAATTTTCTTTGTGGATAAACTTTGCTATCTGTAAACGAGTGTGCAGCGCTATAATTTCACGTTCGCGTTTCGTCATCCGGACGGCTTTGGGCAGTTTCCCTTTTCCCTTCTGAAGTGCATGGTCGACAACATGAGTGAAAAGCGATCCCGTCAGCAGGGGGAGGATTTTTATTCCCCGCGCTACAGCCCGGATGGTTCCGAGGACATCCTCTATTGAAGTTTCAAGATCCGTGCCTGCAGCAGAGTATCGTGATTTCCTCCGGATGCTGCCACAATTTTGAGATCTACTTGATTGTTGATTATGGCTTTGATACACTCGCGCAATATGCGGTTGTACTCTATAAGGAGAATTTTGGTCTTTCTCATCCAATTGGTCTTTCCAGCGTGCGTAAATGCGGCATTCACCACGCTAGGTCCCAACGGAAAAAATGAAGTTGTGTCATATTTGGCAACATATTCCAGATATCGACGAGCAATTGTTATTGAAATGTGCGATCTTGGACTATGCAGAGGAGAATCAGAGACAAGAATAGGAATTGCAGCCGGTCGCCGGGAAGGCTCCGGATCCATGTCGAAGGGAGGGAACAACACCTCCTCGCCATTCTTCTCATTGTTGTTAGCTGCACGGCAGGAATCGTTTTGTACCATATCGATAGGCATTCTTTTCTCTATTTCGGCGACGCGGCTTCACATATTGTCAAAGCCCGTCAGTTTTTCGACTCGCAGCGTCCGGGCATTCACAACATCGGCACGGTCTGGCTTCCCCTCCCGCATCTCATCCTCCTCCCGTTGGTGGCGATAGACGCCCTCTTCTATTCGGGAATTGCTGGACCGCTCGTTGGCATTCCCTGTCTCGTTGGAACAGGCATCCTGCTTTTTCTGATTGTCCGGAGAATCACGGGTTCGCTCCCTATTGCGTTTCTCAGTGGATGTCTATTTGGTCTCAATCCCAATATGGTATATATGGCACTCACACCGATGAACGAGCCAATCTTCATGTTTCTTGTCACACTCGGCGGATATGCGCTTCTGCGGTGGCTTCTGAATGATGGGAAAAACTGGCTTTGTGCATGTGCGGCCGCAGTTGCGCTGGCAAGTCTCTGCCGTTATGAAGCATGGTTTCTCGTGCCGTTTGTGTCGCTCGTGAGCGGCTTGAAAGGGATATTCCTGTGGCAACGTGCTGAACGAGGAGCCGCCCTCCGGTTACTCATGATCGCCGGGATTTGCTGGGTCGGCGTTGCATTCTGGGTTTGCTGGAACTATGTCGAATATGGCGATCCGCTCAAATTCGCGCGCTGGACATACTCTATCGCTGCGGGGGCAGCCCAGGGGAACATGCGCCAGCCCCCCTTGGATGCACTCTTGATCTTCGGCAGGGCGCTTCTGGTTATCTTCGGCCCCGTCGTTCTCCTAACAGCATCGGGAGCATTTGTCCGCTCACAGCGCACTACTTCGAATCGGATCCATCCAGTATTGGTGCTTCTGTTCTTGGGTCTGCCGTCAGTCTTCGCGCTTGTTGCGATTCTGGCCGGCTTCGTGCAGGTCGACCAGTGGAGTTGGAACTGGCGGTATGTTTTGACAGCCAGTCTTTTTCTTGCGGTCGCGGGCGGAATTGGTCTCTCCGAGTTCTGTCGCAGAGTGCGGTCAACTTTCGCACGCGGCGTAGTAGTGGCCGGCCTTCTCGCCATGCCTCTTGTCCAAATCGCTATTCCTGCTGTGGGCGTTGCCACCTTTAATGATGCCCAAAGGAGCATCTCCGACGAAACCAGATTCGCGATGGCTCTCGGTGAACAGCTGCATGGAATCTACACAGAAGGCTCTATCGCACTATTGACCGGATACAGCCAGGGGCAAAGGATTAGGATATCGAGCGGATTGCCATTGAAACAATTCCACATCATCTACAATCCTGTCGAGGAAGACATCTTGGGATCGTCACTGGATTCTGAGCGTTACATTGTAATCGGAAAGGATCGAACACCCGAATCGGAGCAGTTCGTTAACAACTGGCTTTCCCGAAGGGATGAGTTGCTCCACTACTACAACATTTGCCTCGATAATGGTCACTATGTCCTCATGGAGCGCAAGCCCGGCTCCACCTTTCCCGGAATCCAGCGTTCAGGCACGCTCCCGTAACCCGTCGATCGCAAACTGAATCCCGATGAAGATGAGCTGAAACATCCGAATCTGCAAAAGCCCTCGAGTCGTTGCACGCCCTGAAAAGCACATCGGCCACGTCCTTTATAGTGATTGTTTTGCGGTAGTACGGAGATTTTCTTTCGTGGAAAGAGAGGCTCAGCGAGATCTAATGCCGTTCCAATAATATTTTTAAATAATTCTATCTGTTTTTAGTAGTTGGAATCCCGCTCACCGAGCGGGATGACCTGGTTTTTTATAGGGAATAATAAGTGGCAGGGCACTAGGAATTTTCTTCATGGATAAACTTTGCTATCTGTAAACGAGTGTGCAGCGCTAATTTTTCCATGATGTTATGCACATGGCTTTTCACGGTGTGGGTGGCGATACTGAGCTGTTGAGCTATTTCCTTATTGCTCAGACCGTCCACGATCAGAACTATAATTTCACGTTCGCGTTTCGTCATCCGCACGGCATTGGTTAAATTTCCTTTATTCTTCTTGAGAGCGTGCTCAATAACATGAGAAAAAAGTGATCCGGTCAGTGAGGGTGGAAGGACGTTTACTCCCTGTGCCACAGATCGTATGGTAGCGAGGAATTCTTTTACTGTCGCATCTTTCAGAATGAAACCCGATGCCCCTGCCTCCACAAACTCAACAATGTCTGATTGCGACGGGATAAAACCCATTCCTATCACTTTCGCTTCAGGCATTCTTTTCCTTATCGATTCTACTACCGACGACTCTCTGAAATTTTTCAGACCCATGTCCATAAGAATCACATGAGGTTTTGTCTGGCTTGCTTTCAGCATAACATTATTACCGCTTCCTATGGTAGCCACCACACGCATATCCGCCTGTCCATTGAGCATAGCTGTGATACCATCGCGCAAAACGCGATTATCTTCAATGATGAGTATTCGGTTTTTTGCCATAGTCACTCCAACGCATTTAAAATGTGCGAATAACCCGAAAGAACATCAATAAGGTGGACACCTGAAATGCAGTGGGTAAGATACCTGATGCAAGGAGGGGGCTATGCAGACATTGCTTAGAGTGGAAAAATCTCGTTGTGGGACTACTTCGCTTCGATAATGCGCTTTGCAATTGCATAACGGGTGAGCCCCGCGACGTCATGAATTTTCAGGACATCCATGATTTTCTGGCGATGCGTTTCGACCGTTTTGATACTGATGAAGAGTTGCTCTGCGATCTTTTTGTTGGAGTTTCCTTCGGCGATGAGTTGAAGCACTTCCATTTCGCGGGGAGTGAGTCCGGTTTGTTTTCGAGCAGACTTGCCTCCTTTCACAATCTCGCGATACTCGGAGACAAGGTGTTTTGCGATCGACGGAGAAAGATAGGCGTTGCCGCGGTTCACCTCTTTAATAGCACTGATCAAATCCGAACCAGTCGTCTGCTTGAGAATGTATCCCAAAGCCCCCGCCTGAAAGACCTCGCGTACATATTCTTCGTCTTTATACATTGAGAGGACAAGGATCTTGATTTTCGGGTTGAATTTTCGGATTTGTCGCGTGGCCTGCACTCCGTTAAGAATTGGCATTGAAATGTCAAGGACAACAACGTCCGGAAGATATTTCTTCACCATCAGAACAGCATCCCGCCCATTTTCGGCCTCCCCGACGACATCGATAGACTTATCTTCCTGGAGAAGCGATCGAAAACCCTGGCGCACAACGGTATGGTCGTCAGCGAGGACGACTCTGATTTTTTCCATTGTGAGACTCTTTCAATTTTGCGGATTGTTCTACCCCTAATGGTAAATGAACATGCACTCTCGTTCCTTTGCCGGGCCGGGAAAGGATCATAAATCTGCCACCCACCAGGCGAGCACGCTCCCTCATCCCCAGAATACCCAATCCTTGCCCCTTTTCGCGGGTTCCCGAAATGCCTGGTAACTCAAACCCTTTACCGTTGTCCACAACCTGCAATGTGATCCCTTTTGGGGACTTTCCAATCATGACCTTGGCGTTACGAGTTCCTGAATGTTTCAAGACGTTGGTGAGGCTTTCCTGCACAATGCGATACAGTACCGTTTTTTGTTCAATGTTTACTCTTTCGACGCTGGCCGAGAATTTTAGATTGACCCGCATGCCTGTGTTCTTCTGAAAGTCACGGACGAAGGAGCGAAGCGCTGGAAGAAGTCCCAGATCTTCAAGCATAACGGGATGAATTTGATGCGAAAAGTGGTGAATGAAATCCGACGCCTTTTCCACAAGACTCTGGATCGACTGGATCTTTTTTTTCACCTCCGATGGTTTTCCATTTGTTTTCAACTTTTCCAGATTCAGGCTAATGGCAGTCAGCACTTGGCCGATTTCATCGTGGATCTCCCTGCTGATACGTGTTCGCTCCTCTTCTTGTACGCGGAGGATTTCTCTTGAAAGTCTCTGCAGCTCGTCCCGCATGCGCTCTCCCTCCTGAAAGAGCTCCCGGTAGTGTTGTTCGCTCCTTTGCAAAGCTTCTTCGGTTCGTTTAAGGTCAGTAATATCCGTCATAACCACACAAAAGGCAGTCATTCCTTCTATTTCCAGATTCTTTATTGAGAAAAGAACTGGGACGAGAGAGCGATCGGCCGCTCGAATGTTAAACTCTTTTCTGCTCGGACCTCCTGCCGATTGACGCAGGGTCGTTCCAAATACTTTCCTTTCGGCGGACTTTATGATGCCTTGAATAGATGAACCGAGTAATTGTTCAGGCGTAGTCTTCGTCATTTCCGAGAAGCGGCTATTGCAGTACAGAATTGTGCCCTCAGCCGTGAGTGTGAGCGCTGCTTCGTTCAATGCCTGTATGAGAACACGGTAGGGATGGTCTGCCCCTTTAAGCGTGTAAACCTGCTCGCCGCTTTCGCCGGAGACGACAAGGGCATCGACCTCCCCGGCCCGGATAGCTACCAGAGTCTGTTCAGCCTCTGCGAGACGAAACCCAAGGGATTTAATCTCCCGGTCAAGCTCTTGGTACGTTTTTCGTTTTGTTGTCAAAATGATGTCCCGGTTGTAAGTCAAGCCCAAAGAGAATGTGTTCGGTATCGGACAAATCCCCGATGAATCTGCGCAGCGGCAACGGAAGCTTCTTGATGAGGGTCGGGCAAGCAATAATTTGTTCTTCCTTCGCCAGCTTTGGTTTTTCGTAGATATCAATCACCTTAAGTTGATACCTTCCTTTAAGATGGTTTTCGCAAATGTCCTTGATGTTGGCGATCGCGCGCATCGATCGAGGCGTTGTCCCCGTAATGTACAAGCACAGAACATATTTTTGATGCGACCGATGTGCGAGGGATGATCGGAGTGTTCTGGCGCTGTTTGCAGGCTTTTTCATCGGCCATCTCCATTTGATGAATTGCGTGGACGCAGGTCAAAACCTATGAGCACGCGCTTTTCCATCGTTGCACCGATGATTGCATACACCTCTCCTTTATTGAGTAGTGCCGTCATAACGTCGTATCTCCTTTGCGTCCTCCTGCGTGAATTTTCACCAGTGATTTCCCTTAACGGTTCGACCCCGAACCCTCGGCAGCCTGTGATAACTTTTCGATCGGAGGCGGTCCTAAATCGATACCGCTATCGGTAATCAAGATTTCGCGAATCTGTCTCGAATGTGCCATCCCACGAGACTTCAAAACATAGAGTGCCCGAGTTCGATCGTTCATGTTCTCAACGTCGCGCAGCACAATTAAGGTGTCCATGATTGATGAAATGCCGACCTCACTCTCCTCGGACATTGCAACATCAGAGGTCAGGTTCGTCAAAAGTGCAGTGACTCCGTTGACCTTCAAGAAATCAATCAGACGCAACAACATTGAGTATACTTCAGGACTATCCCCCATGGAAGTAAAGTTTGATACTGGATCGAAGACGACAACGGCAGGGTTGAAATCGCTGATGAGTCGATGGATTGTCGCAAGGTGCATTTCCAGGCCGTAGAGTGTTGGACGAACTGCGTGGAATTGTAAGAGCCCCTTTTTTACCCATGGCTCGAAATTGATGCCAATGGATCGCATATTACGAATGATCTGACTCTGCGATTCCTCGAAAGCCAGAAAGAGACAACGTTCACCGCGCTGACACCCAGCCACTGAAAAGTGAGCAGCGATGCTCGTTTTTCCAGTCCCCGCCGTTCCGGAGACGAGGAGGCTGCTGCCGCGAAAGTAGCCCTTGCCTTCTAACATGGCATCCAGAGCCGGAATTCCACTCGATATTCGTTGCGTGGTTGTCTTTTGTTCGATCCCCAAGGTTGTTAAGGGGATGATTGAAATGCCGTCCTTTTCGATGAGAAACGGATACTCGTCTCCTCCGTGAACCGCTCCTCGGAATTTTATAATTCTTATCCGCCGGGTGGACAATTGGGCTTTGATCCGATGGTCAAGCAGTATCACACAATCGGAAATGTATTCCTCCAATCCGTGTCTCGTCAAGGTCTCGGCTCCCCTCTCTGCCGTAATAACAGCTGTGACCCCCTTATCCTTCAACCAGCGAAACAGCCGGTGAAGCTCGGAACGCAGAATGGAGGAATCCGAGAAAGCGGAAAACAGTACCTCGAGCGTATCCAGCACGACTCGTTTTGCATGGATGGAATCGATTTCGTTTCCAAGCCGGACGAACAGGCCCTCTAAATCATATTCCCCGGTCTCTTCAAATTCACTTTGGTTGATCTGAATGTGGTCAAGAATAATTTTCTTGCGCGAAGAAAGGTCCTGCAAATTGAATCCAAGAGAGGCAACATTGGTTGCGAGGTCGTCAGCATTTTCCTCAAACGAGAGATAGACACCAGGTTCGTTGTACTGAAGTGCCCCGCGCACGAGAAATTCGACTGCAAAAAGTGTTTTGCCGCTTCCGGCACCGCCGCACACGAGGGTAGGGCGACCCGCCGGTAATCCCCCGTGGGTAATCTCATCAAGGCCTTTTATACCCGTGGGAGATCGGGGCAGTTTCTTGAGCACGCTTTGAGGTTTCAATTTAGCCATAAATTTCCTCGGTCTAAAGACATCAGTGTAGCAACAATTCAAAACAAGATAAGGAATCGCGTGAAATTATGCAACCAAACGCAACGTGTTGCGTGGCCGTGACGAGAGAGCATCTCTGCGATTCTATCGCGCAAAACACGATTATCTTCAATGATGAGTGTTCTTTTATTTTCCATCGAATATAGTGCCCCCCCTCTATGAAATAGTCCAGTATTATTTCAATAAATAAAAGGTAACAAACGAGAAAGAGAAATTCAATAGCAGGGTGTATCTACCTTGTCATGGGCGTTTCTGACAGAATATACGAATAAAAAGACAAGTAATTATATGATGGACTGAATACGGTATGATCCCGGCGTGACAGTTTGAGGAATGACCGCGAGGTAGGTATCGTGTCCGGTAGGCTTGAGCTTTTCACCTTTTCGTACAGCATCATCACGACTGATGAATGCGAGGATACGCATTCACAACATGTGCAGCTATCTCACTCAAAACCCGACAACATTCCCTACTCCGCTGCGAAGAGCGAACCACACAAACTGGAGAAAATAATCTTCCGGATACCGTGTGTATTTTATTTCACCGATCTTCATTAAACCTTTTTCATCCGGCATGTTGGTTCTGCGGATAACAAATATTTTACCAATGAGAGAGGAGGTCCAATCGAATATCCCTTTTTCACTTCCGGTCTTTTTATTGAGGATGGCGATGGATAGATCTTTGTACGCGACTCGTAAGGTACCGCTTGCATGACCCGAATCAACGTTGATATCAAACGCTGCAGACTGAAGGATCCCGGATTTAATACGCCGATGTTCACCTGCTTCAAGGAATGTATTTAGTTCGGTAACATCCATCGTGCTGAGTGAACCGGAGTATCGGAAGGAAAAATCCTTTGATGTCAGAGGAATTGCCATAAACAGTTTCATTGTGCCGGAATTCATAAAAAGTCCCTCCCCGTGAATAACTGCAGTCTCAGGGTGAGCTGTATGATTGGCAATTCCACTTACTGAAACATTGACTTTATTAAATGTAATCACTCCGGGTATTGCTTCAACAGCATATCTCTCACAATATTTCAACCGTCCGTTAATGATTTTCACACTGCCGACATTGACTGTTTCCTTCATCGACGATAGAGCTTCGTTCGGCATCTGTGGATTGGATGAGTTCTTGTCATAGGGCTTATCCATGTTTACCAGAATATCGGCAAACACATCATGTATAGTAATGCTTCCGGCTTTATAGATATTTCCTTGAATCAATGCGAGACAATCCAGACCTGTTATATTTATTTGAGGAATATCAAAACGAAACCTGGTTTGTCTGAATTGACTTTTTGCAAAGAATTGTTCGTCGTGTAGTAAAGAATAATACTTCATTGAATCGGCAACCATTTCAGAATCAGGCACCGATATATGCAGCATCCCAAAACGAAGTACATTCTGAGACTGATGAAAATTAAGTACAATATTCTGTGCATCTATTACTGAGTTGGCAAAGTTATTAGGTCCAAGACTCCCTCCCCAGAGAAGATGCATCCAGCCGATCCCGCTCACGGAGAACTGATCCATATTGCTCGAGAATGTGCCATTGACTGTGCTTAGCGCAACGGAGTCAAATCCAAAGCGGTTCTTTAAGACATTGTAATGCATGTCGGCTATGTGTAGCGAGTACGCGGGATATGCCTCAGCAAAAGCCTTTGTAATCCTCGGCTTGATGAACCTGTTCACAAGGGGATCAGAGAAGAGCAGGAGAGCCAGCACGCAGACGAGCACTATTGCTCCTACGGCAAAGCCCGCATACGACGCTATCTTAAGCGGCGATAGCTTTCGTCGGTCAGTTGGTGGATGTTCATTCTGCATGTGCTCTATCACCTTGCTTTCTTTGCCATGATCACAATGCACGTGTTTTATTTAAAAGCGTGCAGAGAGAAAAATTGATGGTTGCAAAAGTCAAATCAAAAACTGAAAATAAATCAATGCAACGGCAGCAATGCTCATCAGTATTAGCGTTATTGATCCGGGAACATTGGTTTGGGACATTACCAATTGCACGAGAACGCGTCATAGAAGTCATAACGATTTTATTTTTAAGTACAATGCGACCCATTGTATAGGGACTCAATAGTTTAGAGCTTTTCATTTTAAATTTCTTTCTATACTTATCTGGAAGGTATTGGAGGAAATCCAACTACATCCGCAACACTGTTGCGAATAGCAAACCATAAATACTGAAGAAAAGAATCTTCCGGATACCGTATATATTTTATTTCACCTATCTTCATTAAACCTTTTTCATCCGGCATGTTAGTTCCGCGGATAACAAATATCTTACCAAAGAAAGAGGCGATCCGATTAAATATTCCTTTTTCACTTCCGGTTTTTTTATTGAGAATGGAGATGGTTAGATCTTTGTACGCGATTCGCAATGTGCCGCTTGCATGCCCCGAATTAACATCGACAGTAAACGCTGCAGACTGAAGAACCCCGGATTTAATGCGTTGATGTTCACATGGTTCAATGAATGGATTGAGTCTGGTAACATCCATCGTGCCAAGCGAACCGGAGTATCGAAAAGAAAAATCCTTCGATGTGAGAGGAATTGCCATAAACAGTTTCATTGTGCCGGAATTCATAAAAAGTCCCTCCCCATGAATAACTGCAGTCTCAGGGTGAGCTGTATGATTGGCAATTCCACTTACTGAAACATTGACTTTATTAAATGTAATCACTCCGGGGTCTGCTTTGACATCATACCTCTCGCAATATTTCAACCGTCCGTTAATTATTTTCAAACTATCTACCTTAACAGTTTCCTTCATCGACAATAGAATTTCGTTCGGCATCTGTGGATTGGGTGAGTTCTTATCATAGGGCTTGTCCATGTTCACCAGAATATCGGCAAACATATCATGGATAGTAATGCTTCCGGCAGAATAGACCTTTCCCTGAAGCAATGCGGGACAATCCAAACCCGATATTTTTATTTGAGGGATATCAAAATGAAACCTGGTTTGTCTGAATTGACTTTGTGCAAAGAATTGTTCATCGTACATCAAAGAATGATACTTCATTGAATCGGCCACCATTTCGGAATCAGGCACCGATATATGCAGCATTTCGCAACGAATCCCAATCTGTGACTGCGGAAATCTCAGCACGATATCCTGTGCATCTACAACTGAGTTGGTAAAGTCATCAAGTGCAAGACTTCCTCCCCAGAGAAGATGCATCCAGCCGATCCCGCTCACGGAGAACTGATCCATAGTGCTCGAGAATGAGCCATCGACTGCGCTCACTGCAACGGAGTCAAATCCAAAGCGGTTCTTTAAGACGCTGTAATGCATGTCGGCGATGTGTAGCGAGTACGCGGGATACGCCTCAGCAAAAGCCTTTGTAATCCTCGGCTTGATGTATCTGTTCACAAGGGGATCAGGGAAGAGCAGGAGAGCCAGCACGCAGACGAGCACTATTGCTCCTGCGGCATAGCCCGCATACGACGCTATCTTAAGCAGTGACAGCTTTCGTCGTTCAGTTGGTGGATGTTCATTCTGCATGTGCTCTATCACCCAGCTTTCTTTGTCACGACCGCAATGCGCATGCTTTTCTTCATAGCGTGCAGAGAGAAAAATTTATGGTTGCAAAGGTCAAATCAAACTCATGAAGGCAGCAACCCCAGATAAAATGAGCAAGACGCCGGAAATCCTATTGACCAATCTGAGTCCACCTGAGTCCAGCTTTTTTCTGAAGAATGTCGCACCGTAACCAAGAGTCAGAAACCATAGACACGAACCTGTAAACACTCCGAGGACAAGAATGCACGCTGAAATGATAATAAGCCTATGTCCCAGCCCAAAGGCAGCGAACACAGCAACAAAGGCAAAGATGGTCACTGGATTGGTAAGTGCGAGGATAAAGGCGGAGACGTACGATCCCAACAATCCCTTGTTGTCGAAGGGGATTATAGGATCCTTACGCTTAGCACGAAATGTCCTTATTCCAAGAAACAAGAGTAATCCTCCTCCAAACAGACTCAGCCAAAGATGCTGGCTGGTGATTACATCCGAGACAAACGTGAGACCGAACGCAGCGATACTGCCGAACAGCGAATCCGCGGTTGCAGCCCCAAGGCCGATGATCATGCCGCGTGAGTGCCCCTCAGCCAGTGTCTTGCGGATGCACATTATTCCGATCGGTCCAATAGGCACCGCCATCGCAAATCCAATAATCAGTCCTTTTAGAAAAAAGATTGGCTCCATGCTCTCATGTTCCGATCAGCTTGTTGTTGCTATCTCTCTAAAGATTCTCATTATCGATCGAGCCACATCAACCTTTTTTCAAGTATCAGAATCGATCCCTATTTTCGACACCGGTGGAATGTTCTCAGTGGACTTTTCCGACCCGAGCAAGACCGCTATCCATCGCGTGCTTTTACTGCTCTCAAAGGCAAACTTCAGAGTCATGGTAAAGGGTATGCATAGAACCACGCCGATCGGACCGAGCAGGCTTCCCCAAAAAAGCAAAGAGAGAAAGACGACCAGGGTAGACAGTCCGAGTTTGCGGCCCATAAGCCGCGGCTCAACCACGTTTCCGAGTGTGAAGCCAACGACAAGATAACCGGAAGCGGCAAGTGCGGCGGGTCCGATACCGAGTTGAATGAACGCCAGTAGCACCGCAGGAATGGCGGCCACAATCGAACCCAGATTGGGTACGTAGTGCAGCAGAAAAGCCACGAAACCCCACAGAACGGGAAAATCCACGCCGAGGATGTACAACCATAGCCCTATTATGACCCCCGTGATCAGATTGATGATCGTCTTGATGATCATGTAACGCTTGATATCATTGACAAACTTCGTGTACTGGGGAAAGGCGCGTTGAGGATCACCGAGTATAGAGCGGAGTTTGATGGGGAAGCTAGAGGCCTCAAGAAGAATGAATGTTACCGTGAGCAGGATCAGGACGATGTTGGAAAGCACTGAGCCCATCTCTGCGAGCATGCCGACAACCAGGCCCATCACCGGCCCCGGATTGATGTAGTCAAGTAAGATCTTGTCAGTGATTACGATATGCTTGCTAGCCAACAGGGGCTTGAGCGCCAAGAGTTGATCGTGTAGGCGTTTCTGATAGAAAGGCAACGCATCGGAAAAGGTACTGAGGGATGCGCCTACGACTCCACCGATAATCAGCAGAAGAGTAATCATGCATGCCATTACGATCATCACCGCCAGAAAAGAAGGAACGCGTTTCCGTTCTAACCAGAGTACCGGCGGCGTTCCGAGTAGGGCGAAGAAAACAGAAACAAGGAACAATGCAACAACCGACTGTGCCTGATTGATGCCATAGATGATGATCACGAGCGCTGCTGCGGTAACGAGGAAGCGCGTTCCTCTGAAAAAATGACTTTTTTCAATCATAGGGATTCGATTATATTTTCTTTATTCTCAAATCTGAAATCATCGCAACGGCAGAAGCAAAATAGAACACCACAAACCAGCCGATGTATGCTTTAGCAAAGAAATATCCAAGGTACGCGATCGTTGAAACCACGACTGCAGCTAATACGGTTGGAACACCTGTGAACCCCTTTTGTTTTTGTTTATTTGCCGTGAAGTAGGCCAATCGTACTGCTGCCGCACCAATATTCAAGAATCCGGCAATATACATTGCAGGGCCATCTATCCCGACAAACCAACCGAATACAACCGCTGCGGCAACTGCCATGAAATCCGAGAAGCTGTCCAGGTAGATCCCCAGGACCCCTCCACCAATGGTTCGTGCTAACTTCCCATCAGCATAGTCAAAGATGAATTGTGCGAGAATTAACGCGTATGCAATTGCAAAAACACCTTTGAATGAAAAATACACCGAAAAAGAAACACACAGAAGACCAAGAAGAGTAGGCAGATCCGGCCAACGCAGTGTACGAAGTTGTTTGAATATCATGGTTCTTTTATGACTGATCCCACTATCCGTAGGTTGTTCAAAAACATTTATGTTCTTGTTTACCTGCGGCTTCATTCCATTTTTCAACATTCCCATGCCGATCTTGTCTATTATTTTTTCCCAGGTTTGTTGCCGCGACCCTTTCCTCTGCTATTACTATTATCATGCTTTTGTTGCTTTACCCAGTTATTATGCTCGGGGTGGTTTTTGTTTACAAAATATTTTGTATCACGGCTATCGCGGATTGGCTGCTGATCGTGACGACCTTTATATGAGGAATATTTTTCTTTATACGTATTGTGATTACGCCACGGTGTCGGCTCATTCACCACTACTTTGTAAGAATTATACAAGTCATGACCACGATAACGGGAAGGCAAAGATGATCTGCCAATCCAGCGTCCTCTTTCATTATAGAAAAACCTGTGCTGAGGAACATTATAGTACACTTCAATATCAGGCAGGTAATAATATTCAACATAATCGTAACCGGTCGGACCCCAAACTGGCTGACGATCTATATTGAAGTTGAGATTAATATGTACCTGTGAAGCTGCAGTGTTCGCCAAAAACACTGCTACGATGAATATAAGTAAGTTGCGCATGATGTTTCTCCTTCGATTTTAAATATAATTGAAATGACCCCGATGCCGGTTTTTCCGGATTTTGGTCGTTTGTGAACTATGATTTCGATACGATGGTTGCATTTTTTGTGTAAACCAGATTTACATTAATCAAGCGCAATTCTAATTGTGAGGGGATAGAAGGAAGATACTTGGATTCCGTTTTCCCCTTGCTCATGCTGATCTACAACCCAGGTTGCAATAACGTAACCGAGTGTTGCACCGAGAAAATCATCGGATGTCCAGTGTTGATCTTGATACACACGGGAGATAAATGTTAATACGGCCGGTACGTAAGCGAGTCCTTTTAGCCAGACCGGCTTGGCGTTCCTTGAAAGAACAGTGGATATGGCAAATGCAGCGGTGTTGTGTCCTCCGGGAATCGAATGATAATTCTGACTAAAAAGTGAAGAGAATGGGTGAAATGAAGTCTTACCCTCTTCCATATAGGGTCTTGCCCTGCCGATTACGAGCTTCAATATATAATCAACTGCGCCGGCATAGAGCGAAGCTTGCCCGATCTCATAAGCAATTTTCCTTGTTCCAATGTCATCTGTTAGCATTGAATGTATGGCAAAACCGCCAAAGAGCACAACAGGCGAATATAGTTCTCCCCACATTCTGCCGAATTCAATCGGAACACTCTTGTAATATCTTTGATCTTTTAAAACTGCATTGCGAATAGGTTGATCGGCAGTTTCCATAATTAAAAATGTTCCGGCGCTTATCAAACCTATTTTGAGCCAATCGCTTCCATCCCATTTAGTCGGTTGCTTAATAAAACTCCAGGTCTCATTTCCGAACTGAGAGAAATTGTATTTATTCCGCTCTACGGAATCCCGTACAGCGGGATTTTGCGCGAAGAGAGAGGGTTCGCAAATGATGATTAAGAGAAGTGATAAATAAATTTTATGTTTCATTTCGCAAACCTATATTTATAAATGAAGAGTTAATCCAAATCCATATGTATCGCCGGAAACATACGGTTGAATACTCATGCCGCGTATTCCGAATTGAGATTTTTTACTATTGTTTTCAACTGCTTTCTCATGTTGATCAACTACCCATGTTGCAATAAGGTAACCGACTGCGCCTCCCAAAAAAACATCAGAGGTCCAGTGCTTATCAAGATAAACCCGGCCTATTACGCTGAGTCCTGCCGGCACGTAAGCTAATACTTTTAACCACACCGGTTCGGCATTTCTTGAAAGGACAGTTGTAAGAGCCATGACAATGCCTGTATGTCCTCCGGGAAGTGATTGATGATCAGGGTTAGAATATCGGGAGAATGGAACATACGTTTGATTACCTTGTTCGAGATATGGTCTTGCTCTTCCAATTATATATTTTAAAGGACCGTTAACATAAAATGTATAGCATGCAGCTTGCGCTATTTCAAAAGCAATTTTATGGGCTGTCTTATCCCCGTTATACAATGCATAGATGGAAAAACCGCCAAAGAGCAACTCGGTAAAATATATTTCACCCCACATATTCCCGAATTCAATTGGATAGCTCTTGGCATATTTTGTATCATGGTTAAGTAAACGGCGGATTGGTAGATCGGCTTGCATTACCAAAAATGTTCCGCCGCCTAATATACCTATTTTGAGCCAATCGCTTCCGTCCCATTTAGTCGGTTGCTTGATGAGATTCCAGGTCTCAATCCCGAACTGAGAGAAATCATATTTATTCCGATCTACGGAATCCGGTACAGCGGGATTTTGCGCGAAGAGGGAGGATTCGCAAATGATGAGGAGGAGTGATAAGAGAAATTTATGTCGCATCGTGATCCCTTCTTTCATTTTTAGGTGTGATGGATACCCCTCATTGCGTAAGAAGAAGACCCGGCATGCTCAATTTATCCCAAGCCCTCTAACCAAGTTCAGGGAGCATCAGATCATCGTTCTTGCTTGAAATTGTCTATATAAAATTGCAGAAAAATCTTCTGTTCGGTTTGTACGTTATGAATATAAGGAAAATCACGCGGATATCTATCACTGTAATACACTAATTGTTCAAATCCAAGGCTGAAATTGCCGGCAATCCTGAATGCGACGCTGGGCTTTATTATGCCAATAAAATTGTCCCCCGCATAACCGACATACGTATGAATCCAGTATAAATAACCTCTGAACGTGACACTTACCCATCCACCAAGATTCAGAGTAGTTTCCAACTTTCCTTCCGCGCCCCCCCATAATTATAATCTCTGAACTGAGAAGTATCCGGTCCCAATCGCGTACTGTTTCCGGCGAGAGGTACTATGCCGAGATGGACATCAAAATAGAGATTAGAACTCGAACTTACCGGCAGCTTGGAGATCATCCCGCCGCCGAAGGCTATGGTACCCAGTTCAAAAGTCCTATTATCCCAGAAGTCATAATGTTGAAATCCCCCGATCAGCATTTCCAGATTTCCAGACTGAATATTCTTGCCAAACAAAATCCCATGGCCGATGACATTGTCTATGATCTTCCTACCCGCCCCAAAAGTCAGATCTGCCCGAAGTTTGAAATAATCAAAAATCTTTCGCGATCTTTGTTCAAACGGATTCCCGTAATCAAGATGAAGGGTTAACATTTCGTTTTTGGGCCCTGTCCCGAAACTTCTTCTGTCATTTACCCAACGTACCCCGGCAGAGAACGTCATGTTGAGAGGTTCTTTCTGATAAATCTCTTCTGAGGTTACTCGGGAAAAATGTCCATGTAGAAGCCTGCTGAAAGCTCTCGAGGGATTAATAAACCCGGCAAATAGTTCTCTAAAAAATCTTTCTGATCCGGTTGTTCGATCATCCAGAAAATACGAACTAAGCCTGTAAGAGATTTCTCCAAGGAATGCGCCGGTAACAGTTGTATTGATCACATCGTTGACCGCCGGCAGCGTATTCTCCCCAAAATACTCCCACATGAGACTGCCTCCCAACGCGAAAGGCACTGATTCGCAGAAAGTATGTCCGTTTGCGCGGGCCGCATTGAAATAACCGGCCCCGGAATAGGGATGAAAGAAATAATTCATACCAAACCTGTCCGTATCCCATTCAAAACCCGTCTTTAAGTTACGCTTCCAGGTATCAGGTCCTATCCTCGCATAATCCGCGTTGAAAATATACCTATCAGATGCCCATGTAACAAGGTTAATCCCCACAACTCTTAAAGCACACGACCACCAAGGAGATTTCGGATTGTATTCCGGGTTGTCGTCTCGCAAATCGCCGTACATATTGAAGTGCACGGTGTCGCGTAGCGTACTCTGTGCAAGAGCAGTGCCGTAAACAGAGGAAAAGCTAAAATCTCTCTTGTATGGCTGTCGGTATTTCCCGAAGGTCAGACCTGTTGATATGTTTGTACCAACATCCTGCGCTTGAAGTGACGTTGAAAACAAAAACGAGAAAACCACAATGCATACGATTTTCATTTTGTACCTCCGTTGTCGTCCGATTGATCATCCGGACTGCGTTTTCCCGACAAACTCGGGATCTGACTTGGACCAGATTCCTGAGTAGCCGGTCACTTCCCTGGGTGTCTGTTGTACGACGCGTTTTCAAGAGAACGGCTAGGCTTCGTTATTGCTGCTAGTGCCGTTCTAACTATCATTCCGAAAATATACGATAAGATTATCATAATTGGAACGGTACGGTGAAACACGGTGAAACAGTGCCGCTACGCGGCAGGGGCTGTCTAAAAAGTAATTTTTACCGAGACAATTTTTCATATATGAAATCAAACATTATTTCGCATCATTGTGGCTTCGATACAGTCAAATCCACTGCGTGGATTTGACTTACTCAGCCATCGGCAACTTAATCAATATTAGATTGTTCTTTTTTAGTGTATCAACTCTATAGCCGGTTCCCGAGTGATTCGTCTCACGGGGTGAGACGAATTGTATCGAGGGAACATCAAAAAGATATGTCTATATATTTGTCACAATTATTTTCTTTTTGGACAGCCCCTATCCCTTTCATTTTATAGGAATAAACAGTTGTAAGGTCAATAGTGTTGAGTACCAAAAATAACTTGAATAATCTAAAGGATTAAATCTGACATAAATCGCATGGAATAGCATTAGATGGCGCTCCGACTTATTCAGGTTATTTTTGAACCGAGACACTAGTCATTATCTTTGAATAAATCCTTCATTGTCTTTCCTATTTCATCCATATCATGCTTGAAGTTCGTCTTGAACTCTTCCCATTTACTTTGTCCCTCATCCTTATATTCTTCCAACTTCTTCTTCAGGTCGCGATTTTTCTGTTCCAACACTGCAACTTCCTTGCGGTACTTCGCTTTGGCCTTGTGACCGGCTTCTTCCATCTTTTCCTTGAATGCATCAATCCTCTTTTCATTAGCCTCGATTGTCTGTTTAGACTCGCGCTTGAATGTTTGCCATTCTATAAGATATTCAGTTCGAGTGTCTTTCAACTCTTGTTTGGCATCCCCTACATTCTCCTTGGCATTTTCAACTTTTTGTTCCGACGTTTTCCCGCAGCCCGTTAAAAGTGTTCCTGTCATAAACCCTATGACAGTAAAGACAAAAATACCGTTTTTCATGGGTCCCCTTTTTGATTGGTTAAAAAGTTTATTGATATAGATGGAGCAGGGTTCTGTCAATTGCCACTCCTTTTTTGCACTTGTGGCCTGAATATTTACAGTTCGCCCTTGCAGAGATGATGACCCGGCTGATCGGTTTTCCCGAATAGCAACCGATTTGACCGTTGTGTGCGTAACCCTTCGGTCGTCATCTCTATCGGGACCCGCTATTCTCCATGCTGAAGCATCCCCTCTTTTGCTGAGCCTTTATTTAATGAGGATCAACTTCTTCGTCGAGACGAATGATCCGGCTTCCAAACGGTAGAAGTACACACCGCTCGAGAGACCGAGTGTTCCCTTGTTGGTATTGAACGGCACGGTGTAGCTGCCGGCTTCCTGACGGCCGTTCACGAGTGTAGCAACTTCATGACCAAGCAAATTGTAGACCTTGAGGGAAACCTGAACAGCCTTCCCAAGACTATATTGAATCCTCGTGGATGGATTGAATGGATTCGGATAGTTCTGCCAGAGCGAGAACTCTTGAGGCGATAACTCATTCTCGACGGCGTTCACCGGGCCCGGATCTGTGACAGCATTGGCGTCTAATGCAACTGCACTCTGTGCCAGCGCTCTGCCGTCCAGCGCTGCGCCGGTACGTATCAAAATCGCTGTTTTACACAATATGATTCCCTTCATGGCAGCCGTCGTCCCAAGAGTAACCTGGCCGGCGACCTGCCAGAAGATGTTGGAAGCCTTCGCGCTGCCGCCTAGAGTAACCATGGCACCGTTGGCCAAGGTTAGATCCTGCGCTATCTGGAAGATCCAGATATCGCTTGCGGCGCCCGAGATAGTGACACCACCAGCAGACACCAGTACCCCGGTACTCCAATTGTAAAGACCGGGAGTGAGGGTCTGCCCGGTAAGATCTCCGGCGTACAGTTCAGTATGATCAGGCAATGGCCGTCCGGCTGCGTCGGTGTAAGCGGTTTCCATGTCGCCTATAGCCGTAGTCATTTTAGATGGAGTTGGGTCAGTATAGTCGGCGGCATATACATTTCCAGTAACTAAAGATGATGTCGAAAATGTACCTGAGGGATCCATTATTAATCCAAATCCAGTTATGTATGTCGCAGCGGCCGGACTAATTCCAATATCACCAGTAATGTGGGTGACTCCCGTGGCTGAGATTCCTGTTTTTGCCAGAATCACGAAATTGCCGGCTGTTCCAAGATTCACCGGTGCCGGCGATTGAGACACGGCAGCGGCAGTCAGCATCAAAGCAACCGTCACCATCGCTCCGAGGAAGCGCGTCCACCGGTCTAAAATACCTGTTGCATGTGTTGTACAAGTCTTCATAACCCCTCCATGTAGTTAGTGAAAATGAAGTACGACCTATTTTGTTATTTAAAAACCGAGATTTCCCGTGATTGTTATAATACCCGCTGTACGGGCACATTTCGAAATCAATTTTTTTCCCCAAATATATTTCGTCCGCGAATGACTCTAAGCAAGACGACCACAATGGCAATCACCAGAAGGATGTGAATGAAACCACCCATGGTGTAGGAAGAGACTACACCCAGGAGCCACAACACGATAAGAATAACAGCGATAGTAAATAACATAGCAAGTATCCTTTCTCCCTTGGTTTAGTGTTCAACGCAGTAACAAAATCTAAACTGATCGACGAATATATTCAGCCTCTCCATACGAATCATTTTCTTTTCCTTCACGATGTCTTTAATTTCATCTGCCGCTTGTCCGATTTCTTTTTTTGTTCAATGCTTTATGCAACTTTATCAACTTGCTGTTGGCCTGTTTAAGCTGGTCAACGATAATTTTATATTCATCCACGCGGTGTCTGGCTTCATCTTTGGCAATCCCGTATTTCTCTTGAAGCTTTCCAACAAGCCCCTCATACTTGCCCAGGATAGACGACAGTTCGTCGTTCATCATTCTACCCCAATGATAGACGGCTTTTCCCCTTTGTTGCTTCCATTGTCCTTCCAGACGATCCCAGTTCACGGTGTATTTTCCTTAAACTCCAAACGATTCAACTTTCATACAAAAGAATACTAATGATTTATTTAAACGGGAATCGCCCGAAAGGATGAAAATGGGATTAATTCTTTTGGGAGCCCAATATTTGATAATAGACTGGACGAAATCTGCCATGATTCAAATAACGGGACTGTAATGGATGAATAGGGTAGATAGTACTTTCGTGGAGAGAGAGGCTCGGCGAGATCCAATGCCGTTCCAATAATATTTTGAAATAATTCTATCTGTTTTTAGTAGTTGGAACGGTACTGAGCCCTGTTTTTTATAGGGAATAATAAGTTGGCAGGGCACTAGGAATTTTCTTCGTGGATAGACTTTGCTATCTGTAAACGAGTGTGCAGCGCTATAATTTCACGCTCTCGTTTCGTCATCCGCACGGCTTTGGTTACATTTCCTTTATTTTTCTCGAGAGCGTGCTCAATAACATGAGAAAAAAGTGATCCGGTCAGTGGGGGGGAAGAACTTTTACTCCTTAAATAAAAGATATAAAACGAGAAAGAAAAATTCAATATAGCGCCGGAGGTCGTCAGACTTCGACGAACTCCCGACTGTGTCGAGGCTCGTCTCTTGTGCTTTCAGCGCAAGGGACGGCTGTCGAGTGCATGTGTAAAAGCAGGGAGTATCTGCGTAACGCCATTAATTTACCGGATAAGCAGATTTCTTGGTTACTTCTGTGGGAGTGCAGAGCAATTCTTCTAAAACCGGGTCAATCTTTCTATCCCACTTAAAAGCAGCGGGATGCACCCCCAACGATATCGACACTCGCCTTTTTCGTACCATCAATAATGCACGATCGCCTTTTATCGGAGGTGTTGTTGCAACGATGCTGACACTCCGGTATCCCACACTTGCGTATATTTTTCGGGAAGATCTTATGGAACTGAGGCGTTCGATCTTCGGTGATCGATTGTTCCTGAGTGTGAAAGCGTATCCCGACGGTGGGAGGATACGAATAACTTATATCTTCTAGTGTCGAGCTTGTGGTGAGCTTGTCGAACCATCAGTCGAGACACTAAGGGAGAAGGACAGCACAGGAAATGACAGTAGTCCAGAGTCCGTTCTTGTCTCCCTCAGAAGATTGAGTCACGTTGAAAGTTTTTACAATTTTTCCGCTCATTTTGTATAACTGCTCGCGTTCATCCCATCCTGTATTCGGATCGAATTCTACGCCGAGTGTCGAAGCAAGCATTGTGGCAGCGAGATCTTCGGCATACTCACCGGCGCGTTCGTCGGTCTCGCCGTACGGATGGTGCTCGGAGAGATAACCGTAGAAATTTCCATCAGCAGGAATTGCCACTCCTATCGAAGAGGCAATCAATCGATTCGGCTCATTTGTCGCATTACGGGCTATCACGACAAAAGTTATCTGGCCGGGCATGAGTAATTTCAAACCTTCTTCCTTGGGGATACGTTTACATCCGGCGGGATAAATGCTTGAGACCGAAACAATATTGCATTTCTCGATCTGCGCATCGCGCAATGCAAGTTCGAATGACTGGAGGTATTCCTTATGTTTTCCTACCCCCTTGGTAAAGAATATTTTTGTTGGAACATACAATAGAACATCTCCGCTTTGAAAGTGAATAAGAATAGTCCGTCCTCACAGGGTCGCGGTGAAAGGCGATACTATGAGGGGATGATCTTCATAAATCGACGTTTTCCTACTTTAATAATAACCGGTTGTGCAATTTTTAGTATCTCGTATTCATTGTCAACACGTTTTCCATCGATGCTGACGCCCCCCTGCTGGATGAGCCGGCGCCCTTCATTGTTAGATGCCGTGAGTTTACTATCGACCATTAATTTTAAAAGTTGAATGGTTACTGTACCGGGAGCCAGGCGATATTCGTCAATATCTTCGGGTATTTCTTTTCGTATAAATAGCGCATCGAAATCTTCTTCAGCCCGCAGTGCGTCATCCGCGGTGTAATACTGCGTCACAAGCTCACGGGCCAGCCGGCGTTTGAGATCGCGGGGATTGGCGGTTCCCGAAGCAAGCTGGTCACGCATTTGATCGATGTCAGAGGCAGCGATCGACGTACACAAAGTAAAATAATCGATGATCATTGTATCCGGGATGGACAGCGTCTTGCCATATATCTGCTGCGGCGGTTCGCTTATGCCGATGTAATTATCGAGCGATTTACTCATTTTTTCAATGCCGTCGGTCCCCGGAAGGATGGGCATGGTGAGGATGACCTGGGGTTCTTGGTCGTACTCGCGTTGAATATCGCGCCCGACAAGCAGGTTAAACTTCTGGTCCGTACCGCCGAGTTCAACATCAGATTGAATGGCTACAGAATCCATTGCCTGGGCAAGCGGATAGAGAAATTCGTGAATGCTGATCGATTCGTTGTTGCGGAAACGATTCATGAAATCGTCACGCTCAAGAATTCGTGCAACGGTGTATTTCCCTGCAAGTTTGATCACATCTTCAAACTTCATCGCGCCGAGCCATTCAGAATTATAGCACATTGTCACCCGCACTTTAGATAGGATTTTAGTCGCCTGCTCGAAATAGCTCCTTCCATTGAGACGCGTCTCTTTGAGAGAGAGTGCCGGGCGTGTTTTATTCCGTCCTGAAGGATCACCGATGATACCGGTAAAATCACCGACAATCAAAATAGCATGATGGCCGAGATCCTGAAACTGACGGAGCTTTCTGAGAACGACGGAATGTCCCAGGTGGAGATCGGGTCTACTGGGATCACAGCCGAGTTTGATGATAAGAGGAGAGTTAGTTGCGATGGACCGGCTCGAGCTTCTTGACAAGATCATCTTCCGGGATAATCTCAAAGACTCCCCGCGTGATGACATCCATCTGTTCGTTGAGTGGTGGGAACAATTTTTTCTTGGTGCCTCGCTTAAAAATTGACGTATATCTGGAATGTACCCGATGGTACCGCGTTTCAATAATGCTATTCGTTCACAAAACGTCGTTCCATTTCGCGTTCATGTTCACGGCGTTTTAAATCCTCCCGTTTGTCGTATGTCTTCTTGCCTTTCGCTAGTCCGATTTCGACTTTTGCACGGCAGTTCTTGAAGTATACGCGAAGCGGGATGAGCGTCAATCCTTTTTCTGTCGTCCTTCCGATCAGGCGGCGTATTTCTTTTTTCGTGAGGAGGAGTTTTCTTTCCCTCCGAGGTTCATGATTGTTGATGTTGCCCTGCTCGTATGGACTAATGTGCATGTTTAAAAGCCACACTTCGGCGTTAATAAGCATGGCATATGCATCGTTGAGATTTCCGTCGCCGTGACGCAGTGATTTTACTTCCGTTCCCTTGAGAACAATCCCTGCCTCATAACTCTCCAGGATAAAAAATTCATGCCGGGCTTTCCGGTTGGTAATGACAGTCTTCTCGCCCTCTCCTTCATAAACTTTCATTGCGCACACGTCGGCAAATGTCGATCAATAATAGTATTTATTGGGCAAAAAATCAATGAAAAATTCATCCGAAGAATTTTCTGGAACAGGAAATTCGCACGTTGATTTTCTATACGGTGTTGACTATATTCTCTCAAACTAATCACTTGGTGTCGATCTTTTCCAATCAAACCCATGCTAATTCGTTTCTTCAATGTCGGATGGATACCAAAAACATACAACGCCGGTGACTTTTCAGGGGAATTCTCCATTCCCTTTTTTTGTTTTTTCCTTGTGAGGAAAACATGAATGATTATCAATTTGATGTGGCCGTTGTCGGAGGCGGAATAGGCGGGTATACTGCAGCAATCCGTGCAGCCCAACTTGGCTTTAAAACTATCTTAATTGAAAAAGAAAGGCTCGGCGGAATATGCCTGAATTGGGGCTGTATTCCCACAAAAGCGCTATTAAAAAGTGCGGAATTTGCTATGCAGGCAAGACGTGCCGCCGATTTTGGCGTCAATGTCGGCCAGGTGAGCGTAGACTTCCCTAAAATCATCCAGCGAAGCCGCGATGTCTCGGGAAAAATCGTAAAAGGCGTTGAGTATTTGATGAAAAAAAACAAAATCGAAGTTATATCGGGGACGGCAACGGTTCGTGGAAAAGGGTCAATCGAGATTGTAAGGCAGGACTCATCGAAAACGGCGCTTACGGCGAAACATATAATCCTCGCAACAGTGCACGACCGCGTAGCCTTCCAGGAATCCAATTCGACGGCAAACAGATTATTTCAA
>CAVZMI010000026.1:0-64930 GCA_963776275.1 Ignavibacteriota bacterium
ACCTTATCTTCAATATGACCGAAGAATTTGGCGGCGACAGGAGAAAAGACAAAAACATCGCTGCATTGCTCGAACTGCTCAGGCTTCCATTTACCGGCACAGGTTCTATCGGTCTTATGCTTTGCAGAGACAAAAGCCTGTGCAAACAAATTCTGGCCCATCACCGAATAAAGGTGCCTAATTTTCTGTTCTTTCCGCCCGGCAGAAAAATTCGGTTGCCGGAATCGGTACGCTTTCCGCTGGTTGTCAAACCCGTATTTGAAGACGGCTCAGAAGGAATCTCAAACGCCTCTGTAGTTAATGATGTCGAGGCTCTCAGGCAGCGAGTTCAGTTTGTTACGGAAAAATGGAATCAGGACGCAATTGCCGAAGAATATATCGAAGGCAGAGAATTTTATGTTGGAATAATCGGCAATAAAAAACTGACAACTCTGCCGATTCGAGAATGTATCTTTAGTAATAAGAGTACTATTGGTCCGTGTCTTGCAACTTATCGCGTAAAATGGGATGAAGAATATCGCAGCAAATGGAATATAAAATTCGATTTCGCAGAACTTGATAAGACTATAACGGGAAACATTTACCAAACTTGTAAACAAGCGTACGAGCTGCTGCAACTGCGTGATTATGGCAGAATAGATTTAAGACTTACGGCAGATAACAAAATTGTTATTCTGGAGGTAAATGCGAATCCTGACGTTGCAGACGGCGAAGAACTTGCCGAGGCTGCCAAAAAAGCCGGCATTCCATACGAAAAATTTATCGAGCAGATAATCTATACCGCACTTGCTCGACACAAAAATTAATATGACTGAAATAATACCATCTCAAAAACAGGATGTACTTGACAGACAGTTTATGAAAACAGCTATTGACCAGGCACATATCGCTCTGGAAAATGGCGATGTGCCGATTGGAGCGGTTATCGTCCATCAAAATAAAATTATCGCCAAGGGGTACAATCAGCGGCATAATGCATAGAAGGCCCCGGTATGCTGTCCAAAACATGGTAGAGAGAATCATTCAAGAAAGAAAATATGATTAATGATCTGCCTTGAGAAATATCTCACCCCTTCAGGGTTTTTTGATGTCCATTCTTTTAAGATTCAAGGGGCTACGCCCCTTGCGGACATATCCCACCCCCTTGGGGTGGTTTTAAAGGCATATCCATACTGCGAAATTCAAAAATTACATTACATTCAGACCCTGTAAGGGTCGGATACTCCGGGTCAAAAGAAAGTTACTTCTGCATCCCGATGGAAATCGGGATGCGATATCTATTTTGGACAAGTCTGATTTGGATTAAATAACCGATCACCGTTGAAAGCAGGGGCTTTCTATGATCCCCCTCTTTTCTCCCTATGGGTCGTAGACCCCCTTAAGAAGGTGGAGAAAACTGTCTTCATTCAATCTCACAATAAAAAATATCTCTTTCCTTGAAGATGTGCAAGTCGAAAATATCAGGCGGCATCCGAGGATTTCCTACTGTCTGTCCCCGGCTTATAGGCACAAAGCGGTTCTGCTGCAAAATAATCTCCGGTTGCAATATACGCACGGGCACGGCACCCGCCGCAGATATCACGGTACTCGCACCGTCTGCAGCGACCTTTATATGGGTTCAGACTCCGCATCATCTGGAACAAATGCGATTGTTCCCAGATGGACTGAAAATTATATTGCGCCGATTTTAAGGAACCCGCTGCAACAGCTAATTCGCCGCAGGTCTGAACGATCCCTTCTCCTGTGATATAGGCATAGTATCGACCGCCCGTACATCCCTGTTCTGTGATTTCTTCCTCGTCCGGATCATCAAACGAAAATGAACGCCGGACCGACTTTTCCTGCTGCCTGAGAATTCTATAATATTGAGGTGCACATGTCGGTCGATACCCAAACCAGGAAGGCACAAGTTCCCGCTGCCGTGACAACCAGATTAATGCGTCTTCATATTCCTTTTCTGATAGAAACAGTCCTGTATTCTCCCAATCCTCCGGTATTAGAACGTATGGATGAAAAGCAGACGCGTTTGCCCGGATAACCAGATCCAGAATGAGTGGAAGATCCTGGACATTTTTCCGTGTGATTGCCGTCGTAATCGAGAAAGGAAGATTAATCTGGCGTGAAAATTCAATCGCCGCCTGAGCCATGTCGAAATCTCCGACACCGTGGGCACTCGTCGTGCCTCTCGGGAGTTGCCCCATCCAGCCGGATAACGAGTGAACGGATTCCATTATGTGCAATCTCACGGATCAACGTGAATGCAAGATCATTTGTCAGAGGATCCAGATGCATCTCAAATCCATGAGACGCTCCCAATGCAGTTATTTCGAAGATATCGGTGCGCTTGAGGCAGTCTTTTCCCGTCCAGACGATTACCGGTTTCGTAAAATGAGCGATATTCTCCAGGACGCTTCCGGATCTCCGCTGTGGTGAGTATCTCATTTCCTTCCGATCCTGTCAGTTCCCATTCGAGTAACTGAAGAGGATATCTTGAACGAACTTCTTTTCCCATTTAAACTCCATCCCTGTGCAACACCTACACCAGACGGGTATAGAACATCCTATCCATACAACTAAACTAGTACCGCTCCAACTATTATTTCAAAATAATTCTGTGTGATTATGTGTGTTGGAGTCCCGCTCTCCGAGCGGGATGCCCCTTCATTTGTATACGGTGAAACAGTACCGCTTCGCGGTATTTAATTAGTTGGAGGGGCACTAGCTATCAACACGCTTCGACTCCTTCGTCAGCAAACATTGGTGACTCAGTCGCTCAGCGTAATGATTAATTTATTTCTGCGCTGTTGGAGCTTTTTGTGTCTGCACTATTTCAGTTTCGCCCATCAGATACCGATGAATCGCCGCCGCTGCATTCTTTCCCGCCCCCATCGCCGCGATGACCGTCGCGGCGCCTATGACAATATCGCCCCCGGCAAAAATTTTCGGCCGCGAGGTTTTACCCGTCGCTTCCTCTGCGACGATGTTTCCCCATTTGTTTGTCTGCAAGCCGGGTGTTGTTTTTGCTATCAGCGGATTCGATCCGTTCCCGATTGCTATAATGGCCGCATCAATTTCAATAACAAATTCGCTCCCTTTGATCGAGATCGGCCGTCGGCGTCCCGATTCATCGGGCTCTCCGAGCTCCATTTTTTGCAGCTCAACCGCGGTCAGCCAGCCGTCTTTTCCGATAAATCTGGTGGGAGTGGCAAGAAACATGAATTCTATTCCTTCATCCTTCCCGTGATGAATTTCTTCGATCCGTGCGGGCATCTCTACCTCCGAACGTCGGTAGACGAGATAAACTTTCTCGGTCCACGGGAGCCGGAGTGCCGTACGTGCGGCATCCATGGCTGTATTTCCACCTCCAAATACCGCGACACGTTTAGCCATCGGGACCGGCGTATCCGAGACTTTGGGAAATTCATATCCTTTCATCAAGTTCACGCGCGTTAGGAATTCATTTGCCGTGTAGACACCGTTATAATTCTCACCGGGAATATTCATAAAGTACGGGAGTCCTGCCCCGGTGCCTATGAAGATTGCTTCGTACCCGTCTTCGTTCATCAGCTCGTCGATCGTTCGTGTCTTTCCTACGACAAAGTTGCATTTGATCTCGACGCCGAGTTTCCTGAGATAATCGACTTCTGCTTCTACAATATCCTTTGGAAGCCGGAATTCCGGAATGCCATAGAACAGTACTCCACCGGGTTTATGAAGTGCCTCTAAAATTGTGACTGTATGTCCGAGTTTCGCAAGATCACCTGCGCATGTCAATCCGGCCGGACCGGCACCGACAATCGCAACTTTCTTCCCCGTCGGCGGTAGTATCTCCGGTACAATAACCGCATTATTCAATCGTTCCCAGTCCGCGACAAATCTCTCGAGGCGTCCAATTGCGACCGGTTCGACCTTTTTCGAGATTACACACACGCGTTCACACTGATCTTCCTGCGGACAAACTCTCCCGCACACTGCGGGAAGAGCGTTTGTCTCTTTCACCTTCTTTGCCGCGGCATCGAAATTCCCTTCTGCAACGAGAGCGAGGAACTCTTTGATTGGAACAGCCACAGGGCAACCCGCGATACACACAGGCTCTTTGCATTGAACACACCTGAGAGCTTCTTCCATCGCAGCCTCCGGTGTATATCCCAAAGGTACTTCCAGAAAATTGCCTGCGCGTTCCAGAGGCGACTGCTCCGGCATAGGATGCCGGGGAATTTTCATTCGCTCCTTATTTGTAATTTTTTTAGGATCTATCACCATGAAGAATTCTCGGGATGCGGAGTCGCTTTACATTGGTGTTCGTAAAGTTCTAAGGACAGCTTCTCCTGAGGCAGGTACATTTTCTGCCTTGCCGTCAGAAGATCAAAATCTACATCGTGGCCATTGAACTCAGGACCATCGACACATGCAAATTTTTTCTCGTTATTCACACTAACGCGACATGCACCGCACATGCCTGTACCATCCATCATAATAGGATTTAAACTTACCAGCGTCGTGACATGGTACGGGCGTGTAATATCGCAGACCGCCTTCATCATCACAACAGGGCCGATAGCAAGGCATACATCGATTTTCCGACCGGCAGCGAGTACACTCTGCAAAACATCCGTTACCATTCCTTTTGTCCCATAACTTCCATCGTCGGTGGCGATCAAAACCTCGTCCGAGATTTTCCTTATTTCCTCTTCCATGATTAAAAGATCATGCGAGCGGGCCCCGATGATTGAGATCGTTGTGTTTCCGATATTTTTATGCGCACGGATGACGGGATAGATAGCCGCGATGCCAAAGCCACCGCCGACCGCCACGAGCGTCTTCTGAGGCTCAATATGACTGGGTAATCCCAGCGGCCCGACGACATCGGAGAGTGCATTACCCGTTTTCAACCGGCTCATGAGCATTGTGGTTTTTCCGACAGCCTGGACATACAGAGTAATCGTTCCCTTCACTCTGTCCCAGTCGGCAATGGTAATAGGAATACGTTCGCCATCTGGATGAACACGAATTATAACGAACTGGCCTGCCTTCGCCGTCCGTACAACATCCGGAGCCTCGATGACATATCGATGCACCTGAGCCGCAAGTTCGTCTTTTTCTAGAATTCGGTACATTTTTCCTTTTTGAATAATAATACAAATATCCGGTCACTTATAGAACATCGTTCAGCGTTATCAGGTTTCTCGCCCGGAGCGAGTCGCCCTGCTGAGTATATGCCAGTGCAAGATTCCGGAGCACGCGTTCGATTATATATCGATTGCTCACTTTTTCAAGATAGGAGGGAGTATAACCGAATCCCGTCTGGTCAAGCGATGCAATACACTGCTCCCGTGTAAGAAGTTGCCCTCCGTTGAACGGATCAATGAAGATTTCCGATGAACCGACTGTATAATTTAATAAAAAATGACTCGGCATTCCTATACCCGCCAACGGTATATTCAACCGGCGAGCAATAAGTAGATACACGATGCAAAGACTGATTGGAATACCCATGCGCGAATCGAGTACCCGGTTGATATAAGAATTGTCAGGATTGTAATAATCGATTTTGTTTCCCTGGAATTTTTTTTCTTTGATAAAAAAATCGTTGACAAGGTATAAAATTTCGTCGGGATCGTCATGACCCGCCAGTTTGGCATCAAGCTCCGCAGCAAAGCTGTTCAGCATTTCTGTGTAGTATTTCACATCGAGCATCGGATATTGATAACGGCCAATAATGAACATTCCCCGCTCAAGATCGATGTCTCCCTGTCCTGTATGTCCCACGAGATCACGGAACTGCGCACGCAGCTGTCCGATGGTGATCCGCTCGGCAATATCTTTCGCCCGCTCTTTCGTCAGCGGTGATCCCGTTTCCGCTGCTTCCAGAAGTGACGGGACAACGTCGGGTCCCATCTCGAGAAGTCTCCGCTGCACCATGTCATAGACGCTCGACTCATCATCAAGCAATCGGATTAGCGATTGATATTCTTTGGAATCGGCCATGGAGCTACTCTTTTTTCTTAGGATAATTCCGTAGAAGTTCTTTTTTAAGATACGTGAATGCCTCTTGCGGGGTGTCGGCAAATGTGAAAAGACTCATATCCTCCGCATCGATCATCCCGTACTTTACCAGTGCATCAAAATTGATAATCTTCTCCCAATACGAGCGGCCGTAGATGATGACCGACATCTTTTTTCGGATTTTCCCTGTTTGCAGCAGGGTCAACAGTTCCATCAATTCGTCCATTGTCCCGAAACCGCCGGGAAAAACGATCAGCGCTTTACCAAGATACACGAACCAGAATTTCCGCATGAAAAAGTAATGGAATTCGAAATTCAATTCGGGTGAAATATACGGATTTGAAGCTTGTTCGGACATCAGGCTGATGTTAAGACCGATCGACTTGCCCCCGGCGAGCTGCGCACCCTTATTTGCAGCCTCCATAAGACCCGAACCGCCACCCGAACAAACAATAAATCGCTGCTCCGAATCGATTGACTTCGACCACTCTGTAAGGAGTCTTGCCAGCTCAACGCATTCATCATAATACTTCGACATTTCGAGATCGACGAGCGCCCTGTCGAGCTGCTGCTCCAGATTCTTCTTTCGCTGCCCGTGTGTTTTCTGAATCCGCTTCTTCAGTTCTCGAATTTTTTCGAGCACGGACTTCCGCGTCTTAATCCGCGAAGAACCGAAGAAGACAATTGTATCTCTGACCTTATTCTTCCGGAATCGCCGGAACGGCTCGAGGAATTCTGCCAGGATCCGGATTGTACGGGCATCCGGACTGTTCAGGAATTCCTGGTCTCTATATGCCTTATCTAATACTGACCGTTTCATTCATTCTCCAATGGGTACCAAAGTGCGCCCCCCGTCGACGGCAATGATCTGGCCTGTTATATATTTCCCGCGTGTGGCAAGAAATGCAACAAGATCGGTGATATCTTCAGGAACTCCATTCCGCCTAAATGGAATCTTGTCCACCGGAAGATGTTTTCGTTTTCTATTTTCCTCCCCCTTCATAAAGATTGTACCGGGTGCAATAGCATTGACGCGAATTGCCGGAGCGAGAGCGCGCGCAAAGCACCGGGTACTCATGATGAGTCCGGCTTTTGAAATGCTGTATGGAATATGTTTCGCCCATGGCTGTAAACCGCCGACTGAAGCTATATTGATGATCGATCCTCCACCGTGACGAAGCATGACCTTTGCAGCCTCCTGCATCAGGAATGCCGGCCCTTTGAGATTTGTGGCAATGGTTTTGTCCCAGAGCTTTTCATCAAACGTATCCCACGCTGCATCGATAAAAATTCCGGCATTATTCACAAGAACATCAATCCGGTTAAAATGCTTCACTGCGGTACTGATCGCGCGACGGAATGCACCCGTCGATGTTATATCTGCTTTTATTGTCACGCATCTTCTTCCATAACTCGCAATCTCTTTTTTTACCTTCGCCGCGGAAGTCGTATGATGAAGAACGACAATATCAAAACCCTCGTGGGCAAGCCGCAGTGCGATATGCCGTCCCAGCCGCCGTGCCCCACCGGTGACAAGTGCAACAGGTCTACTTGATTTATATTTTCTTTTAGGACGCATTTTAAGTCAGATTAAAATTGCCATTTCTACTCCGTGTCCTTCTGGATAGCATTGTTAAAGTCCTCTGTGATCTCTGTGGTTATATTTTATCGATGAGAAAAGAAAACACCACGAGGATAACAGACAATTTGTGGTGCTGTAACCCTTTATTATATAAAAATAATTGTTGGGTCACCGCCACAGAGGACACAGAGTTTAAAAATCATACATCTTAAAAATAATGAATTAGCATCTGAACAAGCTGTTCGAGATATTTCTTATCAATCCCGTCGAAACTATTTACGCTTGCACTATCGATATCCAGTACGCCCCTCAAGTCTCCTTTAATAATTGGAACAACAATCTCGGAGCATGAGTTCGCATCGCAGAATATATGCCCAGTGAATTTTCTCACATCCGGGACGACGACGGTCTCTTTCCGTTCAGCGGCGGTTCCGCATACACCTTTCCCCACGGCTATGCGAACACATGCGGGCTTCCCCTGAAAAGGACCCAGAACCAGCTCATTCCCTTTCTTCAAATAGAATCCCACCCATGAGTAGTACGAAAAACACATTTTCAACGCTGCAGAGACATTCGACAGGTTGGCGATGAGATCACTTTCACCCCCAAGCAACGATTGAATTTGCGGAAGAAGGGATTTGTAAAGTTCTTCTTTTGAATCAGCGGGATTGACGATAATTTGAGTTCCCATTGCGGTTCGTTTATCGGTGCAGTAAGAACAAAAAAGCCAATTCACGTTGAAATGAATGTAGAATTGGCTTTACAATACCAGAATATCTCAAATAACGCACGGAGTTACTATAATACTAATCAAAAATCCGTGGACTAACCAATCATTTCGAACACACGGAAGTATACAAATAAAATCTTTGACTATCAAGAAAAAACATATCGTATAGTATTAAAGAGTGATCATTTTGCCTTCGACTGGATCGACATCAGCAGATTGCGGTTAAAAAAAGCAGCGTGCCTATGATACGACAAAAATATTTTATATTCAAGGTACATCCAATTAATAACAGGTCGATCTGTCTAGTGGTTTCGGAAAAAGTTGTTGCTGTAGGATGTGATGGCTTATGGTGAGCCCCTCGACAGCTCTACAAGCCTCCCTCGAGGGTGCCAATGGGCTCGCGGTACACACACTCGGGGCAAGCCTGTAATATCACATGATGAACGCTGTATACGAATACCTTTTAGATCATCTTCTGGGGCAGGTCATCACGCTCAGTTTTTTTATCGAATGAATTGATTGTTCTAATATTTTACCAACACCGTTTGCTTGTCCTTTGCTATTATCTGCGGTATCTGTTCTCTATTGTTCAGGTATCGAGCTTGATCCGGGACATTTGCTAGCAAATACTTTTCCATCTCTTCGACCGTTATTTGTTTATCGTTATTTGAGTCCGCATTTCCTTTTAGTCCCTTCAAAAAATAGTAAGTGAACAAAGCATGTTTTTTTTCATCATACCAAGACGAAACTTGTTTTGGCGAAGATGAAATAAAAATTATTCCATTATTTAATGAAACTATCGGATTTTCCACTGCAATGAGAGTGGGACTGATATTTTTAAGTAACATTCCTTTTGCGGTCGATCCCGAGAATGATGCATCAATGACGATGACTACATTTCTTGCTTTTATTAAGGAAAGTTTTTCATAGAGTTCTTTAACTTTGTATCCGGTAGACTTTACATAAACTGGATTACAATCGTACGGGACGAAATATGGTTCCTTTGTTTCTGGGTCAGGCGCACCATGGCCGTTGTAGTAAATAAAGATATCGGATTGACCGTCTTTAATGTAGTTACTGAGTTGTTCTTCGAAAACGCGTTTGAATGCGGAAAGACCTGCCTCATCATCATAGAGTTCTATAATTCTACGACTGTCATACCCGAACGCATGAATTAGATATTGTTTTAAAAGGACTGCATCCTCTTTAGCGTATTCTGCTCTCGGAATACCATCCTGTTCATATTTAGATATACCTATTATAACTCCGATGGCGTTTGGATTCTTTTCAGATCCATTAGGTATATCCCGTTCCAAATCTGAGCTTCCAATGAGTTTAGGTCCGATAGACCTATTGTCGGTTAATTCCTTGCTAGTCAGATATTTGTCATTTCTATCCTTTGTATAAATTGAGGCCCAATTCGCGAGAACTACCTCGACTTCTTGTTCTAAACCGTTTCGTTCTATTTTCAGCCTGACTTTTTCCCCTGGCTTAGAATCCGAAATAATAGCTATGAAAGATTTGCGATCTTTGGTTTTTACACCATTTAATTCTAGAATTTCATCACCTTCCTTAATATTAACTCTTTCGGCAGGAGAATTTGAAATAATCTTATTTATTCTCAACTTATTCTTGTTCGTACCCTCGCTTTCAAACTCCAATCCGATCCATCCGGCATTCCCAATCCTTTGGATAGTTATCTTTATGTCATCTAATGCTTGAGATAAAAGGGATTCAGCTACTGGAGTAGTATATCCGTAGTACAATCCAAGCAATCCCGAACTTTTTTTCTCGGATACCAACGAACTAAGTGAATCACCTTCGGGAGTCATAACATCAATCCGAATTATGACGTTACCCTCTGAAAATCCGATAGGAAAACCAACAAATCCAAGCCCTACAATAAAAGGAAGAAGAAATGCGGGAGACCAATATGAATTTGAATATAATTGAACAATTTCTAAATCCATTCTTAGATCTGCTTGTTCGGCTCTGTCTACCATATGTGGAAGAACCGAGTTCCTCAAATTATCCTTAATGTTTGAAATAAGTTCATTTTCAGAAAGCCATAAATTATTTCCACCTTTTAAAAGAGTGTATTTTCGAAGTTTAACATTCAAGAGTATTTTCTGAGAGATTGGAGATGGATTGTTAATTTTTGTATCTACAGTGAGGGTAACATTACTACTACATGATAGAAAAGTTATCGTAAAAACGATTGATATAACTCTAATTCTGTGTCTTCTTATTATCTTAAACATCTATTTTTTATTCCCTATTTTAATCTTATCAATTCAGTTTTCTTGTCTTTTCCTATCACGACAGGTGTTTGTTTACGATTATTGAGGTAAAGAGCCTGTTGGGTAATATTAGTGCTAAGATAACGTTCCATTTCTTCGACGCTAATGCTTCCATCGTCATCAAGATCAGCTTCTCCTCGTAAGCCTTTCAAAAAAAAGTAAGTGAAAAGTCCATGTTTCTTTTCATGATACCAGGTAGAAACTTGATCTCCGGTACAAGAAGCGAATACAAATCCGTTTTCCAACATTGCTAGAGGATTCTTCGCAGTGATATAAATAGGACTTATCTCTTTTAATAACATCCCCTTTTCACTTCCACCGCTGAAACAAGCATCGATTACAACAACTGTTCGTTTTGCTTTAAGTTTCGAAAGTGCATAATAAACTTGATTAACGCTATATCCTGTTGATTTAGCATAACTAGGACTACAATCGTAGGGAACAAAGAAGGCGTCTTTCGTCTCGGGGTCAGGTACACCATGACCACTGTAGAAAATGAACAAATCAGACTGACCGGGTTGAACCAGTCCAGCGAGCCGTTCTTCAAATAGTAGTTTGAAGCTCGATAGGCGAGCTTTTTCATCATAAAGTTCTATGATCTTCAGACTGTCAAATCCCAAGGTGTTGATTAAATACTTTTTCATAGTTTCTGCATCTTGTCTTGCATAGTCAACGGTAGGGATATCAGAGTCCTTATATTGAGATATTCCAATTACAACCGCCACCCCTTTTGCTGATCTCTTTAAACCTTTAGGTATGTTTGTATCGACATCAGAAAAATATTCACGGGTTGGTATGCAAATCTCAGCCGATGGTGCTTCAAAACCGTTTTCATCAGATACTTGGATTTTAAAACGAATGCTGTCATTTTTTATATTTTCGGTCGCGCGAAGCGTGAATTCAGCAGTCCTGTTACCTTTAGGAGGAATGTCTTTTAAATAAATAATATCTTGGAAAATAACAGCCTCTTTGGGCTCAAGTGGTGAAAGCATCATTTTTACATTATGAGCAACACCGTTACCTGAATTGCTTATGGACATTCGTATTTTTCCTGTTTCTTCCGCATCAAGACAACCATTCCCCGATGGTTCTAAGAAGTTGAATCGAAATGCTAGAACAGGCGGATTAGGTTTTTCAAACTGTGGGCGCATTCTAGACATTGATGCAATGAGCTTTTCCTTATCCTCTATGTACTTCTTTTTTACCTCATCTAACACCTTCCCTAATAACATAACCGCACGTGCATTCCCCCTCTCCCCCCAGTAAATCCAGAAATTCCCTTTGTCGTTTCTACTCGCACTATACTCACCTAGGGGTATTCCCTCACGAGATTGAATGTCCCATGTCACTTCTACTGTTGCATTTGAAGAACCAATAGGAAATAGCCCTAATAATGCAAGTAGACTAAATAGTGGATCGAGCTTGACCTCATCGTGCCAGAATAAAAATCTATCAACCCGAACTCGAACAACAAAATCAGGATCTTCTCCCAGGCTCATTACTGCCTTTGGAAAAATGGTAGATTTCAGATTATGCTGTATACTCTCTTTAAGACTTTCAATTTCTGTACCTCCAGTAACTTGACCGAATTGAACTTGCAGACACGGTTTCTCCTTAATCGGTGATGTGTCCTCAACCTCACCTTCTATGATCCAGTTCGTGCCACCACACCCTGACCAGAATATTAGTGAGATTATGAATGAAAGAACAATTAAAAATTCCACCCGAATATTTGTGTCCAGACGATCAGCGACCCAATATTTTTTTAAATATAAATTATTTCTATCAGGATTTGCTAAGGAATAATAATTTCCGATTTTTATAAAATTTGAAATCATTTTAAAGAATAAAATTTTATTAATTCTCACTCTCTGCTTCTCCTTATTTCATAACTCTGAAATGCTTCCGTTCGACGATCAGGCGGAATTCGAATCAACCAGTTCATGATATCTGTCATTGCAGCTTTGTAGGTTGGGATAATATTCTTCTGTCCATTTTGATTAAAATTTTCACTCCTAAAATCGTATTTATCTTTAAGCGCAATTAAATAAAGCGCTTCTTTCGCTCTATTCACTCCATGTGGAAGCTCTGCAATAAATTCCATGCCCATTAACCGGATATCTTTTTCAAATTCCTGTTCTTTTTTTTCAACCGCGTAGGCATTGTTCTTAAGATAAATATTCGGCATAACGAGCTGGACAGAATCGTCTGCAAGAAGATTGAACAGATACAGGTAGCAGTCTTTTGACGCTGATATCTGAAAATCAACCCTATCATTCCGTGCTGGGTCGCCCCGATCGATGAAAACAGGACTCTTTAAATCGATTTGAGCGACAAATGATGGATCGCTTTCTCCGGTTTCTTTGACAACATAAGCGCGCAGATGTGCAATATAAACAGGTATACCGTTTTCTATCACTGTCTCAAATTGTTTCTCTTCTTTCAGGATCTTCCCGGCTGCTGTGCTTCTGCTTAAACGGGCGAATGTATCAAAGTACTCTTCGGACTTGTTGTTTTTCATTAACTCACCGGTGTTACTAAAAAGCTCCTCACTAATTTTTACACCGACGACCTGTTTTATAGCCTCCCCGCGGGCAATATCGAGGGCTTTAGCTCTACCTTCCTCGGGAGTAATACCTTCACTTCCAGATCTGCCCGTAGAGGTAACCCACATACCCTCCTGAGCTCGGATTGAAGATGCACTAAAAGCTAAAAACAATATGAAAATCGATATTTTCATAACCGTGTTTTTCATTATTCTGGAAAATACTTAGATGGAAAAAAGAGTAAAAGAATTCAAGTGCAAATAATTAATCCCGAGCGCAACGAAACCCGACGTTGTTGCTCCAGCCGACAGGATTACTCCTGAGACGACCCGTAAGCTGACAGACGTTGTCGTAGTTTAACCACGAACCACCGCGAATAACACGGTATGAATCGCTTGAAGGACCTATTGGGTTCGTTTGTGAATCCGATGTGTACGATCCATACCAATCTGCGCACCACTCCCAAACATTACCACTCATATCACACAAACCAATTTCATTTGGCTGCTTTAATCTAACCTCATGTGTTTTAGAACCTGAGTTATCGGAATACCACGCTACATCGGCAAGATCATTACTTCCACTATACTTGCATCCTCTACTTTTATTCCCTCCCCACGCCGCGTATTCCCATTCTGCTTCAGTCGGTAATCGTATCGTTTTCCCTGTTTGTACAGAAACCCATTTACAAAAGGTAACTGCGTCATCCCAACTCACGTTGATCACAGGTCGGTTACCGCGTCCCCAGCCATTATCGCCCGGTTTGCTTCTTCCTGTCGCATTACAAAATTTGTCATATTGAGTGAATGTAATCTCTGTTGCGCTCATATAAAAGCTCTTCAGCGATACTGTATGCACGGGCTTTTCATCATCACGACCATCGTTACTTCCCATTTGAAATGTGCCCCCTTCGATGAAAACCCATTTAACATCAAGTCCAACAGCTGTACGAAGAGAGATCTGTCCAACCTTCAACTGGCAGTCCCTCTAACTGTGGTTCCCAATAAATGAGTTTGTCACTTCCGGGAGAGATTTCACTTAGATTCCCCGCAATTTTTTGTGGAGTTATGGATGTTCCATCCGAGCGTGTTGCAGTGATGGAAATATTGTAGGTTTCTATATCATTACCTGAAAGATTGTATAGAATGATAACCCGTCCGTTTTTGACCTCAGTTCGTACGTTTGAGATGGTTTGGGAAAATAACAATCCCGATGCCTCGATACCAATCATTAAAATTATGAGTAAACGCACCATATCATATCCATAAAAAATGTAAACAACAACATGCCTCATACAGTGCTAATACTTCACTAAAACTTTTTCTTTATTCTTTCCTAGTACTTCCGGCTTTTGTTCTCTATCCAACAATCCTGCTGTCTTTGGTACATTTTCAATTAAGTATCTTTCCAACTCTGAAATTGTCAGATTTTTGTCCTTATTTACATCCGCATCACCTCGTAATCCTTTGAGTAAGAAATATGTGAACAATCCATGCTTCTTCTCCGGATACCCGCTGCTGATTTGTTCACCGCCGGATGCTGTAAACACTGTAATCCTATCTGATGTAAGAGCCGGATTGGCGATCGAAATCCGAATAGGGCGCGCGTCTGCAAAGAGCATTTTATTGTCGCGCGTTACACCGCTAAAGCAGGCATCGAGAAACACTGTTATCGATTTTGCATTAAGCTTTCCGAGTTCTTCGTACAATCGGTTCAGACTAAAACCGGTTTGCGCCGGGTAATTTGGATCGCCGTCTGATGGAATGAGATATGGTGATTTGTCCTTCAGGTCAGGAGCACCATGACCAGCATAGTAAATAATGACATCGGTCGAGGGATCAACGCGCTTCGAGAGCCAGCCGTTTTCAGAAAACAATTTTTCAAATTCGTTTCTTGATACCTCATCGTCTGTCCGATAATAAAGATGGTTTTTATCATCGGGAACTCCCAGTACTCTCACAGCATAATCACGCATGACGGCCGCATCACGCTTTGCGTAAGGAACGCTTGTAACATTGCGATATTGTTCTACACCAAAAATTATAGCTATTTTATTTTGTCCTGCGACTTCAATCTTTGGGATATTTACATCAACATCGATTGAGAGTCCTGTCATAAGCTCAACTGTTCCGGTTTGCTCATCCTTTCCCTTGACAGTGATCTGTTCGATTGCCGCTACTCGTTTATTAAATTCCAGCGGCAGGCGGTAATTCACAATGCCATATTTCCCACGGGATTCTGATACAGACATATACATGGGCACTTCGGTCGCCTGTAAATTAGTATAGATAGAAAATTTTGCATCGTAGGTTTTTCCGCTTTCTAATGTACCCATTGCAAATGACGAAGAAGAACCTTCAGCAAAGAATACATTTGCACCCAGTGTAATCCTAGCATTGACAGATTGTGCCGCGCCTCGACCTTTATTACCGATGCGAACCGTAATTGTCTGTATCTCTCCCGGTTTGATTATTCCGGAACCGGAGTTGTTTTCAAGTACTAAATCTGCAATGGCAAGCTGTGGTGGAACAAGCGCTTTTGTCTCGAACATTACTTTCACAGGTGCAGGCGCAAAGCCCTGTGCTTCTTTTGGAGTGAGGGTAACCGATACATTACCGTCTGCAAGGTTACCAGATGCCTGCAATGGTATGGATGCAGAAACAGTTTTACCGGCCGGTATCTCACCAACATATATCGATGAGGGGATCGTGATATCTGTAACCTTTTCTGTTAAAACCAAAACCTCAAAGCCGACACCATCTCCTTTTCCGCTGTTTGTGATCTTCAAAGCGATCTCGCCGCGTTCTTCTGCGTCAAGCTTTTTATTACCGGATGGTTCTTTGAGTTCGACGGTCATGCTCAAAGCGGGCGGCAAACCAGATTTCTTTGATGTGATGTAGCTTGGTGATACTCCGCGTTTCGGTCCGAATGCATAAGTGGCGCCAGCGATGGGGTACGAGATTGTCCAGTTGTAATACTCCCAATTTCCATCCGCAGTTAGTCGCCTTTTTCCACCTGCAGATAATTTTGATACTGAGCTTTTAAAAGCTTTTGCATTTGCTTGTGGCACAACAACCCAATCACTTTGGCCTGAAATCATAACCGTTATTGGAAATTTTTCTTCTTCAGGATTGTAGGTACCGATAGTAAAAGAAGAAGAGATGTTCTCTTCAGTTGTTGCAAGAAATTGCTCCCGTTCTTGCTTTATCTCTTCGATACGCCGGTCGAAGATGGCGTGTGCTGCTGCAATTTCTTGCTCATACTCCTGACTGATTTGCTGCACTAACCTTACGCTTTCCTGCTTGCGCTTTTCAAATTGTGTTTGAGTCTCAAACTCATCCTTAACCGGAGCTTGTAAAGCTGTAATTTTAGAATCGCGTTCCCGTTCCAGCGATACGGCAGAAAATGGAGTATTGATAAGCGTCTTGAGCATATCAAGCCGTTTCTGGGCATCTTGTGCGATGCACACAGATATCATTGAAAGCGATATTAAAAAGACCTTAATTCTTTTCATAATTCATCCAAAGAGAGTAAAAAGATTAATTAAAAGAGTACAAGTGTAACTAATCCCGAGCGCAACGAAACCCACCGTCGTCGAACCTGCCGTCAGCATTGAGTTTGACGCGATACGCAGGCCGACAGTTGAAACCGCTGTAGTTCCACGATCCGCCGCGAAGTACGCGGGATCGCCCCGTTGATAGGCCTTTAGGATTTTGTAATGTACTATTCTGGTAGTAATTCTTGCTATACCAATCTTCACACCATTCTTATACATTGCCTTTCAATTCATATAACTCAAATTTGTTTGGTTGTTTTGTCACGACTTCATGAGCTCTGCGTCACAAATTATTACAGTACCACACAACCGAATTCAGATCCCCATTATAGAATGCTCATATCCATTGATATTTCTCCTTACTCGTGCCGAATTTTACTATTCTGAACCATATGGTATTAGTATTTTCCCGCCATATTGTTTACTTACTCATTCATAAAAATTCTTTTATATAATTTCAATTTGCATTAATCACAGATCATTTATCTCTCATGTATCCTTCTTCTAATCTCATTTGAATCTACATCTAACGGTGCAAGACCACGATCACGCATAACCTCCCTCATAATCGAATCGCGGTAATGTTTTTGCTGCCTCATAATTGAGTCGCGGTTGTGTTCTTCCTGTCTTTTAATCAACATACTTCTAGTCTTACTATCTACATCAGCTTTGAGTGTGATCTTCCACCCATCGACAGTACGCCTTTCTAATTGTGGCTCCCAAAATATGAGTTTGTTATTTCCTGGTGTAACTCCTCTCATCTCACCGGCTACTTTCTGTGGCGTTACATTAGAGCCATTTGAGCGCGTTGCACTAATGGAAATATTATAGGTTTCATCTGGCTTTCCAAAAAGATCATATTGGATTTCCACTCTACCATTCTTTACTTCAGTTCGTACGTTCGAGATGGTTTGGGAAAGAGTCGAGTCGGATATTAGTAATAAAAAGATGATAGCAAGAGATTGGCGAGTCATAGTGAAAACTAAATCCTTAAAGTGTGCATAGCCATGCGGGCGGGGCACATATCCGCTATAATAAGAACCGCTATATCCGACAAGTGGAATAGTAACAAGAATAAGCAATAAATGAAAAAATTTTATTGACACAAATCCTTCTTTTGTTTGTGGTGAATATATATAGAGCTATCATTTCTCCTTCACGACAATCGACATCGGCAGATTGCGATCCCACGTGGTTGAGCTCGGATTCGGATGCTGAAGAGACTTCGTATCCTGGCGAACTTTTAGATTGACAAAATCGACCAACTCACCAAGGCGCACTAGTCCGTCTGCGTCAACATCCGCTTTTCCCAGCAACCCTTCCAGTAAATAGTAAGTGAATACGCCATGACCTCCGCCCCATTGCTGGGATTCCTGTGACAACTCCGCCGCTTCGCTAGCGCTGAAGGTTAGCACACTGCTTCCGGCATTCGCAATTTCCGTAAGAAAATCATTGATAAGCTCTACACTCGCCGAACCGCGCATTGCGACACTCGAGCTAATACCGGCACTGTGACAAGCGTCTGCAAAGACGATAACTTTCTTGGCTTTAATATAGTCATGTATGGCGACCTGTATATCCTGCATATTCACCGCCGTTGCGGCCGGTTTCGCGAGGTCGGAATCGTACGCAAGCAGATAAGGAACATTTGGCCGGTAAGGGTCGGGCGTACCATGACAGGCGAAGAAAATAATGACAACATCCTCTTCAAGCGGACTTTTCATGAAGTCGAAAATTGCTTCCTGAATATTGGTTTTTGTCGCATCCTTATCTATAAGCTTCCGTATGTTAACGGGCGCCACACCGCGCCCTCCTTTTTCCAGCGGTGTGATCAGGTATTGATAGAAATCTTCCGCATCTCTATCGGCATACCTCAACCGGGTAATCTGAGAATTCTGATATTCTGAAATTCCGATGACCACAGCCCACACCTGGTGCCCCTTGAACGGCTCGACCGGTAACCTCTTCTCCTGCACAGCAACTACAACCTCACGGCGTACTGTCAGCGTCTGTATGCTTGTGTTTTTACTTACATCGACCGCATTTATTTCTATACGATTAATGCCGAATTGCAGCAGCTGAGTCGATGCAAATTCACAACCGCCTTCGACAGGTTTCAGGGATGCTTCACTGCCGTTGACATATACAACTGCGACACCTCCCGAGTCTTTCGCAATACCACGAATCTTTAACTCGGCCGATCTCACGACAAGGGTATCGCCGGCGATTTTCATTCCACGCGTTGCAATGCCACCCGGCTCTATTATTTCGATGCCCGGCGGCGTGATATCTTTAATTTCCTTCGGTTTAATTGGAGCGTGGATAAGTGTGCCCGTATTACTCTCGGAAGAGGATGTCTGCGACATCAAGACATACGATGAAAAAATTATCATCGCCAGGACACACCAGAAGATTCTTTTCATATTCATAGTACCTCCTATCAATTACCAACCGGTCTTCCAACCGGCTTTGGAAAACCTTGATCTACCGACGTAGTTTCTCCGGCACCCTTGCTTAATACAATGTATGCCACTGCACCTCCGACAACTGCGGCTCCGCCAGCGATGTACCACCATGTGTAGCTGCTTGCAGGAATGAGTTCAGCCTGGACAATAAAATAAAAATCATCTCCTTCAAGACCCTGCGGCATTTCCTTCAATATATCCCAAGTGATCTGTTTATTGTTCCCAATTTGACAATCTTCTCCTACACTCCCCTTCACTACGATAGGTTTATATTGAAAAGCAATATCTTTTTTTCTCTTGAGAGTCAACGATACCTTGTAGTCCCTGTTTGCAGGCCCCTGCAAATCATAGCTGAGAACGATCACTTTCCCCGACACCTCAAACCGGACGTTGCGTACCTCCACCTTCTCCTCTGCCTGCGCTATCGTGAATGAGATTCCGCCAATTGTAATCGCTAAAAACAATAGATAGTACAATTTCTGACATATGAATTGCATAATTTCCCTCGTTATCTATTTATTAAAATGCCCTTCCTTCTCTGTATCCTCCCATGAAGCCAATGAAAAATACTCTGAGTACTCTGTGTCAGTATCACTTCTATTATTTATTACAATAAAAGGGATACAGTTCCTTTAGGTATTATATTTTTATAAATATAGATTATTTAATTAGAACCATTTTCCTTACAAATGATCTGACCCCCGGAATATCCAGACGGAAGTAGTAAACTCCGCTCGGCAGATTTCTCTGAAAATCGTTCCTTCCATCCCATGTGAACCAGTGCTGGCCCGCCTCAAGATTCCCCGAATAGACCAACCGCACAGGCTGTCCCAGAATATTAAAGACCGTTAACGTCACAAATGAGCTCACAGGCAGCCGTACCGAAAAACTCGTCGTCGGATTGAACGGATTCGGGAAATTCTGTCCGAGCGAGAATTCAGTCGGCACTACTTCCATCGCCTTTTTCAATACCGCATCCTTCTTACCGACATACACAGAAAACTCTGAACGGCTTACCACCGGAACGAATTTATAGACCGGGTCTTTTCGAAGATCTCGGTATTCCGCCCGCACCATGTCGACAAGGTATATTTCGTTTTCCCGAGGAACACCGGCGATCCCTTTGAAGGTAAGCGATGCCTGTTTTCTCGGCTCCGATTTCACCGTGAACGTCCATTGCTCCAGTTCATTGACCGTCGGTCTGATATCTGCAGAAAAGGCAGGATATTTGTTATCCCACTCCTTCCGCTCAAAGTACACTTCCGGAATCGGGCCAACAGCACGCGGTTTTCGCACATCGCAGACGTCAAGCTCAGGTTTGGCAAATTCCGAAACACCAAATTGCGTATCGCCGTCGATCACCCCGTCGGACAACAGCTCCACATTCACCCTCCAGCCGTCCTCTTTGATCTCCGGAACATCGGCAATCTTTGTGAACAGACTCTGATATGGAATTTTAAGAACACTCAGAACACTTGGATTTGGCGTTCCGTTGAAGAAATAGTAGCCCACATAGGGATCGAAATTTGTTGAATGTGAGAATGACCCATTCGTGAATGTAAAGATATTCGATGTGATCGTGTTCGCATTTTGTATCTTCGACCATGTAAGAGATGATGCAAAAGGATTCGTGATTAGATTCCATCCGATGTGAAGTGGAATCTCTACTTCATATGAAGTATTTAAAGACGCAGCATTGACACTTCGATTAATTGTTACGTCGTTTTTCGAAATGAGCCAGAATGCCCGACCTGCAGAAAAACGAAATCCTGAACTGCCGTCATATACTTTCAGTGAATCTTCCGTATTCGTTCCGTTATCCCAATAGACTTGCCAGTCGGTATTCTGAGTCCCGTTGAGAATCGAACCGATATCGATGTTGCTTGTTCCCGGCAATCCTATAATACGATAATCAGCTGCCGTATAATTAGATGCTTTTTCTCTTTTTGGGAAACTGATAGTAGTATTTGCCGTGATAGTAGTCGGTGGAGATGGTATTGTCGTAAAATGCGACGGTGATGAATACGGACTTGAGCCTCCATTATTCGATGCGCTGACTCTCCAGTAATATGTCGTACCGAATGACAATGGACCGACCTGTTTGGACGTAGTCGTTAGCGTCGAGTCGTCGACAACAAGATTACCAGCGGCAAACGATGAAATTGTTGATACCTGCAGGTGATATCTTGCGGCTCCTGCGGACGAAGTCCAGATTAACGTCAGAAATAGAAGTTGATTGGTTGCACCATCTAATGGAGCGGAAAGAATCGGTGATGCAAGAGGTATTGTATTATTCATCAATATCGAGATTGTATTGGAACCAGTATTTGCCACCGTAAGATCAATATCTCCATCTCCGTCAAAATCTCCTGTGTTTACTGATTTTGGAAAGCTTCCCACAGCCGTCCCGAAACTCGTTGTGTAGGTTCCACTGCCATTATTAGAAAGTATTGAAATTGTATTAGGAATAGATTCCGCCACTGCAAGATCGAGATCTCCATCTCCATCATAATCTCCTGCTGCGACTGAACATGGATAGCTTCCAACAGCCAATGCTTGATTCTGTGTGAATATTCCATTGCCACTGTTTAAAAGTATTGAAACTGTATTGGAATATTCATTTACTACCGCAAGATCGAGATCCCCATCTCCATCAAGATCTCCTGAGGTGATTGAGTGTGGAGTATCTCCAACAGCCAACACGGAACTCTGTATGAATGTTCCGTTACCATTGTTTAAAAGTATTGAAATTGTATTGGAACCTTGATTCGTCACCGCAAGATCGATATCTCCATCTCCATCAAAATCTCCTGAAGTAATTGCCTCTGGAGAGGCTTCCACATCCGTTTTGGAACTATATATGAATTTTCCACTGCCATTGTTTGAAAGAATTGAAATTGTATTAGAACCGTTATTAACTACCGCAAGATCAATATCACCATCTCCATCAAAATCTCCCGTAATAACTGAGTGTGGATAGCTTCCCACAGCTGTAGATGAACTCTGTATAAATGTTCCACTATCATTATTTAAAAGGATCGAAATTGTAGAGGGGCCAGAATTTGCCACTGCAAGATCGATATCACCATCTCCATCAAAATCTCCCGAGGTTATTGAAAATGGAAAGCTTCCGATGGCCGGTCCGGAATTCTGTATGAATGTTCCAATGCCATCGTTCATAAGTATTGAAACTGTGTTGGAACCATTATTAGCCACCACGAGATCGATATCGCCATCTCCATCAAAATCTCCCGCTGTAACTGAGAATGGATCGCTTCCTACACTTACTGTAGAACTCTGTATAAATGTTCCACTGGTTGTATTTGCTTTTATAGTAAAGCTCCAACTAATACTCTTTGTTAAAGAGTCTCCTATAGTACTTGTGATCCCCCGAGTGAGCGTTACATTCACCAATTCGCCGACTTTAAATTGTTTGTTTGGCGTAATAGTAACAACGTATGTACCGGAGTTGTAACTGAACGTGCTTGCGTGCAACCCACTTAATGAGCCATTAATGCGCACTGTGGTGTTTGTGAGCGTGGCAGAGTTAATATCACTATCGAAGGCAACGGTGACATTGGTGCTTTTCGCTACGTTCAACGCATTGCGGATTGGCGTAATTGATGTGATAGTGGGAATATGAGCTGTTGTGCTAGGAGTTGCACTCACCTCGTTGCTATTCCCACTCTCCAATCCAGCGCTATCTACAGCAGTGATACGGAAGTAGTAGGTAGTACCATTCGTAAGGCTTGTAATAATCTTTGTCGTATCGGCAATACCCCCTGTAGTCGAATCTATTTTTATCGTCGGACTCGATGAAGTGCCGCCGTAGATACGATAGCGCAGCAAATCGGGTTCGGTGTTCTTGCTCCACTTCAATGTTACTTGTCCGTTCCCAGCGGTGGCCGTGAGGTTGGTTGGTGCTGAAGGTGGGGTTATGACAACCGTACCCACTACATTCCGAAAGATCGATACTGTATTCTCATTCCAACTTACCACCAATAGATCAGATTTCCCATCACCATCTACATCACCAATGGCAACACCCTGGGGATATATCCCTGTTGTAAAATCCGCCTTCGCAGCAAACGAGACACTCCCGCTTGTGCCGGTGTTCCGAAAGACCGAAACTGCGTTGCCGTAGGAATTCACTACGGCAAGATCGGGCTTCCCATCGCCATCTACATCACCAATAGCGACACTACAGGGAACATGACCTGTCATAAAATCCACCTTCGCAGCAAACGAGACACTCCCGCTTGTGCAGGTATTCCGAAAGACAGATACTATATCACTACCGTAATCCACCAAAGCAAGATCGGGCTTCCAATCGCCATCTACATCACCAATGGCAACACTGTTGGGATTTCCTGACCCTGCCGTAAGATCCACCTTCGCGGCAAACGAGATACTCCCGCTTGTGCCGGTGTTCCGAAAAACTGATACTGTGTTGTCGCCGGCAAAAACCGCCACAGCAAGATCGGGCTTCCCATCGCCATCTACATCACCAATGACAACACTACAGGGATTATACCCTGTTGTATAATCCACTTTCGAAGCAAATGAGACACTTCCAATTGTGCCGGTATTCCGAAAGACCGATACTGTATTGCTATAATAATTCGCCACAGCAAGATCGGGCTTCCCATCGCCATCTAAATCACCAATGGCGACACTGGAGGGAGTTGAATCTGTAGTAAAATCCACCTTCGCAGCAAACGAGACACTCCCAATTGTGCCGGTGTTCCGAAAGATCGATACTGTGTTGCTGCCCTCATTCACAATAACAAGATCGGGCTTCCCATCGCCATCTACATCACCAATGGCGACACTCGAGGGATTATTTCCTGTCGCAAAATCCACCTTCGCAGCAAACGAGACACTCCCAATTGTGCCGGTGTTCCGAAAGACCGAAACTGTGTCGCTAGCGTAATTCGCCACAGCAAGATCTGGCTTCCCATCGCCATCTAAATCACCAATGGCGACACTCCTGGGATTTGATCCTGTCGTAAAATCTACATTCGTTGAGAATGAACTGCTGGTGATAGCCCCTCCTCCGGCGAATGTAACTATGAACGGCAGACGGGAGAAACCGGTCAAAGCGTTCACCGTCACCGTAATCGGCTGATAGGTCGCACCGGCTGGGACAATCACACTGAGCGAAGTCGTACTGGCCGAGGTCACCGTCGCCTGCACAGCGCCAAAGTAGACGATATTGTTGGCGGCGGTCGGGTCGAAGTTTGTGCCGGTAATGGTAACAGTCGTACCGATAGGACCCGAGGTCGGAGTGAAACTTGTAATAGTGGGTATGGCATGAGGTGTCGCACTTACTTCATTGCTGTAACCGCTCTCATTTCCCGTGCTATCCACCGCCGTGATATGGAAGTAGTAGGTGATGCCATTAGTAAATCCTGTAATGGTTTTTGTCGTATCGTCAATGCCTCCAGTAGTCGAATCGATTTTTATTGTTGGATTTGGTGTTGTGCCGCCGTAAATACGATAGCGCAGAAAATTTTCATCAAAACTCTTATTCCACCTGAGCGTTACCTGGCCGTCACCCGCAAAAGCGGTGAGATTCCTTGGTGCAGCAATTGCTGCGGGTATGCTCGTCACAGTCCAAAACATGCTGCTGTACAACGGCTTGCCGGGCACAAGATCGTTCTGCGTGCCTTCGTCTTTAGACTGGATATAATAATAGTAGTTAAAACCTCGGATCGCTGTGATATCGTCAAAAACATGCACGACATTCGATTTATTACATTCAAAAATCTTCTCATACACTGTCTTCGGATTCAATACGGTACCCCGTGACCGATAGATCACATAGCCGTCAAAGTGAGGCCAGCTGTCGGCGTTGTTCGGACCATGCGAGCTGAATTCTATCACCGCCGGACGTGACAGTAAATTGCTGCGGTGGTGGCGGCGGATGAGGAAGTTTAAAACCGGATTGATAATTCCGTAATGCGCTACGGTAAGTCTGAAGTATGGAATCTTTCCCCGTTTCAACCCATATGCGTTTGTACAGGTTATAGTCGGTGGTCATGATTCCATCCGGCATGATAAGAGTCGGTGTGCCTGTATTCTTATAATATTGAAGCCAATTGGCGCCAACCTCGCGATTTTTTTCCATACAGATTCCGCCAACGCCTTCCGCAAAGACAATATGAATACTATCGCCCGGCGCCAGAGTATAAGGCCAAATCCCAGTTCTTGTTGGACACCTCCGCCCGATTGCCTCCGTCGGTTCCGTATAACTGATGGGGTAATCGTCATCCACGAGTTCGTCATGCTGTACGGCCGGATGTCCATCAGTCATAGCTGCGTAGCGGTCAGCCATAAATAGTTCATCATACTGACTTGAATTTGCACTAAAGATTGAAAGATCTGGATTGATAAAATTATTAGTTCTGGGTTGAAATAGATCGTCCGATGCATCGTTTGAACTCTTATCAGCATGCAGGATCACACAGCCTGCGTATTTAGCCGAAGCCATAATGCCGTCTCCAGCCTCGTTCGGACATCCCCAATCTTCTGCATAAGCTACCGGGCGATCTGTGTTGGGACCGTACCATGTATAGAAGCCCCTCATTTCAAATACGGGTGCAGCCGGATTATTCCCAAACGAGTGAGTGATGTCGCTTGATCCCCACGTTGAGTTCCATGCTCCCCATCCTGAACCAAACCCCGTGCAACTTACTCCGGCAAATGCATATCTATTTCCAAAATAAAAGTAAACGTCATTCAACGTTTGCTGCTTGACGTTACCCGAACGATCAATGATACCGGTGTTTTTGAAGACATGATCGAAAATAAAATAATTACCGTGATTTGGCTGATCAAAAGCCATGACCTTTTTTGTGACTGAGACTCCTATGGAAGTATTAAATTTCACTAACACTATACGGTCGGTTTCCAGATTTTCATCCAGACTATCCAAAATGTCATAAATGTTATTAACGGTCGCATTTTGATCATTGACAATGACAATGGGATGGTAGTATTTCCCGATCAGTTTGATTTCCTGTTCAAATATCTGGTTCATGCGATCTGCTCCATCCCGTGGGCCTGAACCGATTACTTTAACGCTTTTAATCTTCATTTCAACAGGGTCGTCGAAATTTTTGCAACCTATCCATAAACATTCCCTACGGCATGTGTTTTGTCCGATGCCGTATTGAGCAGGCCACGAGAAGAAATTAGTATTGCCCTGCGTTATTTCATTCTCATATTCCGCTCCTATTTCATTAATAGGTGATTGCAATTCGGTAATGCGGAGCCATTTAATCTGCTGAGCATAACCTGTGTAAATACCGCTCAATAGCCACAGGCTCATTCCAAAAACTATAAATTGTATTCTAAATTTCTTTGTTTGCTTTTTCACTGCCATCTCTCTCCATTATCGGTCGATTTTGATTACAATTGTTTCTATCTATCCTCTATAAGAATCATTGGTTTGATGTAAAAACTCTTTCTGGGCACTTGCATTTATATTTCTTAGGTTGATAAAGATGCTTCTATGTTGATTCCTCATAAATACGAGTACATCATTAGCTCATTCTCGGGAGGTGTTTCCAACCGATAATATTGAATTACGCCGAGAAATACAAACATTTGGCTATTCATATTTTGACATATCCGGGTTATTTTTGTTCTTTTTCGACTATCGACATCGGAATATTTCGGTCCCACATCATTGAATCCTTAAAATGGTTTTAGATTAATTAAAAAGGAAAAATTAAAAATTATAAAAATGATTACTTATTCCCTTTTTTAATTTCGCCTTTTTAATTTTTAATTATTAATAGAACTTTCACTTATCTTGTATTCTAATTGACATCGGCAAATTCCTGTCCCACATCGTCGGGCTCGGATTCGGATGCTGCAGGGATTTCGACTCGCGCCTGACGTTCAGAGTCACATAATCGACCAGCTCTCCGAGCCGTACAATCCCATCCAGGTCTGTATCGGCTTTTCCATTCAGTCCCTCGAGAAGAAAATGCGTGAAAAGACCGTGTCCGCCTCCCCACTGTGGTCCTTCCAAAGAAGATTCCTTTGCCTCGCTTGCACTGAAGGTCAGCACGCTGTTTTCGGCATTCTTCATATCAGCCAGGAAATTATTGATCAATTCAGAGCTCACAATTCCGCGCTGTGCAAAGGTCGTACTTATACCGGCACTGTGACAGGCATCGGCAAAGACGATGATCTTTTTTGCTTTTATATAATCCCGTATCGCATCCTGGATATATTGCATCTTAACGGCTGTGGCGGCCGGCCGCGAAAGTTCCGAATCATATGCTAGGAGATATGGTACATTCGGACGGTACGGATCGGGGGTTCCGTGACATGCAAAATAAAAGATCACAATATCTTCTTCCAAAGGATTCTTCATAAAATCCTGAATTGCTTCCTCGATGTTGACCTTTGTCGCATCTTGATTGATCAATTTCTTGATATTTACCTGCGACATGCCCCTTCCCCCTTTATCCAACGGCCTGATGAGGTACTGATAAAACTCCTCCGCATCCTTATCGGCGTACCGGAGTTTTTGGATCTCAGAGCTTCGATAATCCGAAATACCGATTACCACCGCCCATACCTGATATCCTTTGAACGAACTATCAGGCTTGAAAACAGGGGCAGCTACATCACGTCTGACTTTGAACGTCGAGGTACTCGCATTTTTAAAGGTATCAACTGCAGTGATCTCAATTGTGTTGACGCCAATTTGAAGTAATGGCGTCGATGTAAACTCACAACCCCCGTCGATCGTTTTTAAAGACGCCTTACTTCCATTTACATAGACTGCCACAACACCGCTGGAGTCCCGTGCGATTCCACGTACTTTCAATTCGGCGCTTTTGACAACGAGCGTATCCCCCGTGTAAATTCTTATTCCGCGCGCTCCTACTCCGACAGGCTCCAGGATTTCAATGCCGGGGGGGAGTATATCTTTAGGCGGCTTAGGTTTTAGAGAAATAAAAGGAAGCGAACCCCTGTTGCTGTCGCCTTCCGACGTTTGTGCGAAAGCTAAGTTCGAAATGAGCATCAGCAGTGCAAAGACGATGCATGAAAAATATTTTATATTCATAGTGTCTCCAATTAATAACTTGCCGGTCTGCCCGGCGGCGATGGGTAATCCTGATTTGTTACACGGACCTTCATTTGACGGCGAACCTAATAAAAGGAGTGCCGCTGTACCGCCAACGACGACAGCTCCGCCGACAATATATAACCACGTGTGACCTGCCGGTGGGATAAGCTCAGCGCGGACGCGGAAATAATAATCCTCGCCTTCCAAACCCTGCGGGATTTCCTTGAATATGTGCCATGCGATTTTTTTATTTGTACCGCTTCCATCGACTTTACCCACATCCCCGATTACCGTCAGTGGCAAATATTCAAAAGACGAATCTTGCCTTTTTAATACGACGGTCACCTTATATTCCCCATTTGCCGGACCCTGCAAATCATAATAGATGATAATTGTGTTACCGATTACCTCATAGTGGACGTTACGTACTTCCACATTCTCCTGCACCTGGGCTACAGCCAATGGGATTCCCTCCATTACGATAGCGAGGATGAGTATCCAGCATATTAGTCGGCATTTCTGAAGAAATCTTTGCATAGTATTCCTCGTTTATACTTATCTAACCTCACTGATGGGATTATCACTCAATGCTATTGATAAAGCCAGTTCCCCGAGTCCCGTCCTGCCCACAGGACGGGAAGGGGAACAATCCATGGAATAAAAATATTAAGCTATACTTTTTTCCAATTTTCAACAGGTTGCCTCGACTTGCTCTTTAGTATCCTTTTTATATTCGCTCGGCAACCTGGCTGTTGTCAATGAAGAATTGTGAATAAATTAAGAAAATCAAGATTCAAAATTTGTAATTCACCATTGACTCAGCCAGTTCCCCGAGCTCGCGGTGAGCTTGTCGAACCGCGGACATGAACATTCATTCTCACAGCTAGTCAAGGGGAACATTCTTCTAGAAAACGGTTGCCTCGACTTGCTTTCTGGAATGCCAACTATATCCGCTCGGCAACCCGGCTGTTCATATTCAATTAATGTTGTTTCTTCTTACTTTGACACACCGCTAATTCATGTAACTTGGAAAAGTTTTTTTCGATCAATGCATGTTTCTTATCATGGGACCAATTCTGGATCTGTTTTTCATGTAAGAATGCATCAACCATACGACGATATTTTTCATAATATACTAATTTTACAGGTAATCGATCCTTTGTATAATTTGCTCCCTGACCGCTTCGGTGTTCCTTCAACCTTTTATCAATATCCTTTGTACTTCCTGTATAGTAAGTACCATCACTACATTCAAGAATATAGAGGTATGGCATAATGTCTTTTGGGATCAGTTCTTTCAATTATGTTTCGTTTTTTAAGTTTGCCTCGACTCGCTTTTTAGTATGCTTTCTATATCCGTTCGGCAACCTGGCTTTTAATAATATAAAGTCTCAATGGCCAGTTCCCCGAGCGGATCTAAATGACTATCTCGATAGCTAGTCGAGGGGAACATCCCATGAAATAAAGACAATAAGCTATAGAGTTTTTCATTTTCAATCGGTTGTCTCGACTCGTTTTTTAGTATGCTTTCTATATCCGCTCGGCCACATGGCTTTTACCTTTTTCAGCGAGACCTATTTAATCATTACCATTTTCGTTACAAACGATTTAACTCCGGCCACATCCAGTCTGCAGTAATAGACACCGCTTGGTACGCTCTCCTGAATCTCATTCCTTCCATCCCATGTAAACCAGTGCTGTCCCGCTTCAAGATTTCCCGAATAGACCGATCGCACAGGTTGTCCCAGAATGTTAAAGACCGTTACCGTTACAAATGAGCTCACGGGCAACCGTACCGAGAAACTCGTGGTCGGATTAAACGGATTCGGGAAATTCTGTCCCAGTGCAAACTCTGTCGGAATTATCTCCTTCACCTCTTTCAACACGGCGTCTTTCTTCCCTACAACGACAGTGTAATCAGTCTGGCAAATGACCGGAGTGAATATGTATTTTGAATCTTGACGTAGATCTATAAATTTCGCCTGTGCACGGTCGACCAAGAACACTTCATATTCCTGCGGTACATCATCGATTCCTTTGAATGTAATCGTTGCCGGCTTCCTTGGTTCCGATTTAACCGTGAACGTCCATTTCTCCGCTTCCTGGATTGAAGATCTGATATCCGTCGAGAAGCTCGGATACTGCTCATCCCATTCTTTTCTGTCGAAAAATATTTCGGGCACGATGCTGACGGTTCGCGGTTTACGGACATCGTATTTATCAAGCGCCGGCTTTGCTAATTGTGAGATTCCAAATTGTGTGGTACCGTCGATGATTCCATTTACATTAAGTTCGATATTCACCCGCCAGCCATCCGGCTTCGATTCCGGGACTTCGGCAACCTTCGTGAAAATACTCTGGTACGAAATTTTAAGAATCGTCAGAACACTGGGATTGGGTGTTCCATTGAAGAAATAGTAACCGACATTCGGATCAAACGATGTTGCAGCGGCGAATGTCCCGTTATTATATGTGTGAATCCCCGTCGAAATATCATTTTCACTCTGAATTTTCGACCAGAGAACGGAGGAACCGAACGGATTCGTAATGAGATTCCATCCGGCATGGAGTGGGATCTCTGCCTGATACGAAGAATTCATCGGCGCTGCAGGGACCGTCCGGTCGATCGAGACATCTCCTTTTGAAATGATCCAAAAGGCCCTGCCAGTTGTGAATTTGAATTGCGTACCACCATCATATTTATTGAAGAAATTGTTCGCATTGCCATTATCCCAATAAATATCCCAATCTGTATGAGGTGTCCCTCCAAGAATTGCGTCAGCTTCCTGATTGATATTCCCGGGTATACCGACGAGCCGATAGTCAGTCGCGGCACACTCTCCTGGATTTGATTTTTGTGGAAAATGGAATGTCACAGATGCACCGACAGTCGTCGGTGGAGCAGGAATCGTAATAAAGTAGTACACCGCCGAGTAAGGGCTCGCCCCGGTACTATTTGATGCGCAGACTCTCCAGTAATATGTCGTGCCGAATGACATTGGACCGATCTGCCTCGATGTCGTCGTGAGTATCGAGTCATCGACAACAAGAGCAGCTGTGTTAAATGATGTACTCGTCGAAACCTGCAGATGATATTTTGCAGCGCCTGTGGATGCCGTCCAACTCAATGAGAGTGATTGAAGCTGATTGGTTGCACCATTCGATGGAGAAGACAACGATACGGCAGCGGGGACAGTTGTAAAGTTGGCGATAGCCCCCCGCCGGGTGCCTATATTATTATCTCCCACGACACAGTAGTAATACGTAGTAGCAGGATTAAGTCCCGTAAGATTCGCCGTGACTATTTGATCGGTACCACCCGATCCGACCGACTGCGAAGGTGTTACGGTAGGACTTGAGAGTGTGCTGCCAGTGCCCCATTCAAAGTAAACCGTTGTTGCAGAACCGTTGGGATTTACCGTTCCATTCAAGACTGCAGAATTCATAGTTATAGAAGTCGCTGCGCTTGTACTTACTGTTGGAGCGGCTGTTCCTGTACTTACCGGCCTTGCACTCACCTCATTTGAGAAATCACTCTCCAATCCCGCACTATCTACCGCTGTGATGCGGAAGTAATATATTGTTCCATTGGTAAGACTGGGAATAGTCTTTGTCGTATCGGAAATACCTCCGACAGTCGAATCCATTTTTATCGTGGGACTCGATGAAGTGCCGCCGTAGATGCGATAGCGGAGAAAATCAGATTCGGTGTTCTTATTCCACCTGAGTGTCACTTGAGCGTTCCCTGCAGTAGCAGCAAGATTTTGAGGAGGGGCAGGAGGAGAATTTGTGGTAACCACAGTCGCTTGTGCTGCGAAACTCTTCGCACCTTCAAATCCGGTTGAATCAACCGCTGAAGCACGATAGTAGTACGTACCTAAAGCGAGGCCACTATTGTTATAGGATAAATGAGTCGTTGAGTCTATTAGTACAAGAGATGTTGAGTCCTTACCGCGATAAATCTTGTATCGCATCAGTGGTACAGCTCCACCTCCATTTTGCCAACCCAAACCGACTGTCGTTCCCGAGACGGTTGCACTCAGATTCTTTGGCTGAAGCTGGAGATTAAATTCTTCTGGCTGTCGTACCATATTCGACATTCGAATCTCGTCAATTATGCCACTGAAAAACGCTCCTATTTCAGAAGATGTATTTGTAAATACTAGACTTCCGACTGCATCACCTACTAGAGAATCAACAACACCATCTACAAAAATCGCAGCGAAACCATTATTTCCATTCCATGCTCCTGCAATATGATGCCACTCAAATCGTTTCAACTGTATTCTTGACCTTAATGTCGTGTACGTACCCAGTCCGTTGTATATGTTCCATTCGATCCTTCCGTCTGGAAGAATATTTAACGACCAATCTACGCCAACATTTACACCAACAATTTGACCACTTCGACTGGTGAAATTGTCAATTCGGATCCAAGCCTCAGCCGTCAACTTTTTGCCCAACGAAAAATTTAAAGAACTATTTGACGGCACCTGAATTGAATTATTTCCCCCGTCAAAGATACGCGCCTTCCCAAATCTCCCATCCACAATCGTCGTCCCTGTTGCCGTGCCGTTGTTGCCGTAGCTGCTCGCATCTATCACCGTCGAGCCGCTGGTTTCGTCCATGTGGAGAAGCAGGACGGTGTTGGCGTCAGCGGTATATTCGCCAGGCAAGGGTACGTATGATGGAGTTGCACTGACCTCATTGCTGTACCCGCTCTCCAATCCTGCGCTATCCACCGCCGTAATGCGGAAGTAGTAGATTGTGCCGTTCGTGAGTCCTCCAACAGTCCTTGTCGTATCGGAAATGCTTCCTGTAGTCGAATCGATTTTTGTTGTTGGACTTGACGACGTGCCACCGTAGATGCGATAGCGGAGGAAATCTGATTCGGTGTTCCTGCTCCATTTGAGTGTTACTTGACCATTGCCGGCAGTAGCGGTGAGATTCTGTGGGGCAGCTGGAGCGGCATTGCTGCCACCAACTAAATTCCTCAACACAGAAACGGCGCCGGCATTCACCACCGCTAAATCAGGCTTCCCATCTCCATCTATATCTCCTATGGCGATACGCCCGGTATATAACCCTGTCGGAAAATCCACCTTCGCGGCAAATGAGACACTGCCGCTCGTTCCTGTGTTCCTCAACACAGAAACGGTGCTGTCAGAGAAATTCACCACCGCTAAATCAGGCCTCCCATCTCCATCTATATCTCCCATGGCGATACAATTGGGATCTGCCCCTGTCGGAAAATTCACATTCGCGGCAAATGAGACACTGCCGCTCGTTCCTGTGTTCCTCAACACCGAAACGGTATTGTTACCTTGATTCGTCACCGCTAAATCAGGCTTCCCATCTCCATCCATATCTCCTATGGCTATATAATTGGGATATTTCCCTGTCGGAAAATCCACCTTCGCGGCAAATGAGACACTGCCGCTCGTTCCTGTGTTCCTCAACACAGAAACGGTGTTGTCATTCCAATTCGTCACTGCTAAATCAGGCTTCCCATCTCCATCTAAATCACCTATTGCAACGCCATCGGGGCCGCTACCTGTCGCAAAATCCACCTTCGCGGCAAATGAGACACTACCGCTCGTCCCTGTGTTCCTCAACACAGAAACGGCGCCGGCATTCACCACCGTTAAATCAGGCTTCCCATCTCTATCTATATCTCCTATGGCGAAATACTCGGTATATTCCCCTGTAGGAAAATCCACCTTCGCGGCAAATGATACATTGCCGCTCGTTCCTGTGTTCCTTAACACAGAAACGGTGCTGTCATTCCAATTCGTCACTGATAAATCAAGCTTCCCATCTCCACCCATATCTCCTATGGCAATATAATGGGGATATGTCCCTGTCGTAAAATCCACCTTCGCGGCAAATGAGGCACTACCGCTCGTTCCTGTGTTTCTCAACAAAGAAACGGTGTTATCATAAGAATTCGTCACCGCTAGATCAGGCTTGCCATCTCCATCCAAATCACCTATTTTAACATCCCAAGGTGCACCACCAGTTGTAAAATCCACTTTCACCGCAAATGAGTTAGCATCAATCACACGGCTACTGGGGAATGTCACCGTGAACGGCTTAGTGGAGTACGCTGTCAATCCTATTGTTAAATCTGTCACCGTAATCGGCTGGTATGTAGCACCGGCCGGAACAGTCGCGCTGAGTGAAGTCGAAGTGGCTGCCGTGACCGTCGCTTTCATCGCACCGAAATAGACGATATTGTTTGCGGCAGTCGGATCGAAGTTAGTACCGGTAATGGTAACAATCGTACCGATAGGACACTAAGGTTGGAGTGAAACTTGTAATAGTGGGTACGCCAAACGGTTTCGCATTCACCTCGTTACTGTACCCGCTCTCTAATCCAGCGCTATCCACTGCTGTGATACGGAAGTAGTAGGTTGTGCCGTTCGTGAGTCCTCCAACGGTCCTTGTCGTATCGGAAATGCTTCCTGTAGTCGAATCGATTTTTGTTGTGGGACTCGATGATGTGCCGCCGTAAATGTGATAGCGCAGGAAATCTGATTCTGTGTTCTTGCTCCATTTAAGCGTAACTATTTGATCACCTGAATAAGCGGTGAGGTTTTGCGGAGCGGATGGAGCAGTATTGCTGCCGATTATCGTATTCCGAAACACCGAAACCGTATTGCTTTGCAGATTTGCTACTGCCATTTCAGACTTCCCATCCCCGTCTATGTCACCAATGGCAACACTCCAAGGATATGTGCCTGTTGTGAAGTCAACCTTAGCTGCAAAGGAATTTGCCGTGATCGTCCCTGTAGTGGACGTGTTTTTTAATACCGAAACCGTATTGCTGCTAGGGTTTGCTACTGCTAAGTCCGGCTTGCCGTCTCCATCTATATCACCAATGGCGAAACTATGGGGATATGATCCTGTCGTAAAATCTACCTTCGCATCAAACGAAACGCTCCCGCTTGTGCCTGTGTTCCGAAAGATCGAAACTGTATTGGTTGCGTAATTCACCACAGCAAGATCGGGCTTACCATCGCCATCTACATCACCAATGGCGACGTGATAGGGCCTTGACCCTGTCGTAAAATCTACCTTCTCTGCAAACGAGACATTCCCAATTGTGCTGGTATTCTGAAAGACCGAGACTGTGCTGTCAGCGTAATCCGTCACAGCAAGATCGGGCTTTCTATCGTCATTTACATCACCAAAGGCGACGTGATAGGGCCTTGACCCTGCCGTAAAATCCACCCTAGCAAACGAAAGACTCCCGCTTGTGCTCGTGTTCCGAAAGATCGAAACTGTGCTGGTACCGTAATTCGCCACAGCAATATCAGGCTTCCCATCGCCATCTACATCGTCGATAGCAACGCTATAGGGAGACGTGGGACTTAATCCCGTCGAAAAATCAACCCTCGCAGCAAACGAGACACTCCCACCTGTGCTAGTGTTCTGCAAGACCGAAACTCTATTTCCCAAACTCGTTACAACAAGATCAAGCTTCCCATCGCCAGTTACATCACCAATGGCGGCACCATCGGCACTTTGAAACCCTGCCGTAAAATCCACATTCGCAGCAAACGAGACACTCCCAATTGTGCCGGTGTTCCGAAAGACCGAAATCGGAAAAAAGTCCCCGCTAATGAAATTAGATACTGATAAGTCCGGTTTCCCATCCCCGTCAAGGTCTCCAATGACAATAATATCTGGATAGTTCCCCGTCCCGTAATCTACCTTCGTCGCAAATGAGGCACTCGTAATGGCTCCTCCGCCAGCAAACGTGACAATGAACGGTTTGCTCGAATATGCCGTGAAACTAAATACTGTCACCGTAATTGGATGGTATGTTGCCCCTACAGGTACCGTCACACTGAGCGAAGTCGAAGTGGCTGCCGTGATCGTTGCCTTCACCGCACCAAAATAGACGATGTTGTTTGATGGTGTTGTATCAAAGTTTGTACCGTTGATGGTAACGGCAGTACCAACAGGACCAGACTTAGGATTGAAGTCGGTGATGGTGGGGACTTGCGCCGCAGCGATCTGCCGCAGGAGTAGCAGAATTATGGAAATGGTGAACAAACATTGTTTGGATTTCATAGTTAGAAACCCTAGACAGACTTCCAAAGTTCTATTATGTACAATCGCCATTGTCTTTCCTTCCGTTGGAGATAGTCGAGAAAGGGCTAAAGTCCTTCCGAATTATCGGCCTTTTTTGGTTTCTCCGACCTGAAGGTCGGGGCTATTTTCGCATTTTTTAGGATGTGTTTATTATTTCGACAAATAATCATGTGATTTTAATCTCTGCTATTACAAGCGTATCACTATTTTTCCATCGTCGTAATCGTAATCCGTGTCTCGACCTGCAGTACTTTCGGATTAACCTTCTTCAATCCACGGGTTGTTGCAAGAATATCTGATAAATCTTCTTTTAATATTTCGTAGTCATCCTGCTGAACTGTCTCAACTTTTTCAAATGGTTCCGTGCGTGCAAATACCTGCAGAAATTCTGCGCCGAATGGCGGGAAACATTCGAACTCTTGAGGAACCTGATATACTTTATTTACTTTCGTCTCATCGATGTAATGGTTATTCAAGAGCAGCGCTCGTTTGCCATTAGCCAGATGGTAAATAAAGCGGACGTAACAGGGCATGTTCACACGCAGAGAAACCGTCAGACGCTCGCCGTTTGTAAAAATCAAGTTCTCGGCCCCTTTGTTCGTCCAGACTTCCAGGTTCAGTCCACCATCGATGACTTCTCCGGTGTTAAATTCTTTTTGGTCCGCAAACGCCTCTTTGAAGTTCTGTGGTTTGATACTGAGATTTGATGCCTGGATGACTGATGTCGGGGCGATATGTTCCGTGCTCGCGATGATTCGTGCATCGGACACCTGGCGGACAATAGCCTGGAACTTCACTTCATTGGGCATTTCCCAATATGTACCGCTCAGGACGTATTCAGCGCCGCTTGCCTGTGCGTATTCGCGGCCAACGTCCCGCGTCTTTGGCTGGAACTCCGCCGTTTGCTGGACAATCGACCACTGTGCAAGCTCCACCAGCTGGACTTCAAGCGCTTGTTTAAAATAGCGCGAGAACGGACTTCCAAGCCGTGTATCCTGATACATGAATGGAACGACCATGACGGTTTTCCCCGGAATCCTCGTCTGATTTTTCAACATGTAAGCAATACACCATGCTATTTCATCAATCGTATCCACCGGCCGTTGAATGAGTCGTGTCACTGCCTGCTGAACCTCAATGGAGCTCACGATATTGGTCGCGGTCGAATCCTCGAGTTCGGCAAATGCTTTTGTCACATTCGATTCCGATGCAGAAATTATTGCCATCGCTTCTTCAATTTTTCGCGTTAGTGGATAGCAGGCAAGATACTCATTGAGGGCTTGAGTTCGCTGCTTTGCATCTTCGAATTTCCTGCCTTGCGCGAGGTGTCCTTGTATTTCTTTCCGCAGGTTTTTTGTTTTCTCTCGATTTGCGTCGGTCACCTGTTCTCTATTGATAAATGCAAACCCATAGGCAATTTCATCGTCGTCGTCATAGTACGATTCGGTCTGGAGTCCGTCCAGCTCCAGGTTCGAGCTTGTCTGGATGACATTCGTATAATAACTGCCGATTTTTTCGTTGGTCTCCCGCGTCTCGGAATTCGCGACGCTCTGCACCCGTACCCGAATTTTTTCGATGAGAGTTTTTCGCGCTCTATCGACTGCAAGCTGCAGGCACTGCGCCTGATTTTCCTCTTTGTCGAGCTTTGCCATACCGAAACCTGTAATATAGAGCTGCTCCGGGTAGCGGACACTCTTTCCGAGGTTCTTGACCCATTCGGGTGTTTCGGCAGTAATAGACCCACTCAAGAGCATTGAAAGACTTAAAGAAAGAAATGTGACTCTCATAATGAATCCTTTTTAGAAAAAATAAACCACAAAGTTCACAGAGAACATTATATATTGCTAACTCTGAGGTCACAGAGATGAAATTCTTCTTCGTGTTCTCATCAATCGCATTACAAATAAAACTTTGCGTCCTCCGTGTTTACCTAAAAAGTCATAGAAAAAAGAAAAGCTAATCGATAATTTGAATAACGTCTGGCATTATGTTTCTAAAATCCGGCATACACATCCCATATTGTGCATTCTCGTATGTCGGATCGCAGATCGTGTACGTCTTCCCCTGATATATCAGATTGTCGCCGCCAACATCGCTGTTGAATTTCACCGCCGCGGCGACATGGTTCGGATAATTCAGTCCGATCACATCGAGACCGAGAAGCTTTCGAGTTATATATGCAAAAAGAACCGCGCGATCTTCACAATCGGAGAAAGGATAATATAAAGTTTCATCGGGATAAAAAGGTTTTTCTCTCCCAAACTGCTCCTGATCGGTTTTATATGCGAAAGCAGTCTGTACAAATCGAAGCAGGAGATTCACGGCTTCCGTTTCGGTTTTCCCCTGAACAAACGGCTTGAGTTGTGTCAGAAGCGATGTTGCCGCCGCCTCGGAAGGCGATGCATTAAAATACAAAGTAAAATCGGTCTGCGGATACCATTCAAAGAATTCAACATCGCTCTTGTTAAACTGTACGGTAAGTACATGTTCTTCACCGATGTAGGAAAATTTCAACTTCTTCGTGCCGGTAATATTTTTAATATTCGGTGGATTACCGATGGCAAACTCTATTGCCTTCGTCGCATCGGGATAATCCTGATCATAGCTCTTGATCGATTCAACAGCAGGCTTTTCTGCAGGATCGAAAATCACTGCATAGAATCGTAACCGGGATTTTCCCAGAATATAATACGGAAGGTTATATAATTTATGAGAAGTGGGGAGTAGAAAAGAAATTTTGTCTCCATTATACCCCACTTTCGCCTGATAACCGGATTTCGCCAGCATGAACCACACAAACATCTTGCATTCATTATGCGCTTCGGCAAAGATCCGCCCTGCAATTGAATTGAGTAAAACACAATATCCCCAGTCGTTGAGCTTCATCCGATCCCTGTAGAATTGTGTCTGTTTAAGCAGACTCTGATAATCGGACTTGCTCAGCATCTCCCAGAAACTGCTGATGTATTTTTCATCGAGAGATCCATCCGGTTTCGATTTAATCGCTCGATCATAGCTTATTGGAATCGTAGCTTCAAAGAAACTCAGATCGACATTCTCTTGATTGTCCTTTAAATCGGGATTGGGCATTTTTACCGTCTCCGCAGGAGGTGTTGTTTTTGGGATCTCTACATCCCGCACAATCACACGCTTCTCGGTCGAATTTTCTTTTGGAGATTCAGATAGCGGAGTGGCAACAGGCAGTCTTGATGGTTTGGGCACATCGAAGGTTGTCGAGCCCTGGAGAGCCTGAAATTCCTTCCATTCCTTCTTCAGAAATTCGGTAAATGCCTGATCACGCTCATCTTTCCATTGCTGGAGTTTCTGCTCTTCCTGTTTTTTCCATTTTTCATAATTGTCCTGGGCTTGAGCTATACTCCATATAGAAAGAAAGGCAGAGAGAATAAAGGCGTATTCTTTTACTCTCGAGAATATCATTGAAAACCTCTTGATAGCGAGTCTGAAATAGTTGCTGCTGTTGGACATCGGGATAGTTTGTAGTTAACCCCTCGATATACTCGGGGCATGCCAGTCGGACCACATCCCGTCCTACATTTATTTCACGACACTTAACGGTAAATCATTGTCGAATTTCCCACTTAGATTTGGATGCTGTTTCCCTCCGGTATCATCGGCAACCTTTCGATAAACATATTCATATACCTCGCGAATCGTGATGAGGCCATTTTTATTGTTGTCGGCTTCTCCTGACAGACCGCGGATGAGATAGTGTGTAAATGCACCATGTCCTTCCCAGCTCTGGCCTTCCTGTGAAAATTCGCTGGCGCTCGACGCGCTGAGTATGGCAATCCCGTCGCGAACCTGTCCGAGCTCCTGTAAAAGCTTGTTTGTCAGCGTTGCATACGAGCCCCGTTGAGCGATGTTCGGTGCAAGCCCGACACCCCCCGAATGACAGGCATCAACGATCAGGACGACCTTCTTCGCACGTGCCGTAGAGATAGCCTTTTGGATATCCAGTTGTGAGATACCAGTACCGATAATATTTTCCTGTTGCGAGTCATAGCAAAGAAAATAGATTTCATTGGTTACCTCATCCGGTACGCCGTGACATGCGAGATAAATAATGACTTCATCATCATCAAACGCGAGTCGAAGCTTTTCATTGATAGCGCGCAGCACCTCCGCCCGTGTCGCGTTACGGTTCGTCAGGAACGCAATATGGTCGTCCGGTACCGCTCCACCCAGCGGACTCTTCAACAATCCATAGATCGATTGGGCATCTCGATCTGCAAACGCCAATCGAAGATCCCTTGCATCATACTGCGATATGCCGACAATCACCGCCCAAATACTTGGTAATTTATGAGTCGGTACTGTTTCAGTCACGGCCGGCAAGGTCCGTTGAATCTCGATAGTCCGTCTTGCAACATTGCCGTACAGGTCGACTGCACGAATTTCGACGGTATTTTTCCCGGGAGCAAGCATACCTTCGCCCACAAACTTCACCACTTTCCCTGTAAGTTGATATTGCGCAATTTCTGATTGAGATGGTTCAGAAAGCTGGGCATCCATTCCATTAACATAGACGACACTCACACCCTGCGAATCGCTCGCCAAACCTGAGATTTGACAAACGTATGAATCGGTTTGTAATTCCTCTATCCCACGCGTCGGTTGCGGGGAGAGAATGGTAATCTGAGGCGGAATAGCATCCCGGACAAAAGGCTGACGGGGTAATGGTGTTCTTTCCGCCTCTTTATCACTCAGTGATTCTCTTCTGAAATATTCTTTCATTAAGTAACCGGCATCTTGAACTGCTACTTTCTCGTTCACGAAGTTCTGCAATTCGGTTTGAGCCAGCATACGATCAGCCGAAGAACCGAATGAAAGGTACTTCTTTAATTGTCTTTCAGCATTCGATGCATCCCCACCGAGTAGATATGATAAGGAGATCTGAAGGACCAGAGAAAGACTGTCGGGATGCTCGGCAGACGCCTGTCTATACAATGCGACTGCTTTCTGTGATGATTCCTCGCGCTTCCCCTGTTCCACAATGTGTGAATAATATTTTGCTTTCAGATACCACCAATCCGCGTTCGATTCGGCAGCCTGCAGTATATCCCGCATCCACGATCGATCTTCTAATAGTCGAATCCCTTGTTGGTAGTCTCCTTTTCGATAAACCATGCTTAAGAATTCATATTTTGCCGGAGCAAACTCCGGTTTCATTTCAACGATTCGGTTCAGCAACTCAATTGCCTTATCTGTTATTCCCCATTCCTCATATTTTCTCGCCAGATCGAAGCATGCCGTGATGTGTGCGTCACTAATTGTTTTCAAAGGAGGGAGTATAACCTGTGGATCGACATCCTTTTCCTCTTCGATATGGAGTCGAATCAGTGCCACATAATTCTCAGATGCATTGGGATTTGCTTTAAACATTATTGTTAACAGTCTCTCCGATTCCTCGAAATATTTTTTCTTTAAAAGCTGCGCGATAAGATTGTTGAATCCCTCTGTGGTCATGCTATTCATTTTTTCCAATACATCGATATACTTCCGTATATCATCCAATGTATTCTCACGAAGAGCGAGTTCACAGAGTCTGAGGATAGGGAGTGGATCGTTCGGGTATTTTCGGGCATAGTCAGCCCATATTTTTTTCCCCTCTTTGTTATCACCCTGCATAGCATTAACTAAGGCGAGCTCTTCGGGTGGAAGAAAAGTCTTGATCTCAGGATACGTACGGAGCAGTTCACAAGCTTCACTTTCCCGGCCGAGTTTCAAAAGTACTGCTACCAGGCGAATCCCGCTCGACTTTCGATTATAATTCAATTTCATCGCGTATGTAAATGATTCAGCCGCTTTATCATATCTCTCAGCATTTTCATAGGCGATTCCGATGATAAAATAGGCCTGAGGTTTAATCGTTGAATCTTTACTCATCGCACTACGAAGGGCCTCTATTGCCTCCTCATATTTTCCCTCATTCAATAATCGCGCACCTCTATCAAACAATTCGTTCGCGGATTGTGAGGCAAGCGAATGTATCATTGCCGTAAGAAACAAGAATAATAAACCCGCACGTAGTAAATACGTTTTCATAGTTTCACCCTTCTATTACCGAATTGGCATTTTTAACAGCACATAAAAGATCCCTTTATTCACATCCCGCCACCTTGATATAACTTCGATATTTTTCAGAGATATTGATAATTCCTCGTTTTGTATCTCTTGCCCTTGCCGGCCCATTTTCTGCAGCGCCTTGATATCGACATACACACTCCGTGCAAGGTTCCGCCGTGCCATTCTCTCAGCTTCGATCCATGAGCTCGTCTCATAAAAATACTTTGGAGCCATGCCCACGGCGTAGATATACTCTGAATCGGACGGCAATACCCCAATCCATTGCGGCACCACGGTCAATTGCTTCGATTCGATCGGCTCTTTGATCTCGGTCCCGGAACTATCGGATGAGCTCAAGAGCACAAGGACGATAGATCGTGAAATGTACTTCTTAATAACTTTTAACTTCTTCGCGGCCGTTTCGACTGCCGATGTATCAAACCGTTCCTTAAAATTCTCACCCATCCAGAATGTACCGATTTCGGTACTCCAAAATGCCTGTCCGCCAGCGATGGAACACCGCTGCTGGCGGACATAATTTTCCATACCGTTTCGGACGGCTTCTGCGACAGCCGAATCCGGATAGTAAGAGGGATTTGCATACCCCACAGCGATTTCCTTACACAGGATGTCTCCCTGATGAACAAACCATTTTGGATATGGCTGTGCCCCAAGTCCTTGTGCCAGAAGCGTCAGCAGACCTGCGATCCGGAGCGGCCTAGTAATCGATTTCATTTGACTTCTTGCTGTTTTTCCTGATTCTTCTTCCAATCTTCATATTTCTGCACTTCATCATCAAGTTCTTTGAACGTCTCTGAGGCGCGGAAGCGCGTGTACATTTGTTCGTTCTTTTTGATTTGTTCTCTCAACGCTTCACTCGCGGCCCCTATCGGGTATTGAACCAGTACGTATGCCCTCCAATTATCGCCGTCCTTGACCGTTTCTTGTTTCCCTATCCGGCTTCCGGACAGGCTGGTCGATACAACCGTTTTTGTCGCTTGTGAAAACATTTGAAGCAGTTGTGCGTCTTTTCCGAGTCCGGTCTCTTCGTCGAATTTCTTCTGCAACCCGCTAACCTTCGTCTCGACCTGCCGACCTATTTCACCCCGTGCGTTCGTCGCCGCCTTATCGATCGCCAGCTGCAGATCCTGCAACGTCGCGCTGCTCGCGGCAAACATATAGTTGGGATCCTGAGGTGGATTGGAATACCATTCGGGGATGTTGCCTGCGGCTGTTGACTGCATCGTTTTTGGACCGCCGCAACCGATAAACAACACCACTATGAGAATTGAGCATAAGAATAATAATTTCGTCATATAACCTCCGTGAAATGAGTAATTGAATTAGTTATGGAATGGAAAACGAAATCGATATATTTTTCTATCGTCGTGATGGATGACCTCATTTTCTCACAAAAATAAAATCACCTCCTTCATCGCCTGTTTCTTTAATCTCTCCAAATTGCGGCACTTGGCCGTTGGGACTATTATTAATAACCGCTTCGCGGAAGCTTGCAAACAACGCTTCAGCAGAAAGATATTTCGCGTCTGTCTCGACAAGTCGTTTTTTCAACATCATCACAAATACGCTCTTATCCGGAACTTCTTTCATTGCTCCGCTTGTCATTGCTTTCCGGCTCGGCAGCTTTACCAGTTCTTGTGTCGATTTCGGTGCATTGGGAAAAGCACTATAGCCCCCGGATTTATGCAATATTTCATAATCATTTCTCACCCACCCAAATCAATATTAGCAGATTGCGATTCCCCCGTGAGAGAGAAAAAATGTTTTCCAATACCTACCTGAGTAAATTGATACGGCGGTTTAATGACGTAGAAATTGAGAAGTTATTCTATAAATCATACGTTATCATTCGCCGATTCAATAATCGCCTTACATTAACCATCAATGATACATAGTATCGAGGTCGTTTCTATACAGGAATATTTTTTGAAAAGGATGCATATATACAGAATCCTCGTAAAAAACGAGTATGAATATTACTTTCGGGAGGTGTTACTTCTTCAACCTGATAATAGAGAAATATATCAGGAAATGCAAGTATGAGGGGATATTAACCAAGAAAGGCCTCGATTTATTAATGTAATGTGAAGTTGGTGGATTACTATGAATAACCCATTATGGACGAGTTGGCAACTCGTCCTACATTTTGGATAGCCTCAAAGTGGAGGATGAAATTTCTTATGGCAATCTGTGCGCTCGGGGGGACTCTCATACATACCCTTCCTTCGGAAGTGTAGTACTGCTCGTCCCGCTTCGCGGGATTCGCCGCCCCCGACTTACAAAATTATATATGCGAATCTCTCTATAAAAAAACCTGTGCGCTCGGGGGGACTCTCATACATACCCTTCCTTCGGAAGTGTAGTACTGCTCGTCCCGCTTCGCGGGATTCGCCGCCCCCGACTTACAAAATTATATATGCGAGTCTCTCTATAAAAAAACCTGTGCGCTCGGGGGGACTCGAACCCCCGACCCACTGATTAAGAGTCAGTTGCTCTACCAACTGAGCCACGAGCGCAGATAAATATACCAAAAATCTGCGCTCGATGCAAGAAACTCTGATTCTGTGTTCCGTTTATTGATTCGGTGTCGGCGTAGGAATGTTCGGTTGCGTCTGCGATGGTAACTGCGGCGGTGGTACCGCCTGCGGTGCTCCACGCTGTATCACACTGTCGGTAGTTTTTGACGATGACGTTGGGAGAAAAAACCTATTAATGACAAGACAGAGGAGAATAAAAACCACGGCAAGACCGGTCGTCATCTTACTCAAAAAATCTGCGGTCCGCCGGACTCCAAATACAGCACCCATGTTTCCCCCACCAAATGTGCCTGCCAATCCGCCTCCCTTGCTTGATTGCATGAGTATAACAATGGTCAATAAAATGCTCACAATGAGCTCAACTGATAGCAAAAAACCGAACATAAATGTTCCTTTTAATTGAAATCAGACTATTTTGAATAGTAAATATAGTTATTTCCTGGCAGACAATCAAGATAATTATTATGCTTTTTATTCTTTTCGAAGAAATTGCTCGATATATTTGCCAATCAGATCGAATTCTATATTGACACGATCACCTTTATTTTTAATCCCGAATATAGTCTTTTCCATTGTATGAGGGATGATTGCCACGACAACAGACGAGGCCCGGCGCTCGGCAACAGTGAGGCTTATTCCATCGAACGCTATCGATCCTACAGGAATTACATATTTCATGTGCTTGGGAGGAAATTTTACCTCAAACATCCAACTTAATGTTTGGGGTGTAATATTAATTATAGTACCGACCGTGTCGACGTGCCCTAAAACAAGATGCCCGCCCAGCCGGTCGGACAGTTTTATTGCTTTTTCCAGATTCACTTTACTCCCGACACGCAGTGAACCCGTCGTGGTCTTCTTTAATGTCTCTTCGACCGCTTCCACCATAAACGTCGTCGTAGATATTTTCCGAATGACGGTCAGACACGTCCCGCTTACACTGATGCTGTCATCGACACAGACATCGCTCAAGAATTTTCTTGCCGCCCGTACGACAAGGACTTTCCCTTTCCCTGAATTCCGGGCGCTTTGAATCAATCCAATTTCCTCGACAATACCTGTAAACATCATTCTATTCCTTTTCCCTGAAGAAGAATATCGCGGCCGACCGGAGTGATCACCGGAGACACAAGTTGTAGCGGCATATAGGATTCGTTTTTCTTTCGAGATCCAAATGCCGGAATCCCTTGATGAAACATCACCGGAGCGACGAAAAGGGCAAGTTCGTCCGCCAAATTCTGCCGTGTGATTTGTCGGAATACTTCGCCTCCCCCTTCGACCATGACCGATGTTATTCCAATCAGACCCAACGCCCGGAAGATTTCTCCAAAAGATAATACTCCTTTTCGTTTACTTCGGATAGAGACAAGTACGACACTTTTTTTCTCGAATGCCCTACGTTTTTTGGAACTGCTCCGTAGATAATTTTCTTCCGCCACCAAATATGTTTTTTCAGCATATCGATCATTGAAGATGCGGGCATCAGGATTACTCGAGAGTTTTCCATCGACAATAATTCGAAGGGGTTGCCGCCCCTGCACGCTCCGTACTGTGAGCGAGGGATTGTCGGCATTCACTGTACCGGCCCCGATAAGCCGCATCATATTCACTCCGCCATCGATGCACAAGTTTTCTCGAAGCGGGCGAGGTGATCCAGCCGGGATGATTCTTCGAGGCTATATAACCGTCGAGCGTCTGAGCAATTTTCACAAGAATGTAGGGACGGCCCGTGCGAATATACTTGAAAAAAGTTTTGTTGAGCTCCTTACACTCATCTTCCTTCACGCCCACTTTAACATCCATTCCTGATTCACGAAGAATTTTCACACCGCGTCCGGCCACAAGCGGATTCGGATCGAGCGTTCCTACAACCACCCGCCGGATCCCGCTTTCGATAATTGCATCAACACAGGGTGGGGTCTTTCCGTAGTGCAAGCATGGCTCAAGGTTGACATAAAGTGTCGCGCCTCGAACGGATGTCTTTGCATTACGGAATGCATTTCGCTCGGCATGGAGTCCGCCATATCGTTGATGATACCCTTCCCCGATCACATTCCCGTTTTTCACAATCACACACCCGACCATGGGATTCGGACTTACGACACCGGAACCCCGGCGGGCAAATTCGAGGCAGCGCAGGATATAATTCGTATCCGCCGATTCCTTCATGGAATAATCACCTCGAAGGTATTGCCGACATGAACATCGAGCATAGCCGCTGCATTCGTTTGATGAGCTGAAATTTCCATTAATTTCGAGCTCCCTTGCAGAATTCCGACGGCACCGTCGGGAATTTCTTTATACGAACGATAGTGACGCTTGATCAGCGTGCGGCCTTTCTTCACCAGCGTACTATTCACCTTATGATCGCTTACACGCACATTAGTAATGATATTCCCGAACCGATCGATATGAAGTATGCTGCAGCGGTATTTTCCCGGATGCTCGATGAAAGGATCCTCGACAGCCGGCAATGTGATTTCGGAACCGACTTTATCGATTTTAACTCCACGGGAGAGGTGCGCTGCCACCGGTGCAAAAATATCACGTCCGTGGAACGTTGTGCTTGTTGTCTCAAGGAAGAGCTGAGAATTTTTTACATTGAATGCGCGTTTCACGGGAAAATCATGAATCAGAAAATCGGCCAGCCCGTTATCCGGAACGAGAACAGTGATATTTTCAAATTCGATGCATAGGATCTGTCGTCCGCTTCCCACTCCGGGATCGACAACACCGACGAAAATCGTCTTTGGCGGCAGATACGGGAATGCCGCCCAGAGGAGATATCCACCCTGCTTGATTGCGTGAGGCTTTACCTGATGAGTGATATCGATGATACGGGTCTGAGGTGCAATACCCGCAATCACTCCTTTCATTGCTCCGACGTAATGATCGTGGATTCCAAAATCCGTCAGCAGCGCTATAGTCCTTGGTGTTTTCATCGATCCCTCTTCTCATGAACCGTGAAAATCAAAAGAAAACTTGCGGCAAATGCAAGTGCCGAACCGATAAGAAATGCAATGTGATTACCGAACGTCGTCCAGAGATATCCAAAAACAATACTTGCTGGAAACGCCATAACACCCAGAATGAAATGATACATGCCAAATGCAGCGCCGCGACGTTCTGCCGGCAGTATCTGTGCGACAAAAGCTTTTTCGACTCCTTCGGTCAGACCGAAATATATTCCGTATAAAGCAAAGAGCACCCAAATATGAAGAATTGATGAAGCAAATGCAAACCCGGAATAAATAAGCGCATACACAATCCATCCCCCGATGATCGTCGGCCGTCGACCGATTCTGTCCGAAAGGATACCCCCCGGCATCGATGTCACCGATTTTATGACGTGAAGGAGAATCCAGAGAAGCGGCAGCTGTTCAGCAGGCACTCCGAGTGTCGAGGCACGAAGTACAAGGAAAGCATCGCTCGAATTCCCAAGAGCGAACAAAGCAACCGAAGCAAGGAGCCATTTGAAATTTCCCGGAAGGCCCCTAAATTGAAACAGCGGCTGGCGTAATCCGGAATGAACGGATACCGCCGTCCGTTCATGAACCATGAAAATCAGAACCAGAATCCCGATCGCTCCGGGGATTGCCGAAAGCCAAAAAATCAACCTGAGATTACTGTTGAAAAATGCAATGAGAAGAAATGCAATTGCAGGACCAATCACCGCGCCGAGATGATCCATCGATCGATGAAAACCGTACGCCCGTCCCAGCTCCTGCGGATTTGCAGCTTCGGCCAGCAGCGCATCACGAGGGGCTGTCCGAATTCCCTTGCCGCTTCTATCGAGAAATCGTGCTGCCAGTACATGAAATCCCGACGTGGCCAATCCAATCAGTGGACGTGTAAAAGTTGCAAGAATATAGCCGAAGGCTACAAATACTTTTCGCCGCCTGATTTTATCCGAAAGGGAACCGGTGACCAGTTTCAATAGACTTGCCGTCGCTTCTGCAATTCCTTCAATCACTCCGATGAAAGTCGGAGATACACCGAAGAGCCGATGTAAGAAAGACCGGAAGAAGCGGGTAAATCATCTCGCTCGCACTATCGTTGAGCAGACTTACCCAGCCGAGTGCGAGTATAGTCTGTGGAAGCCGGGCCCGGCGTTCGGGCATGATATTATTTCAATGTAATTTCTTTTCCCCGTGCGGCAGACTTATAGATTGCATCGACAATCTTCATCCGATGAACCGCTTCTTCACCGGTTGAGACGACGGGACGCAATCCACGGATTGCCCCGAGGAAATGCTTCACTTCGTTTTCATACGAGCGGCGGAACATATTCTGCGGTGTTTCGATTTTCTGAGGCGTTACATTAACAAGATTCTCATGCATCGTTTTCAGGATACGGAACGGGTTAATCATAGCACTTCCGTTTGTCCCGTAGGAATCACAATAGAAAAAGTCTTCGCTCGTCGGAAACGTCCAGCTGACTTCAATGCTGAGCGTCGAACCATTTTTCATTCGCAGGAATGCAAGTGCAGAGTCTTCAACGTCTTTCGAGGTATGTTTATACATTGTCGCTGAAACCTTGAGCGGGTCGGGATATCCCATCATCCAGAGGGCAAGGTCGAGCATTACAATGCCGAGATCGAGAAACACGCCACCGCCGGCTTTTTCCTTTTTTTTGAACCAGGCACTTACACCGGCCGATCGCTTCAACCACCCGGCTTTCGTGTAAAAAATCTTTCCGAGTTCACCCCCTTCGACAAAACTTTTGAGGATCATCGCATCGGGGCGGAAGCGGTTATTCATCCCAACCATGAGCTTCCGTTTCAAACGATTTGCGGCTTCAACAATCGCTTCCGCATCCCTCAATACGTGTGCGAGCGGTTTCTCAACAAGAATATCGACACCGGATTCAAGAAGCGGCAGGGCTGTAGATTTATGAACATGCGTCGGAGTTGCAATAATCGCTCCCTGAAGATCTTCGAGCTTTATCATTTCTTCTACGGATGTGTAATATCGCTTGATGCCGAATCGTTCTGCGACGTACTGCGCTTTTGCTTTATCGATATCGCAAATTGCAACAAGGTGCGCCTCGTTCAATCGTGTAAGAATGGGGAGATGAATGATTTGTGCGATACTTCCGGTACCGACCACTGCTACACGAACCTGGTCCATATAAGAATATATCCTTTCGGGATAAGTTGTCTGATATTTAGGTATTTTTATTTCCGAGAAACTCGCGAATCACCGACACAATCCCGGGGGGATCAAGTCGGATTTCCGTACGAAGCTCGGCGGGAGTCCCATGCTGAATGAATTCATCGGGAATTCCATGAACATGGACGTGCGTTCCGGTATACCCCTTCTGAGCAAAATACTCCAGCACTCCCGCGCCAAAACCTCCACGAACGGTATTTTCTTCGATCGTCATTACATAGCCGAATCTGGACGAGATTGAATCGAGGAGCCTTTCATCCATTGGTTTCACAAACCGCATATTAATCACTTCGGCCTCGATCCCTTCAGCGGCAGCAATCTCGGCTGCCTTCATCGCGTTCTGAACCATGTTTCCGATCGCGAGCAGCGCGATCGTGTTTCCGCTTCGCAGAACCTCGGCTTTCCCGATTTCAAGCTCGTCGAATCCCTCCTTCAACGGTATCCCCAGTCCGGCTCCACGCGGATAACGAATCGCAACCGGCCCATCACTGTACATTGTCGCGGTATAAAGCATATCCCGTAATTCATTCTCATCTTTCGGTGCCATGATGACGATACCGGGGATGAGTCGCAGATAGGTGAGATCGAATGTTCCATGGTGAGTCGGGCCGTCGGCACCGACCAGGCCTCCGCGATCGAGTGCGAATATGACATGGAGACGCTGCAGTGCAACATCATGAATGATCTGATCGAATGCACGTTGAAGAAATGTCGAGTAAATCGCCGTAATAGGAATGTAGCCTTCAGTCGCCAGACCTGCAGCGAAAGTGACGGCGTGCTGTTCGGCGATCCCGACATCGAAAAAGTGATCCGGAACTTCCGCCTGCAGAATATCAAGTCCTGTTCCGTCGGGCATCGCTGCAGTGATACCCACGATTTTCGGATTCTTCCTGACAAGCTCGACAACAGCTTCACCAAATACGGTCGTATAAGCCGGCGGTCTGCACCCGCCTTCGGCGGATTTCTGAGACACTCCAGTCGCCTTATCAAATGGAGTCACACCATGAAGCCGCTGAATATCATCCTCGGCCGGTTTATATCCTTTTCCTTTTTGTGTAATACAGTGGACCAGAATCGGCCCTTTAAAATCCTTCACTTCCTTGAAAATCTGAACGAGTTGAGTCATGTTATGACCGTTGATCGGACCAAAGTATCGGAAACCGAGCGCTTCGAAGAGTATGCCCGGTGTGATTATGGCTTTAAGGCCGCCCTCAATCCGTCCGGCAATTTTCCGGATGCGGTCACCGAATTGATCCAATTTACCGGTGAGTTCCCAGACATTTGCCTTCAAGCGGTTGTATGTTTCGGTTGCGGCGAGACTCGTGAAGTAATTCGAGAATGCCCAGGCGTTGGGTCTGATCGACATGTTATTGTCGTTCAGGACGACAATAATATCTTTCCTCAACAATCCGGCGTTGTTCATCCCTTCATACGCCATACCGCCTGTCATTGCTCCGTCGCCGATAATAGCAACGACCTTATAATTCTCGCCTGCAAAATCCCTTGCCGCAGCAATACCAAGTGCAGCAGAAATTGAGGTCGATGCGTGTCCGGCTCCGAACGTATCGTATTCGCTTTCCGAACGCCTCAGGAATCCACTGATTCCGTTCAACTGTCGTATGGTATGAAATACATCGCGGCGTCCGGTGAGAATTTTATGCGGATATGCCTGATGGCCGACATCCCACACCAGCTTATCGTGTGGAGTATCGAAAACATAATGAAGGGCAACGGCAAGTTCGACCGTACCCAGTCCTGCTCCCAGATGTCCCCCTACTTTGGAAATCGTATCGATGATAAATTCCCGGATTTCTGAAGCGAGAGTGCGAAGGTCGGCCTGACTGAGAGATTTAATATCTGCCGGTGAATTTATATGCGATAATAACCGGTATACGGTTTCTGGCATTTCTTCTCCTTCGGAAGGTATCGAGCAGGCAGCGGTCTACGCAATCGTTTCTTCTTAATCAAAGTCATTGATCCGCCTTATAGAATCAATAAAGGCCGGCGGCGTCAGTCATCCGATAATTGCAGCTTATCGTTGATATCCTTGCTGAGCGTTCTGATTTTCAACTCAGCTTCTTGGAGCTTTTCCATGCATGCCTTTGAAAGCGCAATTCCTTCCTCATACATTTTCATCGCCTGTTCCAGCGGGATTTCCCCCTGCTCGAGTGCATCGACAATCTGTTCAAGACGCTGCAAATCCTGTTCGAGGGTCCGCCCGGAGGCTGCGGAATCTTCTATTGGGAGTCTTTTTTTTGCTGTCATTTTATTCAACCCGTGATCGTACTTTCCCATCATGAAATTGAATCGTCAGAGGATCGTCACGCCGAAGCTCCAGCCGACTCTTAACAATCGCATCTTTTTTGTATACCAGCGCGTATCCGCGTTTCAGAACCAGATCTGGATTTAATGCTCCCATTCGTTGATACAGCGCTTGAACCCGCTGCTGTGTCAGACGATATGAATGTAAAAATGTTGTATGGAGTCTGCGTTCGAGCTCATCATGACGCTGTGTATATTGCCTCAACACATCGACGGGTCGATTGAATGCATAACTCCCGACAAGCTGTGTTATTCTCTCGCGAAGATCCCCGATGATATTCCGTATTCCATCCTCGATAGTATAGCGATAATTTCGTAGAGTATCAAGAATTGTCCGGCGGTCCGGAACTACCAGCTCTGCCGCCGCAGACGGAGTCGGAGCACGAAGATCAGCGACAAAATCGCTGATACTGAAATCAACCTCATGCCCCACCGCACTAACGACCGGTATCTGCGATGCAACGATAGCACGGGCGACAATTTCTTCATTAAACGGCCATAAATCTTCAAGCGATCCTCCGCCGCGACCGACAATCATGACATCTACGTTATGAAACTCGTTCATCATTGCGATGGCACCAGCAATTTCTTCGGCGGCTCCCGCACCCTGAACTCGAACCGGCGCAATGACCAGCTCGACGGCAGGAAAACGGCGCGAGATGATGTTGATGATATCCTGAAGAGCCGCTCCGGTCGGCGACGTTACAATACCGATTCGCGACGGATAACGGGGAATTGGTTTCTTCCGCGCCTCATCGAACAATCCTTCCGCCATCAATCGTTGCTTTAGACGTTCGAAAGCGAGCTGAAGTTCCCCGATTCCCAGCGGCTGCATCATCTGAATATCGATTTGATAATTTCCACGGGGCGGATATACGGTAATGTCACCCCGTACAACCACTTTCATTCCGTCTTCGGGAGTAAAACTGAGCGATCCGACTCTACTTCGCCAGAGAACCGCGCTGAGTGCAGCTCCCTCATCCTTCAGGGTAAAATACATATGTCCCGAGGAGTGCCTGTTCAAGTTCGAAATTTCTCCCATTACCGTCACCCGGGAGAAGGCGGACTCAAGCGACAACTTAATTTGCCGGGTCAGTTCACTGATGGTAAAAACATAATCGGGCTGTTTCAAGTATACTCCACATGAATTACACTACCGTTATTTTTTCTTTTCAACTTTCTTTTTCTCGAACAATTCATCGGAAAGATGCTGATTCACCTTATAATTTGAATATGTCACGGTAATCGTGCCCTTCCTTGGAAGTTGTATCCGTCCCATCTGTGAATGAGTATCGTCCTCTCCCCGATCATACCGGGACTGATCCTGTTCCGACGACTGCCGGACATCAAGCGTTAACAAGATCTTTGACGGAAGCCACCATGTATTCTCAACCTTCGTATATTCCAGGGCCATCTTGAGCTGACGTCCCCGATAAGGAACGGATTCCATTTTTACTACTACACAGCGCTGCAGATCTACCCAGACGGTGAGCTGACGAAAACGCACCGTATCATTATTTTGCGTAAGTAACATTTTGGTAGTCTGTATTCCATCGACTGTATCGACTCCCTCGATTCGACCCGAATAATTCTTCGTATATACAAACGGATTGAAACCCACCCCATCGCGTGGAAGCATTGCAAAATCCTTGGATTCAATATGAATTTTATCCGGTTGTTTGAAGTAGATCGTTACATTCATCCGCGGTACACGCAGACGTTCCATGTCGATTTCGGCCTGCACAGTCGCACTATAATCTTCAAGCGTACGATAAGAACGTTCAAAGCATGATAATATTTCTTGGGCGTCCGGCTTTTGTCCACGGACACCATAAGAACAAGCAGAAAAGATAATTATGACTGCATAGATACGTTTCATACAACCTCACGATACAATGTCTTTTCGAGCGAAAATGCCCCATGCACACGCCGTGAAACCGATTGAGAAACCGCAGAGTGCCAGCGAATAACGTGCCACTTCGCTAAACGAAATCGGGTCGTCAAACGCTTTCGTCCAGACATCAAAATACGAGGTAAAGAGATAAGGTTCCATGGCTTTAAAGAACGAGACCGGTACTTTACCGATGGCAAATAACCCGAAGATCACCGCCATCGTGCCGATAATGGGGCCCAATAGCATTTTCGACAAGTGCTGAAAACATCATAGCAAGCGATGCAACCGTCCACATCGCTATCGTTGCAAGAACAAATGCAATGATGAATCGCCACCATGCCTGACTGGCCGGGAGAATCAGAATTCCTCTTGCGATTTGAGAAAATGGCTCTCCGGAACTATAAGGATTTGCATTCAGGACTAAAAATGCACCTGAACCGAATAGAAATAATCCCAGAACTACGCTAAGGATACCAAGGAAAAACACCAGAGTCCATGTATAAAAGAGCGTCGCGACATATTTTGAAAGAAAGATTCTCGTTCTGGAGACAGGACGAATGAGGAGAATTCGAAACGTTCCCGCCGTAGCTTCACCGGCAAGAATGTCTCCCGCGACCAGACTGATAAGGAACGGCACATGAAACCATAAGATGTTCATCATGAGATGCGTAACAAACCATCCGTTGAAGAGATTTCCGACGAAGAAGAAATCCCGCTGCAGACCCATTGTTAACCGCTGCATGAATATATCGCCTTCAAGTTTCATAGCAACCTGCATCAGCGGAACGAGAATCCCAATCGCCAGGAATCCGATGTATGTTCTCCACTTCCGGTATGTTTTGTATATTTCGTTATAAAACAATTTCATTATTAATCACTAGTATAATGAGCCAGGTTGCCGAGCTCGCGGTGAGCTCGTCGAACCGTAGTCCCGCCCTAATTCTTGGGCGGGGCGTATCGAGGCAATGTCTTAAATATTTCGTTATAGAAAAGTCTCATCATCCTGTAATCGAGAGAAAATATTCTTCGAGCGAGCGCCGCGGCGTGACCGCGGATATCTGGAATCCGGCATTGACGAGCATTGACACCATTCGCGGAACTTCGGTCGCCGAAACCTGTACAACCAATCCTGTTTCATCCATATCGACTTTCTGAATCCAGGAAAGCGACGTTAAAAACTGAACGGCATTTTCCTGAGGAGCGAGTGTGAGATGAATCCAATTTTCACCGCCATTTAGAAGGTCGGCAACATTCCCCTGAACCACCAATTTACCTTTATTAATAATTGCCATCCGCGTCGCTACCAATTCGACTTCATGCAGAAGGTGCGACGAGAGAAAGACGGTAATATTGCGCTCGCGCGAGAGATGAAGAATAAGATCGCGGACTTCTTTCATACCCTGAGGATCCAGGCCTGTTGTCGGTTCGTCGAGAATCACCAGTTCGGGATCGGTCAGGAGCGCCTGGGCTATCCCCAACCGCTGTTTCATTCCGTGCGAATATGTTTTTACCTTGTCGCCGGCACGGTCAAAGAGTCCGACGGCTTCAAGCACCTCATTTATTTTCTTTTTACCGATTCCTCCGACCAGATCGCCGATCATTTCGAGGTTCCTAAACGCAGTCAGATAGAGGTAGAAGTCGGCTTCTTCTACCAAACCGCCGACTGGCGCCAGTGCCCGCCTCCGGTTGTGTGCAAGTGAATATCCGAAGAGCTCTATATCTCCTGTCGTAGGTCGGAGAAGTGAAAGAAGCATACGTATGGTCGTGCTCTTCCCCGCACCGTTGGGACCGAGAAATCCAAAGATGTCACCGCGATGGATCTCGAGATTCAGATCGGTGACCGCCCATCGTGTTTTGTACCGTTTGCCGAGAGCATGTGTTCGGAGAATTGTCTCTGCCATGAGGTTAATGTATTTGTAAAAAACCAGAGTTGCAACGGTTGATTCTCAAATACGATTCCTGTATATTCATCACAATCAACGGTCTCACTACACTCGAATCGTATCTGAATGAGCTGGCTTGATTTTCGTGATATTCCCACGACAATTGGAAATCTCTCCAACCTGTACATCGATTTTCTTTCCGCCTATGAGAATGTGAAACAGTACTATGCCGGTGATTTCCGAAATCCGGAAGACTGGAAAGCCGTGATTGATATGGTCGGCCGGAAAAATCGAAACCGATCGACTCTCTTCCGGGTATTAATCGAACAAAACAAGAATTTCCATTGCAGCGTCAAAACCCTCGCGAACATTGACCTTCTCCATAACGATAATACCTTCGCCGTCGTCACCGGGCAACAGGTGGGAATTCTGGGCGGTCACTTTATACACTGTCTATAAAATTCTTACCGCCCTAAAACTCACGGAGATATTGAAGGATCGTTATACCGAATACAATTTCGTTCCCGTCTTCTGGCTTGAAAGTGAAGATCATGATTTCGAAGAGATGAACTCAGTCACCGTGATCAACCAGGACAATTCACCGGTCCGGTTATCGTATTTAATCGGGGGAAAACCGCTTGAAAAGAATCCTGGCCCCGTCGGCAGTATTAGATTCGATGAACACTTACAGGAATTATTTACTTCACTAGATGCCGCATTGCTGACAACCGAGTTTAAACCAAAGCTTCTCGAAACACTGCACCATTCGTATCACCTTGGTGCAACCTTTACACAAAGCTTTGTCAGCTGGATTAACAAGCTGTTTGAAGATTCCGGTCTGGTTTTTTGCGATATCAATGACCGCGAGTTCAAACAGCTCCTGACACCGGTGTTTCTCCATGAATGCGAACACCGGTCTGAAATTTCACAGCGTATCATCACGCTGAGTGCAGAACTCGAACAACGATATCACGCTCAGGTAAAGCCGAAGGCTATCAATCTTTTCATGTTTCATAAGGGGGGACGATATCTCATCGAGCCCCGTGAGCAGGAAGAGGATTTCAGTCTGAAAGGAACACGACATTACCTCTCATCCGCAGAGCTCGCATTGGCAATACAGAGTACACCTGAATTGTTCAGCCCCAATGTCATTCTGCGGCCAATTTGTCAGGATACAATTTTGCCGACCGCTGTTTATATCGGGGGTCCGGGCGAGATTTCATATTTTGCACAGTTGAAACCGATATACGAGCTTTTCAATGTTCCGATGCCGATTATCTACCCACGCGCCAGTGTTACGATCCTTGAGGAGCGACTAGAGAAAATCATTCAAAAGCACCAGCTCGAAGTGACCGACTTCTTCGGTGATATCGATCTCCTCATCCGGCGAATATCCGATCAGATCTCGGAAGTGAAGGTCGATACAATTTTTTCAGCGTCGCAACAACGAATCATCGAGGTACTTACAGAGCTTCAATTCGGACTCACACAAGTTGACCCCACACTCCTTGGCGCACTCGAACATACAAAACAAAAAATCTCATCGACACTCGACCAGCTCAAGAGCCGTGCGTCTATAGCCCAGCAGAAGAAGAATGAAATCACCCTCAATCAAATCGAGAAGGTTGCGCGTCATCTGTCACCCAACGGTAATTTTCAGGAGCGTGAGATCAGCATCGTATATTTTATAAACAAATATGGAATGGAATTTACGCGCTGGCTGATGGATGAGGTCAAGATCGACCGGTTCGAACACCAAATTTTGCATCTCTGAAAAAAGCCCAGGATACTTCTGATTTATGATTGATGATTTATGATTGATGATTTATGATTGATGATTTATGATTGATGATTGATGATTTATGATTTATGATTGATGATTGAAAATAGCATTTCATTTTATCAATTATTCATGATTGATAACAAAATTATTTCCAAAGGATATGATCTGAAAAAGGAGGATTTATGAGAATCTTATCGCTCTTTCAAATACAAATTCTTGCCCTCGGTCTCTGTTTCATACCCATGGCACCTTAGCGCACAATCAACTGCATCTGAACAACTGATCTCGACATTTTCAATCGTTGCAGTCGACACAACTGCTGGTGAACTGGGCGTAGCGGTTGCATCGAGATTCTTTGCCGTCGGCAGCGTTGTTCCATGGGCAAAAGCAGATGTCGGTGCGGTCGCAACACAATCGTTTGCCAACACGAGTTTCGGCTGGCGCGGACTGGAGCTCCTCGAAAAAGGATTAGTACCCGAAGAGGCATTGAAAATTCTTCTTCAGAGCGATGATCAGCCGGACAACCGTCAGGTCGGCATCGTTGCTGCGAACGGTGCTTCGGTGACATACACGGGAAAAGGATGTCTTTCTTGGGCTGGCGGACGTTCCGGGCCGGGATATGCATGCCAGGGGAATATTCTGACAAGCGAATCTGTGGTTATCGCAATGGAAAAAACATTCCTTGAGACAAAAGGGACATTAGCCGACAGGCTGTATGCCGCCCTTGTCGCCGGTGATTCAAAAGGGGGCGATTCACGAGGTAGGCAATCAGCTGCAATGCTTGTAGTAAAGAAGGGAACCGGCTACGGCGGTTATACCGACCGGGCAATCGACATACGGGTGGACGATCATCCCAATCCATTCATAGAGTTGGGACGTTTATTGAATTATGCACAGATGAACTATGCATGGAACGAAGGATGGACGGCTTTTACGCAAAAGAAATATGCCGAAGCTCTTCGCCTTCAGGAACATGCGGCCCAACTTGCACCTGAGAATCCGGAATTACTATACGATCTTGCTGTCATCCGTCTTGCCGCAGGTAAAAAGGCAGAAGCGCTCGTCGCACTCGCAAAAGCTCTTAAAAAGAACCCAAAATTGAAGAAACAAGCCTCGAGCGATAAAGACCTGAAAGAGTTACAATCGAGTGAAGAATTTCGGAAATTGGTTAGCGAACAAAAGAAGAAAAAATAGGAAACTTAACAAAATAGGACAGTTAGAGCTATTCGAACGATGCTATCTAGCATTTCAATGGCTTTTATTTTCTGGTCAATTCATTTATGTACAACCGCCATCATAGACTTTACTAAGACCAAGTAGTGGTGGACCACATGATACAAGATAAATGGGAGCTGAACAACTGATTTCTTCTCCCAATTTCTCTTTTTTATCTTGACAAGAGCCTAAAAAATATTAAATTAGGTTATATTGAAATTGGGATAGAGACCGTGCAGTTGAGGACTGCATTGTGGCTCATGGTTGTCAAAACATGGATACACAAGCGGACTAAAAAGCCATGTGAGGTTGCCCTTCCGGTGAAAAAACCGATATTCAACCTCCTACTGTTACTCTATCTATTGATGACGTTAAGATCTTAGATCAGGTTCTATACCGGTTGCCGTCGGTAGCATTTTACACTACTGTATGGTTCCGGAAAGAAGTGACCGCTCACCTTTTGCTATCGATTCTTTTTGTGAGAATATGATTATTGGTCAGAGGGTATAATCTGATACCCAATAGGAATGAGTTCCATACTGATTTATTTAATACAGAGAGTCGACAACAGGGGAAAAAAACAAGAATATTATTTTTGGATTCACACTTAATCTATCAAATCAATCCAACGATCAAACAAGGAGGAAAAAATCACTATGGCAAAAGCTTCGAAGGAGAGTAAGAAACTGGCAGTACCGGTCGAGACAACAAATCCTTTTGAAATCGCTCAGTTACAGATCGATAAGGCTGCGAAAGTCCTGAAACTGGAACCGGCAGTTCATGCCATGCTGCGAGAACCAATGCGTGAACTCCATATCACCATTCCGGTGAAAATGGATTCGGGCCAAATAAGAATTTTCAAGGGATTTCGGGTTCAGTACAACGATGCCCTCGGGCCTACAAAAGGCGGAATCCGTTTCCATCCCGACGAGACTATCGACACAGTAAAGGCACTTGCATCATGGATGACATGGAAGTGCGCAATTGTGAGTCTTCCATACGGCGGCGGAAAAGGCGGCGTGATCTGCAACCCGAAAGAAATGTCAAATGACGAGCTCGAAAGACTTTCACGCCAGTATATTAGATGCATCGCACAAATTGTCGGACCGGAAAAAGATATTCCGGCTCCCGATGTGTACACAACACCGCAAATTATGGCATGGATGATGGACGAGTTCTCCAAGATCCGTCAGTACAATAATCCTGCATTTATCACAGGTAAACCGATTATCCTCGGCGGGTCTCTCGGACGAGACGAAGCGACCGCAAAAGGCGGAATGTTCGTACTGAAAGAAGCAGCCGAAGTTATAGGCCTGAAACTTCGCGGCGCAACTGTCGCGATCCAGGGCTTCGGTAATGCCGGACAATTCGCGCACAAATTGGCGGACGAAATGTTCGATGCAAAAATCATCGCCGTCAGTGACACAAAAGGCGGCATCCACTCGAAAGAGAGAATCGATTTTAAAGAACTCTTCGACCATAAACAACGGACAGGATCGGTTGTCGGTTTCCCAAGAACAACCAGAATCACCAACGAAGAACTTCTTGAGCTCAAAGTCGATGTGCTGATACCGGCAGCCCTCGAAGACGTTATTACCTCAGAGAATGCCCCACGCGTGAAGGCGAAAATTATCGTCGAACTGGCAAACGGTCCGACAACACCCGATGCCGACGAAATCCTGCACAAACGTAATGTCTTTGTGATCCCGGACTTCCTTGCCAACGCCGGCGGCGTAACAGTCTCGTATTTTGAATGGTGTCAGAACCTGTCAGGCTTCTACTGGACACTGGAATATGTCCATGACCAGCTGAAGAGAAGAATAACAAAAGCCTTCCACGACATGAACAGAATCCATAATGAAAACAAGATCGATCCGAGAACGGCAGCCTACGTCGTGTCGATTCAGCGTGTCGCAGAAGCAATGAAGCTCAGAGGGTGGGTATAATAGCACTTTAGAATCAGAAAAATAAAAGTCTTCAATTCCATAATGGAGTTGAAGACTTTTTGTTTTTAGAAAAACCCTAAATGCATAAAAGCTTTACTAATCTCTCCCCGCCTCACTCCTTAAAAAGGAGGGGATGCTGTAGGATACAAATAAAAATTATGATATTGATCTCAACTCTGGTTTTCTGTCGTCGGCTTTTCCGGGATAATCCACATGGCGATGAGGTATCCGATAATACCCGGAATTATACCCGTGAAGAAAATAAAGATCAGCATAAAAAGGCGAACGATCGTCGGGTCAAAGTCCAGATACTCACCGAGTCCGCCGCATATGCCGCCGAATTTCTTTTCGGTTCTCGAGCGATACAACCGCTTCATAACATTCTCCTTTCAAAGTATGTCCTTCTTTTCAGCATACGAAGAAATGCGTGAAATTGTTCCATTGGTATTACCGGCTTACCGTCTCAAGGACTTCCCAGAATGTCGGGAAAGATATGCTGGCAAAGTGGCTCCGTTCTATTGTGGTCTCACCCTGTGCGACGAGAGCGGCAATTGCAAATGCCATAGCGATACGATGGTCGGCGTAACTATCCAGTTGCGCCCCTTTCAATACAGGAACACCCCCAAAGGCAAAACCGTCATCATAGACTTCGACATCAACACCCATCTGGAGCAGATTATTCGCTACAGCCGCGATTCGATCACACTCTTTGTTTCGAAGCTCACGAGCTTCACGCACTTCGAATGTTCCCCGGCTCACCGCAGCAGCAACTGCAAGAATCGGAATTTCATCGATGATATTTGGAATAATTGACCCGGAAAGTCTCACATTATGCAGTGCGGACGTGCAAGCAAGAATATCGCCCATCGGTTCTCCGCTCACCTCCCGTTCATTTTCAATTGTGATTCGTGCCCCAGTTTTGACATGTGAAAGGTCAACATTGCCTGACTTCAGGTAGAGTCTGATGAGTTGCAGTCCTACCGTGTCTGTGCATACTATCGGCGTAACGTTTGCGCCTAGTTCAATCAGTGCAGAGGCTGTGTTAATGGCGTTTCCGCCCCGAAGCTCGGCCTGTTTCAAGCCGTCAATGCTGCCGCCCTTTCTCTGAGCCACGTTTTCGAGTTTTTCCGAAAAAGTCTTCGTATTCCAGTTTAGGCATAGTATTCGGTCGAGAAAGAAGTCAGGCATGACTACCACGCTAGTCTTTCCATTTTCACTTTTCAGAAAGCTGTCCAGTTCGTTGAGAAAATCCTCTGGCAACGTTCGCACCTAAAGCACAGTGGTTGCTTAGCTCAGATAACTCTTTTTCACAGACCATTTTAGCACGTTAGGGCAGGCGCATTCAGATTGGTTCAGTTCCTTTCGGTCTCATCGAAGCAGGAACCGAACACAAATCCAGACGATGTCTCCAAACAACAAGGCTATGATAAGTCCACTGTGACGAAGATAAGCATGGGAAGTCCGGGGCTTGCCCAAATCCTGTCCTGTATGGCTCCAGCTTGGACGGCCTTGTCGAGTCTTTCAACTGTGGCAGTTCTGCCTTCGTCTCGGGGCACGATAATAAGCTTTCTTTTGACTCCTCTCTCAGCGTTTTCTTCTATGTCTTCAAGGGGGTACACGTGCCATTTTTCTTTCAGCTTGTCTATCGGAACCTTGTAGCCAGTTATCAAAACCAGAATCTTCTTTCCCAGAGACTCGTTCTTGTGGTCTCCTTCAAAGAGTCTATTTCCCGTTCTTAGACGCCAAAATATGTTGTACAGAAAAATGATGACTGCGGTGAAGGCTGCAAGCAAGACGGCGTTGCTGAAAATGGTTACTGGAAAAAAGATCTGCGAGATTGGCGAAGTTTCCAGATGCGGAAGTTTTGGCAAGTTCGCAGGGGCGAATGGTATGGCAAGTGCCAAGCACATTAGAGCTTTTGAGTCTGCGCCTCCGAATCCGCCTGTATAGAATAGGACTATGGCGAAGGCTGTGGTCAAGCCGAAACATAAACCATATGAGAAGAGTTGTGAAGGTTCGAAAAGGAGCAGTTGCATGAGGGTCAGCGCGAAAGCGGGCGGTGCGAACAGTATCCAGACGCTGTTGCTTACTTCTCGAGCTTTATAGTCGCTCCAAGATGCGTAAAAAAGAAATGTTAGGGCCAGTGCAGCCCTTGAAGCCTCTAATAAACCTTGCATTTGACCACCGCTAATGCTAAGTTCGTCTGACTTTGTATTTAATGATTAATTGTCATTGAAACATTTTTGGCTTTCTTTTGCAGCCTTAGCAATGGAGTCATCAGAAAAAGCCAGGTTTTATTTGTGCCTATTGGAAGTTGCCAGGAATGGCTTACGATACTTTAATGTTGAACTCTAATGGTGCGCCAACTTTTGGGGCGACCTAAAGTAGTATGTTGTTCCATTTGTCCATGTATATGTGATTGTTATCTGGATGGCTCCTCCATTGGCTGCAACAACGCCATTTGTGGGGTTCATACTTGCAATCGTTGCATTTGTAAGGTTTGCTGCGGAAGTACCAACGTATACGGCGTCTATTGTCGCATCTGAGGTTTCCAGTGTTTCTCACGTAGACTACTATTGTCGTGTTAGTAGGCCATGAGACGGCGTCTTTGCTGAGGAGTACGCCTGCTTGACTTGTTGCGCTGCCCATGTACGTCATTATCCAGGCGTACGTTACCACTATTGCTGCAACAGCGATTACTATCAACAATAGCGTGGCGAGTATTGGAGATATGGCCTTTCGTGCTTTTCTAATATTCTTGGTCAACCTTTGTTCACCTCTCATTGACAACAAAAGTCCTTCCTTTTCTTATTTAAACTGTATGAACTTGAAATCCTGATTCAGTGCGCACGGACAATTTAGGCCACCGCGAAGACGCGTTTTTGGACAGCAAAGAAAACGAATGAAAATGACAACTGCGCGCCGACTGTTTTTTGTCATGCCGCCCGTTTCATATTTGGGTGTTTTCGTCTCTCATGCCGGTGATTCAAGGCATACTTTTTTCGTGTTTACACACATAGTACTGCTAAAACGCAGATCGATTCAAGTCAACCCGCGCGATGAATCCTTTTGTTGATGCGTATGAGTCTGTTAGGACAAACGGTTTCTTATTTTGTGTTTCATATTTCGGTGATTGCTACTGTAGGCGGGTACTCTACTGTCATCCATAATCCTCCAATTGTCCCGCTCACGTTTTGATATATTGGTGTCGTACCGTCAAAAGCTGCAACCGCACCATACCAGATCACGTCCAAGGCAGTCTGGAAGCTGACAGGTGCAATTGATACTGGAAGCAATTCCATCGTCATAGTGGTTGAGTTTGATCTTAGGCTTCCAGTTTTGTTGTTGGCCAGATTGTCGAACACGTAAAGTTTACTGTTTGCATCATCTGTAAACATTATTCCTGCTCCTTTTGTTCCCGAAATGAATTGGCTCCAATGGTGTGTCCAGCTTGAAGCTGACGAGTTGTAGAATTGTCCTGTTCCGTTTACAACAGTTGGATAGCCTCCTACCGTTCCATTTTCAGTCTGTGGCAGACAGGTTGAGATTGTCAACTTTAGTGGGCAAAAATCGGTTATGGTTCTGTTTTGCGTTGAGTTCACGAACATGGGTCTCAGTTGATAAGTGTAGTAGGTTGAATTGGCGGGCAGTGTCACAACGATATGTGCATAGAGGTTCGGGCAGTTTGTGACAC
>CAVZMI010000027.1:0-77500 GCA_963776275.1 Ignavibacteriota bacterium
CTTGCGTCCAGAAAACATCTCCGCAATGAAAATCGTCAACCCATGCATGCCGGGTCACCGATAGTACCTCTAATTCCCCTATCCTTCCCGATTGAACGACAGATCGCAATGCTTCAATGCCCGGATGATAATGCCATTTATGCATGGCAAAGATATAGTCCGATCCGCCTGAGATATATAAAAGATCGAAATCCTCAAGAGATAAACAGAGCGTTTTTTCGGCGAATATCGGTTTCTTAAATTTTAAGAGACGGACGGATTCTTTCGTCAGATCCGGGATGGGAACCGCCACCACATATCCATCACAAGCAGGTAGATCATCTATCGAAGAAAAAGCTTTCATGGCTCCGTTTCCGGAAGCCCGCATTCTTGCCTTAGAATCTATATCGACGACGTAGACGGCACAATGTAGTCGGAGCAAATCCCGCAAAATATTTGTGCCCCAATTTCCACACCCGACAAGTCCGATCAGCTTCATTTTTTAAAATACCATTGCAAAGTCTTAAATGCAATAGGCAATTTTACGGTTCAATTCCAATGTGACTTTGCGCACCGACACATATCGATAATTTTATTTCTTTTTAATCATACTCTCTGTTGTGAGGTGCATTACATTATATGACTGGGGGGAATTCATCTATGAATATCACTATGTCAGCATTCATTGCATCCTGGCTAGCCGCCTTCTGCATGACTTCAGCACAATCCATTCCCGTCAATTTTACTATCAACACATCGAAAGACACTCTCAGGATCTCACCCTATATTTACGGGACAAACGGTCAGTCGGATGACAACGATCTGAATATCACCGCACGGCGTCTTGGGGGAAACAGGCTTACAGGTTACAACTGGGAGAACAACTTGTTGCCTCATCCACCACGACGGATTCATTCGACCGTAGTATTTTACCAGCAAAATTTATTCTCGAACAGAATTTCCCCAATCCATTTAATCCTGCCACGACAATCAGATATTCGACCTCAGGCATCACACCGAGTCATGTTTCCCTGCAGGTCTTTGACATCATGGGAAGACTTGTCGAAACATTGATAAGCAAACAAGAAAATCCTAGCTTTCACACAATAACGTGGAACGCTTCAGGTTTGGCAAGCGGCGTGTATTACTACCGGCTGAGTTCAGGTGCTTCGGTGCAGACGCGGGCGATGGTGCTGATGAGATGATTGGAAAACCTGACATATTAATTGCAAAAAATATCTCTAAATACAATGTTTGGATCTTATTGTAAGTGTAGGATATCAAGATGTAAATGAACTGTAATCAGAATATTTCATAAGAAATAAATTCTTCAAGTCTCTTCTTTATCCATCTCGGCGCGAATCGTTAATTGTATCTTTTATTCATATCTCAATGACTCTACCGGATTTGCCAATGCCGCCTCTATTGCCTGATAGCTTACGGTCGCCAGCGCTATGACAACCGCGGTCAAGCCGGAAAGGACGAATACCCAAATGCTGATTTCAATTCGATAAGCAAAACTCTGCAGCCATGAATGCATGAAATAGTATGCAACCGGCCAGGCAAATAGGTTTGCAAGCAATACCCATTGAGTGAAATCTTTTATAAGCATCACAAGAATATTCCGTAATGAAGCGCCGACTACTTTTCGAATTCCGATCTCTTTTGTGCGTTGTAAATTTGTATAAGAAGCTAACCCGAATAATCCCAAGCAACTTATTGCAATTGCTAAAAACGTGAACAGGCCAAACACCCTCCCAAACTGTTGATCAGCTTTATATTGCGAGTTGAATACTTCATCCAGGAAATTATATTCGAAAGGTTGATTGGGGAAGATTTCGTTCCACTTATTCTTAATTTGTGAAATAGTCTGTTGAATATTTTGCATGTCCATTTTAAGCGAAAAATATCTGGTAAGGTTTCTATCACTCGCATTGATTGGATTAAAGACGACTGGCAGCAAAATGCTCTTAAGCGATTCCTGGTGATAATTTTTTGTTACTCCTACTATTTTAATATTATATCCTCCAAATCCGTCAAACACCAGTTTATTATTGACTGCGTCTTCCGCGTTTTTAAAACCATATACTTTCACAGCTTCTTCATTTATGATAATTTCCCCGTTTAACCTGGATTCCCTCGTAAAATATCTACCAGAGAGCAAAGGCACTTCAAATAGTCTGAAATAGTTTTCATCCACATCAACATAAAATCCTTGCGTACCGTCCTGCGGGTTGCTGCCAAATTTTCTGACACCGCTTGAAAAATTTGAATAATCTTTCCCGGGAATTGAAGCTGAAGCAGAAACACCCTTAATGCTTGGAATTGTTAGTAGAGCATCCTTGAAACTCGTAACCGATGAAAAGGAACTCTCCTTTCCTATGGGCGCTTTTAGAATTAATGTCTGATCTATGTTAATACCCAGGTCTTGACTGCGCATAAAAGAAAGTTGTTGATAAACAATTAGAGTAGCAGCGATGAGCATAATCGAAATAGTAAATTGAAAAATCACAAGTCCTCTGCGTAAATCAATTCCTTTCGCAGTACGGTTCATCTTCTTCATTAATACAGTAATGGGCTTGAAAGAAGATAGTACAAAGGCGGGGTACATTCCGGACAACAATACTCCCGCTGTTAAAATAGTTATGAGCAATAACAAATTATCTTTCAACAAATCTATTGATAATGGCAATCCTGTCATTAGGTTAAAATATGGCAGTGCAATTAAATCGATAACAATTGCCAATACCAATGCGAGAATATTCATCATCAGCGATTCCGCCATAAATTGTTTTATGAGTTGAAAACGGTTCGACCCCAATACTTTCCTGACACCAACTTCTTTTGCACGCATTAACGAACGGCTCGTTGAAAGATTGATATAATTGACCCATGCAAGGATTAGTACAAACATTGCAATGATAGATAAAAACTTGACTGTTTCCGAACTGCCATTCACTTCTGGTTCAAATCGTAAATGTGAATATAAATGGATGTCCTTTATTGGCTGTAAAAGGTATTCACGCTTGTATCCACTATCGTAATTTTTATATTTCTCGACCATAGCCGGAAATTTTGCTTCAAGCGCTTTTGGATCGGTATTAGGTGCCAAAAGGATATAGGTATTAAAAGCATTCCAACCCCAATAAAATTCAGCTTCTCTATTTTGGGTAATAAGTGTCTCGTATGAAAGAAGCATGTTGAATTTTATATGTGAATTTTGTGGGACATCCTTAAACACGCCTGTTATTTTGTAATTGTGATTTCCGTATTCATTGACCAGTGTAATCTCTTGATTAACAGGGTTTTCATTCCCGAAATATTTTTGTGAAACGGATTCCGAAATTATTACGCTATATGGTTCCTCAAGCGCCGACAATGCAGAGCCTTTTAACAAAGGGAATGAAAAGATTTTTAGAAATGAAGTTTCAGTATAATATACTTTTTCCACATTGGCGGATATGTTTTTGTTAGTGCAAATAAAAGTCACATCCCCCACTCCCCCCCCAATCCACAATCTTGCAGATTCCAGAACTTCAGGAAATTCTTTTTTTAGTGTTGGAGCCAGTGCAGGCGGGCAACCGGCACTTTTGTCGTGCCTATCGGAATAAATACGGTCGTTCCTTATGCGATAAATTCTGTCGGCATTCATGTTGAAACTATCGTAACTGAGTTCAAATGTTACATACTGAATGATTAGGAAAAAGACTGATAATCCAAGCGCAAGTCCGGTTATGTTAATAACCGTATTACCTTTATTACGGCGAAAGTTTCGAAATGCAACCTTTAAATAATTTCTCAACATATCTTTTCCTCCTTATTCATATCTCAAAGACTCGACTGGATTTGCTATTGCTGCCTTCACAGCTTGAAAGCTTACTGTCATCAATGCAATTATCAACGCTATTCCACCTGAAAGAATAAATATCCACAAGCTTATATCAATTCTATATGCAAAATCTTGCAGCCATTTATTCATAAAATAATATGCAACTGGCCAGGCAATGACATTTGACGCAACAACCAGAATTAAAAAATTCTCTTGAAAGAATTAATGCGACATTCGAAATCGAAGCGCCCAACACTTTACGAATACCTATTTCTTTGGTCCTTTGTTCGGCAGAAATGGAGACGAGACCAAACAAACCGAGACACGCAATTAATATTGAAAGGAAAGAAAAATATTTGAAGATCGTCCCCATCCGTATTTCGGAAAAATATTGTTTGTTCAACGAATCGTCATAGAAATAATAATTAAAAGGACTGTCTGCCATTTGTTCATGCCATGTCTTTTCGAGAGATGATATAAGATTACTCGGCATCCGGGATTTGAACCGGATGGAAATAATGCTGAAACGAGCCGGCTTGCTGGTTATTATCGGGTATTGTAAAAATCAAAGGTTCAATTGCGGTATGAAACGAAGCAAAATGAAAATCTTTTGTTACGCCGATAATCTTGCCCCTCTTGCCCCATAGCCGTATTTCATTCTCAAGAGGCGATTTCAAGCCAATTGCTTTTGCAGCTGCTTCATTAATCACGAATGCACCTATTTTGTCTGTGGGATATTGATCAGAGAAATATCTTCCCTGGCTCATTTCGAATTTGTATGTGGCGGCTAAACTATAATCCGAGTGAAGCACAAAAAAATGCTTTTCTTCATTTTCCGGTTTTCCGTTCCAGCTGACACCTATTGTTCTGGTTATCTCACTGCTTACCGGTTCCGAACGTGATATGCTTACGATTTCCGGATTTTTCAGGAATTCATTTTTCAATACATCATACTTACTGTTTGCTTCACCCGTCATTCTAATACAGAGCAAGTTCTCTTTATCAAAACCAAGGTTGCTGTTCCTGATGAAAGACAGCTGGCTAAAAACTACAATAGTGCATACGATTATCACGATGGTTATAACAAATTGAAAAACAACCAGTCCTTTCCTTGTGAACAGGTTGCCGGAACTCAGCTTCAATTTTCCTTTTAATATTTGAACCGGTGAAAAAGAAGAAAGGAATAATGCAGGATAACATCCGGAGATTAAACCTGTGACAATTATTACCAGGAGTGAAAGGCCAAGAAAAGACGGTTCGAAAAATCTGACTACTAAATTCTTTCCCGACAAGAGATTGAATTCCTGCAAGAAAAGTTCAACGAACAGGATAGCTAATATATAGGCAATAAAGGAAAGAATTATGCTTTCTCCAAAGAACTGAAGTATCAGTGTATTTCTGTTGGCCCCGACTGTTTTTTTAATTCCAACTTCCTTAGTCCGTTTTAGTGAAAGAGCGGTGGACAAATTCATATAGTTGATGCTCGCTATCAAAAGAATAATGAACGCAATAACTACAAATATCCTGACATACTTAATATCGCCGGTAGTTTCCATGAATTTAATATTGCTGCCGTAGAGATGAATTCTTGGAAGAGGAATGAGTGAATAGCGTAAATCTTGCGTGTTTTGGTTTGGGAAATTTTTTACCTCGCACTGCTTAATTTTTGATGATACGTCCTGTAGATTACTGTTGTCTTTTAATTGAATGTATGTTTGGAAAGATTGATCATACCAAGAGTCAAAATTCATTCCTGCGGATCTAAACCAGCTTGCCGGCAATATGATCTGTCTTTGTATATGAGATTGCAGCGGAATGTTCTTCAAAATTCCGCTGACGTTCATTACGGTTTTACCACCGAATCCCGAGACGTCAAGCGGTTTACCCATCGCGCCTTCATTCCCGAAATATTTTTTTGCCATTTCTTCGGTGATGATAATTGAGTTTGGGGCGGACAATGCCGTTGCCGGATTGCCTTCCTTATATTTGAATGGAAACATTTCGAAGAAATTTGAATCCGCCAGGATGACGCTTTCTTCAAATCCCTTAGTACCATTTCGGATTAGGAGTTTGAAACTCTCAGGGAGCTGCATAAAGTATGTTGAATTTTTTATTTCCGGCAGATCCTGTTTCAATGCAGGTGCAAGCATTTTGGATGTTACTGCCGTAGGTCCTGCTTTATCGCCCCGGAGCACCAAATAGGTATTGTCCGCATCCGTAAAGAATTTGTCGTAGCTTAATTCATCCTGCACCCATAAAAGTATCAGAATGGTGCACGCCATTCCGACAGCCAATCCGAAAATGTTGATGAAAGAGAACACCTTGTGACGGATGAAATTTCTCAGCGCGATTTTTAAATAGTTTTTAAACATGATTCCTCCTACACATGAAATTTCCCTTTCATGTTCTCGGTCACGATGTGTCCGTCGAATAAATGCACGATCCTGTTCCCATATTCGGCGTAAGCCGGCGAATGGGTCACCATGATAATTGTCGTGCTGTTTTCGTTCAACTTCGAAAGCATTTCCATAACCTCTTCACCGTTCGCCGAATCGAGGTTCCCGGTTGGCTCATCGGCCAGGATGAGTTTAGGATCACCCACGAGTGCACGGGCTACCGCCACGCGTTGCTGTTGGCCACCCGAAAGCTGCTGCGGAAAATGACCTTTTCTGTGCATGATCTGCATTTTTTCCATCGCCTCACAGACTCGCTTTTTCCGGTCGGATGGCGATGCCTTTTGGTAAAGGAGCGGAAGCTCGATGTTTTCGAAGACCGTCAATTCGTCAATGAGATTAAAGCTCTGGAACACAAAGCCAATGTTGTGCTTCCGTATATGAGCTCTCTGCCTCTCGGAATATCCGGATACCTCCTCGTCGAAAAAACGATATTCTCCCTCTGTCGGACTGTCGAGCATGCCGATCAGGTTAAGCAATGTGGATTTGCCGCAGCCCGATGGGCCCATGATGGAAACGAACTCACCCTTTTTCACTTCGAAATTCACGTTGTTCAGGGCGGTGGTTTCCACTTCCTCCGTCGTATAGATTTTTTTAAGATTTTTGGTTTTTATCATTGTTAGTATTCCTTAAGTTTGTACTTATTTGAGAATCAATTTTTCCGTTTCACCGTAATTCTCATACGATGAAGTAATGACCTTCTCACCCGCTTCCAGTCCTTCCAGCAACTCATAGTATTGAGGATTTTGCCTGCCGATTTTTATTGTCCGTTTCACTGCAGTGCTGCCCGATTTATCAAGGACGAAAATCCATTGTCCCCCCGTTGTCTGGTAAAATCCACCTGCCTCCACCAGCAACGCATCACTCATTCCGCCTAATTCTAATTTGATATGCAGCGTTTGTCCTCTCCGTATACCCTTCGGCGCATCATCGATAAAATGCATATCCGCCTGAAATTTACCATCGGTAACCTGGACGAACACTCTGGTAATCTTCAGCTTGTATGTCCGATCATCAAAAGTACATTCACCGGTCTGGCCTTCCCGTACACGCGCGATATAATGCTCGTCGATATCGATCCGGACTTTGTATGCTTCCGTATTATCTATCTGTCCGATATTTTGTCCGGGTACAATCGATTTTCCGATTTCTGCATTCAACGCCGTCAGCTGACCATTAATGGGTGCCCGGACCATTAAATTTGAAAACTGATCTTCGATCAATTTCATATTCTTCTGGAACTGTTTTACCGTAATTTCTAATTGCTTTATCTGTTCTTCCCGCGATAGCGAGTCCAATGTATATGATCGCAGAGAAAGATCACGACTTTGAACAAGACATTCATATTGATCGCGGCTGTTCTCAAATTCATTTTTAGGAATCAGATCCTTCTCAAAGAGCTTCTTATTCATCTCATAGATACGCCTCTGATTTAGAATCTGAACATTCAGATTCAGGATTTGGGTCTGAAGGTTCAGCCTGTTCTGTTCCAATGCTAACTTGAAAGTCCTGAGATTATTTTCCTGCTGGACAACCTGGGATTGGTTGTAAATCGTCTGCAGCGTGAGATTAATATTTTCAAGTTTTATGATACGGTCCCCCGCTTTAAGAACTGCGCCTTCTTCGACATATTTCTGAATTACCCTTCCCCCTTCGACAACATCAAGGAAAAAGGTTTCTATAGGAATGACCACACCTGTCACGGGGATATAATCATGAAAAGTCCCACGGGCGACAGTCGATATGGTTATTTTTTCTTTTTCTACATTGAGTCTTCTACTATGATCACCGAATAATATATTGATAAGAAAAAAAATAACGAGAGCCGAGGGGATTCCGATTATCGCGATGCGTCTCAAGGTCCATTTTTTCTTTTGAAGAGGCCGATCCATCGTATTCATATTCATATTCATTTTCATTTTCCTTTTGCAGCAGGCACACCATCTCTTTAAGCAACGATTGTGCCAGAGTGATTTCAACGCAATATTCGGTTTTTCCACTATTGACTCTATCCGGTTTCGTTACACCGGTGTACGGAAACGGACAGTTTTTGTTGACAATAGCATCATTATTAATGATATTTCAGATGGTATCATTTTTGTGGTTTGTATCCCTGGATATAAATAAAAATCGAAGAATCCTCAATTTCTGACAGAAGATTGTAATGAAGCAACCTCTTGGAACCGTCCTCGTTGTGGATGACAATGAAGACGTTCTTACAGCCGCAAAATTGCTTCTGAAACAGGTCCCGTATTTTGTGCTGACCGAAAAAAATCCGGCAGCTCTTCCGGGAATACTGAAGAACGAGACTATCGATGTCATATTACTCGATATGAACTTCACGCGCGATGTCACAAGCGGCGTCGAAGGATTTCACTGGCTGCAAAAGATCCTTGAAATTGACCCCTCCTCAATCGTTATCCTCATCACATCGTACGGCGATATTGAAACGGCGGTCCGGGCAGTAAAAGCAGGTGCGATTGATTTCGTACTAAAACCCTGGCAGAACGAAAAACTGCTGGTCACACTTTCATCCGCTATGCAGCTCCGGGGCTCGAGATCCAGAGTCAGGCAACTAGAGGTACGCCAGCGGCATCTGAGCGAAGCCATGGATCAACCTTTTCATGATATGATCGGCACGAGTCCGGCCATGCAAATGATTTTTCAAACAATCGAAAAGGTGGCCGGAACTGACGCCAACATTCTGATCCTGGGAGAAAACGGCACCGGCAAGGAACTTGTCGCGCGTGCCATCCATCGCCGGTCAAAAAGAGTCGAGGGTGTGTTCATCGGTGTCGACATCGGTGCGGTTCCGGAAGCCCTGTTCGAGAGCGAACTCTTCGGCCATGTTAAGGGAGCTTTTACCGACGCACAGGCCGATCGGGCGGGGAAATTCGAGGCGGCTTCCGGCGGTACGCTTTTTCTGGACGAGATCGGAAATTTGCCTCTCCCGCTGCAGGCAAAGATGCTCCGTGTTCTGGAAACCCGGCAGGTCACCCGTGTGGGATCCAACAAACCGATTCCCTTCGATATCCGTCTTATCTGCGCTACAAACAAACAGGTTCATGAAGGGATTATCCACGACATATTCCGGCAGGATTTTCTCTACCGGATCAACACGGTTGAAATCCATCTTCCGCCGCTCCGCGAGCGCCGTGGAGATATCCCGCTTCTGGCCGACTTTTTTATCGGCCTGTATTCCCGGAAATATGACAAACCGATTCAGTGTGTGGATAAGCAAGCCTATCGCCAATTCGAACAGTATCCATGGCCCGGCAATGTGCGGGAATTACGGCATACGATAGAACGCGCTGTGATTTTACACGAAGGTCAGTCATATCTGCCTTCGGATTTTGCACTCGCATATCCTGTAAGCAATTCCGACCAGATTGTACTTGATGGTCTCAATCTCGAAGAGGCAGAAAAAATCCTTCTACGAAAGGCTTTAACAACACATCAAGGGAACGTCACTCAGGCAGCTGAGGCACTGGGACTATCACGAACATCGCTCTACCGCAGGATGGAAAAGTATGGTTTATAACCGCCTTCGTTTACATTATGCAATCCGAATGCTCCTTATTCTGATAACAGTGGGATATCTGGTATACCTGATTCCTCTCTCCGGCATTTCAATCCTTACCGTCTTGATTTTGTGTCTTCTGATCTTTCAAATTTTTCAATTGTTGCATATTATTGAGCGGCCGCAGCGAGACATGGTCCGTTTTTTCCAGTCAATTGAGTACTCCGATTTTTCACAATCGTTTTCTTCATCATCCAGGGAGAAATCCCTTCAACCCCTGAGAACCGCATTTGACCGTGTGATTGAGGCATTTCAAAAGACCAGATCCGAGAAGGAAGCTCATTTTCGTTATCTCCAGACGATCGTTCAGCATATTGGTGTAGGAATCATCGTGTTTAAAGAAGACGGGAAAATCGACCTCATCAATCCATTGGCGAAAAAGATCCTGGGCATGCCGCAGTTAAAACATATCGACCAATTACGTCTGCTCGAACGGAACCTGCCGACTAGCGTACGTCAACTTGAATCGGGTGAAAGAACTCAGATCCAGATTCAGAGAATCCGAATCCGGAGATACTGCGACGTTGTCTCTTTATGCAACCCGTTTTATTCTTCAGAATGAACCACTCACATTGATCTCTGTTCAGAACATCCAGAGCGAACTGGATGAAAAAGAATTGGAGGCGTGGCAGAATCTGATCCGTGTATTGACTCATGAGATCATGAATTCGATTACTCCGATTGCTTCACTGGCATCTACTGCAAATCGTCTTTTAGGAAACGCTTCTACAGATTTGGAAAAATATCCTGAGATACGGGAATCATTCCGGGATGTATCGCAGGCAATTACAACAATTGAATCCCGAAGTCAGGGGCTTTTGAAGTTCGTAGAATCTTACCGAAAACTCACTCGCATTCCTAAACCGGAATTCGAGATCGTCCCCATCCGGGAGCTGTTCAACCGTGTAGTACCTCTTATGCAAGCCAAATTTGATGAGAGAGGTATTCGGTTTACACAGTCCATCGAACCGGAAACGCTGGAAATTACCGCGGATCTCAATCTGGTCGAACAGGTGCTTATCAATCTGCTGCAGAATGCTCTGGATTGGGCCGGTACAAAACCGAACGGAGAAGCCATACTCAGTGCGGGTATGGGAAATGCGGGTCGTCCGATAGTCCAGATCATCGACAATGGTCCCGGCATACAGAAGGAAGCTTTGGAAAAAATATTCATTCCGTTTTTTACAACGAAACCGGACGGCTCGGGCATCGGACTCAGTCTTTCACGCCAGATCATGCAGCTGCATCATGGATCTATCTCGGTAACTTCAGAACCGGGTCGGAATACAGTATTTACTTTGAAGTTCTGATTCAGTTACCCACGGTCGCCAGACTTCGACGAACGAAGTCAAGCTAATGATCCTCTCGCTCAGAGGTCATCTCGATATGGCTGCTTAGAAAAAATCTTTTTAACTCAATGACCCGGCAATTCACGAGCCAGATTCCCGAGCTCGTAGCAAGCAGGTTAGGGGCAAGTATCGAAGGAATCAACGTCAAAATTGACCGATCAAAATCTTTGCCCCCCACATTCTTTTTTTCCTTTTTCCTTTTTAATTTTTTCTTAGATATAGCCATTTCCACTAAGATCAACGACCTTTACCTCTTCCTTGCTTTCTATAAAGAATATTTATACCTTTCTCGCAGAAAACCTGCCACACCCGACAGAGAAATCATGCCGCCAAAACGTATCAAAAGTGCCGCACAATCCCGACGAAAACCATTCGAGAAAATTGCATTATGTTTCTCAGGCGGCGGGTACAGAGCCGCAGCTTTTCACATCGAGACTCTTACGTATCTGAAGAAAATCAACATGTTCGAAGATGTCACTCTCTTTTTCACTGTCTCTGGAGAAACACTGGCGGGATCTGCCATACGCTGCTGGAATTTATCATCCGCAGATACGGGAAAAAAGAATCGAGGTATCCGACCGTGATAAAGCCGCTATTTGCAGAATTGAAGGAGGATTGGGGTGAGTTTAATCAGAGGATTTGATTGACACGATCCTGAAACGAGTTTAGGGCTTATCTTTCTGTTTCTCAGTGGTACAATAATGGGGAGTTGTTAATACAACTTAATTAATCTATCATCGAGGTTGAATACGCCGAGTTTAATATTACTAACCACCGGCGACTAGACAAAAAGTAAAAGCGATTTAAATTCCATTTAAAAAACTTCCAAATCTATAATAAATAGGTGATATTAACATTTACCCCTTATTACCCAATTCTATAGCGATTGTAAAGAACAATTCAATAAAATGAGTACTGATAAATATAAAATATCATTAAATAGATTCGTACAATTTTTATCCAATAATGCAATTCTACCAGTGTGCTCATATGTCAGGGACAATAGGGGGAAGAAATTATTCAAAATATATGATGAAAATCGTGAACTAATCAAATTGAGAGAAGTACCACGATTGCTTATTGATACATTGATTTTAATAGAAGACAAGCGTTTTTACTCTCATTATGGAATTGACCCTGTTGCGATAGCACGAGCAATTCTTACCAATATAAAGAAAGGTGCGCTAGTTCAAGGAGGTAGCACAATCACTCAACAGTTAGTTCGAAATATTTTTCTTACTAAGAGGAAAAGTATATTAAGAAAAATTGCAGAATGCATAGTAGCCTTCATATATGAGATGAAACGATCTAAGGAACAAATTTTGAGAGACTACCTAAATACCGTTTATTTTGGAGAGTGCATATATGGGATTAAAAATGCGGCAAAAACACTTTTCTCAAAAAAAGTACACCATTTAAGGACAGAGGATATCGCTATATTAGTAGGTATGATCAAATCACCAAATTACTATTCTCCAATTAGATTTCCACATAGGGCTGAAGCTAGAAAAAAGTTTATACTTTGGAAAATGAAACAAGCGAAATTAATAAATGAAAGAGAGTATAATCGTGCAATTACTGAAACAATCCAAATATTTTCAAAAACAAACGAATGTGAGATCGCTCCTTATGTCAGAGATTACATTAAGAGTATTTTACAAAAGGATTTCCATACCCATTTCCCACAAAATAAATTAATTATCGAATCATCTATAGACCGAGATATTCAAGAGAGTATCAATGAAGTGCTTGTAGAGTGTAATCGTTCTTTAGTTGAAAATGTATCAATGTGTGTACTTGAAACGAAAACCGGTCAGATAAAAGGGATGGCTGGTGGTACAAATTACGATATAATAAAGTTCAATTCTGCAGCTAATGGAATATTACAACCAGGTTCTACTTTGAAACCCTTCATTTATGCACAGGCACTTATTGAAGGATTTAGCCCTAATGATGAATTTGAAAGTCGAGAACTGGAGATCCGTCTTGATGATGGAAAAATATGGAAAGTCAGAAATTGGCAAAATCATTATTATGGTAATATAAAACTTCACGATGCATTAGTTTTCTCAGACAATACAGTATTTGCTCAACTTATTCAACGAATAGATTTGGATAAACTTCAAAATCTATTAAATAGTGTGGGAATTACAATCAATAATCCTACATTATCCTTAGCAACTGGCGCTATGGAAGGTGGGGTTTCACCACTATCTTTAGCTGGTGCATACTCACCGTTTGCCAACGCCGGCTTCTATTACAAACCTCGAATTATCACGAAGATATATACGGAAAACAGAGAATTAATTTATGAGTTAAATAAAGCTCCAATAAGAGTAATTAATGAAGACGTCGCACATATCGTACATGATGCACTAAAGGGTGTCATCTCGTATGGGACTGGTTACCATCCAGATTTAGTTACTTTTGCTGGGAAGACTGGAACAACTGAAAGTGGTTCCCTCCTATGTGCTTATGATGATGAATATTTAGCATCTGTGTGGATTGGCTTCAATCCTCAAAAATATAGAACGGCTGCAGAATATTATGAGAAGGGAATAGCTCCTAAGTCAATTTTTGCAAAATTTATACGCAAACTATCAATTCGAAAATTATTCAAAGAACCTCATTTTTCAGTATTTTAAGGTGAGAATATGTTGACATTTAGCAATACGGAAAATGGGAAAATGTTAGAGCAATTAATTATAATGGGCATCGGTTTTATAATTGCATTGATCGGTTGGATTGTCAATCAGCTTATTATTAAACGTTGGGATAGTTTTAGATCAGAGAACAGAGCAATCGCCTTAGAAAGACTGGAACAAGCGTACCAACCGCTCTATTATTTAACTGGTATCTTTTTATTAAAATTGAAAAATAATGAGGACATTATATTAATTAAGCAACGAATTTCGGAAATTTTGGAAAAGCACGGTTATCTATTATCAGAGGAGGTTGAAAAATTAATCATCGCTTATTTGTTCATGAAAGAACCAGCGTTAAGTGTTTTAGAGAATGAGCGGTTGAAACTAGCGAATGAAATTCAAACCTTGAAACATCTTGTATACCCCTCATATAGACTTTATAAAGAATATTACACGAAGAATATATTTGGCAAAATAGGTATTTTTTGGCAAGCTGTTCAATATAGAATTTTCTTTGCCATTTTAGTTCTCTCTATTCTTACCTTAATTGGTTATGTTGCTTTTATCTTTCCAACAACATTCGTCGTCCTCCTTATTATTTACCTCATTCTTGGTGCTGCCATCTATCTGTACAATGATACTAAGAAAGCAAAGCATCTTAAAATTGGGATACATAGAAATCAGAAACAGTAGGAATCAATCCCTACGCCTAAAGTGAAATATTCTCATATAAATCAGGAGAGGTCTTTATGAAAACAGCCGGCATAATCGGTAGCATTGCCCCGGCCTCGACTATCGAATATTATCGTCTATTCATTACGTTGTACCGTGAACGGAAAGGAGACGAAAATTATCCGCCGGTCGTCAGACTTCAACGGACGAAGTCGAGCTAATGATCCTCTGGCTCAGAGGTCATCTCGATATGGCTGCTTAAAAAAAATCTTTTTAACTCGATGACCTGGCAATTCATGAGCCAGCTTCCTGAGCTCGGGGCAAGCATCGAGGGAACCGACGTTAAAAGCATAGGAGGTTTTATGGAGACGAGGAAAATAAAGAAGATCTTCAAAAGCCAGCCTTTTCTTGAAGGAGCGGGTGTACGGCTTAAACGGGCTATGGGAAATAAAGAGGTACCTCAATTCGATCCCTTCCTTCTTCTGGATGATTTTCGGTCCGATCATCCGGATGATTACATCAGAGGATTCCCATGGCATCCTCACCGGGGAATTGAAACGATCACGTATGTGCTCAAAGGAACCGTAGAACATAAAGATAGTATGGGAAACAGCGGGGTCATTTATCCGGGCGATGTTCAATGGATGACGGCCGGAAGCGGTATTATTCATCAGGAAATGCCAGAGGGTGATAAGCAGGGCGCGATGTACGGGTTTCAGCTCTGGGCAAATCTTCCGGCTTCCCACAAAATGATGGATCCGCGATACCGTGAAGTCAAACAATCGGATATTCCGGAAGTGGTTCTGGAAAACGGCACGAAGATAAAACTCGTATGCGGTTCCTACAAGAATACAGCAGGACCCGTGAAGGATATCGTTGTCGATCCCGAGTATCTCGATATTTCGGTACCGGCCCACTCGGAATTTATTCATGCAACTAAAAAAGGATATACAGTTTTCGCATATGTGATCGAAGGAGAGGGATTCCTGTGTGAAGAAAGGGATCCGTCTGCTTCCAACGGAACGCTTGTGTTGTTTGATGACGGCGATCAAATCGTCGTTCAGACAGAAGACCGGTCCGATCGGATTTCTCCTGATATCCGGAAAACCGATAGGCGAACCCATCGCGTGGTACGGACCTGTGGTCATGAATACACAAGAAGAACTTGAAACTGCTTTTTGGGAATACCAGAACAATACATTTGTAAAGTATGGGAAATCATAAAGACTAAAAGCAGAGGAGAAGAAAGGCGCTATACTTAAAATGGGGGGTTAAAACCCTTTATTGTTTGGTGTTTTTTAAATAGCCACGAACTTCCGCCTTCTCCCGACCCAGTCGGAATTCGGCGGACCACGCCTTCGTTTCACTTCGGCGGGCAGGCGGGAAAGTTCGTGGCTATAATTGTTCACTCTACAGATAGATTTGTCATCGATTAGCGTTGTGAGATTCCTCTCCTTAAATCCCGCTACTCACACCTTGACAAACACACCCGTGTATACCCATCCCGAATACGAAAGATATGGAATGTCGTACCGGTGCACTAGTCGTTCGAGGGCCAGCTCAGCCTCATCGAGCCATCGCGTAGGGATGAAAGGAAGCCTCCGGAGAATACGGAATTCAAAGCCGTACGTCATGGCGTCAACACGGCGAAAGCCCTTGCCGTCGAGTATTCTAAGAATCCGCAGTGACGTTAGCTAGACTTCACTCGACTAAGTCGTCCATTAACTCGGCGAAGTAGCCTTTTAGGACGCCCCAGGTGTAGTGCTGCCCTTGATGCTGAATCCAGTCGAAAAATTCAGAATGGAAATTTATTAATCTACTGCAAAAGAAAATATTATTTTTTCTTTCGAAGCCATAAATAGAACAATACCAGAGACCCCCAAAAATAAAGCGAAGTTATTGCCCATCCGGTCGCGAATGGCAGCGTCCAGAATGAATAAAAGTCGGCAGCCTGATACTTCGCATATGTACTGGATACATTAAGAGTAATATCTTTTAATGCCAAAATGATAATTCCAACCAGGACAAGTAATGAGATATAGCTTATTCGTACCAGTTTTTCCTTGCCTTTTTTTATCAGCTTCATCGCGACGATTAAACCGAGGTATGTCGGAATAACGGCGACTGCCAATAAAACATATGAAAATGCCGCCCTTACAGGAGAATCCAATATATGATCGACCCATTCCCACATAAAATTGGTCTCCCATGCAGGCCAACCGGAAAAATAATACCCGGGAGTCGGAGCAATAAATATTGCGCCGTACATCAGCACAACTACTTTCAAAAAAGTAATTTTCTCCTTATCGTCACTTTTTATCAAATCTTTTCCTGCCTCCGCAAGAACCATTCCAGCCATCATTGAAACGGGGATATCCATTGCTAACATGTTGTCCTCCTTTATAAGTTACACTAAATTTTGCCGCTTACTTTTTTGAACCAGTATACAGCGAATACAGTCGTAATGACAAGATAGCTCATTATCGCTAACCAACCGTAAAAAAATGGGGGTTGCCAGAATGAATATCCCATATTTGCATCGATTTCAATCTGGGTTCCCACTTTCCACCAGACACCCCAACGGAGTAAAAAAGGTAAAAAGGTGAGCACACAACCGATAATGAAACCATAGACTACAAGTTTATCTTTATTTCTCCGGTATAAATGATGTGCAAACATGAAACCGATGTTTCCAAGAAGCATCATAGCGATTAAAAAGCCGATATAAAATCCCGCAACCAGAGGATGATTGGCAGGATTTTCGACCCAACCTGAAATATACATCACTTCCCAGGCAGGCCATCCTATCAAAAGAAATAATCCTACGGGTGAAAAGCCGCAAGATAGATAAAGATTTAATGGACCCAACAGTTTGTTTTTGAAGATGTCGGGTTCATGTTTCAAATATTTTTTTGAGGATAAAGCTAATAACTGTCCCATAGTGAATGCCGCGGGTAAATCTACTTGAACCATGTTATGCTCCCTGTATTTATATATTGTCCGGATATATTATTTATTCTATTTGAAAAAAATTCTATCCAATTTCGTTCTTCATCGATCGTCATTGGCTTTATCCTTAATTCCTTCTCGGGTTCTCTATTTAATCTTTTCATTTTATCGATACCCGAAGGATTATAGGGAAGGAATGAATATTTATGAATCTTGTATGATCTGAATAATTCGGCTATAAGAGATAGATTCTCTTTTGTCGCTGTATAATCGGGAATCAGAGGGATTCTCGGTACTATGTCGATACCAAGGCCGATTAATTTCTTGAAATTATCGAGGATAATATCATTCGATTTCCCGGTATATTTTATGTGTTGTGCCGGATCCACGATTTTTATATCATAAAGGAAAAGATCTATAAGAGATGATAATTTATCCTTAAATTCTTCGAATTGAAAATAACCGCAGGTCTCAACGGCAATATGGATATTTTCTCGTTTTAATAGTTTACATACGCTTGAGAGATAGTCGATAAATAGCAACGGTTCGCCGCCGGTGAAGGTAACCCCGCCTGAAGAGGATTGATAAAAAACCCGGTCACGAAGAATTATTTTCACAAGTTCTTCAGGTGATATATATTGCCCGACTTTCAATCTTGCCATCGAGTAGCAACCGCTCCTGCAATTACCACAGTTGATGCATTTATCTCTATAATAAATCGTTTCAGGTTTTATGTTCTGAGATTCCGGATTTTGACACCATACACATCTTAACTGACATCCTTTCATAAAAATAACGGTTCGGATGCCGGGTCCATTGACAAAGGAACCATGAATGATATCAAATATTAAGGGTTTTATAGTCAATTTAGATTTCGAAAATGACTTTCAGATGTTTTGCCATGTAACCGAATTTCATCAAATAATTCAAATTGCCGTCATAGCTGAGCTTATTTTCAAGCACGAAAGAAAATACATCGGGATCTTCCGCCATCAGGAATTCCCATAACGCTTTACCGTCCTTAAAGATCACGGTCACATTGGTATCTTTTATTTCATTTTTCTTTATTATCATTTTATTATCTTTGAATACCGCGGACGCGACGATTTTCCTGTCTGCGCTTTTAAAAGCGTATCGAGCTTTAAAAGCCACGATATTTCTCTGGTAGTTAAGATCGACATAGAGAACAAGTCGTATGATTTTGAGCAAGAGCTCAAGAAAATCATCCATTATTTCGCTTTCTATATTCCGGATGACTTTGTTTATTTTTTTTATCAACCGTTTCAATAATACTCTCCGGAAGAAGTTCGCCATCCGTGTAATGAGTTTTCGAAATAGATTTTGCATTATCATTCACCTCCTTCACCCGAATTGTTCAGTGGTTCGGCTTTCCCCGACAGGAGATTGTACTGCGTACGGGTGATCAATTCATGTTTCATGGCTTCATTTAAATCTTTGAAGTAAGCTGAGTATCCGGAAACTCTGACTATTAATTCGGGATATTTATCAGGGTGTTTCTGGGCATCCCGCAGCGTTTCATAGGTCTGGATATTGTATTGGACCTGCATTCCTCCGAGTGAGAAGTAACTTTCAAGCATATCGGCGAAACGTTCCAGGTACGATGTTCCATTGTCCGATTGTGGTTGAGGTGTGTATTTCATGTTCAATGCAACACCGCCCGGGATGAATTTGCTGCCCAGCTCAGCAACAGACTTATATACTCCGGTCAGATCCCTGGCACATTGCGACGCAGGGGTTATACCGCTTGAGAATACCTCATAATTTTTCCTGCCGTTTGGAAGAGTTCTGCCGATTTTCCCAAGACCCGCGTGGTTTGTCATTGTCCAAAACGCCGGCCTGTATCTACCGCCGCGGTAATTTGTATGACTCTGATAAATATCATACAGAAAACGGATCAGGCGTTGAGAATTCTTCACGGCAACCGGATGTTCAGCAATCGAATCGTCCATGCCGAATTTTGGAACAAAATTCTTGATATAATCATGGATCCTTTCATAAGATTCGAAATTCTTATCGACAGCATCCATCAGTTTAGCCATCGTCGCCACGTTTTTCAAATAGACTATATCTTCAACGGCGTTTAAGGAATCGCAAACATCTGCAAAACCAACGTGTGTCACACCCGAAGAGTTATATATCGCCCCGCCGAAGATCAAGTCCTTTCCTTTTTCCATGGGACCTTCAAAAAAGCAGGAGAGAAGCGGCGTCGGCAGGAGCTTTTGATGGGCTTTACCCAGCTCTTCGTTTAACCCGATCGCCATTTCAATTAACGACTTTAACTGCGTTTCAAATGCCGTTTGAAATTCTTCGAAAGTCTTGAAATCTTCCGGTTTGCCTGTTTGAGGACCGACTTGCAGATCGCCTGTGATGAACGGACGTTTTCCATTATATAGAGTCATGTCCATCGCCGCCGTGAGGTTTAACAATATCGATGATGTGGACATATATTCTCTACCGGCGCTGCCTAACTCGACACATCCAACTATCGCATAATCCCGTGCATGATCAGTTCTAACACCTTGATTTTCCAAAGAGCTTATATTGGCCGCATCGTTGTAAAAAGCGGGTATCGCCTTTGTATTTATTATGACGCGGATTACTCTATCACGATATTTTTTATCGTTTATTTTATCATGATAACGGGCATTAACATTCGGATCTTTAATTACGAGAAGCTCTGTTATTTTAAGCATCAGATAAGTTAAATCGTTTACGGCATCGTTTCCATCTTTATCAATTCCTCCAAGGGTTACCGCCGGTACAGATCCTGCACCGCCGAACATTTTCTCTGCGCTTTCCGGAACAAGATTGGTATTATCTGAAATTTTTAACCATAGACAACCGATAAGGGTCAATGTGTCCTTGACGTCAATTCGATTTTGCTCAAGATCTTTTTTGAAATAGGGGTAAAGAACCTGATCTAATCTACCGGGGCTCATCGCCATGTTTACGTTTTCTGCCAGGATCCCGACATGACACAGCCACAGACCATTTATCGCTTCTCGAAAGGTTTCAGCAGGCCGGGCAGGAACTTTTGCACAAATATCGGCCATTTCAAGAAAATTCTTTCGTTCCTCCTCGGATGATGATTTGACCGATAATTCCAATGATTTTTTTGACAGATTTTGTGCATAATTCATGATTCCCTGCATTGCTATTTGCATGGCTTCATAGAATATAATCTTTTCTTTTGCTTCCGGATCCGACTTTTTGGTTTTTAATTCTTCCGCTTTTTGTTTTACTTCTTCAATGAAAGCAATCAATCCTTTACTTAAAGCTTTCTCATAATAAGGAACGGTATGTGAAATTACGGTCGATTTACCCGCCATAAAAAATGCAATTTTTTCCATCAGCTTTAGAGCTTTAAGTTCGGGCCTTTTTTCTTGAATAAGTCTTTCCCTTGTCACTTCCAGAACCGTTCGATCCATCCAGAACGGAAATACATCATAATTCAATATATTTGCTTCTTCTTCTGTTAGAAGTTGAGGATTTGTTTTTCGTGTGCTGATTGTGTCAAGCTCGGGCCATATACTTATGCCGAGTAGTTCGGGATAAACAGGTGCTCCGATTTCCTTCGAGGTCGAAGAACCTGCAATAGGATTTTCATTATGAAAAACAGGCTCTCTTTTACTGAGGTAGTGATTGATCGCCTTCGCCCTTGTGATTTCCACCGGTTCATCGGGATCATCAGGATTTCTCATGTAATCCGTAATAAGTTTTGCTCTTTCGATGCACACAGCTGTTTTAGCTATTAGATACCGGGACTTCAGCCTCGATAATACGGGAAGATCGTTCAGATTGTATCCGGATAGATCGGGGTCTTGTTCAATTTCCTTGATTAAGATATTTGCCATTTTATCTCCATTATTACCTGCTGCTTATTGTCGCTATAAATGCGGTTTAATGAGCCTAACCGATACCAACTGATGAAAATCCTTTTCCCGACTCATAAAAGAATATTTCTGCACCACAGAATTTCGGTTCATTATATTCATTCATCTCATTCAACCAACCGCCCGTATTGAACATTTTAAATGAGGTACCTTTGGGTAACTGAGGTAATTCAATGGAAAGAGCTTCTGGCGAGTTCCACGGAATCGGCTGATGAGTATGTCCGAATATCATTTTTGTCGGCAGAGGAATATCTACACCATATTTATCTTTTATCTCACTTATTTCATAAACTGTCGATTTGTAAAAATTTTTAAAACGCTCCTGAACATCCGGATCTTCCATAAATTCCGTCCTGTATCTGGTATTTTTCATGTTTGATAAAGCCTTTAAAATCGCATTTTTGGCAAAATAATAACCTATCGGGATGATGAACTTTCCAATTCCCTTAAGATGGGTTTTTATCTCAGTTTCCAGACGGTCCAAATATGTTTTTACTCTTCGAACATTTCTATCTTTCAGTTCGTGTTCAAGCTTCTGAACGACTTTTGTCAGCGGGCCCGCCTGCCCGAGAGCAGAACAACTCATCTGGCTTAACGGAAAATTGATTGCAACCAATTCCTGTATATCAAGAAGTTGTTGATCTTTAACGTCAAGATCACCATCGATTATTTCTAATGCCCATTCTCCCATAACGGACCAGAATGGTTCAAGATATTGCCCATGTGTGATAAGTATTGTTTCCTCTTCGGTTATAAAATAAATATTCGGGTAAACAAAATTAAACGGCAGATTAGGGTCTGTAATGTCGTCAAGGAACAGTCCTGCATATTTAGGCTGGCCCGCTATTCTTTTTGCACTGACGTTATGAATAGTAAATCCGTTGATTAAAGATTTTGCTCTATCATCTATTATACCGGGTACGGACATTCTGAATTGTATTGGGAGTTTATGATTTTGGATACGGTTTGAAATGTTCGCCTGGTATTCCACCGTATCCCAAATATCAAAGTCATGGTTACCGGGAACATAAATGATTTCTTTCGTTATATTATCTTTCTTTAGCTCCTGGAAAAAATGTTTCCCGATTTCATACGCTTCATAATAACAACAGACAGAAAAATCAAATATGTCTCCTAGTAATAAAAGGTAATCCAACGGGTCGTTTCCAGACCGTCCTTTGATCGTTTTTATGAATTCTTCGTACTTATATCCGACGGAAATATCTCCTGATTGTTGATCCTTGAAAGCCATCGCCGACTTCGCATCCCCCAGATGAATATCTGAAGTTATTGCAATTTTCATAAATGACCTCGCAAATAATTGATTTGGTTATTATATGGTAAATGCCGGTTATCTGTGCGTGGGATTGTAGCTGCGCATTTTAAGCTGCGCGAATAAACCTAAATATAATGCCAAATATTACGAACGTACGCGGATTAAAGCAAGCCTTTTCTCATGTACAATCTTCATTTTTCTCCTTATCTCTGATAGTGTAATCGAACCACTTGCGGCGAGCAGTACTTTAGTATGGTGCACTAAAGTACTACCCTGAGCACGCCGGAGGCGTGCCGAAGGGTACGGCTTCCGCCTCCATCCGCTTTCCGCCTGCACTCTGTTCCGGCGGACAAGTCGACGGATTCCGGCGGACAGGTCGCCGAGTATAATCGAACCACTTTGCCATTTCACACTAACCGCTACAAAAAAACGTTAAAAATCACAAGAAAACCTTAGAACTCGAGGTATTTATATCGGAATGAAACGAATCGACCTCGGATATATCGAAAGATACGGCCTCGATATACTAGAATGGCCATTTTCTACGTTCGATAATAATCTCGAATTATTTTGTAACTTTTTTACTTCTGATAGTGACAAATTATCATGGAGGAGACTTCACAACATAAGGTCTACACACTCTTTTTGAAAAAAGCACTCGATTCGATATAGGCTTCCTCGTCTGGTAAGGAAATAGCAACGCCGAAAGTTAATCAACTGATTCTATTCTGAATGAACCTCCGACCCATATTCGATCATGGTCGGATTTGCCACGTATTCTTTCTGTCAGAAAGAAGAGGGGACAATTGGCGGACGAAGGAAGCAATAAAAATCGAAAAGGGTATCATTCATTAACATTACTATTCACAAATTAAAAGGAGGTAGTATTATGGATGTACCGACTAAAGGTGGTAAGCCTTCCCCGAACTCTTATAAAATTGAAATCCCAATTGATGCATCGGGAATTGAAGGATTTAAACCCGAACAGCAATTGAAGGTCCTGCTCGTTCAATCGAACGATAAAATCCTGGCTTCCGGGATCGTGAAACTTGACGTGCAGGGGAAAGGAATTGTTTCGTTAGGGTTATCAGAAAAACCGAAAACTATTCGAGCGGTGATCGGACCTGAATCGGCAGATGAGGATGAGTTGCTCGGCATGCAAACGCTCAACGTCGCCATTAATACGCGCCAGCTTGTTGAGGCAAAAGAATTAAGACTTCCCGTTATAATCATCCCCCCCTATTACTGGCATTGGTGGTTAATATGGTGCCGTACATTTACTATACACGGACGCGTTTTATGCACAGACGGAAAACCGGTTCCGGGAGCGAAAGTCTGTGCTTACGATATCGATGCATGGTGGTGGTGGGTGAGCAAACAAAATGTCGGATGTGCGACAACCGACGTTACCGGCTCATTTGAAATCAAGTTCAGATGGTGCTGCGGCTGGTATCCATGGTGGTGGTGGAGACACCGCTTCTGGATACTCGAACCGCTGTTGGTTAATCACATAATTCCAGAATTGCAGAAGATACCGCTGCCACATCCGATCCCCCTTCCAGATCCGGTGCCCGATATCAGCGTATTTAAACCACTCCTTGGAGAAGATGAATTCGCAAATCTGCAAATTACTCCGTCAATTGAACAGACGAAAAGACTTCTCACGTCAAAGAAAGGACTGTCTGAAACGGCTGGAAAAATTCCCGTCGAACCGTCATTCCTTGAAGCCGTACGCGAAAAATTACTCAAAATAATTCCTGCTGTTCCTGCGCTGGAACGCCTCAGACTATGGCCGTGGTGGCCGTGGCATCCCTGGTGGGATTGCACGCCGGATATTATTTTCCGTGTGACACAGGATTGCGAATTGCCGGGTACTGTGATTGTTGAAGAAAACATCGGTGATACGCGGTGGAATATTCCCACGACACTCGATGTAACACTTGTCGCCAATGATAAAGCTTGCTGTCTTGGCCAGGGGGATGACCCAGATGGATCGTGTGTCGTTCTCACGAATGTCTGCTGGGATTCAATCAACAACATCGGCGGTAATGCCGGTGCGCCGGCTACACCGGCCGGATACCAGAACCCCGGAATTGTTTCGTCGTACGGTGATCGTCCGTATGGAGGTAATGTGCTGATTCAGGGGCAGGTCGGGAACGATGTTGATTACTATCAGTTTGAATTCTCACACGATAATGGTGTAACGTGGAACGATCTGCCGGCTTCAAACGTCGGAGATATTCCTCGTAAATATTATATACCATCGACCACCACATTCGTGAGTGTTCCATTCCTCACTACGATTGACGGAAAACTTGTGTTCGAAAGCCGTCAATACTATGAGGCTACTCACAATCCGCTTGCATGGAATGTGACACAATTCTGGATGGCGGATAATTATTTGTCTCTGATGAACTGGCTTACGGAGAATCCGTTCCTGAACGGTCTCTACCAACTCCGGATGAAAGGTTACAGTCTTATCGGTGGCCACCTGGCTAACCCATTAATCCTTCCGATTTGCAGCACAATTCAGCAAAATAATCTTGTGTTACAAATTGATAACAGGATTGTGGGTGCAGGAAGCGGGCATCCGGCAAGCACACCCGATCATCCATGCGGCGGCGGAACCGTCCACTACTGCACAATGGAGCCGGATACGAACTTCATATCGGTGAAGATCATTCATGCTGACGGAACAGAATCGAATGTTAACGCATGTTCAACGACGAGCATTATCAATTCCGATATTTTGCAGATCGACTTCTTCGCATATGATCCTGAAGGTCATCTGGCGTACTTCACACTCGATGCAACTTACGATGTGAATCTCGTAAAACATGTTCTCGGGCTCGCCGGTATGACGATGGCACCGCTGGGGGGTGCCTCGGTTCCCGCTGCTGCTCAGGTAGTGCCCGACCTACGCGGATGCACTTACAGCAGGAGCAGCCTCACCGATCTGGAAAGGTGGTGCGATTCGTCTGCGCGTTCCTGCTCATCATGTATTCCCGGAATCATGCTGCTACCAGCTTGAACTTCGCGCTCATAAACGGACGATCGTTCATTGCTATCACAGCCTGTGGAATCATACAAACTACAGCGAATATAGTTTTATGATCACAGTATGAACATCAATCACGATCCTGCCGTCCGTTCAGGACGGCAGGATATTTTTATTGGAGACGGAAATGAATCTATATTGGTTGATGCTCGGTATCCTCTGCGTATGGCGAATCACACACTTATTGAATAAAGAAGACGGGCCACGGGACATTTTTTTCCGCTTTCGTCAGAGTGTAGGTAACGGATTCTGGGGAAATCTGCTGGATTGTTTCTATTGTTTGAGCATGTGGATATCCCTGCCCTTCGGACTCTGGATTGGAAATGCCTGGGATGAAAGAATTTTATTATGGCTCTCCTTCTCAGCCGGAGCAATTATTATCGAACGTGTGACCCATTATGAACAAGACAAAGTAACACCACATTATTTTGAAGACAAGGAGAAATAATCATGTCGTGTTGCGGGCAGAAGCGAACTGCAGGACAAACCGGACTGTCATATCACATACACAATACTTTTCAGACAAATACGATCCCACCTCAGGCAACTGAAAAAAAAATTGCAGTTTGTTTTGAATACATTGGAAGAACCGGTTTAACCGTTATGGGCACTATATCAGGAAAGCGCTATCGCTTCGATCGCACCGGAAGTCTTATCTGTGTAGATCCTAAAGACAGGCCGTCACTTAGTGCCATTCCACAACTACGGGAAATTCGGAGGTAAAAAAGATGTGGAGCGAACCTTCACCTGCTTAGTCTTCCTCGGGAGCGGCCCGCTCCGCCGAGCAGAGCGAGGCGAGAGCTCCCTCGTAACTGATGTTTTCATTTTTTATAACCTCGCCTCGAACACTACTCCCACAAATTTCTATCCAGCCTCCTGTACTGAATCGCCTCACTGATATGCTCCGGCTTAATCGAATCCGACCCCGCAAGATCAGTCCCGCATAGCGGGATTCGCGATACTTTGAGTATACGGTCATACCCGTTCCTATGTAAGTCTATCGCGATAATCAATGGATTTACCTCAAACGATAATGTAAATGTTTGCAGAAACGATGCGAGATAAAATCCATTGCATTAACAGGTTATGTCTATACTAAACTCGTTATTTAATATACCCATAACCTTAATCCAATTATTCCCCAGCAGCTGGAAAAGATGGCCATTCCAACGCAGGAGAGTGAAACGATTAAAGTATATACGCGAGCGAATGTTTTAACTGGTTTCCAGAAGCTTCTTATTGCAAGGAACAGGCTATAGATAGAAAGAGCTGCAAATAATATAGTGGCAACAAAAAATTGAATATTACCAAATGTTTTTTGTCCAAAATCAAATAATGATTGGTTTGAAACTGCAATAAATCCGTAGAGAAGAACGACGGACCGCAAGCAAAGGAATAATTCTCGCGCGCAGATACTTGGAACGATTTTCTTTTTTGGTTATCCGTTTGTAAAGATCAATCGGTGCCCATACGATGGCATACGGAATCGTTGAAAGCATGAGAATCCAGGCCAGGAGAAAAATGACAATATAGAACCATGGTCTCCAGGCAGCGCTCTTTTCATAATAATCTTCTCCATTGAGATAAGCCCGATGCCCCTCTGGTGTTTGAAAGAAGATTTTACTGGCATCAGGCTCTAAGGGCGACCGGAACGTTTGTTCTGTTACCGGAATAAGAACGACCTTATCCTCTCCTACAAAATCTTTCTGATACAATGTGTCGTTTAGCATGAATATGTATGTACCATTTAGCATCCGGTCTATCCAGGCGACCAGTTGCTGCCGGGAGTTACGCAATTCATAGTAACCGACATACTTTTGAAGCTGTTCAGCCGGTATATCCGGCACGATTGGGGAGTGAGGTTTATTATCCCCAATGACATAATCAAGAAGTGAATGCCAAATTTGATTAATACCAAAAATAAAGTCCATATCGTAGTAGTTTGTAAGAAGAACACAGCCCGTGCCGAGTTCTCGAGAATAAGCGAATGAACCAGCATACCCGATGGTCGCACCGTTATGGCCACACCACTTAAATCCCTTGTAAAATGTATTTGATATTCCCAATCCATAACCCTTTTTTAATCCAGCCTGTGTCGCCCAATCCGAAGATGGCGTTTCCATTCGTTCTATTAGTGCTTTGCTGATCAGTTGTTCTTCTTTGATTTTGCCTTTGTTCATTAAGAACTGAACAAAGAGAGTCATGTCGCGGACTGAAGAATTAAGGGCGCCCGCCGGACGAGCATATACGTATGTAAAAGGACTGGGTTTGTATTTGCCTTCATACCCTTGGGCAAAATGCTGCCGGTTCTTGGGTGTTAAAAAGAAAGTGGAAGCCGTCATGTTTAATGGCTCAAGAACAGTCTTTCTTATATAGTTTTCAAATTTATCACCCGTTATTTTTTCCAGGATATAACCGGCCACAGCATAACCGGCGCTGGAATATGAGCGGATTGAACCCGGACGCCAGCGAACCTTTCTGCAATTCGAGCTGATTTTAAGAGCTTCTTTCAAAGGGATTTCCGGATTATCATTAATATAATAATCATTAAAATGTATATCGTTAAAACCACTTGTATGCTCGAGTAAATGGACAATCCGCACCGGATCCGTTTCTTCCCAAGGATTATCTATATCAATCTCAGGAACAATTTCCTTAACCGGTGTTTGCAGATTAATCTTCCCGTCCTCAAGAAGTTTGAGAAAGGCCAGTCCCACAAAGCTTTTTGTAATCGAACCTGTCCCAAATAGGGTGTTCCCGTTTATCGGTGTTTTTGTTTTCATGTTTGCATAACCAACTCCGCCCTGATAAATAATGGCATCATTTGTAAAGATTGCGATACCGGCACCTGGGATTCTATTCTTGATAAGCAGGCTGTCTATGCGGGATATCAATTCTTGGATGGTCTGAGGTTGATCGCATTTTGGAACGCCATTTTGCTGTGAATAACAAAATTTTGTACATGCCAATAATGTTATTAGCAAAAGCATAAGACATCTGATATTTACATATAAATTTGTCATTTTTTTGTTACTTATCATATTAGTATAAGTTTGAACTTCGTATAACATGCAATCAGATTCCGCATATAAAGTGTTCTAAATCTTTTCTATTTAATTGCTTGCTGTTTATCTGTCTACTCATTCGAGTATGTTATGCGGATCGGTATAACACATAAATGATTTCAAAGATCGTACACCGGATTGCGAACGCCCGCCGGTCCACGGTTGAGGACATGGATCGGGAGGACTCTGAATACGAGAATTATAAGCGAGAAGTGTATGAATGATTTTATTACTATATCGTTTTTCGTCTTTGGCAAATATCGCCATAGAATTCGATAATGTCAAGCTTACTTTCCCGCACCTTTTCGGCTCCTTTCCCTCTTTACCTTTTCCTCTACCTTTAACTATTCACTCCCAAAGATTCCTATCCAGTGTGCGATACTGAATCGCCTCACTGATATGCTCCGGCCTTATCGAATCCGATCCCGCAAGATCGGCAATAGTCCGTGATACCTTGAGTATCCTATCATACGCCTTCGCCGAGAGCCCGAGCTTTGTTATCGCCATCTTCATCAGCTCCTCACCCGCCGAATCGATCGGACAGAATTCACGTATGTCCTTCGAAACCATCACCGCGTTCGAAAACATACCGGCACGGTTTGCAAAGCGCTTTAACTGCCGGTCTCTTGCCACTACTACCCGCTTTCTAATTGAAGCTGAGTTCTCGCCCGATTGCTTCATCGATAATTCTTTATACTTCCCATAAACCATCTGGCCCCAGCATACACTGTACAGTGCCAGGAATTCCATTACTTCTGCAATACGCCTGAAACTGAAAAATTTTATCCGTTCATTAATATATTTACAAATTATTTTAGTGAACGATTACGGTCTGATAGAAATCTCTTTGCTCGGAACACTTTCCCGCCCATTACTCAGCACGGTGATAATTCTATAAAAATAAAGCTGACCGGATTTGATTTTCGCATCCAAACATTCCGTAACGCTATCTTTCACCGTTGCTACCACTGTTGCTTTACCCTGATATTGTGTTCGCAGAACCTTAAACGAGCTGACGTTCGGATGCTTCACCGGACCCCAACGTATGAGGACACCTTTATCAGTCCGTTCAAGACGAATACCGCCGGGTGCAGGCGGAATATCGACAGGAATTTCAATACACTTGATGGAACTTAACGAGCTCTTTCCGCCAAATACATCAATTGAACGAACAGCATATTCATAACTTTTCCCCTCTTCAACTGCTATATCATCATAGTAATTTTTCGTAACGTTTAGTATCGAACTGTTCAATTTTTTCCACTCCTGACTCTTCGTACCGGGAACGACCCGGCGGAATACATCATAGCCGATTATCGTTGCATCATTCTGACGCATATCTTGCCAGAACAACCGTATAGTTTTTCCGTCGAGAAGAACATTCAGTTTCACCGGAGTCAACGGAACGGTTGGAATATTCGGGCGGACAAAAATTGTATCCGTGTAAGCCCCAAGCACATGACTCTTACTTTCAGCACGGACGCTGTACGCGTAATTTATTTTTCCGGAGAGAACCGTACTTGTGTCAAGATACGATCCCCACATCTCTTTTTCATTCAGAGGAATCAAGGACGAGATTTGCGTCATCAGCCGATTCCGTCCCATGCCACGAAAAACATAAAAGCCGATGATTTCTTTCTCCGCCGCATTCCACTGCAGCCGAACGCCTCTGCTTACTCCTTCTCCCCTCAAATCAATGGGCGGAAGCGGAATTGTTGCGCTTCTATAGAGTCCTATCACCTTCATCGACCTGGGCGATTCTTCATCCAATAGACCTGTCATTGTCATGTAATAATAATAACGAACCATCGGTTGAACCGATTGATCGATATACTCGGTGTCCTTTGGTGGAACAGTGTAGATCAACCGGTATCCTTTCTCCCAGTCATTACTCCGGAAAATTTTCAGACTCTTCACAGCGGCCGGTTCATTCAGATGCCACCGTATACGGAGACCGCCGAGAGTATCAAGGCTTTCCGCTCTCAGCCGATCGGGAAGCTTTATTGAAGAGAACGGCGTTGATGATATAAAAACGGTATCTGATGGATCCTCCAGTATTCCCATAGAAATCTTTCGGAATAACGTAATATGCATATATTTGTCTCATTTGAACCGACGTATCACGGATTGTATAGTATGTAGAATCCCGCCGCTGAATTCTGACACGCGCAGGATAGATATGTTTAAATGAAGCGTATATTCCATCTTTCCGATAAACATCGACACTTGTGGGTTTTTTACCAGCTCCCATGCCCCACCATATTCCAATCTGATTGCCTTGAGAATTTTTTTCCACAACACGCAAACGGGGATAGTAAATCACCTGAGGATACGAGACAACCGGCGATATAAAGATAACCTTGATATTCTTCATGGTATCAATAGTTGATACCCGATATTCATATTGAACACCTTTTTCAGCCGTTGTATCAAGGTAGCTCGTTCCCAATGCTATCCGGATCGGCAGCAACGATCCCCACGTTTTGAGTGAATCCATCCTCCTCCATTTTTCCACCTGCTCCCAGATCATTCCTGTCGGCACTTCCTTTATCAACAGCGGTTCCGGAACAAGCGGCATTATTTTGCCAAGGCGGCCGATAAATTCGGATAATGAATCCGGTGATGATAGATCGATAATCATGTTCCACGATTTGTCGGATTTTTTCTTCCTCTCAATCCGATACCCCACAACATTCTGGACTGGATTTGACGTTGAGACGATCTCATTCCCAACATGGATATAAATTCCTCGTGGTCCACCTCCAACAACCGCTTTAGGAGGTCGCTGCGCGATCACGATGCCGTAGAGAACGAAAACGGATGCGATGCAGACCATCATTGATATTTTCATTGTTCTGCTCATTATTTTAGAGAAATACTATTATTTCCACCACTATCGAAATGTCCCGTTATTCCAACGCCGATACATCCACCGATTTCATGCTTATCACAGAACTTCCCGTCACATTCCGAATCACATAAACCCCATCCGCAATATGCATTTCCGCATAACTTTATTGAAGCATCGCCATTAACAGACCAGCTCCCATCGGAAGAAATCGTACCTCCAAAACCTATGATCACTGTAGCGGATGCCTCGAGTCCGGCACATCCAACTAAAATCGATACGCCAATACCTGCATAGGCTTGGCCAAATATACTCACCCCCATCGAGTATGACGTGGAATTCTGGTTGAAATTCATACCCATTGTGAGATCACCGCCGACGGTGACAGACACTTCGCCATGAACGATGAAGAAATCAATATCGATATCGGGAATAATTGGCATCTGTATTTCACCCTCGGCAAAGAATCCATTAACCTGTGTGCTGGGGAATGCGTTGGGGAAATTTCCTTCATTTTTATAAATCCAGGAATACTGACCGAATAAACTCTTCATGTGATCCGTCATCGGATAATTGCCAAAAATCACAGCGGCCTGCCCGCCAAATCCCATAAGGTTCAGGTTTGCCCCGGCTAAGAAATACCAGCCTCCGTTATCAATCAGCACTTCGCCTCCTCCTGATACAGATGCGCTTCCGGCAAGATTAATTCCCTCACTGAAATCAACTGATCCGAAGAGACAGTGCTTGTCAAAATTGTATGCGAGCTTGATATTTCCAAACATCGTAGGAACGTTTTGTACACTTATCTGTTGACCATCGGCAATAATATCGCCGTAAACCGTAAACTTCAATCGGCCGCTCGCGCCCTTAGTCCCGGTAAGATCGCCTTCAAACCAGAAATTATTCCAATCGCTTCCCGCAACCGACATATTTCCCTGGATTGCCGTAAGATTCGAAGAACCATCCGCGGCAATATTCAGCGATTGGTTTGGATCAACCCAAGCCGATGTTGAATCAACCGTGCGATACAGATGCATCTTAAATGAAAATTTTCCGTTTTCAAAAATATTTCCCGCAGCGGTGAATCCTTTTTCATCTAGTGATTGGTTATGCGCGGAATCACCGGGAAGCGAGACTGTTACACCTTTTGCATTAAAAGATGCCTGGATCGGACTGAATGAAAATACGACATTCGCGTTTTGATCTTTGGAGTAATAAATCGATGTCGTTTGCGCATTCACAAGAGGAACATGCAAATCCATTGTCCCTGGAATTTCCACTCCCTTGGAGCCCCCCACAACAATCTTTACCGGTGTGAATGTCGCAACATTGTATAATGTAAATGGATTTGTGCTGGTTACAAATCCTGTTTCTCCATCACTCAACACAAACAATGTTGTAATGTTGATATAGTCACCTTGCTTCATCCCGGGAAGTCCTGTAGAAGAAATACTGGCACAAACCCCACCAGATTGCGGACTCGGAGACACGTCTAATTTCCAATGGCCGAATCCCTGATCGTAGCATAAATTTACACTACCGGAGATGTTGAGTGTGATAACACCACCGAGAGTGATATTATTAATGTTGTATCCCCAATTATCAGCATTCAACGATGTTGGATCAATATAAATGTTTGTGAATGGAACATCCACTAAGTTTGTTTTTAATATTCCGCTGTTAAGCGCCAACCCAGGCCCATAACTCGACAGACTCCAATCGCTGCTCACCAATTGCCATTGTTCAAGATTAATCGAGATTTGACTTGTACCTTTGATGTCCAGGACGCTATCGGGAGTAACAACAACATCCCCGATGTCAAGATTTAAATCAGAATACGACGGATTGATGTTCTGAATATTAGTGTGAAGATGTGTTTTGAGACGCATATACTCTTGTTTCAAGTACGATTGACTCGAATCTGCAACACAATTTGAAAATGAATGCAGCCTATAATGTAATGATCGACCCGATTTATCGCATACTAAAAATCCGTTCGGCACTCCAGCAAGATCGGATTCTGACGCAACGAGAACTGGGATGGACATTCGTTCTTTTATATTCTGTCCGGCAGTGAGTGCAATCCAAAGACTGTCATTGACAAAACCGATCGCACCCTTGGTGTTAAATGATGTGGCTGACACGGCCACTTTCCCTTTAAGTATCCCTGATCCGGGATTTTGGGGGGAATCCTGAATTTGAAGTATACCTCCATTGATATTGATCACAGCGCCGCTATATGTTTTAAGAATACTTTTACTTTCGAGCTCCAGCTCCTGTATATCCAAAGGGACAGATCCTCCTTCCACAACCGCGAACGGAACGCCGCTGCTGTTCGTTTTCTTTCCCGCTTTGATTGTAACAGTAGGGAATTTCAACACAGCGGCTGTATCGAATGCAAATTGTTTATTCGATGGAAGAGACATAAAAAGACCCGAGATAGAAACTATGGTATCACCATAACTATATTTCTCTGTCAAGTGCATAACTTCTATCGGTATTCCCATGAGTCGTGTAATATCAATCCTGTTGTATACCTTGAGAAAGAAATTGAGTGATGGAAACGGCTGATTCTTTTGCATGTAGAGAGGATTACCTTGAAAATCAAAAATTTTCATTCCTGACCTACCGAGGTACACGCGAGCCGAATCGCCAATCAACCCTCCCTTGACTGCATAAAACGTGTGCATTCCAAAGGGGACATTACGTAGAATGAAGGGCCCCATCCTGAGCTGTGATTGTACTCACTTTATCGATATCGATCGACGAAGCTTGGTCCATGAATACTTTCGCCCCCGGAATCCTTTGTTCACCGACATTAACGGTACCCGGTATCCGGCCGGCTTCTGCCAGATAAGCATATTGCAAGTTCCAGTCTTTTGAAACTAAATCTGTAAGCATCAATATCTGCTCTTCGTAATCCCCATCCGCCTGTCGCGAATCCGGATTTGAAAATTATTAGCGTCGCTGCTGTACATACACTCGGCGATACCCATTTCATGTGTGACGAATTTAAGAGAATCCGGCAAATTTAGGAATTCAATTTGTGCGCCTATCAACGGATTTGCAGATGCCACCATATCTTTCTTACTTTTTAGCGTTGGGTCATATTTAAAAACCTGCAATTTAATCCGATGCAATTTCCGGTACACAATCAATGCTCCGACATCCTGTGTATACTGCGGCTGAATCACTATATGTGTATCGGAAACGAAATATTTATCAAGCTTTTCAGGTTCTACCAAAAAACGGCGAGAACCTCCTGGCGCAAAAAAATTGAAACTCTCTTTTTCACAACTTACTTGTCCCGAATTTACATCTATCCTCACCTGACATGTTGTATGATTCCTGGTACCATTATCAACACTAACATATGCTTCTACCGGATTGCCGACTTCATCAACTACGTACCCGCTTATTCTTGTCGAAGGATCTAATTTAATTTCATCAATAGTTTGCTTCTGCCCGTTATCGAGACGGAGAAGATCAATCTTATTTAAATAAAATCCCAGGCCACCAGCCATTAACGTGCGATCGGGACCATTTAGATTAGGAGGAAGATTGTCAAATTTTATTGTTCCGTTATTGTAGATGTTGATTATGTCATTATATATTAAACCATCGAGAGTCCCATCACTGTTTAATGCCAATAGATTAACTGGTTCACCATACGGTGCGAGCCCCGGTGCATCACTCCGCCGATAAGTTACCTGAAGGTACGGCGGTGCAGGAGCAAGATTGTACGTTTCGGCAAAAAGATAATTTGAATAATGATAATCTTCGTTGTAAACAGCCTGTTCATCATTGCAAGTGTATCTACTGATTTTAATAATAACGTCATAATAATTACATAGTGACTTTGGATTCGACTCCAATAAAAGATAATACTGATCATTCGAATTCGAATAATTAGTTTTGACGAGGTCGGTAAATATAGCTATTCCATCTGTGAATGTTGTGTCTATGGCGACAATTTGCCAATCTATACCATTAAAATTCTTCGTTTTCTGAATCCCTGAATATCCACCTTCATCTTGTGGAACGTCGGCAGACCGGGAACCAGGATAACGTAAGAGATATGCTATTATATTAGAGATCGGGTTTTTCGTATTGAAATCTTGCACTGTCACTTGATATTTATATGAACGTACAAAGCAAGTGAAAGTACCAAAATCCTGTAAACCTTGCTTCCCGGTAATTGTGATATTGCCCCCGTTTGGATTTCCTGAACCTGGACTGGTATAATATGGGTCATCGATGATAATTCGGGCAACACGATAGAGCGAACCGGTGTATGTTTTCGGAAATTCTCCACCATATCTAATAATTGAAGCCTCTCCTTCATAACCCATACTATCCACTGAAGCAGGTGAAAGCCCAAGATAATACAATACTTTTCCTGATGCATCCGGTGAGCAGTATGCGAGAGTAGTATTCGCATCCGGTTTGTTGATAAAACTGGAAACATCAATCACCCCTCCTTCATTCGGATAAAGAATATATTTGAGAACAAGTCTTGTATTAATCCCATTGAGGGGTTTTGTGGATTGCGATTCGGGAAATTGATATACGAGGTGCCCGGTGATACATGTGAATGAATACGCCGGGTTGATTACTGCCCATCCCAATGGAATAAGTTTATCATTAGTATTAGGATATTGAACACGATATTCACTGACAAATATCGAATTATCTGTATAACTATAATTCCATGTTGGATTTGGCTGGCCATCGAATTTCACCGTTATTGGATCATAAAACGCAGTCTGCGATTTCGATTGGATGATAAGAATATACTCATCATTTGATCCGCGGTTTTGTACTATCCGGGAAAGATCCATAGAACCACTGAGCGATATTGAATCTTGAATCACCAGCGTTCCTATTCCCTGCAGAGTAGGACGTGGATCAAGTTCAATATTTCCTTCATCTTTTGGAATGTCCGGCGGTATTGTTTTTTGGTAGAGAGACACCACCGTCCCTGGCACTGCATATCCATCCGGTTGCAGCGGATCCAGAATATCTAAAGCCAAACGCCATTCCCTCGGCGCCGCTATTAATGTACTATAATCTATATTATCCCCCGGATTAAAGTAAATATTTTTGTCCGGACTTAGATAATACGGACTGTTGATAATTACTCGTGCAACTTTGCACAAATCACCATTCAAGTATTGATACATAAACATACCGTTAACTTTCGTGCAGTGTGGTATGCTATCGCTTGTAGAAAAGGCAAAAGTAAAATTTCCGTTAGCATCGGTTTGCGTAGTTGTTATAGGAGAAATATCACTTATATTTTCGCTTAATATTACAGGTGGTCCTCCATTAGCCGGACGATATTCAATTACGTACACCAGTTTGAGCCAGATGAGGTGAAGCGGATGCAGAGTGGTGTTATCAAAGGTCCACCAATGATATTTAAGCGTTCCGTGGATACGTGTAATTTTTTGAGCCCCCGCTGCTACTGGTGCTGCTGTATATACAGGTGCAGATGATTTCTTAAATGTGAATATCCTGATTTGACTTCTCCCCTCATTCAATGCTGCTGCACGGTCATTTTCATCGATTGCCTGTATTTGCCACGCGTACGTTTTTCCGACTTCAAGCGGGAGTGCTTCATTCGGATACATGAACATCGCCGCACCGCTCATAATTTTTTCCAGATGCGGCACATTCGCCGAAAGAGCTCTCTCAGGCATCTGACCCGGCAGTACTTCACAGATCCGGAGAGAATACCGGATGATAGTCGGAGCAGAAGAAATAACCGGTGTCCACTGAAACGTTGGAAGCGGAATCGTTAGAGAATCTTTATCCAACGGCGCAACCAACTCTGGTTGAGCAGGTAATGAAATGCTAAATGTGGCGCAGGATTGCGTGAGCTGATTCCCATTTTGATCGAGGACTGAAATGCATAATGTATAATCATCCTCCGGCAGCCGTCCGGTTTCCCGCACAATCGCAGGTAATTTCCCATGAAATGATGCTTGTTCTAACCTTAACACGTCTGTGTTGTGATAGATACGTGTTTGAGGACCGGAAGGCATTTGAGTTGTATTTCCTTTCACGGTCGCGATCGCTCCGAATCGCTTTCCGGTAACAACCCCCTGGAATGAGATCGTAACCGGCAATTTTCCTAAATAATTCACCGTAAGCATTAAAATTCGAGGATCATCTTGCCACGCGGAAATATACGGCGAAGGGTTCGGTGTGATGTACAGCGAAGAATTCCATACCGGACTTTGAGCACGGCTGTAGCACACAACCATTAGGAAAATGATGAAATAATACCAACGGAAATAAGAATGCATAAATGTTTTCATGGCGGCTTATGCTATCTCCGTATAATTAGGGGGTGATTTCTAACAATGAATTTTCTTGTTATGCGGGCGCTGATTGAATGTTGAATTCTCTTTTGGCGTACCCTGCGCTATTCAAACCAGCAACTTTTCTTTACAGACGTGTCAATGAACCCGGGTATCTTTCATTAGATGTTAAGCACAGAAAATGTTTTTTTCTGCATGGGTATCGAGTAGGGTATAATCCCGCTGGATTTTACGGACATTCCTTACTAAAAGCAAGTAAACACGAAAAAACCAATATTTGCCGCTTATTCCCACAAATTCCTATCCAGCGTCCTATACTGAATCGCCTCACTGATATGCTCCGGCCTTATCGAATCCGAGCTTGCTAGATCTGCAATAGTCCTCGATACTTTCAATATCCTGTCATACGCCCTCGCCGAGAGTCCAAGCTTTGTGATCGCCATCTTCATCAGCTCCTCACCCGCCGAGTCGATCGGACAGAATTCACGTATGTCTTTCGAAACCATTACCGCGTTCGAAAACATACCGGCACGGTTTGCAAAGCGCTTTAACTGCCGGTCTCTTGCCACTACTACCCGCTTTCTAATTGAAGCCGAGTTCTCGCCCGATTGCTTCATCGATAATTCTTTATACTTCACCGCAGGAACTTCGATATGAATATCGATCCGATCGAGCAACGGCCCCGAGATTTTCGCCATGTATTTTTGAATCTTGAACGAACCGCATGTACACTCTTTTGTCGGGTCGGTTGAAAAACCGCAGGGACAGGGATTCATTGCACAGACGAGCATGAAACTTGCCGGGAAATCTACCGACATCTTCGAGCGGCTGATGCATACATGTCCGTCCTCGATCGGCTGGCGCAACACTTCGAGCACATTCCTGGCAAACTCCGGTAACTCATCAAGAAACAGCACACCGTGATGAGCGAGCGATATCTCTCCCGGCCTTGGGATCGATCCGCCGCCGACAAGTGCACTGTCGGATATCGTATGGTGCGGTGAGCGGAACGGCCGCTCGGTTACCAGCGCCGTATCCGGCGGCAGTAATCCGGCCACAGAATGAATCTTCGTCGTTTCCACAGCTTCTTCGAACGTCAGTGGCGGTAAGATCGACGGCAGCCGTTTTGCGAGCATCGTTTTGCCCGAGCCGGGAGGTCCGATCATAATCACATTATGTCCGCCGGCCGCGGCCACCTCGAGTGCCCGCTTCACGTTTTCCTGTCCGCGCACATCGCTGAAATCCTGAGCGTATTTCTGATCGACCGAAAATATTTCGTCGATCGAGACCTGAAACGGTTTAAGCATCCGATGCTCGCCGTTTAAAAAATCGACCACTTCGAGGAGCGACGACATCGGATAGACTTCAAGTCCCTGAATCATCGCGGCTTCTTTTGCATTCTCACGCGGTACGATAATCTTCGGTTTTCCGCGGCGGCGGGTTTCCAGTGCAATCGGAAGCGCACCATGCACCGGCCGGAGCGTTCCATCAAGTGCAAGCTCGCCGAGCATTACAACGTCGGAAAGGATCTCAGCCTCGAGCTGCTGTGTTGCGGCAAGGACTCCGATAGCAATAGGTAGATCGAACGCCGATCCTTCTTTTTTCAAATCGGCGGGCGCCATATTAACGGTAATTCGGTGATGGGGAAACTGGTAGCCGGAGTTTTTAATTGCGGCGGTCACCCGCTCGCGGCTCTCTTTGACGGCATTGTCGGGGAGTCCGACGAGAAAGAAATTACGCAGGGCCTTTTCGATGTGAGTTTCGACTTCGATAAGGAATGCATTGATACCGAACGTGGCACCGCTGAGAGTTTGTGAAAGCATGGGAGGATTCTCCTTTTAAGGACGATTGATTTATATTATCTTACCCTTTCAGGGTTTCGACGTTTATGTTTATTCAGATTCAAGGGCTGCGTCCCTTATTAGTTTATCTCACCCCGTCGGGGTGACGAGATTGCAGATATCTTTTTCTCTCACATCTCTACTATTCAAGGGGCTGCCCCCCTTGTTGATCTATCTCTCACCCCTTCGGGATTATCATTTAACTTTGTATCATATCCCATAAGGTATACATAACATATATATTGCAGTACCCTGAAAGGGTCCGATAATTCAACTTGGGATGAAATCCCAATTAATGCACACGACATACATACCCCAGCACCCTGTAAGGGTGCGATAACTCCCTTGGTGTCGCTCTAGCTAGTCCCAGACATATCGCTCGTCGTAGGGTATCACATTCTCTTTTAGGAACTCAATATATTCCTCTTTGAATGTCTTTCTTCTATGATGTTCTTCTTGATTCCGAATATAACGTTTCACTGTCTCAATCGATGATTCATTCACGGAGAATACACCATATCCTGCCTGCCAGGAGAAATTCCGGAGGTATGGACTTTTAGTCTTTAACCATTTTGACGATTCGATTTTTAATCCTTTCAAGAGATCCGAGATCGATATTATCCTGTTGAGAAAGCAAAGGATGTGAACATGCTCATTCCATCCACCTACAATTATTGCGGGACATTTCATTGCTTTGCACGTACCGCCAAGATATGCGTGCAATTCATCCCGGATCGAAGGATCTGTAAATTCATGAGTGCGGTTCTTCGTTGAGAACACTATATGTATTGCTACCTTACTGAGAGATTGTGGCATAAGTACTATCTCACCCTTTCAGGGTTCTTATTTTTTAGGTTTCTGCCCAAGGGGCTTCGCCCCTTGTTGGTATATCTCACCCCTTCGGGGTGTCGAGATTACAAATTCTTCACCTCTCATATCCGCTGTCTGACCATGAAGGCATTGATACCGAAATAAATCCTAATGTCGAAATCCGAAATCCTAAACAATGTCAAAATACAAAATTCTAATACCCAAACTCTTCCGTGTCGTTTTGAATTTTGATATTCTTTCATTTGATATTATTTAGAATTTAGGTATTCGGATTTCGAAATTCATTAAAACTCAGGAGCGATAATTCCGTATTCTGGAGCAATATTTTATCAAATACTAATATCGAATCTCTCCCGCCTGCCCTAAAAGGCAATTTGTGGCGGGCAGGAAATTCTAAACAAATTCCAAATCCAAAAAACCGAATATGTAAACTGTGCTTCAAACCGATTTTGTTACGATTGAGCCAAAGATTTCCCGCCTGCCTTCAGCAAGGCTTGTGCGAGGCGGGCAGGTCATAAGCTCAGTTGCTTCCTGAATCAATTCACCTTTTTTATTCAGGACAGATTCAGGACAATTCACAAGGTTGAGCCAGTAACGACTTTCCTTCGATTCTTTACGACTCGCCTCGCTTCGCTCAGCGAAGCGGGCAAATCTTAATTCTCATAAGGAAATCTTTTTTACTCAGGGCCTCGTTTGCTTCAATATAGTTTGCCCCGACCGAACCCGATGCTCTAATCAATTGCTTACCATATTCGAGATTGCATATTGTCCTTGGTAATCCTCCAACAAATTCACCAACTCTTCTAGCAAACGTTTCAGTCCGCTCCTCTAAATCGTAACGTTTTGAATTTTTGAGCCGAAGGCTCATCAACCTTTGGCTGAGAGTTTCTTGCATTTGATATTGTTTCGTATTTAGAAATTAGTGCTTCGAATTTCATATCTAGATGAGCCATAGATCAACGGCGGGCGCATTAATCACCGTCTTTCTCTTGTTAACCTAACCCCTCGTGATTTCAAAGCCTAAGCTATTATCATTCTTGTCCTACGCTGATCGATAAAACTGGGACAAGCCCGTTGAGCAAACAAACCCCTCTTGAGATCGGAAGAGCGAATCGAGGTTATCAATCGGGAACTAGGTACTATATATTTGTCCGGTTAAAATGACACTTAGGTTACAAAAAAACAATGGATCGGATTCAATTCTTTGGGGAGTGACAACGGATAGATGCTCTTACCGGTTCTTTCTGAGAAATTCCAGATGGTCGCGCAGCTCGTCAGCGGGTTTTAGAAGTTTATCTTTTCCGAAAATCGCTTCGGCTGGATTATAGAAGGCAAGTTCGTAATCTTTACTCATAACGATTGCTTCTTCCGGGCAGGCCTCCTCACAGAAGCCGCAGAAAATGCATCGCAGCATATTGATTTCAAAAAGAACCGGATATCGCTCTTTCTCAAGCTCTGTTTCGGACGCCTGAACCTCGATGGCAAGTGCGGGACACACTCTTGCGCATAATCCGCATGCAACACATCGCTCGACTCCCTGTTCCTCCACAAGAACCGGCCGTCCCCGATACGACGAAGGCGGAATCCAGACCTCTTCCGGATATTCCCGTGTGAACTTCGGTTTGAACATCTGCCGGAGCGTTACAAGAAGTCCTTTGAGAATTTCAGGAACATACATCCGCTGCAAGAATGTAAGATTTTTTTTCCGTACAATTTTTACGTCATCAGCCATCACAGTTTCCGTTCAAATCAATAAAAGTACAATACCCGTCACTATGATATTCACTATAGAAAGTGGAAGCATCATCTTCCACCCCATATTCATTAACTGATCATACCGGAAGCGCGGGAGGGTCCACCGCACCCAGATATAAAAGAATATCATAAAAACAATCTTAGCCCCCAATGTAAAGAACTGAATGATCGTTGTCACGAATGGGGAAAATCCGAACGTCTGCAAATACGGGAATTGCCACCCTCCGAGATACAGAGTGGACACTAGCGACGCAGACACGACCATATTCATATACTCACTGAGGTAGAATGAGCCGAATCGCATTCCGCTGTATTCTGTCAGATATCCGCCGACAAGTTCAGGTTCGGCTTCCGGAAGATCAAAAGGCAGCCGGTTCGTCTCGGCGAATGAGGCAACCAGAAATGTAATAAAGCCTATCGGCTGCAGCACAATATTCCAGTGCCAGCCCGATTGAGCCTTCACGATCCCGTCGAGCTGCAGTGTCCCGGCCACCATGACAACGCCGATGACCGATAGTCCCATCGACAATTCATAACTGATCATCTGTGCAGACGACCGCAGTCCGCCCAGCAGTGAATATTTGCTCCCCGACGACCAACCGCTCAATGTAATGCCATAGACACCCATCAACGTCAGAGCAAGAATATAAAGTACGCCGATATTAACATCGGCAATCTGCAACTTAACATCGTAGCCAAAGATTGTAATACGATCGCCAAAAGGAATAACCGCAAATGTTGTGAGCGCAACCGTGAGCGAGATGACCGGGGCAAGATTATGGATGAACCTGTTTGACGCTTTCGGAACAATATCTTCCTTGATGAACAACTTCATCACATCGGCAATCGGCTGAAGCAGCCCTTGCCATCCTACCCGGTTTGGGCCGAGTCTGTTCTGGATTGCCGCACTAATGCGCCGTTCTGCAAGGGTCGTATAGGCAACCGTCAGCAGCAAAACTATCAGGATGAAGACGATCTTAATGAAGGTAATGATGATGAATTCCATCGGCTTTTCTAAATTATAGGGCTCTCTCTAAGTAAAAAGTAAAAATTAAAAAGGAAAAAGTTTGAAGGGAAAATAGAAAAGCGATAAAAATATTATTTGATAGCCGCTTCATATATTTTTACTTTTTAATTTTTAATTTTTCCTTTCTACAAACTATTCGACATGTTTCTTGCTATCGAAGCTGGGCACCCTGACTCCCGATTGCTTGATATGTCAGTCCTTTGAACGCAGGGATTGTTGATGCCAGTTCATCAAACACTTCTTCTGCAGAGCCAAATTTAAACTTCGCTCCCATCAACGAGGCGATGCTCGAAATGATCCGCCACGTAGGCCGTGCATCAAGCTTCACCGATTTCCCCCATTTATCAAAATGAGTCCCAAATTTATCGAGCCGGCTCAAGGCAAATCCGTCGAGAGTGCGATCGAGCTCTAGCGTTGCAACTACCGGTCTGATTCGCTGGACGCGCCGATTAAAGTTCGTAAACGTACCGTTACATTCGACATATGTTGAACAGGGAACAACGATGTCGGCGATGCGTGTCGTTTCGTTTTCGTTTGTCGCATGGACTATGAGCAGATCGAGCTTGGCAAGAATCTCCGTCACTCCCGGAAGCGCAGCAATATTATGATCGAGCAAATAGAGTGCGCGGATTTTCCCTTCGTTAATCGCTCCTAGTATTCCCTTGAAATCCAATCCGTCTGGTAGAGGCTTGAGGCCGACTTCCAGAGCTCCGGTCGTATTCGGCGTCTTATCGGCACGAATCAGAAGAGCATCTTCATCGCCGTCACGGCGCTCACGCGCAAAATCGATGTGTCTCGTCCCCATGACGTCGCGCATGAACTTCACAAAAACATAATTATCTTCGTTGGTGGCATACGGCGAGCCGATACCGGCAATCTCGGGGCCTTTATATGTTTTCAATTCCGATCCAATCCGAGCGATGGCTTCGTCCCAGCTGACATCGACAAAATCACCCTGTCGGCGAAACCTGGAAGCCTTTAATCGTGTTTCTGAATTGATGTGCTTGAACGTATTCAACCGCCCATGGTCGCACATCCAATGGCCATTAACCGCCTCATTATACCGCGGAGTGAGGCGGAGAATTTCATTATTGCGGACCCATATGTTCATGTTGCATCCGCGCGCACAGCCGGTGCAGATTGAATCGGTGTTCGATAATTCCCACACGCGAGCCTTGAAACGAAAGTCCCGGCTCGTAAGCGCCCCCACAGGACACAATTCTATAACATTCATCGAGTAAGGATTATCAAGCTGCTCACCGGGGAATGTCTCAATTCTCGTCTGGTCGCCTCGCTGAACAAACTGCAATTGATGCTTACCTACAATCTCATCGCAGAATCTGATGCAGCGGGAACAGAGAATGCACCGCTCGGAATCGAACATGACATTCGGTCCGATCGGAACTCGTTTTTGCTTGTGAACCTTATCTTCATTGAACCGGCTGATACCGGTGCTGTATTTATACGAATAATCCTGCAGCTTACATTCGCCGGCTTCGTCACAAATCGGACAATCGAGGGGATGGTTGATAAGCAGGAACTCCATCACCGCTTCCCGTGCCTTGACGGCTTTGTCCGACATGGTCTTGACGACCATTCCATCGGCAACCTGCGTTGCACAGGCGATGGCGAGTTTCGGCATTTTCTCGATTTCTACCAGGCACATGCGGCAGTTTCCCGATATCGTAAGTTTGGGATGCCAGCAAAAATGAGGTATCTCAATTCCATTTTCCTGTGCGGCCTGAATTACAGTACGCCCGTTTTCCACTTTAAATTCTTTATCGTCAATTGTGATTTTTATCATTTTCGCGTTACATACCGTTCGTGGAACTCTTTAAGTTTTAAAATGAAAGTTTCGATTTCCTCAACCGGCGGCAGGAAGGTCGTGCGGAAATGGAGAGTTCCGGGGAGATGGCCGAAACCTGAACCGGGGATAACACAAATCCCTGTTTCTTCCAGAAGCGTCAGGCAATATTCTGTGTCTCTTTTTTCTTCATAAACATAACGCTCTTCCGGCGTCATTGAATCGGGATCCACTCCTTTTTCCACCGGTAGTGTAAACCGGACAAAAGCATACATTGCTCCGTGAGGCAGCTCGATCGACATTCCTTTAATCGAGTTGATCCCCTGTGTAAGAATTTGAGCCTTTTTCTTCAGGGAATCAAGTACAATTTGACGTTCCCGTTGATACAAATCATAACTTTCATCGCCGGGCTGGGGAGGCGCAACCATGACGTAGATTGCAAATTGTCCCGGAAGGTTTGCACACAGGCTGATCGAAAAAAACTTCTCAAACTGTGCCACGACAACGTCGGGGATATTCCGGAACTCGATATAGCCGCCCCTGTGTCCGCATTCGCCTAAGAAACCTTTTGAGACCGAATTATAGCTGAATAAAGAGATACTTGTCTCGTGCATATCATTCATGACTTTTGCGAACGAATAAAACTTACTGCCCTGGTCGTATACATTATCCTGATATACCTCATCGGCGAGTATTGAAAGCTTGTGACGGCGCGCGAAATTAACCACCATTGCGATATTTTCGTACGAAAGAACAGCACCGGTCGGATTCCCCGGATTTATCACCACGATGGCGACCGGATGGATGCCGTCACGCTGTGCTTCTGCTATACGTTCTTCCAGCACACGCTCGCTCAGCTGCCAGTGGTTCGTTTCATCGAGGATATAGCCAATCTGTTTTCCGCCATGCAATTCAATCGTTGCACTGTAAAGTGGATATTGTGGTATGGGTATCATCAATCCATCATTTTCACTTTTCTGAAGAGCAAGGATTACTGCCTGGGCTGCCTTGCTTGCGCCATCGGTTAGGATGATATGTTCTTTATCTGCAGTAACTCCATCGCGGCGTTGGATGTACTCGGCAATTGCCTCGCGTATAAACGGAATCCCCATGCTCTGAGAATACGCTCCTGTGCCGAAAGGATATCGCGCAAACATTGTCCGCACTTTTTCGACCACATCAGACGGAAAGAGACTCTTTCCCTGGGGAGTGTCGAGAAGTTCAGGGTATTCCACAAGGCTGAGAATCTGCCGCAGGTATGTTATGGGGCGTTGTTTCAGTGCCTGCGGATTTCCAATATTGCAGTAGATGATCTTTTTCCCCTGCTCTTCGAGCTGTTGCGCACGACTGACTATGGGTCCCCTGACCGCATATTGGGCTTTTAACAACCGTTCGCTGATATTATTAACAGTAAGCATAGTCTTTTTTATCGCCGTTCGTCACGCAGGTTGAATGACGACAGTTGAGAATTCTTTATCTTTGAATATCCTGCAGGCAAGGCGATGAAGTTTTTCCGGCGTTACCGCATCGAGCTCTCGAATAAGTGATTCCAATGACGGTACGTAACCGAAATATAGCTCGTTCGTACCCAATCTCATCATTCGATTCGACATTCCCTCGAGCCCGAGTAAAATGTTCCCCTTCATCTGGGCTTTGGCCCGTCCAATTTCTTTGATGGTTACCGGTTTGATCCGGAGTGCGTCAAGTTCCCTGCGGATCAAATCCATGCTTGTCTTTACGTTTCGTTTATCTGTCTCGAGATAGATACCGAACGAACCCGTATCGGCCAGCAGGTTGATAAACGAATAAATAGAGTATGCGACTCCACGCTTTTCACGGATTTTTTGGTAGAGCCGCGAGCTCATACCATCCCCAAGAATCGTATTAAGAACGATCAGCGGATACCGGTACGGACTTTTAATGCCTTCGGTAATTCTGCCGAGGCACACGTGTGCCTGACTGATTGGTTTAACATATTCCGAATGATCCACCCGATGGTAATTCATCTGCGATCGTCGCCGCTTTGTTTTTCCTAGACGGGCCGATCGAAATTTCTTTTCGACAAGATCTATAAATTTCTCGTGATTGACTTTACCCGCAGCTGCAACGACCATATTCCCGGCTGTGTAATGTCGATCCACGAACGAGAGGAGTCCGTTTCGCGAGAATGATGCTACGTTTTCCGCATTCCCGATTACCGGAAATGAAAGCGGATACGGCTGGTAGAGGTTTCTCTCGAAATAATCAAAGATGACATCATCGGGCGTGTCTTCAACGTCTTTCAATTCCTCGAGAATAACAAGCCGTTCTTTCTCGACTCCGCGTACCGGAAATGCCGGGAAAAGAACCAGGTCGGCCAGAACATCCACTGCTAACGACGTATACTCATCCATCACCCGCGCATAAAAGCAGGTATGTTCCTTTCCCGTAAAAGCGTTGAGATAGCCTCCTATGGATTCAAGAGACCGTGCAATCTCGGCTCCACGGCGATGGATCGTTCCTTTAAATACAGCGTGCTCAAGAAAATGAGCAATCCCGTTATTCCTTGTGTCTTCGTCTCTCGATCCCACATCGATCCAAACACCGATGGAGACCGAATGGATATTCGGAACCTCTTCGGTGACGACCCGGAGCCCGTTTGTAAGAACAGTCTTCCGTATTATAGAAGCCGACTCCCTGTACTGCAATCGGGAAGCACCATAATGGGAAGAGGACGATATAGGATCACTCACGTACAATCTCATATTTATTATAAAAATATACCAACTTTAGTGCCGAGAGTCAAGAAATGGAAACCTACCGTACACATATAAAATAAAAAACCCTCCATGATCATTGCAGGAGGGTTCTATCACTTTATCATTCATCTTTTTATTTATTTGCCTTATAGAATTCCTCCATGAATTTTGCCAGAAGCTCTATCGATTCTATCGGACAGGCGTTGTACACCGAGGCACGTATGCCACCGACAGAACGATGACCTTTCAGTCCGAGCATTTTTTTTGCCTTCGCCTCACTCACAAATTTATCTTCAAGCTCCGGCGTTGGAAGATTCCATGTAATATTCATCAACGAACGATCTTCCTTCACTACGACGGTCCCTTTGTAAAAATCGGAATGCGCATCAATGACGTCATAGATCATTCTGGCTTTTTTCTCGTTTCGTATTTGGAGTGCTTCAACACCACCCTCTTTTATTATCCATTTCAAGGTTTTTCCTAGAACGTAGACGGCATATACAGGCGGTGTATTATAGACCGATTGTTTCTCAACATGGATTTTGTACTTCAGCATAGACGGGATATTATCCTTTGCCTTTTCTTCCATCCATTTCTTCTTAATAACGACCATCACGACGCCGGCAGGACCGATATTTTTTTGGGCACCGGCATATATCAAGCTGAATTTACTAAAATCAATTTTCCGGCTTAACATATCCGACGACATATCGGCCACAAGAGGAAGGCTACCCACATCCGGTATGGTCTTCCACTCCGTGCCATAGATCGTGTTGTTGGTTGTGATGTGAACGTAATCGGCATCCTTTGAGAACGTTATGCTCTTTGGGATTTGATTAAATTTTGTTTCTTTTGAAGAAGCGGCTTCTACAACCTCTCCAAAGAGTTTTGCTTCCTTTGCCGCCTTCGTCGCCCACTCGCCGGTAATGACATAGTCCGCTTTCTTATATAAGAAGTTCATCGGGACCATGGCAAACTGTAAACTCGCACCACCACCGAGAAAGACCACAGAATACTCATCAGGCGAGAGTCCCATGATAGCGAGTGCATCTTTCTGGGCATCGAGAATAACAGCATCAAATTCCTTTGAACGGTGACTGACCTCGAGAATTGAAACCCCGAGATTCGCAAAGTCCATGATCGCATCCCGCGATTCTTCGAGGACTGAGTATGGAAGAACTGCCGGGCCGGCAAAAAAATTGTGTGAACGTGTCGCCATAAAATTTACTCCTGAGTGATAAGGGGCCGGTACTTAAAAAGTGTCATAGTTAATTAATTATACTCTTTTTTTTTGAAAAAAGCTACTCTCCCCCTGCTGCCCCGGACAAATATTGATGCGAAATCAGTTGCTCATCACAGAAATTTTTCATATGTTGTTAATTATATAGTTCATATAGACTAATTATTCAACTCTTATTTTCCTTGAGGTAAGCTATGAAAATCCTCATTACCGACGGCATATCACCTGAAGGGGCGAAAATCCTTACTGATGCGGGCTATGAAGTCGTTCAGAAAAAACTCACACCGGAAGAACTCGTCGCTCAGATAGGAGTGTATGATTGTATTATTGTTCGCTCGGCAACAAAGGTTACGAAAGAAGTCATCGAGGCAGGCAAGAATCTAAAAGTAATCGCACGTGGCGGTGTCGGCGTAGATAATATCGATGTGAAGACCGCAGAACAACGAGGAATTCCCGTGCTGAATACCCCGGGTGCTTCGGCGGTCTCGGTTGCGGAGCTCGCTATTGGCCATATGCTGGCAATCAGCCGTTTTCTGCACGTCAGTACAATGGACATGCGTCAGGGGAAATGGCCCAAGAAGGAATACTCGAACGGTATCGAGTTATACAAAAAAACGCTCGGAATTCTTGGACTCGGCAACATCGGAAAAGAAGTTGCCCGGCGTGCTCTCGGTATGGGAATGCAGGTCCTCGCCTACGACCCACCATTCACGGCGATGGATTTCTTCGTCGAGATCACTACAAAAGAGCGGCTGTTGAAAAATTCCGACTTCATCACGCTCCATCTCCCATACGATAAACAGCATGGACCGGCAATAGGAAAAGCGGAATTCGACCAGATGAAAAAGGGAGTGATCCTGATAAATTGCGCCCGTGGCGGCGTAGTCGATGAGGCGGCTCTACTCGACGCACTCAATAGCGGAAAAGTTGCCGGTGCTGCACTCGATGTCTTCATCAATGAACCACCGACCGAAGCCCAACATGCGCTGATCAATCATCCGCGCGTCAGTGTCTCGCCACATATTGGCGGTCAGACAATCGAGGCACAGGATCGCGTCGGGACAGAGATCGCGCTCAAAGTCATTAAAACACTTACACCGGAAAAAGTATAGCCCATATTTGAGACCTTCATGGCCACACTGCGACCGTTCATCGCATATCGACCAAGACCTGAATTCGCCGCCGAGGTCGCGGCAAGACCCTATGATGTTCTTGACTCCGATGAGGCCCGTGAAGAAGTGAAAGGGCATCCGTACTCATTTTTACACGTCGGAAAACCCGAAGTCGATCTCGATCCTTCAATTAATCTGCACGACCCACGCGTTTACGAAAAAGGAAAAGAGAATCTTCAAAAACTTATTCATGATGGTATCCTTATCCCCGATACCGCTCCATGTCTGTACGTCTATGCCCAGACAATGAACGGCCGTACCCAGTATGGAATTGTCGGATGCGCATCGGTCGAGGAATACTGGAACGGCACGATCAAGAAACACGAGCTAACACGGAAGGACAAGGAAGAAGACCGCTGTAATCATGTGCGCGTGACGAATTCACACAGCGGACCCATTTTCCTCATCTATCCGGATGACACACCGATTAACGAGATCGTGGCAAGAACCGTTACACATCCCCCCGTCAACGATCACGTCGCCGTCGATGGCATCCGTCATCAATCGTGGGTGATCAATGATCAGAAGGATATCACTGCACTTACCAATCGTTTTGCAGCAACTCCTTATCTCTATATTGCCGATGGGCACCACCGCTCAGCGGCGGCATCAACTGTTGGACGCGAACGGAAAGCCGCAAATCCACATCACCGCGGCAACGAGGAATATAATTTTTTCCTGGCGGTGGCATTCCCTGCGAGTCAGTTAAGGATTATGGATTATAATCGGCTGGTAAAAGATCTCAACGGACTTACAGCGGATCAATTTTTTACACGTTGCAAAGAACACTTCACGGTTCAACCCGCTTCAGAACAGGTGCATCCCGGAAAGAAAGGCGATATCGGTGTGTATTTAGAAAAGAAATGTTACACATTGAGTGCATCTCCATCAATCAGTAATAATCCTGATCCGGTCCTCCGGCTAGACGTTTCAGTTCTGCAGTATTATCTGCTTGATCCTATACTCGGCATCAAAGATCCGAGGACGGACAAACGGATTGATTTCGTAGGGGGAATCCGGGGCCTAAGCGAGCTCAAGCGGCGTGTGGATTCGGGCGAGATGGCAATTGCATTCAGTCTGCATCCGACATCGATTCACGAGCTGATCTCAATCGCCGATGCAGGAAAAATCATGCCGCCAAAATCGACATGGTTCGAGCCGAAATTACGGGATGGATTATTCGTGCATCTTCTTGATTAGGGATTGCATACACTTTATACGTTACCAGTACCTGTCGGGGTTTTGTGTATTCGAGTTATTACTTTTTCTTAAATAACCCTTTCAACGCACCTTCTATTTTTTCTTTTCCTGCGTCCAATTGTTTTTTCTTCTCTTGATCGATGCGTGCTTCCAGTTCTTTCTTCTTTGAATCAACTAACGCAAGTTTCTCATTAACTATGCTTTCATATCCATTTATACGCGACTGAATCTCGCCTTTTTTCTGATTGAATACTTTTTCTAACTCCTGCCGTTTCTCACTGATTTTCTCGTTCACCTTTTGACGGATATCATTTTCGATCCGTGCGATCTCGTCTCCGATAACTTTCTTAGTCCGCCCCGCCAATTGTTCATCGAGATCGGTGGACAATGCAACATCGAAATTTTCTGCCGTTTTCCAGAGCCGCACCTTGACTTCAAAACCCTGAATTGCCGCAAGAACATCGCGTACGATTCGTTCGACATCGGTCTGTGGAGCACGTTCGAATATAATTGCCGCATCACTGAAGTCAATCCGGGCATGTGAATCGAAATTATCTCCGGGTACATCGACCTCGGCATCGATTTTTGCCGACGCCCGGGCAATCTTTGAGGGGAGAAAATCGGAACTCCCTACATTAAATGATCCTACCGGAACTCCGGAAAGAACTGCTGAATAGTGATCGTGCGATATCTCCGATCGGCGATCCAACATTGCATCAAACATTAAAGATGTATGCCCTCCTCTGTTTGCTTCAAGTGCGATAGTCAATGGTGCACCGACCACCCGCTGATCTGTCGTTATATTATTCACTTCACCATGGCCATAGTAATATTCCGGATCCTGTTGTTGATCGGTTCCCCCGGAAATCAATATTTTTTTAATCCAGAATTTCGGATAACTGTGGTCTGTGGTAAACCGGATATTCTGTCCTTTCATGCGGGGCGGACTTTCATTTTCTGTTTCCGGAGAAGACTTTGGCATTTTCGACTTGATCAAGTCCACCCATGAGAGATAATAATTTGCATCGGATAGAATTTTTTTCCCGAGCAGGAGTTTCGCAATCCCCTGCATGCTGAAATCCGGAAGTCTGGCCAATCCTTTCACCCGTTCATAATCCGCTTTTGCCAGATCGTCAATCATCCCTACCGAATTAGTTAGTGAAGTAATTTCATTAGTGATGGCTGTCCGCCGTGTAGTAAAAACCTCGTTCAGATCATTAACGTTTTTGTAAGACGAATTGACATTCGCAATCGCCGTGGTGATACTTTCGATTGTTTTCAGTTCGTTAATATTAATTGCCTTGATGTTCGCTTCGATTTCAGAAATCTTTTGTTTTGATTTTTCAACGTCAGCCAATGTAGCTTCCCATTGCTTACCCGCTGTTTCAACCTGTTTCTTCAGCGTATCGATATGCTGTATTGATCGGAACGAATGAACATCAAGGAGACTATCGATCTTCAATTCCTTTTTTAATTTTGACAGATCGAATACAGGAGCTTGCGATACCTCTCTTGTCAGAACTGAGGATACTTGATTTGTTAATGAAGGAGACGATGGTGGCGGTGACGGAGGTTTTGGTATTGACCCGTCGGTGGTCCGCTTTGTACCGATGATAAAATTGTTCACCTCCATGGTTTCAATGATGTATTTATTCCGGAGGAGTTGTCCGATATCCAGAGCCGCGCGAACCTTCCCCGTTTCAAAAATATTCTTCCACGGGTCGTGTGAATTGGCTACTTGAAACCGGTCGAATTCGAGTGCGAGTGGAGACAGGGACACACGGAAGCCGTCGATTTCAACCTTTGCGCCGACAATCGCCTCACCAGCCGATTCCAATCCCGATTCGATCCATCGATCAATAAACAGATAGATGATGATGCCCAGGAGAAGTACCGGAAGTAGGATGAAATAGACAAATTTTTTTCTCACGGTTAACGTCCTAAATCTCTAATTTTAGTGTACCAGCGAACAAAAACGCTTCGATTTATGGCCTGGTATATTTTCCATTTCTCAACTTTGGATCCCACATGACTCCTATACGCCATAACAAAACGCTTCATTCCCATATGAATCGGGAAAAAGAGGATGAGAGCGCTTACAAAACTTCCGAGAACGACAGTATTATAGAATCGTGTAAGTGGGGCAATGGGCATATTATATAGGGTCGTCCACATTCCTTTAAGTGCATCAGTGTTTACTAGTAGCGCATATCCCAATCGGTGGAACAGCGGATCAAGCAGATATGCAAAAAGAGAAAAGAGAGTGAATGAAAAAAGTGCCGAGGATAGATTCACATCAAGGACAAGGATAATCAGCCAGATAAGAATCCCCTGGAGCGTGAATGAAGGAGATAATCCGATAATTGCACCGAGAGCAAACCCGCCTGCAATCTGGTTTGGTGTTTGCCCTGCACGAAGGATTTTTATGAAATCCCTGATGATTTTAAGCCAGAACATTTTTCCCTCTTAATACTCTGTGAATATCGATGATTTTGTACATCTGGGATGATTATGTCCTCTTATTTCAAAAGAAAGAAAAAACCTCCCGACCACCGGATAGAGGAAACGTGCTCAGAAGCTATATTGAATAACGATAATCTTATCTCATTTCCGGTGGAGGAATTGCCACCTCACTCACTCCCCATGTCATATTGGGATCTTCACCCATCTCGAACACCACTATTGCACCCTGGAGAATTTCGTTATGAGTAACATACAGCCGGTTGAGTTGATTGCCGTTTAAAGTTGCCGACTGTATATATTTGCTTGTGTTCGATACATTCTTGGCTGTTACTATAAAAGGTTTCCCTCCTCCTGTTTCGATCAGTACATTCTCAAAATACGGGTTCCCGATGATATAAGCGCCTTCTGCAGGATTCACCGGATAGAAGCCGATCGCACTGAAGACATACCATGCGGAGAGTTGTCCGCAGTCATCATTTCCACATAATCCTTCGGGTGTATCCTGATACAGACTATCGAGAATATTGCGAATGCGTGATTGCGTTTTCCACGGCATACCGGCATAATCGTACAGATAGGCAATATGGTGACTCGGTGCGGTTCCGTGTGCATACAAACCGAGCAAACCGGTAATTTCAGACGATGGATTATCGCCTGTAATTGTTGGTTCTTGCTCGAACAGCTCATCGAGTTTTTCAACGAACCGTTCCTGCCCACCCATTAATCCTATCAACCCACGAATATCGTGCGGGACAAACCACGTGTATTGCCATGCCGTGGCGGACGTATAATCGTCATTACGACTGGCAGAGAATCGTGGGTCAAATGGATCTTTCCAAGAACCGTCGGAAAGCTTTGGCCGCATAAACCCAGATCCACGATCATAAACATTCTTGTAATATCCGGCACGCTTGAGAAATTCCGAATAATCATCTACGTTCCCAAGAACTTTCGCCAACTGTGCTATACACCAGTCATCGAAGGCAAAATCTAATGTTTTAGATACCGACTCGATTTCTTTATCAGCCGGTATGAAACCATTTTTGACATATTGATCCAGATCGGACTCGGATCGTGTCGCTTTTTGTTTCAACATCGCGTATGCTTCCTCGATATTGAACGAACGGATGCCTTTGAGATACGCATCCACAATGACAGGAGCCGTGTAATTTTCACTTGCTCCGTGTATTTCATTCCCGAACAAAGGCCATGAAGGTAATGTGCCTGCTTCTCGACAGAAGGCAAGGAGCGACTGGATCATATCGCCAACCTTGTCTTTTTGCAGTATTGTCAAAAGTGGATGTTCTGCGCGGTATGTATCCCAGAGTGAAAAGGTCGAGTAGTGCGTGTATTCCCGCGCGATATGGATTGCACCATCTGCTCCACGATAATTCCCATCGATATCAGAATCGATGACCGGTGCAAGCATGGTATGATATAGTGCTGTATAGAAGATTCGCTTTGCTACGAGATCCAGCGTTTCGATTTTTATTTTACTAAGCTCTTTCGACCACCTTACCTTTGCTGCTTCCCGGATTGCATCGAAATCCCATCTGGGGACTTCTCTATCCAGATTTTTCAATGCTCCTTCATAACTGACAAAGGAAATTCCGACTTTGATTATAAGCGGATCACCCGGTGATGTGCTGTACTTGAATACACCCTTTACATTCCGACCTGTCAGCGAGCGGTTCCCGACGCCGAGTGTACGTCCGACACCTAGTGCAAATTTCTTAAACGGTTTCGAAAATTTCGCGATAAAAAAAACTTTTTGATCGTTTGCATATCCAGTCGAGAACCTGTATCCGCTGATTACACTGTCATTGTCGACATTCATTCGTGTTTCAGTCGGTTGATCACTATTGATCGAAAATCCAAGGTCTATTAACACCACGGAATTATCGCTGCGAGGGAATGTATAGCGATGAACCCCGCACCGTTGCGTAGCGGTTAATTCCACATCAACATTATAATCGGTCAAGAGAACCCGATAATATCCCGGCGATGCTTCTTCATTTTGATGAGAGAAACGCGAGCGAAGATCCCGTCTCGGAAAATCAATGACATTTGCGTCAAATGAAACAACACCGACCGACGGCATAAAAAGAATATCATAGAGCTCGCCAAAATTTGTCCCGCTTAGATGCGTATGACTGAACCCTGCAATCACCGAATCGCGATAATAATATCCAGAGCACCAATCCGGGCCACTTCGACCGTTATCAGGACTCAACTGTACCATTCCGAATGGGACTGTTGCCCCTGGGTACGTATGACCGCCAGAAGTCCCTATCATCGGATCGACGTATGTAACCGGATCTTCACTCCCCAGCCGCTGGCTATACGAAACACCGAGAACACACTGCAATACTAATCCTATTACACCCACTACAAATACAAGAAAACCTATTTTTTTGAATAATGTGTTCATCGTGCACTCCCTTATCATGAAAACAATCGCTGTAATGAAGACTGCTTCCTTCAATTTCCAGTTGATCCAGGTGCAGAGTGGGCAGATGTTAAATGCCTGTTTTTCATGCTTACCTTGAATTTACTAACTGTTTCAATCTCAATCAACTACATACCTTGTAACATCAAGAATCCCGATAAAGATGTGGAAATTTTCGCGGAACCGAAAAAGTCACATTTCCCCTCAAAATAGCAAGATTTCCAGTAAGTTATATCTATTTCGCTCGTCAGTGTATCTGTTCCCATAACTATTCTTCATTGTCCAGATAACGTAATGCATAAGCGTAGGCACCAATAGAAACGGCTGTACTCGTGCCAAGACGTGTTGTCCCGACTCCGATTCTTTGCAGCGGATCATACGCGATGGTTTTCGCCGTTCCGGGAACTCTAATAGTTCGCTCATCAACACGGATAAATGCGTTAAGTTCTTCCGGGTTGTCAAGATTGAATGCCTGTGTTTCAAGTCGTCTGACACTCCCTCCATTCACCTGGTCAAAACGGCTGTTGAGCTCTACAACAACTCTTGGCATAAAAAGTTCGGCAGCACCGGCAAGTCCTCCTCCGATGACAATAATCCCGTCGACCAGAGTGATAGCGTTGGCAAGGGCATCGCCAACTACTTCGCCCATCATGTGGAATGCTTCCCTTGCAGCTGCCATATTCCCTTCCGCTTCCCCTCTCGCTATACGAAAAAGTTGTTTCGGTTCAGGTACCGATTCATCCGGGACACCCACAGCTGATGCATAGAACCTTTTCACGCCACGGATGGATGCACCCTCCTCGGCATTGAGATTCTTCTCAAATTTATTGCGCATGAGCCAGATTTCGCCCGCCGCCGAATTATCCCCGACGACCAGATTTCCATCAATTACAATTCCTCCTCCGAAACCGGTACCTAGTGTTATACCAAAGAGATTCCAAAAACGCTTTGAGCTTCCAGCATTTTCAAGTAATCGATTCACTTCTGGTAGAAGGCCGGCAATCGCTTCACCAAATACAAACAGGTTACCATCATTATTAATAAAAACCGGCAGAGAAAATTTCTCCTCTAGGAAAGATCCCAACGCAACTCCCCCCCGGAATGCCGGGAGATTGCCGAGATCACCAATGATCCCTCTGGGATAATCTGCCGGCCCGGGAAATGCGAAACTGATCGCGACAGGATCTTTCTTGAGAATATCCCGTACCTGGGTGAAACCATGCGTGATGGTGTTAAGACACAGCTCAAGATTATCGGCATGGGAAGGAAAGGTAATCGGTGTAACTATTTCTTTATTAGCCTGGATCGCAGAGAATACAAAATTTGTTCCTCCTGCATCCAGCGTCATCACAATACGCTCATCACTTTCGTACTGTCTCATGAACGTTCCTTAAATTATGCCCGTCTGGGCGATCTCAACGATACAATGGTAATATAGACGAGAGCAGACAACGGTACAATAAATCCCGCGACGACATTAACCGCATCAGCGACCGCTCCCATCAGAAGAGGAAGTATGGCACCACCAACAATCGCGGTGACCATCAGTCCTGATAATTCATTGGTGCGTTCCGGCATTGCATCAACTGTAATTGAAAACACCAGCGGGAATATATTTGCAAAACCGAGCCCGATGACAAACATACTGATAACAGCGATGCTTTGAATACCGGTGAAGAGACCGAGGATACCGATGACCGATAGAAGCGATGTAATGATAAAGAATCGTTGTGGTGAGAGTTTGTCCAATATGATGGATCCGAGAAATCTTCCGGTCATCAAAGCCAAGAAAAAGAGCCCTGTCCCGAGAACACCGAGTGTCGAGATATCGACTCCGAATGTTTTTTCCAGATAGAGCGGGATACCGGCACTCATGCACACTTCTGCTCCGACATAGACAAAAATTGCTATGACCATCATAAGAACGAATTTATTTTTTAAAAGCGCAAAACAGGATGAAAAGCTGGCTGGAGGCGCATTCTCCTTCTTCTGTTCCTCCACTTTCATGGTCGACACAAAAAGAATTGTAATAAGAATTGCGATGCTATAAATCGGAAAAAGGATTTCCCAGCTGCTTGCGAACCATGCTGCCGCCAGCGCCGGAATAACCGGCCCGGAGAGTGAACCAATGGCTTTAATAAATTGCCCGAGCGACAGATTGCGGGAATATTTTCCCGGTGGCGAGACATCGCGCATAATTGGATTTCCGGCGACCTGAAGTATCGTAGCACCGGCACCTAACAGGAGTACCGTCAGAAGAAACAGCACATATGATGAAAGTCCAAAAATCGGGATGAGAAGTCCGAGCAGCGCAACGGTTAAACCGGATAGAAGAATAAACCTCTTCCCCTTCTTATCCTGCACCAGACCCATCGGTACAGAGAGAATGCCAAACATAATAAACCCCATGAATGCAATGAACTGGGCTTCGATGTTCGTGAGGTGAAAATTATTCTTTGCTAATCCGACAAAGGGACCGACAGCATCGCCGAATCCCATGACGAGAAAAGCGAGAAACACCGGCAGTGTCTTAGATTTCATGGAGCCTCCGTATAGTTATCGACTACTCTGGGAATGTGCAAAGCAGGTAATCACAAATAAGATAACAGAAATCATAATAGAAACAAAGAATACGTGGGAGTCTTCTTGTGCAGGTTATATGACAGGTAAAAACTATTTATTTTCAAATAACTTTTTGAGTTTTGGTGTGATAACAAGTCTGCAATAGGGGGCCTCAGGATTGACCTTGTAGTAATCCTGATGATAGTTTTCTGCGGGGTAGAAGTTGGTCAGCGGGAGTATCTCCGTCACTATCGGGTCGTGAAAATTCTTCTGAGCATCAACTTTTATCTTTTCTGCGAGATGTTTCTGATTTTCATCGTGATAGAAAATAACCGAACGGTACTGTGTCCCGATGTCTGCACCCTGCCGATTAGGGGTAGTCGGGTCATGACATTCCCAGAAGATGTGAAGTAACCGTTCATAACTTATTTTGGCTGGATCATATGCAATTTGGACTACTTCAGCATGACCTGTTCTTCCCGTGCAGACTTCCTCATAACCGGGATTTGGAACCGTTCCACCTGAATATCCGGACACAACGGATTTTACACCATCAAGCCGTTCAAAAACGGCTTCAGTACACCAAAAACACCCGGCACCAAAAGTCGCCTTTTCTGATTTTGACATCTGGTCTTTTCCCAAATAAATCATTTATAAAAGCAGTATACCTGTTATGGATGGAATGAAACCCAAAGAGTGTCCCTCCTTCTGTTACACCTCTATAACCCTGATATCGAAGAAGAGGTTCCATCTTCGATGATTGCATAGTAATGAGAATTATTTTTATCATTGATACTTCACTCATTACAGACGAGAAAGATAGTACAATTATTGGGGGGCCCTTATCTTCCGATTCTCTGCATCTGAGCCATCGGATAGCGTTCACCCGCAGCTACTCCCTGTGGAAATGCCTGATCCAATTTCCGTATCTCATCAGGCGTAAGAGAGATTCCCACAGCCTGGATATTTTCACGAAGGAACTTTTTTCTTTTTGTTCCCGGGATTGGTATTATATCCTGGCCCTGGGCAAGACACCACGCCAGAGCCAGCTGAGAAGGTAGACACTTCTTCTCAATGGCAAACTTCTCAAGGGTTTCCACGATTTTTAGATTCTTCTTCAAATTCTCTTCCTGAAATCGCGGTGAACGCTTCCTGAAATCCCCTTCGACAAAATCCGATACCGTCTTTATTCTACCTGTCAGGAATCCGCGTCCGAGCGGACTGTACGGAACAAATCCTATCCCAAGTTCCCTACATACAGGTAGTATCTCGGACTCGACATCGCGCGTCCATAGTGAATACTCCGTCTGTAATGCCGTAATCGGATGTACCGCGTGTGCCTGCCGAATTGTGGCCGGACCGGCTTCCGAAAGGCCGATAAAACGCACCTTCCCTTCCTGCACCAACTCTGCCATTGCTCCAACCGTCTCCTCGATGGGTGTGTCAGGATCGACTCGATGCTGATAATACAGATCTATTGTATCTATCCCAAGACGGCGTAGGCTTGCCTTGCATGCCCTCTTGACGTACACGGGTTTCCCGCTTATCCCTATGTAACTCCCATCCGCACCGCGGACATTTCCAAACTTCGTAGCAATGAACAATGAATCTCGTTTTCCACGAATTGCTTTACCCAATAACTCTTCGTTATGTCCGACACCATACATATCGGCAGTATCGAAAAAAGTAATCCCGAGATCGATCGCTTCATGTATCGTCGAGATCGATTCATTATCATTCCGCGGTCCGTAGAATTCCGACATTCCCATACACCCCAGTCCAATAGCGGATATGGAGGAACCGTTTTTCCCTAATTGACGCTGCAGCATTGCATGTCCTTTCTCTATAAAAAATGCGAAAAATTTTCCGTATTTTTTAAACCTTACTCTAATAACGTAAAAAAGAAGTGATAGGTTCTAAGAGTTATAAAATTGTATGATAAAATAAAGACAAAAAAGCCTCCGCAGCTGCATGGGAGGCTTTCGTATACTCTATCATTTGTCCGATGACAAATCGGAATTATGCTTTGTTGGCGCTTCCTAGAACGTTGATAATTTTGTGTTTGTACAATTCTTTCAGTTGATCACGGGCAGGTCCGAGATATTTGCGCGGATCGAATTCTGCAGGATTGTCAACCATGGCCTTCCGGACTGCTGCCGTCATAGCCAGACGCCCGTCTGAATCGATGTTGATTTTACACACGGCCGAAGCTGCGGCCCGGCGTAGTTGTTCTTCCGGAATACCGACGGCATCTTTCAGCTTTCCACCGTTGCTGTTGATGATTCTTACAAGCTCTGCAGGGACAGAAGACGCTCCGTGCAACACAATCGGAAAACCGGGAATCCTTTTTTCACATTCTTCAAGAATGTCAAAACGGAGCGGCGGCGGAATAAGCACACCGTCTGCCGTCCGTGTGCACTGCTCGGGTTTGAATTTGTTCGCACCGTGAGATGTTCCAATGGAGATCGCAAGCGAGTCGACTCCGGTCTTCTTCACAAAATCTTCTACTTCTTCCGGTTTCGTATAGTGCGTCACAGCGCTGGAAACCGCGTCTTCAATACCGGCCAGAACTCCCAGCTCGCCTTCCACAGAAACATCGAATTTGTGAGCGTATTCGGCCACCTGTCTCGTAAGCTCTACATTCTTGTCGTACGGGTGGTGCGATCCGTCGATCATCACGGAAGAGAATCCCGATTCGATGCACGATTTACACAATTCGAAGGTGTCGCCATGATCAAGATGCAGAACAATCGGAATGGGAAACCCCAACTCTTTTGCATAATCGACAGCCCCTTTTGCCAGGTGCTTCAGGAGTATTTGGTTGGCATATTTACGGGCGCCACTCGATACCTGAAGAATAACCGGCGATTTCGTTTCTACGCATGCGCCTATAATTGCCTGCAACTGCTCAAGGTTATTGAAATTGAAAGCCGGAATAGCGTACCCGCCTTTTATAGCTTTCTGAAAAAGGGCTTTAGAATTTACTAATCCCAGATCTTTATAATGAACCATGACTTTTCACAATTATATTGATAGAAAATGATTTACTCTGAAATATAATGAAAAAAGAAGATTATGACAAGTTCGGATCGGAATATCGACGATTGAAGCCGCCGTTTTCAAACGCCCCTTCAGAACCAATGTTTCATTATTAATTTATTGCACCTTCCACCCTGTAAAAAACAGCACGAGGTTTTTCTAACATAAAAAGGGGCCTCAATCCCTTATGCGTATTAGTCGTATCTAAAAGATCCTTAAGCTCAGACCTTGTTGAAGATTCGTATTGACCAAAATACAGGTAATCTACTTTATCCTGTTTAAGTTTATCGATGAACTGATCATATGTCGGGGCAGCAGGAAGCGCGTGAAAATCGAAGCCTGTCAAATATGCCAGTGCCGGTTTTCTTAATGCTAATATCTTATCCTGATGATCCCCGGGGACCATACTCTTCACCATGATATTTACCTGCCTGCCTACGGATGCGATATCTGCATCGCTCTGGATAAGAATATAATTCTGACTGAATGACAGGGTGAATGTCCAGAGAAAAAGAGCAACAACGATTGTTGCGATTATTTCTTTCGGCCAGAGTCGTGAGAGAGCCCACCGACCCATAAAAAGTGTTTTGAAAGCCAGTGTGAGATACAGTGGTATGAGAAATAGAGAAAACCTTTCGCTATAAAAAACCACGAGAAGTGTCAGGAATAAAGCAGCATTGATGATGATATAAAAAATTTCGTATCGTGAAGGTTTTGCCGCCACTACTGTTAGAAGAATCCCGAATAAGACAAAAGCACCGATTTGCCATCCGACGAGGAGCGACATATCGTCACAAAAATGATTATAAATGTTGTTGACAATCGTCCTGCTGAACACCAATGGATCTTTTTTGAACACAGAGAGCATTGAATCGAATTCCTTATCTTTCTTGTACCAGTATCCCTCCCAATCGAGTGTCAATTTATGATACATTTCGTAACCGACATTAAGATAGTTTTGGTTGTAAAAAAAATCCCCTTTTTCCTTAGAGCAGTACAATCCCCAGGGTGTTATCGTAAGAAGGTATATTGAAAGAAATATGAGCGCAGCAAAAATTCGCTTCTTCATCGTATAAGCATATAGGAAAACGATCGCCAGTACCCCGATCAAGAGAAAAATCCCGTTGTATCGTGTAAGATATGCAATTCCGGAGAATAAGCCGGCAAGGCTGGAATTAAGAAATGGGCGAGATTCTATTCCTTGAAGAAGAAAAAATAAGGCACATACGGTAAGTCCATTAAAGAACATGTCGGTGCCCGCAGAATAGGTGTACTGAACAAATGATGGATTAATCAGGAGAAAGAGTACCACAACCATTGCGAATATATGATTGAAAATCTTTCTGATAATCTGAAATGAAAGGAAAATGACTACACCCGACGAGATTACCGATATTATAATTCCTGTGTAAAAAAAATCCTGGAAGATAAATGAAAGAGACGCTAGAACAATCGTATATACAGGTCCTTTGAATGGATCTATAGGGAGATGACCTTTTAGAATTTGTCGTGCCTCCGGTACAAATGACCCAAAGAAATCTGTCCCCACACCAAAGTCACTGACTCGTTGAAACAACAGACTGATGATCATCATTATCCCGCAATACAAGAGAGGGATAATTATTGCGAGGTTTTTATTACAGAGTAATTTAGCCAGGGGGGTAGATGGGATTAGAATATCCAACTCAGGATCTGAGGTATATTGAAACTCACTCATATGATCCCTCTCCCGAAAAGATGATTGGATAGAAAATGTCTTTCCCGCATCTCGACATAAATATCTATTACTTTCCTCCCCCTGTCAATCTATGATAATATCGGAAGGTTATATCCCGAATTCAATATCTAAATATGAAGGGAGGAATTATGGTACATCTGGATAATCTATCTCTCATCTACGATATACCAACAGCGGCATTCCTGAGTAGATCAACCACCGTCGTGCTGATGGTGTCGATTGTTGATACGACAGGTTTCTTCATAGCCATGGCTTCAAGGGCTTTGAGTCTGGTTCCACCTCCGACATGAAGTGGAATAACATATACCTGAGCCATGGCAATATAGGGCCTTAGATCCCTCACGCGTCCGGTGACAATGATCTGTATTTAGATAGGAATAGTTTCGGGGTTGATAAAGGCTAATTCTCTTTTTGTATGCCAAAGTATGAAACGATCCACCTGACATAAAGCTAACCTGCCACTGCAAAACACAGCCGAATAGCAATTAGATGCGGCATCATGTCAAGCAACTTCTCGCCGGGCAATAAAAGTAAATGCTCCAGTGGTATTTCTAATGCGAAACTCATTCGTATTCTTGCGGCCGACAATGTCACCTATTGTCCACCATATTCTATGAAGAATCTCAATCGGCATTATTAGTGCCTTCGAAAGGAGACCCGGCATTTTGGGAAATAATCCCATATTGGCCTGAGCTACAAGAACGGACCATCCATCACTGGGAGCAATGTATTCAATCTTGAATCCCCCTTCTCGTAACGAGTTAAAGGTACCTAAGTGCGTATGATGATAGTAGCTATCTCCGTGAAATGGTTCAAGAAAAGCAACCGTTCCTATAAAGACTCCGTTTGGTTTTGTAACTCTATATGCTTCTTTCATCATTACAAAAGGAAACCGTACGTGCTCAAGAACGGCACGGGATAAAATGAAATCAAAACATTCATCCTTGAACGGTAGAGCATGAACATCTCCAAGTATTTGAGCCCCGCTGGATTCATAGTCCAATCCCACATATTCAAAACCTGCGTGTTCACATACCTTCCGATGAATTGCATTGCCGCACCCGAGGTCCAAAGCAAGACTGCTGTTTGTCTTCGCCTTCGGAAAGTAGCTCATTCTCTCTTTGGTCAGATAAAGAGGAATCTCAAAGTTACTAAAATCTACTTCAGGCGCTGTGTTTTCTCTCAGTATACCGAAGTTAAACCCTGATTCTGGGAGTAATGATGATCCTAATTCGAATTCGTATTTGACCTTTTTTTGCCGCTGAAGTCGCAGATCTAAGGCGCCTGAGTTACTATATCCGTAATATGTCAGGCAATTCTTACACATGGCACCTTCATTTGTCTTCTCAAGGGCATTTCCACAATAAGGGCATGCCAAAACATTCCATACATTTTCTGAGATTTGTTTATTCATAAATTCTGCACAATCCTGACAAACTTTATGCACTTTTCCAGTGTGAGTATTGGTATCTGTTCCCATTTCCCATGCCATGCATTGAAAGCGTCATGGATAAATAGCGGTAGAATCCGAAGCGGGTTGCCGTTTTTTTTAACGCGGAAAGCATTAAACCATAGTGTTGCAGTGTATGGCAATAATTTAAAATTCTGGGGTTCACTCATATACTTGTATTCGGCACGTTCGAATTGTGCTACGGGAAGGCGGTCAATTCTTCGGGCAATATCATCTGGAATCTCGACCCTCGCAATATCACGCAGGACTTCAACGGCATGTTTCAGCCGGAGGTGTAATTGGAGTTTCTCCACCTGTATGATAACACGTTCCCAGTCGAAATCTTTTTTATGATGCTCCAGGATGGTGTTAGCATCAATGATCCAGCGAAACGGAGGTACCGGATCCCATTTTAATCCGTGTATAAGAATGGTTAAAAAAAGATCAGCAGGATTTAACATGCGGAGCTGAATACCGTCTAATTCGGTTGAGACCGAATCACGCCAGAAATCGTCGTCATCCCGTTGGCCACAGCATTCTCTAAGGGCATGCCAGTTCAAATCAATATCCATCCCCTTTTGATCGACAAAGTTGCGGGAATGTTTTATATAGAGCAAACCCTCGTGGATTTCCTTAAATCTTGGAGGAACGGCTTGAAATCCCATATCCGAAATGACCTGCGCAGCACGAAGCACGTCATTGGTCTTGACAAGCAGATCCACGTCATTCAAAGGTCTTAAACCGATCTCTTTATAATAAGAGGAACACAGGGCTATTCCCTTGTGGAGCATAACTGGAATACCCGCATCCGTAAGCTTTCGGATGACCGCCACGGCTTGATGAATTAACAGATTGTTTTTATACCAGTAAGCTCGATAGATTCCCCGGCACTTCCCGGTCAATTCGTCTTCTACGCCAAATTTCCGAAGCTTTTTATAAACCAATGGAATCAGGCGCCGCGAACCATGGTCGATCATATTGAAATTGACAGAGGCCTTCCATGTATTCCACGCCCGGACAGCTTCAGCCTGATCGCTAAGGATGATTGTGATTAACAATTGCTGTTCGGCCGTTGGTAAAAACCCTCCCTGGTTCGCGTTGTCGATATGCTTCTCTCTCTGCTTGATCATTTCTTTTCGGTATGACACTCCATATCAAGTATTTTTACGCCGCCTGTCGAGCACCTCCTTGAGAATATGACAAAAATCAGCTCGAGAACCGGATCCTGTGATTCCCATATTGGTGTTGTGAATTCTTCGTATCATAACGATGTCGGGAAGCATGATGTTGGTTAATCCCTTCTGTTGTGCCCGGGCATACCAATGGATGAACGGCTCTCTTTCCCATGGGGAATCGAAATAACCGGCTTTAAAAAATGAGTCGCGTTTAATCAGCATGGCTCCGTGGATATACCCGGGGAGTATTTCTGAAGGAATCCAATAGCGTTTCCGTAAATTTTGGTCGAGATCGGGGCTGAAGAATTGTTTGACATGTCCAAAAACGATGTCGGTTCCTGGCGATTCTTCAAAAGAGTCCATTTGCAATTGCAGCTTATTCAACGCCCAGAGATCATCGGCATCCAGAAAGGAAAAGAAATCGCCTTTGGCCGAAGTGATTCCATGGTTCATTGCGGAGCAAAAGCCCCCGTGTTGCTGCGGATAATAGTGAACCGGTTCGGAGTACCTTCGTGCAATTGCAGCACTGCCGTCCGTTGAACCGTCATCGACTACCATGATCTCGATAGGCTGCCATGTCTGCGCGATCACACTCTCGATGGCTTCTCGAAGGTAACGTTCGCCATTATAGACTGGAATGATGACGCTGATGAGCGGTCTGTTTTTCGTCATGGCGTTCTCTGCTGTTTTCGTTTGCGTTCGATGGAAGCCTTTATAACCCGGAAATAATCTTTGTTGTCGCTCTGTAACGACATATTCGATCCGTGTATACGGCGGTAGAGAAAAACATCTTGAACAATATCCATCCTGAAACCCGCCTCTTTTACACGGATGAAAAAATCAACATCAATTGCAAGTGTCAAGTTGCAGTCAAATAGGCCGATTGTATTAAAAACATGTTTACGCACCATGACGGCACCAATGATAAGACAAACGAATTCCCCTGCCTGAAAATTTTTCATTGAAACAGTGACCGTACAACCGGGTTCCATATAGTTATGCATTTTTCCTAAAACCAGGTCGGTTTGCGGATTTGCACTCATGTGATCCATCTGTTTACGCAGGGTGTGCGGAGTCCACCAATCATCCGAATCGAGAAACGTGATGAACTCACCACGTGCAGCATCAACGCCCTTATTTAAGGCCGCTGCAAGACCCTGATGCGGCTGGGATAGATATCTGACCTCGCCAAATTGTGAAATAATGTCGGCTGTTTTATCGACTGATCCGTCATCAACGACGATTACATCGAGTGGACGATAATCCTGCCTGAATATACTCTTAAGCGCGTCATCGATGAAACGCTCGCCATTGTAGACCGGAATAATTACGCTCACAGCCGGTGTTTCCATTGTTTACTGCCCCTTACGAACGTTTTAAAAATTTTTCAAGATCGATCAGAGATTTGGCCCTACCACTTTCGTCCTGAAGATGTTGCCGGTCAATAGATTTTTTCAGCATCCGTAGAGTGAAACGATTTCCCATTTCGACCTGATTCGTAAAATTGTGACTATGCCTCCTATAATACAAAGTCGTTTGCTGAAGTATTACCATACCGATCCCAAGTTCTCGTGCCCGCATGAACCAGTCCCAGTCATATCCCATGGTCAGTGTTTCATCGAAATATCCTACCGTGTCGAACACATCCCGTCTGAACAGAGAACATCCCGGGCATAATGCAATATTTGGGGAATCAACCGGCACAAATGATCCGGGGCTTTCTGGCAGATTACTGTACCGCATAAGCTGGACGAGTCCCATAACAATATCAACTCTTGGACTCTCTGTAAAATATGGTAATTGGAGACTAAGGCGATTCTGCGTCCATAGGTCGTCAGCATCCAGAAATCCCACCATATCACCGCGTGCCATAGCGAGCCCCCTGTTGCAAGCCGACGCCGGTCCCTTATTAGATTGCCGGATATATCGTATAGCATTATTAAACCGCGCAACAATTTGTGCAGTCTTATCGGTCGAACCATCATCGACCACTATTATTTCAAGAGGTTCGTATCGCTGTTGGAATATACTGTCGATCGCCTGGGCAATAAATTCTTCACAATTGTAAACCGGTATGATTACACTGATGAAGGAACGATTGTATTCCATACATCACACCTTTGCCAGCAATGTAAGGATGACTTCAGGGATTTTTGAAAGCTCTGTACCGAGTTTTAATGCAAATGCCGGCACTTTCCGGACGAATTTGCTCATGCGTCTGAATTCATCATCACCCGCGCTGGCTAATTGGAAAATTGTACTTGGCGCCAATGCTGCAAGTGCCGCGGCGCTTGTAACTTTTTGAATCGTTGTGTTTTTTTCGTGCGTGATTTGCGGCAATAGAATCGCGCGAACCGGAAAACTCTCAATTACTTTTTCAGGAAAATGTCTATAATAAAAAAGCAGCTTCTTTTCGTCATCATGTATTCGTGTATTGTATGAGATGGATGTCAACTCCGGGAATTGGAAAAAGATTGCATCATTCAGTTTTACTGAATTATAGAGGCTATGCACAACAGGCACAGAGATATCCACGTTTATTAAAACATAATCGTCACCGGCGTACTTTAGATTTGAAAAGAGACAGGCGGTCGCCACTGTGGATTTACCCGAACCTCCCTTGCCAGCAAGCAGAACTCCGCCACTTGTTGTTCCAACAGCCGCAGCGTGAATATATTGCCGGTTATGAATACCCATAAACCACTGTAATATGGTCTGCAGCGGAGTCCCGGATTCATAATATGGTACATTCGCCGCATCGCGTATCCACCATACAGCGATATTGTCCTTAATGTCAAGCAAACTCAGAATGCCAGAACCCATATGAAACGATGTGCGTATCCGCTCGTTATTGTAGCCGTGTACCGTGCCGCGGTCTCTATAATCCTCTGCCGACCATGGCGGTGACGGCATTGCAATACCGGTCGAAAAACTGTCCCATAGGCATATCTTCAACGAGGGAGACTCTGTAGACGGAACAGCAAGGTGTTCGAATGCCGGGGTGATAAATTCTACCAGCGCGTTACCGGCAAAATAGAGACGCACCGGCAGTCCGCCAATCAGATAATCGCGCTCAACGGTATTGCTCGCAACACCTCCGGCTTTCTGGAATCGCTCATAAACAAGTTTGAAAAAATCAACAGGAGCATTCAGACTGGTTGGTGCGGAAATAGTTCCGGTGTGTAATTCCGGGGTTGGCATGTAATTATTGAGTACTCTTGGGTTTAACGTTGGGCCAACCTGTATCGTCGACTTCATGAATAGGATCCAGAACCAAAAGACCCTGCATATCAGAATATTTGTTAAGAACCGGCGCGCAAAACGGTTTTTTGACCGAAGAAGTTTCACTACTGGCAGTGCCAGAGTGCTTTCGATCGGAACTCGAGACATCCAGAACGATCAAGTTTTCTTTCAGAAGTTCATCGATAAACTCTGCGACAGCCGTTTCGACGTTCCCGGTTTTTCCATCGTATCTACGTGAGAGTATTTCCGTCACTTCAGCGCTTGATGCCCCAGAAACTATCAATTTCCAAATCTCGTCGCCGGTTGAATCGACACTGAAATAATTCCCGCTGGCAAAATGAATGATTACAGATTCATCTTCGAACGCTTCGAAGATAACTGTAGGGCTGTTGATTCTGTACCGCGTCGCGTTGACAGGAGTATTCATTATCAAGTGCACTCTTTCGCTTTATATATATATGACGATTGTTACATGGAGAAACTGATGAATGTTACAAAATTGGATGCTAATAATCAAACCCTACTTTATAAAGTATGTAGAGTGGCGGGAAATGGCAGCTTATTTTGTGTTTTTAAATCTTCCCATATTAAATCTTTCGACTAAATCCGATGTTGGAATATCGAAATAAAACAAAAAAGCCTCCTCAGTAACTTTGGAGGCTCTTCAGTATCTCGAGAAAGACTCTGCGCCAGCTTGTCCGCCGCTTTATTGATCTATAAAAAGACGGCTCCGCTTCGCCGAACGTTTGCCTTACTCCATCTGCTTCGCTCGACTCACTTCGTCCGCCTCGCTCGCCTCGCTTCGCTCGGCGAAGCGGGCGCTCAGCAAAGCGGGTCGTCAGGAAAACCAACGAGAGCTTCAGTCCCCAAATCGTGGAGTTCCGGGATCTGGTGCAGCGAGTAAAGGCTTGTACTCAATATAACCGGCACATGTCGAATCATCATTTTTATCAAAAATCATATCGGCTATGATGTCTTCATCCAGCGTATGCCAATAATTATTTTCTGCGACAAGCATCGTCGAATCTGATTTGGGCGGTATTTTTACCGCGATCCTATCTGTACTCAGGAAGCTATTATATTCAACAATAGTTTTTCCCGTACCCCTACTCAGTGCATTCTGCACGGCGCGGTTATCGCGTTGTAGGAAAAATACATTATTGCGGATGTAGCAATTTATACTGTCTGTGAGTTCAGTCGTAATGTAACCGCAATTCACGAAGATATTTCTCTCAATATAACAATCTGCGATTGGAGCGCCGATCAATATATACGATGGTACATTACTCAAACGAGAATCCTGGAGAATGAGGCTTCCCTTCCCGTAACTCGTCTCGCTATTGAAAAACTGACAGGAATTTAATTCCGCATAATGAATACTGACAAGAAAGTGTTTCGTTGTACCAATGATTCTTCCGGGTACAATCCTTGTATTATTGATTGTCACTCTCGAACTGCTGGAGCCGGTAATCAAGAGAGTTCCGGAAGTCTCGATGGAGAAACCCTGGCCATTAATCACAACGCCCGAATCAATTGTCAAGGTTGTAGATGTGGATACTGTGATTTTCTCGGTGAGGAGATATGGTGAATTCGATAAGGCCCACACTGTGTTTTTCGTGATTGAACCGCTGACTTTTGTCGGTTCTTTTGGCGAAGTACCCTGAAGTTCGCCTTTAAGTGTAGCATTCCCTATTGAGCCCAGCATGACAGTGATGATCCCGTCTCCTGCCGGATGTATAATCGGACCGACCCAATTAAGGGGCACAGTGCAGGTGATGTTCTCTCCGGGCATTGCTGTAAGGGTATAGATTCCTTGATATAGCAACATATTGTTTCCTTCATAGTCTCCATAAACGTTTAGTGTGATATCATGGGGAATAGCGGTCGTTAGATAATCATATTTCAATGTTATTGTATCACCCACCATCATTTGTTTGGGAAATAATGAGTCTGCCACAGAGTAACCGTCTAAAAGTACTTGTACCCTGTTTACGCTATCTCTAATAGGATAGAATCTGGTAACTAAGACAGAGAATTTGGCAGTTAAATCGAGCGTCACCGGGATTGCCTGATCAGGCAAAATAGTAAATTTTGTCGAGCCTGAATGAATGGTCGAGTCATTTAAATCGGATGATCTGGCAAAAACCGTCCATATTTTATTTGCGGTAAGATTTTCATAAATACTGGATACCGTTGCACTTCCGTCATGAGGTAAAGGGATTGTATCATTGATGGATTCTTCCTCGTCTGCAGAAAGAGTTACAAAGAGTGTTTTAAGGGTAATGTCTGCTTTTTTAGTTACTTTTGAAAGCACACCCACTTTGTTCACAACAATCATTACTTTTGCAGAACCTTTCTGTTTCGTGGATAATGGTTCCGTCGGAGCTTTGCGGCAAGAAGAATAAATAAATATGAACAATGATAAGAACAAGGAAATTGTTATAGCCATTTTCAATTGTTTCATAATGATGCCTCCTTCTTTGAGAGATGCAATAGTGGATGAATCGTCGATGGGTTTGAAACGATCAAACCTGACCTTCAATTAGTTAATTAGATGTCAATTCATAAATCACCCTCCTTATCTATATGTCAATCAAAACCAATCATCGGTTACAGAAAAAGCAGGGAGCGATGTACCGTTCTACGATATAGAACGAAAATGGGTTACAGTTACATTGAAAAATCACTTTTTCGAGATTGTGGGTTGTACCGATATAAAAACCACCAGATTTCAAACGCAGAATTTAGAGATAGGCAGACATTTTTCCTGGTCCCCCAACTCGCTTGGAGAAAGCATTGTAACTCGCTCGAGACCCCTCTCCTCGCCCCTGCTTATGACTAATATATACCTACTTGTGCTTCGAATGAAGTCCCGAGCGACCCCGAGCGAACAAATCCCGTGAAATCCCGAGCTTGTCGATGGAGAGCGGAATGAGTGAGTCGAGGGGGCTCCTAAAAAATACATCGCCCCTCCCATATGTGATGAAAGGGGCGAGTCTCCGCCAAAGGCGGATGCGCCTCCGGCGCAGAGGGGCTCCTCGAGTAGGACTCGAACCTACAACCCTTCGGTTAACAGCCGAATGCTCTACCATTGAGCTATCGAGGAATATTTGTATGAGTACAGCCGAATGTTGAGTCCTCGTCCACCATCCAGGTGGACGAGGGCGAAATCCGCCGCTTTCTGGCGGACTCTACCATTTAGCTATCGAGGAATGGCAAAAAAACAGGCTGCCACACACATATGCAGTCTCAATACAACTTTAAATATACGAATTGTGACAATTGTTGTCAAGCATTATTATGCCTATCTATTCAACCGATCTAAAGATAAGAATATAATCTACCGATAATGAATAAGGGAATAGTATGTCTGTTTTATAATTGATTAATATGATCAAGGAGATCCAACAATGGGATTCTATGTAGACGATCTCACAAGAAGAATGCAAGAGATTGAAAATGAAGCGCAGGTGTTTAAAAAACAAAGGTTGCATCAAAGGATATTTACACTTAGCCTTATAGTGGTAGTACTGCTACTGGTAGGACTTATTATATATAGTCAACTTTAATTATCGATTAAAAATGTGGGAATTTTAACGTTTTTTCATATCAAACCGAATTATTCTCCATCTTGACTATCCCCCCCGCATTGAGTATATTAACATTGAAACTTAGTGGTATAATCACGTGTTAAGATTACAGGCCTTTACTTAATAGATCCGGGGGAAACAGGAAAATCGATGGAAGGTAACTTCTCAAATCGCGTCCAGGATGTCATCCGGCTTAGTCGTGAAGAGGCTTTACGACTAGGACATGACTACATCGGTACAGAGCATCTCCTCCTCGGAATAATCCGTGAAGGTGAAGGTATCGCCGTGAAAATCTTGCGAAATATGGGATGCGATCTCTATAAATTAAAGAAAGCCATAGAAGATACTGTCAGAACTTCAGGCGGGACACTTACAATCGGTAATATCCCGTTGACAAAACAGGCTGAGAAAGTCCTGAAAATAACATACCTCGAAGCAAAACTATACAAATCGGATGTAATCGGGACGGAACACTTACTTCTATCACTGCTACGCGATGACGACAACATCGCTGCTCAGATTCTCCATCAATTCAATATCCATTACGATGTCGTCAGGAACGAACTGGATAATATAATCAGCGGAAAACCCTCGACTCCGCCAACTCAGACATCGCCCCATGAGAAGAGACAGGATAAATCTAAGACACCTGTACTCGACAACTTCGGACGCGATCTTACGAAACTCGCCGCCGAAGATAAACTCGATCCCATTGTCGGCCGCGAAAAAGAAATTGAGCGTGTCGCACAGGTTTTAAGCCGCAGAAAAAAGAATAATCCCGTCCTCATCGGCGAACCCGGCGTCGGAAAAACTGCGATTGCCGAAGGGCTCGCTCTGCGGATCGTCCAGAAAAAAGTATCACGCGTCTTACATGACAAACGTGTAGTTACACTCGATCTCGCTGCGCTTGTTGCCGGAACGAAATACCGCGGACAATTTGAAGAGCGCATGAAGGCCGTGATGAACGAACTGGAAAAAGCAAAAGATGTCATCCTCTTCATCGATGAGCTGCACACCATCGTCGGCGCCGGCGGAGCTTCGGGGTCACTTGATGCCTCGAATATGTTCAAACCCGCACTCTCGCGCGGTGAGCTGCAGTGCATCGGGGCAACGACACTCGACGAATACCGTCAGTATATCGAAAAAGACGGCGCGCTTGACCGGCGTTTCCAGAAGATCATGGTGGACCCTACGACAGTCGATGAAACGATCCAGATATTGAGGAACATCAAATATAAATACGAAGAACACCACGGCGTGCATTATGATGATAAGGCAATCGATGCAGTCCGTCAGACTCAGCGACCGGTATATCACCGATAGATACCTGCCCGACAAAGCAATCGACGTGATGGATGAAGTCGGCGCACGAGTCCATCTCCAGAATATCGTCGTACCGAAAGAGATTCTCGATCTTGAAGGTGAAGTCGAGAAAATCAAGCATGATCGAAGAATCATGTGGTTAAGAGTCAGAATTTTGAAGAAGCGGCACGCCTGCGCGATCTCGAAAAGAAATTACTAAGCGATCTTGAAATTGCCAAACGTGAATGGGAATTGAAATCCCAGAATATGGTTCATGACGTCAACGAAGACCAGGTAGCCGACGTCGTAGCGATGATGACCGGCATCCCGGTCAATAAAATCGCAGAATCCGAATCTGCAAAGCTCCTGAAAATGGAATCGGCACTCACGGCACAGGTGGTCGGACAGGACGAGCCAATTGGGAAACTCACAAAAGCCATTCGCCGCACGCGTGCAGGTTTGAAGGATCCAAAACGCCCGATCGGCTCTTTCATATTCCTCGGCCCTACCGGTGTAGGAAAAACCGAGCTGGCAAAATGTCTTGCACGCTATCTCTTCGATTCGGAGGATGCTTTAATCCGTATCGATATGAGCGAGTACATGGAGAAATTCAGCGTTTCACGGCTTGTCGGTGCACCTCCGGGATATGTCGGATACGAAGAAGGCGGACAGTTGACCGAGAAAGTCAGGCGTAAACCGTATTCCGTGGTGCTCCTCGATGAAATTGAAAAGGCTCATCCGGATGTCTTCAATATTCTGCTTCAGGTATTTGACGACGGAATACTGACCGACAGTCTTGGCCGGCGTGTCGATTTCAAGAACACGATTATTATCATGACGTCGAATATCGGTTCACGCGACATCAAAACGGGGTCATTCGGTTTCACGGACAGCAAGGCGAAAGATACATATGACGCGATGAAATCGATGATCGAGGATGCGCTAAAACGTGTGTTCAATCCCGAATTCCTAAATAGAATCGACGAGACGATCATCTTCCATTCGCTCGAGCGTCATCATATCATGAAAATCATCGACATTCATATGAAGGATCTTCTCAAGCGGATGACAGCGATGAACATCCGCATAGTTCTGGCGAAATCAGCCAGAGAGTTTCTTGTCGACAAGGGCTATGATCCATCATTCGGGGCCCGACCGCTTCGTCGTGCTCTTCAGAAATATCTCGAAGATCCGATTGCGGAAGAGATACTTCGGGGCAAGTATGTCGAAGGTTCTGTGATCAGAGTCAGCCTGAAAAAGAAAAAGGAAGAATTGAAATTCTCGGTAAGTTCGAAGGGTATGATCCCGACCGAGCAGAACGAAGAAACGGAAGAGAAGAGGGCCGACGTTTCATAAACACCGATTATTTACCCATATCATCGAGGACGATGCCAATGGTTATTTCTTTCACCTCCAGAGTATAAACGACAATTCATTTTCAAAATCATTAATTAATATAAAGCACTTTCCAGTTTGGAAACATTATCCAACGTAAACGACTTCATTGGATCCTGGCTCGGCTTTTTACCAATCGCGCTTGCAGGAATTATTCTAATCTTCATTCTTCGTAAGAAGTACTGGTACAATTTATATACCATACAATTTCCCATCCAGTATTACTTTAATGGTTTGGCTGTCGTCATCGTCGTTATATCGATATTGTTTCTTTCACTTACTCCAATATTTCCCTGGGGAGGAGGTGATAAATATTTTCTTCGAGCCTTTAATGTTATGACTTTCGGAGTCTTCGGATACGGAAATGAACCGACGGCTCTTTTCCCACCGGGATACAGCTTCATAATAGTGCCTTTCATAGCTCTATTAGGAGTATATCCGGCAGCATATTTTGCACCAAACTTATTTCTTCTCATCGGCTCGTCAATCGCTCTACGCGGTATACTTTTAAAACTTGGCATTAAACAAGACCTCGCCAATCTTTTTGCGACGGCACTTATTCTTTATCCAAACAGGTTCCTTTCCACTCTTCTTCCATTCTCCGATATTCCGTTTTCTCTTATTTACATGATAGCTTTTGGTTTTTTTCTTATTTATTCCCAGAAACCAGAAAGAATTGCATACTTAATTCCGGCAATACTATGTGCAGGGATTGCTGCTCTCACTCGAAGTAACGGAATCTTACTGTTTCTCCCCATAGTTCTGGGAATCTTACTCCAAAGAGAGGTCAGATTGCGTACCCGCCTATTACTGACTGCACTTTCTATGATTGTATTCTGTATAGTACTCGGGCCATGGACAATCCGTAATTATTTCGTATTTCATAAATTTGTTCCCGTCTCTACCAATGGCGGTGTGAACCTCGCACTTGCCAATAATCCGTCGAATCCTCTCGTGAAAGACTCTATTCTCGACTCGGTTTGGGAATCCGCACCTTCATGGGTTACTATTCGAAAAGCACAATGGAATGAAGCCCAACAAGACAGTTTTTTTGCAACGCAAGGTCTTCAATATATTCGAGAACATCCTCTCATCTTTTTCATGCAGGGTTTTAAAAAATTATTCAGAGCATTCATTGCGGATTCATATAGTTTCGGCTATCTCATGACATATACAGATGCACTACCACTCTTCACCGGCGAAGGTAGTGATCATGAACAGATACGCTTGATCACGTTATACAATAAAGGATTGTATAAAGTATATCAATTCCTTTTTATTATAAATAACGTGTGGTATTATCTTATTCTACTGTTTTCTATTTTTTGCATTTTTTCTTTAAAAAAAGACGCTGCGCATATAAGGTGGCCGTTCATCACACTATACTTCTTTGTTTGCCTATTTATATTTATTATTTTTGGTCTCAGTCGATATAAAGAGCCCTTGGGTACAATACAGATATTAGCAATCGCATTGTATTATCTTCGTGATAAACAATCAGAGGCATCCACTACAGAAATATCTCGAAGATCCGATTGCAGAA
>CAVZMI010000027.1:80000-81938 GCA_963776275.1 Ignavibacteriota bacterium
ACATAGAATGCTCCTCTACCACTATCCGCTTGCGCGGATAGTCCACAGCTTCGGTACGAGGTTTAGTCCCGAGAATTATCGACGCTGGGTCGCTTGACTAGTGAGCTATTACGCACTCTTTAAATGAATGGCTGCTTCTAAGCCAACATCCTAGTTGTCTGTGCAACCCAACATCCTTTGTCTGTTAACCTCGATTTGGGGACCTTAGCTGGTGGTCTGGGTTATTCCCCTCTCGGCGTCGAAGCTTATCCCCCGTCGCCTGACTCCCAGGAAACATGTCAACGGAATTCGGAGTTTGTCTGGGTTTGGTATCGTTGTGACGACCCTAGCCCAATCAGTGCTCTACCTCCGCGACACTCTTACCTGAGGCTAGCCCTAAAGCTATTTCGAGGAGTACGAGCTATCTCCGGGTTCGATTAGCTTTTCACTCCTACCCACAACTCATCCGAGAAGTTTTCAACCCTCACCGGTTCGGACCTCCATGAGGTTTTACCCTCACTTCATCCTGGTCATGGGTAGATCACCCGGTTTCGCGTATACCGCACGATACTGAATCGCCCTATTCAGACTCGCTTTCGCTACGGCTGCGTCTCTTGAGAGACTTAACCTTGCATCGTACGAGTAACTCGTAGGCTCATTAAGCAAAAGGCACGCAGTCACTCTCCCGGCCGTGCAAGCACGACCGGGATTGCTCCTACCGTTTGTAAGCATACGATTTCAGGTACTATTTCACCCTCCTGTTAGGAGTGCTTTTCACCTTTCCCTCACGGTACTTGTTCACTATCGGTCACTAGAGAGTATTTAGCCTTGCGAGATGGTTCTCGCAGATTCCCACAGACTTCCACTTATTCCGTGGTACTTGGGAACGCTCACCAGAGAGCCAGCATCGTTTTCGCCTACAGGACTTTCACCTTCTATGGTTCGTCTTTCCAGAAGATTCGGCTAACAATCTGGTTTCTTACTCTCCGACCTCCACGCAAATTGGTCTGCAAGCGCCCCACAACACCACCGACACAACGGTTGCGTCCTTTACTGTGTCAGATGGTTTAGGCTCTTTCCCGTTCGCTCGTCACTACTAGGGAAATCGTTATTACTTTTTCTTCCTAGGGGTACTGAGATATTTCAATTCCCCCCGTTTGCTCTGCCGCGCCTATGAATTCAGCACGGAGTTCCGCCATATGACTCGGCGGAGGGTTGCCCCATTCGGAAATCGCCGGGTCAAAGGTTGTTTCCACCTATCCGACGCTTATCGCAGGTAACCACGTCCTTCATCGCCTTCTAGTGCCAAGGCATCCACCGTATGCTCTTAGTAACTTAACCAAAAATCTTTATTGATCCAGATAGATACATTTCAGGTGCATCAATAAGAATATTGGAACTTAAGACACATACATAGATCTTGGCGATCTACTTGTTATTGGATGTCAGTCGTCAGATCCGGCACGTTTGTTCGTCCTGCTTTCGCATGACAACTACAGGCACCGTACTGACTGCACTCTTCCCGATTGTCAAAGAACAGGAATTCTGGACCAGGATATCTGACGCCAGAATTCAGAACTGCTTCGTGGAGCTGCGGGGGGTCGAACCCCTGACTCCGGCGCCACAGGCGCCAGGCTCTCCCTGCTGAGAGCAGTTCCAGAAACATTTTGAGAACAGCTGCAGAATCTTCCAGGCTTCGGGGACCCCGTGGAGCTGAGGGGGATCGAACCCCTGACCTCGTGGTTGCAAACCACGCGCTCTCCCAGCTGAGCTACAGCCCCGTAACCCCGGTCATGCGCTCCTGATACTCTGTGGGCCTGAGTAGAGTTGAACTACTGACCTCACGCTTATCAGGCGTGCGCTCTAACCACCTGAGCTACAGGCCCAGACCAGATGGGGAAAATAAAAGTGTGCACAGCCACAGAGGAAAATCTTAACGGAGCGATTGTAAGTTGTCTC
>CAVZMI010000028.1:0-112867 GCA_963776275.1 Ignavibacteriota bacterium
TCCAATACGGACGGTTGGGGAGCAATTAAAAATACCTGAGTATTCTCTCCAATCTTCTGTTTGGCGAAAATAATAGCGCGCAATCCAGCGCTAGAAATGTATTCCAGTTCATTGACTATAAAGGCGATTTGTTTAAGAGGTTGCCCTACCAGTTTCTTCAGTTCTTTTGCTAAAACAGGGGCGTTGACGGCGTCGACCCGCCCGGTCAGTTCGATCCGGATCACATTATTTTTGCTTGTAACAGTTATTTTGGACTCCATAGTCACTCCTATTTTATGTCAGCTTATTTACCTACAATCACTACGACTGAACGCGGCCCGACCATGACATCCTTCTGGTTTTTTAGTATCTTCTCTGTGCCAGGTTCCCAAATATCTTCCGGCGGTTGCATATCGGTATTGGTAAAAATTCGCCAGGTCTTGCCGGCGGGCAATCCCGGAAGCTCGAACTCGTGCATTTCCCAGTGCATGTTCATGGCAACGTAAATAAAATTGTCCTTGGCTTGGCCCTGCTTGGCATACGCACCGCACAGCAAAAATGCCAGCAGCCGGCTGGAATCAGACCAGTCTGCCTGCCACGCCTTCACGCCATGCCAGGAAATATCCGGATATCCAATGCCCAGGTAATCTTCATTCCGGAAATGTAATCCGTTGCGCAGGATCGGATGGGCGTTCCGGAAGGCGATTATCTTCTTGAAAAAATTTAGGAGCTCGGTATTCTTTTCCACCAGCGTCCAATCGATCCATGAAATCTCATTGTCCTGGCAGTAAGCATTGTTGTTGCCGAATTGGGTATTGCCTATTTCATCACCCGAAAGAATCATCGGCACACCTTGGCTGAGAATAAGTATACTGATAGCATTCTTAATCTGTTTGCTGCGTAGTGAATTCACTACGGGATCGGTGCTGGCCCTTCCCAACCGCAGTGCCAGCTGTTATTGTCATTGCTGCCGTCGTTATTGTTCTCCCCGTTGGCCTCATTGTGTTTATGATTGTATGAGACCAAATCCATCAGTGTGAAGCCGTCATGGCACGTTATGAAATTAACCGAGGCGGTAGTCCCGCGCCATCGGTAAAGTTCCGGCGAGCCTTGGACTCGCTGACTGACGGCGCCAACTAATCCGCTCTCGCCTTTCAAGAATTTTCTCACATCGTCACGATATTTGCCATTCCACTCCATCCAACGTCCCCAAGCGGGGAAGGAACCGACCTGGTACAAGCCGCCGGCATCCCAGGCCTCGGCGATCAATTTGCACTTACCCAGTATCGGATCAAAAGCAAGTGTTTCGAGTAAAGGAGGATTATGCATCGGCGAGCCGTCCTGAGCTCGTCCCAGAATGGAGGCAAGATCGAACCTGAATCCATCCACGTGGTATTCTGCAGCCCAGTAACGCAGACAATCAAGAATCATGTTGCGGACAATAGGATTGTTGCAATTCAGTGTGTTTCCGCACCCGCTGAAATTATAATAATAGCCTTCCGGTGTAAGCATGTAATACGTTCTATTGTCTATACCGCGGTAGGAAATATACGGCCCTCGCTCATTTCCTTCCGCCGTGTGGTTGAACACCACATCCAGGATGACTTCGATGCCGTTCTTGTGCAAGTCCTTGATCAGCGCTTTCAGTTCATCTACCTGCATGCCGAATTTTCCGGTAGCCGCGTAACCGGCTTTGGGAGCAAAGAAACCTACATTACTGTAACCCCAATAATTCATTAGTCGTTCACCATTCATGGAGGAAAGGCGGGAATTCTCGAATTCATCGAACTCGTGCACAGGCATTAGTTCCACGCAGTTGATGCCAAGTTCTTTGAGATAGGCAATCTTTTGCCGGATGGCGGCAAATGTCCCGGGGTATTTCACTCCGGAAGATGGATGCCTGGTAAAACTGCGAACATGCATTTCATAGATGATTAAATCCTCGGTTCGTATTTCTAAAGGACGATCATTTTCCCAGTCGAAATCATCCAGGACTATACGGGCGCGGTGCTGATAAACACTATTCCAGTCAGGGTCTTGTCCCCAGACATCTCTTCCACTGATCACCTTGGCATAAGGATCCATCAATATCTTACTGCGGTCAAACCAGTGTCCTTCATCGGGATTAAACGGCCCGTCCATCCGGAAACCATATTCGATCTCTTCCACCTCCAGGTCGAAGACTATCATGGAGAAGACATTACCTATTCTGAACTCATCCGGAAAAGGGATGGTGGCGTAGGGCTCGGATTCGCGTTTCTTAAAAAGCACCAGTTCACAGGAAACCGCGTGTCGTGAGAAAACGGAAAAGTTGACCCCTCCGGGCACGAGGCTTGCACCGAAAGGCAACGGCTTGCCGTGCCTCAATCCGAATTCCTTGAATTTATGAGTAGGAAAGTTATCTACTCTGAGCATGATTAAACAGTCCCGAAAAATTTCACGGCTTCATTCACCGTAGGATAACTGACGAACATATTGTCGAAACCTGTCATTTTCATAACGTCATTCGTTTCCTGGGTTAACGCCGCATAAGCGCCGGTTCCGCCGACCTTGTTCAGTTGTTTGGCAATGACCAATAGCAGCCTTAATCCAGCGCTGGAAATATAGTTGCATTTTCCCATATCAAAGACGAGGCGGCATCCGGCTGTCAATAGAGGCATTATTTTTTCCTGGGCAACAGGAGTAGTATTTCCATCCAAGTTGCCGCTGACCTCTATGATCGTGATATTTTGGTCTATTCTGGTATTGATCTCCATTTTATCCTCCTCTGTTACACTGTTGGTACCAGTCGGACTTTTATCTTCGGTCTATAGGTGAGGTTCGGCAATTCCACCGTCAAATTGTCGGCATTGAATTTTGTCCAGGAATTGCTGTCGATCCAGACTTCGGAGATGCGCACACTGCCCGGCGGCAGGATATCGGGCTGGACTCTGAGCAGGTCATTTCCAAATCCGTTGGTCAACGGCTTGAAATACAGATCAAGCGGCTGTTTGGTATTCAGAAAGTTGGTGTACACCTGCGCCAGGTAACAAAGCTCAATGGAGTGGTAGCCGCTCATGGAGTGGCTGCCCTTCAGCCGTTCATTACCCATCAGGTAAGGCAAACCGTTATTCAGCACATTGAAATAAACGGAACCATCGTCATGGTCAAGGAAGAAAGTGTTATAGAATGAAGAGGACTCACGGGCCAATCTTAAATATTCCTGTTCTTTCAGGACTCCGTACAATATTTGGTAGGCCAGGATTCCCTGTTCCTGCTGCCACCAGGCCTTGCGGTCATGCCAGGAGAAACGATATGCTTCTTCACCTTGTTTCAGTGTGCGCTCCATTACATCGTACCAGCCGCCTCGCTGCCTGTCCATGCCGACCGTAGGCATCACGGCACCTATCTTCTTGGCTAGGTCGACATACCGCGCATCCGGCTTCAGACTATTTATCCTCATCAGATTCCAGGCGATCTTGAGGTTATGGCCGACAACGCCCTGGTTTTGTTGCCAACGCCAGCTCAAGTCGTGGCTCCAATCCTCGAAGAAACGTTCATTGACGAACGGGCTGTTCTCGTAATCGGGGAAATGTTTGACGATACAGTCGGCAGTATAAACAAGGAAATCCTTATACTTCTGATCGCCTGTTGCGAGGAAGAGATTGATAAGATAGGCCGGTGCATGGTCGCCTACCGAGTTCCAGTTCTTGCGTGCTTTGTTGATGCCAAGACTTTCACTGCGGGGATCCAGCGTGATAGGATCGATATGAGAGAAGTAACCTTCCCCTTTCTTATCCAGGAAGAAACGGTCGAACAGGTCGATCGTCATTTTGATATCCTTCATGATGGAAGGATCGCCGTTTATTCTATAAGTCTGTGTGGGTCCGGCCAATGCATAAATCTGCTCGTACATAGGGATGGCATCCCAGTCGTCCCCGAATTCTGAGGCGAAGATCTTGTGTTCCTTATCGCCCCTGATGTCTATGCCGTGATACCAGTAGATGATATTTTCGTCGTAATCATAGAAACGCATGTGTTCCCGGAGGTACAGAACACCCTTTTCAGCTGCTTCAAGGAAGCGGTCTTCACCGGTCAGAAGGAATGCAGAGGCAAAACCATAAACTAAACGGGAGATAGTATCTGTTTCCTGGCGGAAATCGCCTTTGCGTTCTCCGCTCAGGCTCAAGAAAGTCCGGTAATTACGGTAATCGATCTCTTTGCCCAGGAACTGGGCTTTGATAAAGAAATCGGCAATGCTTGCTGCCTGCTTGACCCACCAATTCGGTTCTTCAAACCTGCATCTGCCAACCTTGCTGTCAGGGAAATCCAGGGTCTTGGCTTCGAAAACATGGCCCTCTTTTTCCGGATAGTAAATGCCGTAGGCGAACAGGTATTGACCGGGAACCAGCAGGTCGGGTATCTGGGCCGTGCAATCAAAATATGGTTCGTCGAGGTTACGCAGTATGCGGGCAAACGTGTTGGAGGTCAGCTTGACAGAGAATTCCCGTCCGTCAGTTGTCCTTAGACCAAATACTTTCTTTTCCTTTTCGAACTTGGTTATGTACCCAGCGATTGTATCCGAGAACTCAAACTGCATGCTTGTGCTCCTCTTATATTAATGAAATTGAACCGTCACACAGTAAGCTTGGCGATAACTTTATTATACTCAAATGGGAACGAAACAGTATAGGATGAACATAAAATAGACAACTACAGGATGAATGTCAACCTCCGCAACTAAACAGAATTACTCAATTGGATTTGCTGAATATGGTGCTATAGTATTTTAGAATAGTCCCGTAATATTTCCCTGATCATCAACGTCGATGTTTTCGGCAGCCGGAATAATAGGGAGTCCCGGCATGCGCATTATTTCACCCGTGATCGGAATTACAAAACCTGCGCCTGCAGCGACTTCGATTTCTCTCACTGTTATCAAGAAATTTTCGGGCCTTCCAAGTAGTTTGGGATTATCGGAAAACGAATTTTGAGTTTTGGCCATGCACACGGGAAGTTTATCCAAACCGAGTTTCCGTATCTTTTCCAGATCATCTTTAGCTTTCGCCGAAAATTCGACTGCTTTTGCTCCGTAGATATTTTTTGCGATGGTCTCTACTTTCTTTGGAATATCCCAATTCCAGTCGTATGTTGGTTTATATTTATTTTTACAATTTTGTGCAATGTCGCAAACTATCTCTGCAAGCTCCATGGAACCCTCGCCACCTTTGCCCCAAACATCTGCAATAGATGCAGGAACCCCGAGCTCTTTACACCTGTCTTTTAATATTTCAATTTCATCATTTGTGTCTGTTGTGAATTTATTTATGGCAACTGCAGGGTGAATACCAAATGCAAGAATGTTTTCAATATGCTTCTCCAGGTTTCCTAAACCTTTTTTCAACGCTACTTTATTTGGCTGATTAACGGACTTCAAATCGGCGCCGCCATGATATTTCAATGCTCTTAGTGTCGCGACAAGAACAACTGCTTTCGGCGATAATCCTGAATAGCCGCATTTGATGTCGAAAAACTTCTCTGCTCCCAAATCAAATGCAAATCCGGCCTCTGTCACGACATAGTCCGAAAGAGACAGCCCCATTTTTGTCGCGACGACGCTGTTCGTCCCCTGAGCGATATTTGCAAAAGGGCCGCCGTGAATAATTGCGGGATTCCCCTCGATCGTCTGAACGAGGTTGGGCATGATCGTGTCTCTTAACAGTGCGGTCATTGCGCCGCTTGCTTTTAAATCGCGGGCATAAATCGGATTCCGGTCATATGTAAATCCGACAAAAATATTTCCCAGCTTCTTTTTCAAATCGGTAAGGTTCTCTGCAAGGCAGAGTATGGCCATAACCTCGGAAGCCGCCGTAATATCAAATCCTGTTTCGCGGGGCACTCCGGAGAGAGTTCCTCCAAGCCCGACGATAATCTTCCTCAAAGAACGGTCGTTCATATCCATGACTCTTTTCCAATGAACTGTGCGAGGATCGATTCCCAGATTATTCTTTTTATTCTGAATATTATTATCGATTAATGCAGCGAGCAGATTGTGCGCTTTTTCAACTGCTGAAAAATCTCCCGTGAAATGAAGATTAATATCTTCCATCGGGACCACCTGGGCATGCCCGCTGCCCGTTGCGCCTCCTTTTATCCCGAACACGGGGCCAAGAGAAGGTTCTCTCAAGACGACGGTAGTCTGTTTCCCGATTCTGTTCATACCTTGAGTCAAGCCGATTGATATAGTTGTTTTTCCTTCACCTGCAGGTGTAGGAGAGATGGCGGATACTAGAATCAAATTACTTTTATTGTATTTGTCGACGTCAATATATTTCAATGGCGACTTTGGCTTTGTAATTGCCGTAGAGAATGAGATCGTTTTCGGAGATATGCAGTTGTGAGGCTATTTCTTTGATATTCTTCATTTGATAAAATTCCCGTGTGAAAGTCGTTGGTTTCTAGTATTTTGGCGAGAAACAGATGCCTGTACTACTATTGCAGCAAAAGTATTATTTGTACGTCTTCAGACCACATCAGATCATTCAGGCTAAAAATTAATAGAGATTTTTCCTGTGATAATCAAATTATTTTAATTGATCCACTCCGTTTATCCCTTAAATCCATGGAAATAGACTCCACAAATTTATATTAATTTTAGGAGGAAAGGAAGCTTATTATTCATCAAATTCATCTACATATCGCTTTAGACGGAGTGTTGGAGTAATCATTGTTCTACTCCAAGTCCATTTCGAAGATTTTCAGAAGGGGGGTTATGAATGGTAGATATAGGTAGCCGCAGGCTTCAGCCTGCGTAGAATAGCCTATACAACGCACCCATATACTAAAGTACAGGAGTTCAGCCTACATGTCCGCCGAAGTTCGCCGGAGGCAAACGCAGGCGGAAAGGCCGAACTCCGAGGGTGCGCCTACCGCCGAAACCGTTTTTTTTATCGTGTGACAGTAGGCGTGGGCTTCACGTCCGCGTAGAATAGCCTTGACTTATTGATTCCTTTTATCGCCCTGTTGTGAATTTCATCCCCCTCTTTCGTCCTTCCATCGGTTTATTCTGTTTTACTCCCGCAATCAATACTATTTTATCCAACGTAGGTCACCAACGCATCTTCTTTAATAGGAGCATCACCATGAAAAACAGAATAATATTTTCCATCATGCTCGGATGGTTTTTAATGAGCACAGCCATCGCACAAGGAACAATCCAGGCCTTGAAACTAAACTGAGCCAAAATCCGAACAACGTCAATACGCTTGTTCAACTTGGCAAGGTGTATCACGATCAGGGTGCGGATGGAAATAAGGAGGCTGTCGAAAAAGGGATGACCTATCTTGATAAAGCCCTGGAGCTTGAACCGGCAAACGGAGTGGCGCTAGCGTACCGCGGAAGCCTCTGGACAATGCGAGCGCGGGATGCATGGTGGCCCTTTACAAAGATGAGCCGCGTGGACAAAGGGATAGATGAGATGGATAAAGCAGTCGAGTTGGCGCCGACGAACGTAACGGTTCGGATGGTCAGAGGAATCAACAGCTTACAATTGCCTTCAATGTTCAAGAGGCTATCGATTGCGCTGAAAGACTTCGACTATTTATTGAACTGCCGTGAATTCTCATACTTCGATGTGAAGCTTCAATCGACAATCTGTCTTTGGGCCGGCATCGCGTATAAGCGTGATAATCAGACTGAGAAAGCGAAAGAGCTGCTTCAAAAGTCCGTTTCACTCACCCCGGAATCTTGGATGGCGGCAAAAGCAAGGGAAGAATTGAAAGAACTCATATAACCGTTCAGGAGGTATACATTGTGAATGCTCTCATACAAACAGAAGCTATCGTGAAGCACTACGAACTCGGCAAAGTGATCGTTCCGGCACTCCACAACGTTACGATGAAAATGGATCGAGGCGAGTTCGCCACGATATGCGGTCCATCAGGGAGTGGAAAAACCACACTGCTGAACCTTCTCGGATTCATCGATTCTCCAACAAGCGGGGAAGTGTTTTTTGATGGCGCCAGAATCACGTATAACGGCCGTTCGAACCATCACAAACTTCGCCTCGAAAAACTCGGGTTCATTTTCCAGACATTTAATCTTATCCCGGTGTTAACGGCGTATGAGAATGTGGAATATCCTCTCCTCTTGACCGTAAAGAGTTCGGCAGAGCGAAGAACGCTGGTTGAACGCATTCTGCGGGAAGTCAGGCTCTGGGAACACCGCCATCATAAACCCAATGAGCTTTCCGGCGGCCAGCGGCAGCGAGTGGCAATCGCGCGTGCTCTGGTAAATCACCCGCAGCTCGTTCTTGCAGATGAACCAACTGCGAATATCGATTCTGCAACGGCCGCTGAGATCCTTGATCTGATGCGTACATTAAACGAAGAAGACGATGTGACATTCCTGTTTTCCACACACGATCCGGTTGTCGTGAAGTATGCAAAGCGCGTGATACGGCTTCATGACGGCGAGATTATCGATGGACAAGCCTAACGAGGAGAAACAAAAAATGTTCAAATTTATCAGACTTGCATTCAAAAATGTATTTCGTAACCGGCGAAGTGACCGTAATCACGGGGTTGGTTCTCGTGTTCGGTGCCGCAGCTCTCATTCTTGCCGGCGGATTCATTTCGTTTACCTTCAGGGGACTTCGTGAAAGCACCATCCGCGGTCAGCTTGGACATATTCAAATTTATCACAAGGACTTCTTTCAAGCAGAAGAGGAAAAACCGCTCCAGTACGGACTGGATAATGTAGAGGATCTCAAGAAGATCATACTCACACAGAATCATGTTCGATTCACTATGGCACGGATAGAATTCTCAGGTCTCCTTTCGAACGGCGACAAGTCGGCTGTATTTCTTGGCCGCGGTGTGGAGCCGGAGAAAGAGAACAAGCTTACCGGATTTGCCCTTAACGTCGATACCGGGAAATTCCTGGGAGAGAATCTGCAAAACGAAGCCGAGTCGGAAGTGATTGTGGCACGCGGACTAGCGAAAACTCTCAAAGCAAAAGTTGGGGACTATCTCACTCTCATGACGACAACATCAAAAGGTGCGTTGAACGCAATGGATGTAAAGGTTGCGGGCATTTACTCGACAGGAATCCCGGAATACGACGAACGTGCGCTTATGGTGGATCTTCATACTGCGCAACAGCTTCTCGTCACACAAAAGGTTTCGAAACTGGTCGTCGTTCTGGATGAAACCGAAAAGACACAGGAGGTCGCTTCGGTTCTCGCCAAACTCCTGCCAAATACGGTTTCAAGAAGGTGGGACGAACTTGCGACATTCTATAGAGCGGTTGTCCGTTTGTACGATTCCATTTTTGTATTCCTTGGGGTGATTATCTTTGTTATTGTCGTGTTGAGCAGTTCGAACACAATGATGATGTCCATATTCGAACGGACGAAAGAAATTGGAACCCAGCTTGCCGTCGGCACATCCCGTGTACGGCTGCTTGTGAACTTCCTCTATGAAGGATTACTCATCGGAATTCTCGGAGGCGGGCTTGGATTGATCATTGCGCTCGGGTTATCACTTCTGATCAATTATTCCGGACTCACTATGCCGCCGCCTCCCGGATTCACGAATGGCTATCCGTTATTCGTCGACCTTGTACCCCAGATCTTTGCGGGAGTGTTCCTGCTTATTATGGCAACGACCGTCTTGTCGACAATCTTTCCTGCTCTCAAAGCATCCCGCATGAAGATAGTCGATGCTCTCGGACATATATGATTGTGAAAAGGATAAATCAGATGAGACATAAATTTATTAGTTTAGCATTGTGCGTGGTAATGCTCCTCGCAATTAAAATAGCTTCTGCTCAGATGGAACAATCGATCGAACGCAGAAAAGATACACCGACGGCAGAAGAGATTCTGCACCAGTCCGATCTAAGCCGGAATGGATGGGAATCTTACACGGTCATCACAAGCATCAAAAACTATGTGGATGAGGAATTAAAGGACGAAGGGAGTTTCGAGGTGTCCATGAAAGGAGCCGATAAGACGCTGGTGAAGTTCCTGAATGCCGATGTCAAGGGTCAATACCTTCTTATGCTCGACGATGCCATGTGGATTTACATGCCTAACACACGGAAACCGATCCGGATTACTCCTTTGCAACGGCTGATGGGTAATGCTTCGAATGGCGACGTGGCCCGCACACGGTACGCGGATGATTATGCTGCAACGCTCAAACGTGAGCAGGTTATAGATGGAGTTTCCTGCTACATGCTTGAATTGATGGCGAAACGGGAAGGCGCGACTTATCAGAGAATCGAGTACTGGGTCGCAAAAGAAAATCTCCGGCCAAAGAAAGCGGAAATCTATTTAACCTCGGGGAAACATTACAAGACTATTATTTACGACAAGTACAGCCTTATTTCCGACAGAGTCCTTCTTTCGCAGATGACGATTCTCGATGCGCTTCGCGAAGGAAGAACAACGATTATGACATTTACCGGATATACACAACGCGACATTCCGGCAAAGTATTTCAACAAAGATTATCTGGAAAAACTTCGATGACCCGGTTATTACACTTGATGATCGTATGGCATACGGTCCTTTTCGCTGTGCCTGCGATCCACGCTCAACCTCTGCAAACCGGTTTTTCGTTTGTGGATGAAGGAACGTACAACAAGATCAATACAACGACTCCGCTGAACTACGATAATCGAATACTGCCGCAGCCAACGTTTGGGCAAATGGGAACTGCATCTCTCTCTCTTGGGTATAGTGTGTTTTCTGGCTCGTTGGGGTTTACTGCCGTCACGAACAATTTAAGCAAGCCGGAATACGATTATAGAATCCGTGAACTTTCGGCGGATATTTCTGTTACCGATGAGATAAACCTTCTGATCGGGAAAAAAATCCTTAAGTGGGGAACAGGATATGCGTTCAATCCCACCGGTGTAGTCGAGCCGCAACGTTCTCCTTCCGATCCATCAGACAGGCTCAACCAGAACGACGGCAGAACGCTCCTATCCCTGACCGCGTATCACGAAAAAAGTTCGCTGACATTTGTCTATTTGAACGACGCCCGGGTGGTAAACTCCACACTGTATTGGGGTACTAACGAGTACGCAATCCGGGCTAACACCTTCCTGAGCGGCTTTGACATTTCCCTCATCGGGCATTACAAACAATCCGACAGACTCGAATGTGGCGCAAATTTCTCTTATGTTGTTGGGGATCAGTTAGAGCTGCACGGTGAATGCCTCGTAAAAACGGGTTCATTATATCAGTACCATCGGATCATAACGACTGATAATGAGAAGCAGATTTTTATTTCTGATCCATACATGACACTTTATGATAATTCCAAACGGATTTTTTACAAGGCGTTGTTTGGCGGACAATATACATTCAATAACGGCGTGAATCTGGCGTTGGAATATTACCACAATGCCGAAGGATTGAGTTCGCAGGAATGGAATAGATGGATGAATTTTGTTAAATTTCAGGATGCGATCCAGAAAGGGACGGTCATCGTTCCACCGGAGCTGGTTGAGCCTTCATGTCTGAACCTGCTCTGGTCGCTCAAAACTCTTTCACCGCGCGGCACAATGAGGGATTATCTCTTCGCGCGTGGATTCTATTCAACAGAAAGCTGGAGCTTTGAAGCGATCTGTTTCATGAATGCGAACGACATGAGCACTGTCTTGGTCCCGAGTGTTACGCGGAGAGTTTCAGAGAATTGTTCTCTCTATGTGCGTTACACTGCATATCTGGGAAGAGACGGCTCGGAATTTGGCTCGCTATTTACAACAACTGCATTAAACCTTGGAATCGGAGTTCAACTATGACCAAGAAAGATTTAACCCGGACAGCAGTGGTTTGTTTGGTCAGCACAGTAATTGTGGCAGCCGCGTTGACGTTCGTAGACCCATCTCATTGGGTCATATACGTATACGACACGTTTGTTTTTTCGTGTTGCATCGGTATTTCAATTTCAATCCTCATTCATATTTTTTTACATCGGCTTAAACTGCTTTCTCTGATTCCCAGAACCGGCGCTCTGTTCGTTCTCTTTTTAATAGGCGGATTGGTCGGTACCGAGATCGGAACCATAATATTGAGAATGAATCTTGATATGCAAGATCATTTCCGACTTCTTCTTTTTAATCTACTTCTTGCGACAATTTTCGGAGGTATTGCTTTCCTCTATTTAACACTCCGGGGTAAGGTACAGCGTATGGCTGAAAAGCTGAAGGAGAAGGAGATCCAGGAAGAGAAACTCATGCGTCTCAAAATGCAGGCAGAATTAGAAGCGCTGCAAGCCAAGGTCAATCCGCATTTCCTTTTCAACACTCTCAACTCTATTGCCAGTCTCATCTCCGAAAATCCGGCGGCGGCAGAAGAGACGGTCGAGAAACTATCGGAACTATTTCGGTATACTTTACAGAGCACGGTAAACAGTACCGTTAAACTTTCCGAGGAATTGGAAATTGTTCGCTTGTATCTTCAGATTGAAAAAATCCGGTTCGGGAACAGGCTGGAATTCGAAATCACAAGTGATGACCGGCTAAACAACATCGACGTACCGGCGCTTCTTATTCAACCGTTGGTGGAGAACAGCATTAAGCACGGTATTGCATTAGAAGTGCAGGGAGGCACGATCCGTGTCGAAGCAAAGCAGATTGATGAAGAATGCCATATTATAGTGACTGATTCCGGAAAAGGTTTTACGGCTGAAGCCGGTGAAACAGGCTTCGGATTGAAAAGTATCAGGGAGCGTTTAAAACTGCTCTACGGGGATAAGGCGACCTTGAACGTGTTTCACGATGGAAACACGCACATACATATCTCAATCCCCATTTCTTAAGGCCCGCCATGCATATTCGCGCGATAATTGTGGACGATGAAGAACTTGCCAGGAAGCGCTTGAGGAAGCTGCTCCGGAAATATCAGCCGGAAATGGAAATTATTGCTGAAGCGCAAAATGGTGAAGAAGCTGTTGATAAAATATCCACTCTGCGGCCTGAGGTGATTTTTCTGGACGTTCAGATGCCGGGATACGATGGATTTGAAGTCGTTCGCCGGTTACGGACGAAGCCCTTTATCGTTTTTGTCACGGCCTACAATGAATATGCGCTGAAAGCATTTGAAGAGAACTCGGTCGATTATCTGTTGAAACCGATAGAACAAAAACGTCTCGACAAGGCAGTGGAAAAACTTCGACGGCTTTTCGACAGCTCAAAGCTTCAATTTAACGAGAACATTGAACGCATGTTGTCGCAGCTCGTATCGCCATCGCTGCAGCGTATGAAAGTAAAAATCGGAGAAAAGATACTTCTTCTCGATCTTTCAGATGTTGTATATTTTGAGGCGAAGGATAAATACACGTTCCTCCATACATCAGACCGGGAGTATATGATCGATGAAACAATTACCGATCTCGAGGTCAAGCTGGACAAGTCCGATTTCATCCGCATTCATCGCGCCGTCATCGTCAATGTGAAGTTCATTCGTGAACTTGTCAAGTGGTTTGCCGGACGATACAAAGTGAAACTCAAAGACAAGAGAGAAACCGAGCTTATTGTCAGTCGTCGGTACGCAGATCAGATCCGCCATCTGTAGGTCTTGATTAAAAAGCCTTCGTGTACAACTTTTAAATGGTTCCCCCTTTTTGACCCCTAAACCATTTTTTTATCGTGTGACGGTAGCCGCGGACTTCCTGAGTTCCGCGCAGGGCGCGGGACGATGGTACTTTAGTGCACGTCCGCGTTTAATAAAAATTTTTTGAATAGTGTCTCGCAGTCTTCTTTTATTTCAATTTCTTTTCCTTGCGATGGCGCAATTCTCGAAGGAGGAATAAGATTGTGTTTGTAATTTACCATCAAACGTATATATTGATTTATTATTCCGCCGATAGGCAATGACCTGAGAATTATATTTTAATTGGTACACAAAAGGTCTATTTATCTTTTAGCAACTATTTCTGGAAAGGACGATACTATGAGATTAAGCCACTCTTTTCAAAAGAGAGCGAAATGGTATAAACTGCTTCATGTTGCCGGCATCTCCATCTGTATAATCTTCGGTTCTTTGTCTGCAACAGCACAACCCTCTGGTGGTCCCTATGGCCCAATTCGGCAAACATATGAATTACCGGGGGGATCAGGTAAAATTTTCTTTGTAGCACCCGATGGAAAAATTGAAAATTCAGGCGAATCGCTTGACCGGCCTACCACGATCGAGGCAGCGGTGGAGCGGGTAACGACCGGTGATGCTGTTGTGATGCGAGGAGGTACCTATCGTACCGGCAACCTGGTATTGAACCAGGGTATCACTCTGCAACCCTATGCCGACGAGCAACCGGTCTTGAAGGGAACATTTGTTGCAACAGAATGGAAGGCCCTGGGAAACGGATTATGGAAAACCTCCTGGCTCCATCTATTTCCGGCCAAACCCGATCCCTGGTGGGACCGTGACAAGTATGGGAAGGAAACGCCGCTGTATCGTTTCAACAACGACATGGTGTTCGTGGACGGTAAGTTTCTGCAAGCAGTCGGCCGGGAAGGAGATGTCGATGAGAATTCATATTATATCGACTACGATGCGGGTCAGGTATATATCGGAACCGATCCGGCAAAACGATTGGTGGAAATCACGGCTTTTGATATTGCGCTGAAAAGAACAACCGGGGAATGCCACGGAAAAATTTCAGACCACAATGGACCGACCATCAGGGGAATTACGTTTACTCAATATGCCTACAGGGCCATCGATATCGAAGGAACGGAACCGGTGGGTTTGTCCGGTGAGTCCGAGCATGGAAAAGAAGTTGTGGGTTCAACGTTAGAGAACTGTGCCATCACATTCTGTTCACGTGTAGCCGCGTATCTCAGAGGAGATCATTTAACGATCCGGCAGTGTAAGGTGAGCGATACAAGTACCGAAGGCGTCTATATTAAAGGTTCGTCCGACGTTCTATTGGAAAAAAATATTTTCAGTCGCAACAATATCGAAAGAATAACCGGATATTATCCAGCGGCGGTGAAGATTTTTGATCAATGCTACCGCGTTACCTGCCGTGACAACCTGATCATAGACCTGCCCTATTCAAACGGCATCTGGTACGACGTCGGCAATGTGGACGGCCGTTTTCTCAACAACTGGGTCGAAGGCGTGGGCAACATACACAGGGAGTTTCGCAATGACAGGCCGTGGCCAAGCGACAACGGATTCTTTTTCGAAATATCGAAAGGAGCGGTGTGCGCCGGAAATGTGTTCGTCAATTGCGATCAGGGGATTTATATCCTCAACAGTTCGGATGTTCATGTATACCAGAACACACTCGTCAATAGTACCGTATGTATTGCGCGGAATGATAGGAGTCCGGCCACCGATGTAATGTTCGGCTGGCATTCCGGCACAGGCCCGACGTTGACAAACGGGACGGTCATGTTTTTGTGAATAACCTGCTCACCGGGGACAATAATTACCACAGGCCTCTTATATTTTTCTGGCAGCCGGCTGTTCTGTGTGAGAGATTCGATAAACCGATGTTAAAACAATTCGATAATAATGTGTATGTGCGGTACACGGACAAGGACTCCTGGCCGTTGATTATCTGGAGTCCTGCGCCGAACAACAATTGCCAGCTCGCGCTCGATTCGCCGGAGGGTCTGCAGAAACTCTATCCGGAATTTTCGGTTCGCAGCCGGTATTTCCCGGATGATGTACCTTTATTCAAGAGCCGGGAGTTGGGCAATTACCAGCTATTACAATCATTTCCGGGAACGAAAGAGGCATCTTCACTGCCTGCTGAAATCAGCAAGCTTCTCGGACTCAACAAAAAGGAGGTCAAGTATATCGGAGCTTATCCTCCGGTTCCATGAACTTTGTGTGTACATTTATTGAGGAGGATTGTGTAAAGATGAATGAGAGAAATATTATCCCGAGCGAGGTCATCGAAAAAAGAATATTTCTGATCCGTGGACATAAGGTGATGTTGGACTTTCACATTGCGGAGCTCTACGGAGTAGAGACAAAAGCTCTCAAGAGGGCAGTGAAACGGAATAGAGACCGTTTCCCTATTGATTTTTGTTTTGAGTTGACCTCTGAAGAATTTCAGCACTTGAGGTACCAACTTGGCACCTCAAGATGGGGCGGTGCACGCTATTCTCCTTATGCATTTACTGAGCAAGGAGTAGCAATGCTTTCGAGTGTATTGCAAAGCAAACGTGCAATCCAGGTCAATATCGAAATAATGAGAGCATTCGTAAAACTACGAGAGATATTGGCAAGCCATAAAGATCTTGCCCGAAAGCTTGAGGAACTTGAAAAGAAATACGATTCACAATTTCGAGTTGTTTTTGACGCTATACGGCAGCTCATGGAGCCGCCTGAAAAGCCAAGGCGAGAAATAGGATTCCATGTAAAAGAAACCGTTGCACGATACAAAGCGAGAAAGAACCTGAAATGATGATTCGATGTTGGCGGGATGAATATAGGGATTGTTCGTAACTATATTCTGAGTCAGGAAGAACACCATTGGAGAAAGACATATACTGAAGAGTACTAGGAATTTATGCAGCAATACCACGGTCAGTATGATGGGTTAAAACCCGCGGGAGAGAGGGGAGATTCAATTGCCACGAACTTCAGTTCGTGGATTGTAAAAAGAAAAATAGATGGGTTTTAACCATATATTAAAAAGCCGCATGCTAAATATATGGGGACTAAAGTCCATTTGAGATTGGATTTTATTTTTCACGACCTGAAGGTCGTGGTAATAACTAATAATAATGTTTTAACCAAATAATTCCACCTACATTTCATTTCTTTTAGTAATAGATTAAGATTCGCTTAGGTTGCTAAAATAAAATCCCAACTTGTGTCGAGCTTGCAGCGAGCCCCTCGACCCCTCGGCAAGCTCGGGGTAAACACGCTCGGGGCAGGCTTGCTCGCCGTGAGCGGAGCCCTGAGCTTGTCGAAGGGTGTCGAACGGTCGAACCACTTGTGGTGAGCGAACCCTGAACGTAGTGAAGGGTGAGTCGAACCATCTATCGAGATATCGGCAAGTGCTGTTCGGGATTTTTCTATGATTGGCCCTACCGATGTTGTCACTCTGCGGGGATGACGATTAACATATACTTCTCATCTATCGATGAGTGATAGACAATGAACTCCCGGCGGCGCTAACACAATAACATGCTTCTCGTTTTGTATAATCGGAAGGTCGACCACAGCACCGTCTAGTACTATGACAGCAGGTCGTCTACTCAATGTAAGTGCGCATCGTGCGGGTGATTCGTACTTCACTTTGAGGCTATCTCCTTCTTGACGGCACTCCAGAAGCTCATCCGAAATTGAAACCAATCGGATCCCGGTTCCATAAATGCAAGTTGTGTCATTCATCTCACGAAAAACCAGCCTATGCTTCCCCCGTGGAATCAGAATACCTTCCTCACCGTAACACATCCATGGTTTCCCGTCCAAAAGAAACCGGCCCTTCATTTGCACGGAGGTGAGTGTCACGGTGTAGGGGGTGTTGATGAGCAATTCCGAACCCTCCTTATCGGATGTCAGCCCTGGCGGCCATGGCATATGGAAGAATCTCCCAGTCATGACTGAAGACGGTAGACTCAGAATAGAAGCATACTCGTGAACTCTGATCGGCCGCTGCTCCCCAAAGCTGGAAGATCTCGGAACCGGTTGGTTGTGATATCGAGTAGCCTTTCTCCTCAGGTGAATGCACAGGCACAACATTGATGTCGATGATGAACGGATGATCTCCGAGAAACCGACGGTAAGTCTCTCCTAACCTGGAATAGCGCTCGGGTGGTTTGGTCCACTCCATGTAAGGGTCTTCAACCTGCAATGTCATCTGTATACTCTTTTACCAGTTCAAGCGTGTTGTGCAAATCATAACCCAATAGTTGATCGAACTCGGGGTGAAGTGAATTATCCGCGATGGTAAGGATCATTTCCCAATTGCGTCTCTGCCGCCTGTTGAGACTGTCCAGATCTTTTATGACTTGCCTCAATAAGCCATTGTTGACCTCAACCCGATACTGGTAAAAAGCGCTTAGCGCGGCGGTGTCTCTCAACCAATAATGCTGACTGGTTGTATCGAACAATTCAATTTGATCAAAGCCCTGAAGTTTCTTGAATTCGGCACGAGCAGTCGGACTGAAGCCTGTAAAGTATTCAGGCCGAGGAGGTCCTTCAAGAGCCTGCGAACCCATACCTGTAATCGAGAACTCAGCGATGTCAATACCATCCCAATCGTTCTCAAGCAGTAATCCGAGATCATTCATGGCAGCTTGCATGCAAAGCGGATTCTGAAAGTCCATCAAATAGAGAAAATCCAGATGCGCATCCTGGAGCAGGGCGTTCTTTTGACGCCACTCGGGATGGAGATCCCAAAACTTCCTTCCGACGTAAGGCCATTCGAGCCAGGCATAGACAAGAATTCCGTTCTGATGCGCAGCCTTGATCAGCCGGGTGTAATCGTAGGGTGTTTGATTATAAAAATACCATACCGCTGCATGGATTGCACGGATGCCCCATTGCCGCCACTGCCGTGCAAGTGTTTCGATCGGAATGTTGTATCGATAACCCGGGTCAAAGTAAGCATCGGCTCCCTGTCGTCGAAAGGCAGGCTTTCGATGCAAGACGTTGACAATGAGATAAGGGAAATTTGGAAAGCGCGCATATCCCTTTCCTGAAATAGGATCAAACGGAGGGGCAAAATAAATACATTGTCCTTTGCCAAAACGTTTTGTAATAGCCAACGGATAACCGTGGTTGCGATCCGAAATGAGGAGATCCCCATTCCGCCTGGAGAAATTTTTAATCCATGCAACGCGCGGTGTGTCCGCCCAGTGGGGCTTGAGTTCTGGTAGGAGATGATCCACTAAATCAGCCACAGGCACAGGCTCTCCTAATTGTAAGCCCATCGCGTGAGAGAGAGGACTCTCTCCATCGGTGATCAGGGTGAGGCCGAGCTGCAGGCTCTTCATAATTGCCTTGATGCTTCTCCCGGATAAAGACCGGGCAGAAGTCCGCGGAATAATGAGCAATGTGTTCGGATCAAAACGGTGCTTCATCAGATCACCGGGATCGCTGCGAACCACATCGAACCCGATGCTCTCGAGGGTGGTCAGGAAACTCTGCTGGTCGATAGCATCTTCACCGGAGGCTTTCGAATTCCACAGGAGCACAGTTTCAAAAACGCCATCCGGAAGTTTTTGGGAGTGGGCTGCATGGTTAAAAGAGAAAATCAAAAGGCAGAGGCAAACGATCCTCAATACCGATGTACATCGGAGGCATTTTTCTTTTTTTTCAGGAGATTTTTTTTTGGTTATCGTATCCACATTCTGCTCAATTTATATGAAAATAGATGGGAATTCAACAATAAAGTTGTGATTTTTCCGCTTCTGGTCTAAATGCAATACGTGATTTTTCCTTTTAAAAGTCCGCTCCTCCTCATTTCTTGCTTTCTTTTAATGGTCTTATCCCATTGGTTTAGTAGTCTTAACCCATCGGTTCAGTCGAAAATCCATAACATTCTTCGTAGTATATCACAGCATGTAATAAAATCTAAAATCAATTTAGAAGGGTTACAATGAAACTGAATGTTTCTTTGATCTTCATGGTTTTATTCCTTTTACCATTGCGCATCCAGGCACAGACAAACCAGCCGAAAGGAACAATCAAAGGGAAGGTTGTAGACGGCGAATCGAAGCTTGATTTGGCCGGAGCACAAATATTCATCAGGGAAAATAAGGCTACAACATCTACGGACGACAAAGGGCAGTTCGAGATAAAAGGTATTCCCGTCGGGAGTTATTCGATCACGTGCAGTTACATTGGTTATGAAAAGATTCTCAAGACGGATATCATTGTTCGAACAGAACGAATTACATTTGTGAATATCGAAATGCAGGTCGCATTGATCGAAGTATCCGGGGTCACCGTCGACGCCGGCTACTTTGCCGAAATCCAAACACAACCGTTGAGTACCATCAATTTTTCATCTGAAGAAATTCGGCGTTCACCGGGTGCAGCCGGTGATGTCAGCAGGATCATTTTTGGTCTCCCGTCGCTAGCAAAACTGAATGATACAAAAAATTCTCTGATCGTTCGCGGGGGAAGTCCGGTGGAGAACGGATTCTATGTCGACAATATCGAAATTCCCAACATAAATCATTTCCCTACACAGGGGTCGACGGAAGGGCCGATAGGGATTCTGAATGTAGATTTTATCGAAGACGTGAATTTTAACTGCGGCGGCTTTACGGCGGACTATGGCAGCAAATTGTCGTCGATTATGAATGTCAAATTCCGTGAAGGAAATCGCAACACGACAGACGTCCAGCTCGATATGAGCATGCAGGGATTTGGCGGAATGATGGAAGGACCTCTCATTAAAGGACAGGGTTCGTATTTAATATCAGTCCGGAGAAGTTACCTTGATTTAATCCTCGATTTAATGAATGAAAAAGTCGGCATTCCTACCTACAGCGATGTGCAGGGAAAGATCACCTACGATCTTTCGGAACAGCATAAGCTATCATTCATTGATGTGTTTTCCGATGACAAACAGGTTATGAACCAGAAAAATGCCATCGACAGCGACATCAATATCTATCCGATAGATCATTCGTATGCCAATACCGGCGGTGTAAACTGGCAATGGATATGGGGGAAGAACGGTTTTTCCAATACCTCGATTGCACACACATATTCCAGCACGGAAGTTAGTTGGCTTCAGGCGCGGGACGCAAAGCTTTTACTCAAGAATTCATCCATCGAGCAGGAATGGAAAATCCGTAATGTCAGCCATTGGATACTTGATGCTGAGAATAAAATCAACTTTGGTTTCGATATAAAATATAACGTCATAGATTATTCCCAGGTTTATAGCGACTATCAGAATGCATTGGGAAATAAGACACCTGCAATGGTTGTGAATCAATCGATTCGGTCACCGCAAGGCGGGATATTTGTGTCCTATTCCCTTCAATTAGCGAATAGGTTGACGATATCTCCCGGCGGGAGAATTGATTACTATAAATATAATAACGATGTGAAAATATCTCCGCGGTTTTCACTCACATACCATTTCACGGACATTACATCTCTCACAGGCACATATGGAATCTATTATCAAAATATTCCCTGGATCATAGCCGCACAGAATTCAGATTTCCGCAACCTGAAAACACCGCGAGCTGATCATTACGTGCTTTCCTTCAATCATCTATTAACCGAAAGTACAAAGCTGACTGTGGAACTCTACGATAAAGAATATAGGTACTTTCCGATGGATCCGACGCAGCCAAACCTGTTCTTGTTCGATGAAGCTGTGGTGGAGGGAATATTTCTGAATCACGCGAGCCTTGTGAGTGCCGGAGATGCACGAAGCAGAGGAGTGGAAGTAACGGTACAGAAAAAGATGGCGGAAAATATTTATGGATTGATTGCCGGTTCATACTATAGATCGAAGTATAAGGGGTTAAATGGAACATGGTACGAACGGGTGTACGATAATAAATTCAACTTTTCGATTGAAGGCGGATATAAATTGGATGAGAAATGGGAGTTCAGCCTCCGGTGGCTCTATGCAGGCGGTGCGCCCTATACTCCGTTTGATGAGCAGACCTCGTTGGCTTCGCATAAGGGAGTCTTTGATGCTGCGAGAATCAACGCAGCACGTCTTCCCGATTTCCATTCATTGAATATTCGGGTTGACAAGAGATATTACTTCACATCGACAACGCTTACGGTATATCTTAGCATATGGAATGCGTACAACCGAAGAAATATTTCTTCATATACATGGAATGAAATGAAAGATAAAATTATGGAAGAACAAATGTGGGGAATACTACCGGTGTTCGGCATCAAATATGAATTTTAATGTATTCTTAGAAATTCTAAAAAGGAGTAGACGATGAAACGGACAATAATTTTTTTATCACTCTTAACTATACTCCTGATGATAACATCGGGGTGCGGTGGTAGTGCATTCACTTATCCGGAACCTTCCACGGAAAAAGTCGATGGCGCATTTGTCTCCAAAGTGGGAACCGTAAAAATCGAATCCACCGAATACGCAGCAGATTTTGGAACTATTATAGTATCGGAAAATAGGAACAAAGCAACTTCGAGGTTTATCGATCTTCCGGTTGTACGAATTCACTCAAGTTCGAAAAATCCGTGCGAACCGATTTTTTGCCTTTCCGGCGGCCCCGGTCAAAAAAATATGGATTGGGATTGGAAATCCATGTGGTACTTGCTTCCCGACCATGACATAGTAATAGTCGGGTACAGGGGTGTGGACGGTTCAACGGTGCTCGACTGCCCGGAAGTGGCACAGGCATTCAAAGGCAACGGCGATCTGTTCGGTGAAGAATCCATGAAAACAATCGAACGTGCCTGGCGCGCAAGTGCAAAACGGCTCACCTCACAGGGAATTGATTTGGATGGCTACACAATGATTGAATGTATTGAAGATAATGAAGCGGCTCGCAAGGCACTTGGCTACGAGCGTATCAACCTCATAAGCGGAAGTTACGGTACCCGCATTGCCTATCTGTACGGTCTCAAGCATCCGGAAAGCATAAACAGATCTGTAATGATTAGTGTTAATCCTCCGGGACGTTTTGTGTGGGAACCTGAAATGATCGATAGGCAATTAAAGCGCTACTCCGAGCTTTGGTCGCAAGACTCCATTATGTCCTTAAAAAGCAAGGATCTTTATGCAGATATGCAGAGTGTTTTGACTAATATGCCTCGTAGGTGGCTCTCGTTTTCGATCGACCCGGGAAAAGTGAAAGTGGTGACATTTTTTCTTCTCTTTCAGCGTAAAACCGCAGCGATGGTCTTCGATGCCTATGTAGCAGCTAAACAGGGGGATCCGAGCGGACTTGCGCTGATGTCGCTTGCGTATAATTATGTTGTACCTTCCAGCAGCATATGGGGTGATGGCTCGAAAGCGGTCAGTGCGGATTTCGATTCCACGCGCAACTATTACCTCGATATGGAGCCGCCAAATTTTCCTTTGGGCTCGCCCGCGAGCAAGCTGCAATGGGGTCCTGTAACCATCGAGTCCTGGCCGATGCAGCAGATACCGGAGGAATTTCGGCAGTTGCGGCACTCTGATGTGGAAACGTTGCTCTTGAGCGGCAGCATTGATTTTTCGACACCGGCTGAATATGCAACGAAGGAATTGCTGCCCTACTTGAAAAATGGAAAGCAGGTTATTCTCTCCGAATGCGGCCATTTCGGCGATGTGGTGTATCTTAATCCGGAAAACACCAGGCGCATCATAAGCAGCTTCTATCGTACCGGTGTGCCGGACACGTCAATGAACGCTTATAACAAAATGGATTTTAATGTGAGCTGGGGTTTTCCTAAGCTAGCAAAAGTTGCTGCCGGAACTTTGGCTGTCTTAGGAACCGCTGCAGTCGTAGGGCTCGCATTTCTTATAAAAAAAGTGTGGTGATTCTTGAACGGAGGACCAGCGTTACATTGGTGAGATGAAAATAGAATTCGACCTACCGTGATGGAGAATTCAATCTTTCCTTGTATTCGGACGGGGTTATTCCTGTAGACTTTTTAAAGATGGAGTTGAACGTCCCTTTTGATTTGAATCCGGAATCGAAAGCTATGCTGAGCAGGTTATAACGCTCACTCTCCGGATCCGCCAGACGGTTCTTAAATTCCTCCACGCGATACTGATTGACAAAATCGTAATACGATTGGTGCAGCCTGGTGTTGATGACCTCGGAGAGATTGTGGCTCGACGTTTTCAACCGCTCGGCGAGCTTCTGCAGCGTAAAGTCCTGGTCGAGATAGGGTTTGTTCGATATCATCAGGGCGAGCAGCCTGCGCTTGATTTCTTCGGCGTTCTCATCGCTCAATCCGCTCTTCTTGTACTTGGCGGCACCCTCGCTTCGCGGGGAAATTGAAGACGGATCAAGGAATATCTCCGGCTGTCTCAAACCCATGTAACCTATCGAATAGATGAGTATGGAAAGGGGAATATTCAACAATGCGTCAATATGGGAGAGAGGCGGCATGACCAGTTCGGCGACAGTGATAAACGCAACGATTGACCAGATAATGATCATCCCGAGAATGAGGTACTTCAACCAGTTGAGATTGATAAGGTCGATATTGGAATAGGAATCTTTGATGCTCCGGTTGTACTCTGCAACGGTCTTGATGGTAAGAATGGTATAGGTGATCCCCTGTATCGGAACGATAGCTTCAAAGATCGTAAAGATGGGGGGATGAATATTCAGGAACATGTTATTCACAAACGCGATCTTCTCTTCACCACTATAGAAGAAGATCGGAGCAGTAATACAATAGAAGGCAAGAATTGGGGTAAAGTGCAGAAGCTCGATTGCACGCAGCCGCTCTTCCTTTTTAGAGATGAGCTTTATGTATAGAAAAAAGAGGGCTCGTAGAGATACGGGAAGGGATACGAAAATCCCATTGCATGGGGAAAAAGCTTATACCATCCTTTGGAATAGTAGACCACGGTGGCAAGTTCGACCGACAGAGCAAGCATCGCCACAGCTAGAACCAGGTTGGCGGCGTGGTTTTGCTTTTTTGTAAACAGAAATGCGGAAAGCAGTACGCCTTGCAATGCGGCCAGGAGGTAGAAGGTTTCAAAGGCTTCGTTCATTATCTAGGCAATTTGAATCGCTATTAGTGGTCTCATCCTCATGTATAAGTTAATTATGAAAATCAAATATTACAACTATGTTTCCCCTAAAAGCCATCGAAACAAGAAAAGCGATATCTAAATTAGGTTGGCGTGTATTCCGTGTGCAATAACATAAAATAAAACACCGCGGTGGAAGTGTACGGCATATTTGAAAAATATAACACCACTGGTATAAAAGACGATTTACGGTGCTGTGTCCCATTTTTTAGATGAATAATTGTAGGGTCACCGCCACAGAGTACCCAGAGAACATTAAACAATGCCATTTTTGAGGTCACAAAGTATAAATTCTTCTTCGTGTCCTCAATAAACTGCATTTTAATATGAACTTTGTGTCCTTTTGCGCCGGAGGCACGCCTACGGCAAAGCCTTCGGCGTCCGTAGGCGCATGCGCATTCCTGTCCGCCGGCTGTATGGCGGATGGCGCAGTGTTTCCCTCAACAGCCATTGAAAAAAGAACCTTAAACCTTAAACTGTACTGGTTCAGCGGAAAATGGAATTACAGCTTTATGAATTAAGGTGTAACGCATAACTTGAAACGCAGCTGGTGGAGTGTTGTTGGATTCTATTGGCTCTAGCTTGATATAATTTTTCATCACGTTCTTTGAGACGACTATTGATTCTGTTGACCAAGAAATCTTCTGGGGTCAGGTAATACAACGAGCTATGAAGACGATGAGTGTTGTAATATTCGACATAGGTGGCAACCTGTTGTCGAGCATCGTTCAGATCAATGAAGCTTGATGTTCGAAGACATTCTTCACTGAGCGATCGATGAAATCGCTCGATCTTGCCATTACTCTGAGGATAGCCGATTGATGTCCGTGCATGTTGTAGACCTCGTAACCGTAAGAATTCACCAAACTCCTTTGCAATAAACTGGGTCCCATTGTCCGAAATAATCCGTGGAGAGACCCCGGGGAATTTTTCCAAAGCACGTTGGAGAGTTAATTGTACATCAAATTCTTGCATCGATAGACGAAGCTCGTGATGGACAATATAACGAGAAAATCCGTCGATGATGCTCGTGAAGAATAAAAATGTTCCAAGAAAGTTTACATATTTGATATCGATATGCCAATGCTCATGGGGCCTTGTCGGTTGATCAAATCCTTTCTTTTTCGGGTTCTTTGGTGTTGTATTCCACATATTAAACAGATCTGTTGTTTTCAGCACACGATAGGTACTCGACGGACTGACGGCAACGACATTTTCATCGAGCATCATATAGGCCAAGCGGCGATATCCTTCTTCGGAATGAGAGCTGTAGTATCGAATAATTGCCTCTCGTTCCCAGGGTAAAAGCCAGTGTTCTTTGACTATGCTACCATTGTGATTATTGGCTTTCCCACAACGATCGACCCAGTCATAATATTTGCTGGGTGATATGCCGATCCAGCTTAGAAGTCTCTGGATCGATATATTCGATCTTTGATGTATGATCTGAACGTATTCGATGACACTATCACGTATGTCCATGTCGACCCAACAATCGTTCAATTGTCGCCAGTGAGACTTTTTTTTAACCGGATGTTGTCCTCGACAAGCTCAGCAATGAGCTTATCCTTCGCTTTGAGTTTTTCGGTGAGGCGATCAGCGGCTCGTGTCTCTGCTTTGGATTGTTTCTCATGTTTTCGAGCGAAGGTGTCAATCGCTCCTTCGAAAAGCTCTTTTTTCCACCGATAGAGAAGGTTGATGTGAACTCCATATTTTTCACCTAACTCGCTCAGTGGAACATTGTTTTCCAAGTGTTCCCGGAGAATAATAACTTTTTGTTGGGCCGATATCTGTTTCCGTTGGTTCATAGGTTCTCCTTTGGCTTCTATCTTAATTTAATTGCCAAAAAATCCATTTCCAACTGAAGCAGAATAAAACCTTCAACCTTCAACCTTCAACATCTCAACTCTTGTATTCAGAGCTTTATAAATTCAACCCTCCTGTTTTTTGCCTTATTAACGGCAGAATCATTAGCTGCTATCGGTGCCGATTCTCCTTTGCCGTCGGTATCGATTCTCCCGGCATCAATACCAAATTTATTTACAAGTTCATTTTTTACCGATGCACTTCTGCGTTTTGAAAGGTCGAGATTCGAGGCTTCATCACCATCCGAATCTGTATGGCCGACAATTTTTATCCGGATAGTGGGATTATCCTTTAATATACCTGCGATTTCTTTGAGTGTAGAATAAGACTCGGGTTTTACTTTATCGGAATTGACATCGAACTGAATTCCGTATGAAATAATTTTGCCCTCTTTCAGCAATTTATTTCTCATGTCGGGCAAACCGGCGGCAATCCTGAAATTGCCGATGATCGGATTGGCATCATCGGTTGTTTCAATGCGGAAGATATTATGCTTATAACCGGACTGTAAACCACGCGGTACATCCAGGACTTTTGTCTCATTTGCATAGAGCCGCACCCGTTGTTTCTGGATCCAGAAAGCAATATGGTATTTCTCCACAGATTTGAAGGTATACGTAACAGATCCCTTGTCTCCCTGCCATTCGCGTGCTTCGGACCAGTTATTCCAAAACACATTATCATAGTCAGGATGCAATTTCATGCCGGCCTGGCCGGGTTGCGCTCCATAGCCAGGACTGCTCAGTGTACCCGACAATAGAAAGAAATCAATGCCAACCATTGTTTCACTGTTAACGACATTCATTGGGACTATGTCGAACTCAACAGTAAAATTGTCTGTAAAGTCTTCGCTTGCGTCCGGGATATAATAGCCGGCTTTGGTGATTTGAAACCACCTGCCCGGGAACTTCGTTGAGGTCACGATTTCGCCGCTTCCGTTGGTTAACCATTGTGCCGGAAAATCGCCCACATTTTCTGCAGTGAAGTCATTATAAAAAATGATTTTTTCCCCGGGGATGAAGTCGTATTTGGAAACAATGTAATTGTTTTCCTGTGCATACGTCACACAAGTAAGAAATCCTATACATGTAAGTAACAGGGAAAAGAAAATATTTTTTTTCATAATGGTCTTCTTTCTGATGTTAGTAAGAGTATTAGGTTAGACTCCACAAATTTATATTAATTTTAGGAGGAAAGGAAGCTTATTATTTGTAATAATCCTCTGCATATTGCTTTAGACGGAGTTTTGGAGTGAATATAGTTGATGCGAATAGAAATTCTTCTTTATGCAGGAAATGTATGGCGTTTTATAAAAAATATAACACCGCTGGGATGAAAGACGATTTACGGTGCTGCGACCCATTTTTTATATGAATAATTGTAGGGTCACCGCCACAGAGTACTCAGAGAACATTAAATAATGCTATTTTTGAGGTCACAAAGTATAAATTCTTCTCTGTGATCTCACGAATAGCCATTTTTATAGTACTTTGTGTCCTTTGTGTTTACCTCAACAGCCTTTGATAAAAGAAAAGCGATATCTAAAGAATAACCACAGAGTACACAGAGAACATCGAATAATCCTATTTTCGAGGTCACAAAGTATAAATTCTTATTCGTGTCCTTAAAAACTGCCAACGTATTAGTACTTTGTGTCCTTTTGCGCCGGAGGCACGCCTACGGCAAAGCCTTCGGCGTCCGTAGGCGCATGCGCCTTTGGCGCAGTGTTACCCCTAAAAGCCATTGAAAAAAGAAAAGCGATATCTAAATTAGATTGGCGTGTATTCCATGTGCAATAACATAAAATAAAACACCGCGGTGGAAGTGTATGGCATCTTTGAAAAATATAACACCGCTGGGATAAAAGACGATTTACGGTGCTGTGACCCAGTTTTTAGATGAATAATTGTAGGGTCACCGACACAGAGTACCCAGAGAACATTAAACAATGCCATTTTTGAGGTTACAAAGTATAAATTCTTCTTCGTGTCCTCAATTAACTGCATTTTCATATGAACTTTGTGCCCTTTTGCGCCGGAGGCACGCCTACGGCAAAGCCTTCGGCGTCCGTAGGCGCATGCGCCTTTGGCGCAGTGTTACCCCTAAAAGCCATTGAAAAAAGTAAAGTCGATCCATGCCACGCCCGGAAATTGCATGATGATACTAAAGTACTGTCGTCCCCCCTGAAGGTGGTCCTCCGGTGGATGAATCTACCATATTATTGATTCGTGAGACACACCATCATAAATCACTGAACTCAAATTCTCAGCCAAAGATTATTATGACGCTCTTTTGACATTTCCATGACAACTCTCATGTGAGTGTTTAGCATAATGTAAACAGAACAATAAAGGAGGGTCGCTATGAAACCGAAAAATTGTACAATCCCAATTCTTATTCAGTATATTTCCAATATTATGGTATTCTTCGCCTTGATTTTCTTGCTCAATCCCCGGGAACTTCTTGCGCAGGAAAGCAGTAGGAATGCCAATGTTAATCCGGGGGCTCATATTGTCATTCGAATGACCACCGGGGAAGAAGTCGAAGGTGTATTACTCTCGGTTCGACAAAACGCACTGGTCGTTGCCGCATTGGAAGAGATTGAGGACAAAGATAGTTCGGAAATAATGAAGTATGTCCGTCTCTTGAGCACAAATGATATACAAAAGGTGATTGTTCAGGGGGAATCGAAAGTACTCAAGGGAATGGGTGGGGGGTTGCTTTGCGGTTTCATTGTGGGTGGAATGATCGGGCTTGCTGGCGGTGATGACAAACCTGGTGGCTTATTTAGTATGACTGCAGGTCAGAAAGCCATGGCTGGCGGGATGGGACTTGGTGTAGTTGGAGCAGTAGTAGGCACGGTAGTCGGTGTGGCATCATCGACGGCTGACAAAACTATAGATCCTCTTCCTGGCCGGGATTTCTCGGTATTGAAGGTTTTGGCTCGATATAAAGATGTTGAACCACTGTGGCTTCAATTAATGCAATAATCCGGAGAAAGGAATTCCTATGAAAGACACTTTTAAGAGGTCGTTGTTTTTCGCTTTTTCTTTTGCTCTCCTCTCGGGCGGGCCCTTAGCTCAGGACAGCAGCAGGATTGTGATCTTGAGTCCGCGGGTCGGCCCAAAGATCGACAAGGCAAAATCCGATTACTTCAGGCTCTTTACAAAGATCGAAAATTTCGAGAGTGCAGAATTCCGACAGATAACAGACAGCACATACTGCGCACATATAATTTTGAAAGGTAAAGATGGTTCCGAAAGAGATAGCATTATCAATTATGATAAAATGAGCGTGCTCATAATGGTGGAAAAGATCAACCATTTTGAAGAACTTGCGGGCGGGGCCTATATCATGGGAACCGATCCGCCAAAATTGCGGTCTGTCTCTGACTCTCAATTGAATCCAACCGACAGATCGCGGGTGAGTCGCCAACCCGCTACTTGGAATTTTATTCCGAATCGGCTGCCTCTTGCACCCGATTCGATCGATGAGCGTCTCATCATAGACTATCCGAGGTCGGGTTTTGGGATTGGCGCCTCATCATATTCAACTGACTTCACCGGACTGCAATCTATCTGCAATGTGCTGGAAGATACATACAACAAAAAAGGTCGTTCAATAAAACATTACGAGACTTCTTTCGGTTCTTCAGCGCTCTTATGGCTAAATTTCAAAATCGAGATATCAAATGCATTCGCTCTTAGCCTGGAAGCTGGAACACAACTCAGCGGCGATGTGGATTTTAAGGCAGCTTCTTTCTCGTTGTTATACACGATCCGTGATTTGCCCCTGAGTTATTTTTATCCCTACGTCGGTGTGGGTATCGGACATTATCGCATATCGACGGAACTACACTACGGAGAGAGCATCGGCAATGGTGTTCTGGAGGGCATATATGTCGATGCAGCCAATATTGGTTACAATTTTACTGCCGGTATTGAAACCGGCACAAATGTGATCTGGAATATTTATGCAGGTTATCTGTACGTCCCAGTCATGAATCAAACATATACCGGAATAGATACAAAACTAGATATCAGCAGTGCCGTCCTCGGGGGCCGGGTGACGATCTTTTTTTAAGAATAATATTATAGAAACTAATTATGGAGAAAGAACAATGTCTAAATTCTCGATATGGAAAATCGCGGTAGTTTTTGCCGCTGTTCTCTTCAACGATGGCTGTGCGGTCACCAAAAGAATCACTCTACGGTCTGAAATTAGTGATCCTCTTGAGACAGGTCCATTAATGATCCTGACGAAAGATAGCTCTCTTTATAAGCTGACGAACTACAAGTTGATAGATTCTACAATAGTGGGGGTTGGCAGTGTCAGTAAGCGAGGGACGACTCAGAAGTTCGACGGAAAATTAAAGCTGTCGGAAATCGGCTACATCGAGGCTCAAAGCTTAAATGGTTACAAAGGATTGCTGACGATTGCGTTTGCCGGATATTTTATAGGATTGACGTTAAGTAGTTTCACTGGTGATGAAGGACTCTCTCTCCAGACGAGGATCAGATATCCAGGGGGTTCCGGAAATTCGTGTCCTTTCATCTACAGCTGGGATGGAAAGAGATATTATATGGAAGGTGAGGCATTTGGAGTTGGATTAGGGAAGGCGCTGGAGGTGACGACGTGTGTAGTTCTTAATTCTATAAAGGAAGATCAGGGGAAATTGGCGGTTCGCCTTACAAATGAACGGCCGGAAACACATCATTTTAATGTTGTGAAGCTGGTTGGCGTTGAATGCGACACGAATGCGCAAGTATATTCCGACGCCAATGGAATTCTCTGGCCTGTCTATGTACAAGCTTCCCCCATACGTGCAGAGGATAATTCAGGACGAATAATAATGGACGATATCTCATACCGGGATGGCAACTATTGGGAGTCCAATTTTCCGGAAAATGGTATGTCATCGGATTTCCGGGATGCAATCGATCTTACCATTGTCAATTCGAATCATGCCAATGAGGGATCAATTATAATTCATGCCGTGAACACACGCCTCTCGGAAAGTGTCTTCGACAATATCTTATCGTTCCTCGGTGATGAGTCGCTCGCATTTGTCAATGCGACGGAGCATGACCCGGTAATGATCCGCATCCTGAAAGAATGTTTGGAGGAATCGTCACTGAAAGCGTATATCTTCAATGGTTCGACGTGGGAAAACATCGGTGTCATCTATCCGGAAGCCAACAATGTCCAGTTCTCGAAGCTTATCCGGTTGAAGATTCCCCGGCAAATGTCGGACACGATACGGATCAGGTTGACGTGTCTGGCCGACGTATGGAAGATTGATGCCGTTGGCGTAGATTGGACTCCCGTTACTCCTCTTAAGCAAAACATAGTACCACTGCTGTCGGCCGTGGGGCCTCGAGGCGAAGATTTGCGGCATGTGCTTCGAGCATCCGATGATGAGTATGCAGTGCTCTTTCCACCTGATATGATCAACCTGAAATTCAGGGCATCAAATCCGGTGGAAGGGAAGAAGACAGCGTATGCAATATATGTCGGAGGTTACCTCTATGAATGGCCATCGGGCAAAGGCAGCGACGCACTGAAAGCCTTGTCGCCAATGATCAGTAAGGAGATGAAAATACCGTATCTCAAGACATTGCTACAAAACAAGTCGATCTTTCTGCCGGTGATCTACTCCGAGTGGAGAAAAAAGCGGTTCGAACTATTAAGCACCGGTTGTACGGAATATTAGAACACGAACCTTATCGGCAATATATAGGTTGAGCCGGCAGTCGCTGGGTGAGGGGGATACAGTTGAGGCGAAGAGAAATTCTTCTTTGTGTCCTCTACTATTGCCATTTCAATAGTACTTTGTGTCCTCTGTGTTTCCCTCAACAGCCATTGAAAAAAGAAAAGCCGATTAACACCCTCGCTCAGGAATTGCGTGATGAATGAGTGCGACTACCGCCGATTCCGTTTTTTCTATATATACCGTATATTGAGTTTAAACTAAGAGATAAAATAAATGTACATCTCCAAATCAAAATATCTCTCCGGACTCCAGTGCCATAAACTTCTCTGGCACTATTATAATGCAAAAGACCTGATCCCTGAGGTCGATGCTGCAACTCAGGCTATTTTCGACCAAGGACATCTGGTGGGGGAATATGCAAAAAAGCTCTTCCCGGGCGGCGTTGAAGTCTGCAAGGGGATTTTTGATATCAAGGAAGTAATTCATAAATCAGTCCCTGCTTTAAAACTACGTAAACCTCTCTTTGAAGCAGCTTTTACATATAAAAATGCTTATGCGCGAATGTTTCATCCGGAACAGGCAGTACAATTCACAGGCAATGAAAGAATCTGACTGTGCAGGTGAAAATGAGCGTCTCCCGAAGGGGCGTCAGTAGGCACATTCAACTTATGGGAGAGCAAGAATTCACTTTACCATCGGTATCTTTTACCATCAGGCGTGAAATGATCAGGATCATGATGGGAGGAATCGGGTTCTGGTCTGCTCTGTCGGTTGTAATCTTGTCTAATCCATATTAAGCTTAAGGTAGTGTTGTATGCTTTTAGAGGGATAACTTCCTCGTAAAGAAAGCACTTACTTCCTATAATGTAATCTTCTAGCCACGCAACACCAGCCACTGTCTCTGGTTCTGACGGTGTAGCGCCCTTGTTAAAGTAGTCGTTTGCGCAAGCAAACTCATGAAGCGGAGTTCCTTTTCCCTTTATTCGATATGGGAAGCTCGGATTAACTGCAAACCAGTTTACTTTCTCATCCTTTGAGGCTATTATTGCACAAGGTGTCTTACCGAGTTCAACATATCTAATTGCGGTAGCAGTTAAACTTGTTTGGAATTCATCAGCGATTTTTCCGATTTCCTTCAAGCTTGGTGTCTTATTAGCACAAAAAGTTCTGAAAATGTCAGTTGGCATTAGCAATTCAACCGCAAAAGCATTCGCCTCTTGCTCCTCATCTGATTTCTTATACCATTCTAGGAAAGATAACTCGGTACAAATCTCAATAGGAGATTTCTTCCGGTGTAGACCAAAATGTCCAAGCTCGTGGGCTATGGCAAACCTCTTTTTTCCGAGTTCAGGTATTTGCTTGTTGACAGTAATGATCCCGGTTTCCCCTATGGAGACGATGCGTGCTGCTGAACTAATGTTAGGTCTTTCAATAATAATCACATTCAAATCCGCAGCTATGTCTTCTATGTTGATATCTAAAGGATGACGAATGTTCCACTTGGAAATGATAGATCGAGCATGCGCGATCGCTAGAGTATCATGCATCCGGCTTGTCATCATGTATCTCCGATTGCTCATCCTTCGTACCGAGCATTCTCAATGCCTCTACATCATTTAGAATATTTCGTAGATCATCTTCGCTGAGAGATTCTAACTTATGGAACGCAAGCTGGAGTTGTTCATCTCCAGCCGCAAGCTCTTTCAATTTCTTAAATAATGTCTCTTTTGTTTCATGACCAGTTTCCTTACTGAAGTTCACTAATGCTTCAATCATTCTTTTTCTTTTCTCACGAGCAAGGACGGTGCGTTGTTTCCGTTCAATATCTCCAATGAATTTTAATCCATCTTCGACGAGCTCATCATAATTGTAGTCATTCTCACTTAGAATATCCTTCACCTGCTCTGGATTATTTTCAACATCGGAGTAAAGGAAATGCAACAGATGATTGATGATTATTCCGTATTTATTTTTTTCTTCTTGCATGTGATTTTTGTTTTAATTGTCTTTTCTATACTTTTCTGCCATCCTTCTTAGTCTCTTTTGTCCATTGTTGACATCCTCGACTTTAAGATTGAACAATTCGGCAATATCGGAGGGCTTATCAATACCCTCTTCAATACAAAGCAAGATGGTTTCGAGCATTTCATCGCCCTCCACATCTTTGCGAAGATTCTCTATCAGATTCTTTGCACTTATTTCATCAAATGGAGTGAGTGTTTCTATTTGAAGATTTTCTAGTAGTTGGTCTTCATCATTATCATTCTTTGCCTGAACATATACTCTTCGTAAGTGTTCCGAGGAGTATACAAGATGATTGATATTGCTATCCACGATGCTCTTCAAGTGTTTTAGGATGTCTGGTCGTCTCGATGGATCCCAATTTCTTCGACCCTCATATAGGGAAGCTATAGCGTCTTTTGCAATATCTTCAGGTTCAAGCCCACTGGGTGGTTTGTTATCCGTTGACCGCCACTTAAGTTTCTTAATTTTCATAAGAGCATAGGTGACTAACGCTGGATAGATAGACTTCCAGTCCTGTGCTGCGAGCTTTTCAAAGACATCCGGACGAACCAAGGTAAAGATGATCTATTAGTAATTGGTTCTATCGTCTATTGCCGACGAAAAGGTGCTTTTTGCCATCATGGCAAAAATTAAGTTTTCATCGGCATATATATGTTAGAGGCAGGATTAAATCCCTGCTCAAATTATTCAAATTTAACATTAATAACCCTAAAAAGAAAGGACTTACGATGTTAGAGACAAAGCAGCAAGAAAAACAGAAGGAAAAAGAACATCCCGTCTTTCAATACACAGTGGATGGGGAGGCACAGACTACCACAGAGCATATTCTAACACCCATCGCAATAATGAAGAATGCTGGCGTGGATCCAAACACTCACTATCTTGTTCAAATGATAGGGAATACTAGAAAGTCATATCAGGATAATCCGAACGAAGAAATTCATATGCACAATCATATGGTCTTCTTCACGAATGCAATTGGACCGACACCTGTATCTTGAAGTGAGACAAAGATGGCGCGGAAAGATTTCATTGATCAGCTCCGAGCTCTCGGTTATGATCCGCAAGAGTTTGGAGACAACAAGGTTGCCTTTCTTTACACGATCCCTGTCGGCAAGTTTGGAGGAAAAGAAATTATGCTTGGTTTCGTTGTCGGAGAGGATTTCAATTTGAATCCTCCGGGTGACCTCACATATCCCCGGAACTACTGACTCGTCAATCTGGTGGAACACATCCTTCCGGAGGAATCATTGAAAGTCCGTTTGGTGCTGGTTGGCAATATTGGAGCCGTCCATTCCATAATTGGAACAGCACCGATCGAACAGTCCGTGCGTACATGGCTCACATCCGACACCTTTTCGATACTCAATGACTTACAGTGTCGCCATACCTCAAAATGTACATGCTCAGGCATGTGCACACCTAATTCGAAATGATGGGCAGGAAGATCTGTGCTTTGCCCTATGGTATCCCAGTCTGGGAAGCAATCGTAGATCTGCACTGATACAGAAACTAATCCTTCCACTTCACGGAGAAAGGTGTGTGCATGGCAATGCAAGTTTCTTGTCCGAATATTTTGAACGTGCCTTGCAGTTTGTAGTAAGTTCAAATGCTGGACTCGCTTTCATACATAGTCACTTAAGCCCCGGCTGTCAGGGGATGAGCGGTGATGATATAAATGCTGAACAAGGTCACGCAGCTGCTGCATTCGGAATTACGGGACTACCGTTGGTGGGACTCACAATAGGATGTGATGGTGCATGGAGTGCACGCTTCTGGGAAAGAATAGCCAACAGGAATTATCAGAAACGCTGGTGCTCTTCTGTGAGAATTGTTGGGCAACAATTGATAGTTACCTACAATGATTGTTTGATAGCTCCTCCGGCTATGCGTGAAGAACTTTCACGGACGATTTCCGCATGGGGTCAAAAAGCACAAGCACACCTCGCAAGGTTGCGTGTCGGAATTGTAGGTACGGGAAGCGTTGGAAGTATCATTGCCGAGGCGTTAGCAAGAATGGGATTATCACACATAAGCTTGATCGATTTCGATTCTGTCGAGAGAATAAACCTTGATCGGATTCTCCATGCAACAGTCGAAGACGCAGAATTGTGCAGAGCGAAGGTCCAAGTTCTTGCTGAAGCCATCAGAAGAAGTGCAACTGCTGATCCCTTTACGGTGGATGCATTAGAATATAGTATTATCGAAGAAGAAGGTTACAAAGCTGCACTCGACTGCAACGTCCTTTTTAGCTGCGTCGATAGACCATGGCCAAGATCAGTCCTTAATTTCATAGCGTATGCTCACCTCATACCCATTGTTGATGGGGGTTTGAAAATTGAATCCAAGAAAGATGGTTCTGGTTTGAGACGAGCAGATTGGCGTGCGCACATCGCAACAATAGATCGACCTTGTCTAGAGTGTATAGGACAATACGACGCGGGGTTGGTGTCCGCTGAAAGAGATGGTTACCTGGATGATCCAAGGTATATCGAAGAGTTCCCCGATGACCAGACAATCAAAAGAAACGAAAACGTCTTTGGATTCAGTTTGAGTGTGGCATCATTTGAAATCCTCCAGTTCCTCGCAATGATAATAGCTCCGCTGGGTCAATCAAATCCGGGCACACAGAACTATCACTTTATTACTGCTACTCTCGACTCTGATTGGAATAAGAAATGCAATCCCAAATGTGCTTTCCTGCAATTGGTAGCACGTGGTGACCGAGCGGGTATATCGATCACAGGCGAGCACAAGGTTGCGGAAATGAAACGAGAAGAGCGGAAGCAATTCAAGGAAATGCACAAAGCTTCGACAGATCAAGACGACGGGATTTGGAAGCGAATAAAGACAAAATGTATTCGTGCAGTACAGCGATGGCTGAGTTAAAGATGGTCAATCTCGATATGTTTGAGAGAACTTTTTAGGAAATCAACAATCAAAGATCGGTGACAGTTGTGCACTTCCCTTTCTAAGCAAGTAAGGCATACACATGATTTGTGAAAGTCAAGATATTATCTGACATGGTTTAAATTAACTCGATATCCTTAATAGTTGTATGTTCTCATATAAGCGATCAAGAGATTTTTCATGAGCAAGTGGAATCGTGTCGAGAAAAGTTTGCATCGGAGTTTTATCAGAATAATACTTGCAGCTATGTAGACGTTGGGTGTTGTATTCATTCAGCAAATGATCGAGATCCACTTGGATCTTTTCTTACGAATGTGTCAAATAATATTATAGCTATTGCAATTCAAGACAGGGACAACTTGTAATCAGCAGGTCAAGATAGATTCATTCAATTCTCTACGGTATTGCTTCCATTGTGGCAGATATTGATTCATAAGAGAATAGAATCGTTCGTTATGATGACGTTCTAAAATATGAATCATTTCGTGAACAACGATATATTCTATGCAATGAAGTGGTTTTTTGGCCAATTCAAGATTAAGCCAGATTCTTCTCGCCTTGTTATTACAACTTCCCCACTTTCGTTTCATTTTTTTGATACCATATTCTGCAACTTCAACATTCATATTTTTCGACCACTTGGAGATGTATCCAGGAACAATTTCTTTTAATCTATTTCTATACCAAGTTTCAATAATATCCCTTTTATTTTGAAGATTTGTTGTATCTCTTACATACAATTCTATAATACTGTGTTTTAATACTACTTTGGGGACACTGGGGAGTTCAATAACTTTGAGCAAATAACGTTTACCTAGAAAATAATGGCTTTCTCTATCTTTGTATTCTCTTAGTGTTAATCGTTCCTGCCCTATAAATTTACGCTTGTGTTTTTTTATCCAAATTATTTTCGATATTGCGAATAATCGGACAGCATCATCATTGATACGAAATGGTGCAGCAATACGAACTCTTCCTGTTGGTGGATAAACAGCGAGATGTATGTTCTTAATATCTTTGCGAACTACATCAATGGGAATATTGCCAATAGTGATACGTTCCATTAGTATTCTCTTTGGTTCTTTACCAAATCAAATATCCTGTGAATTTCGCTTTCTTCCGAAATACCATATTTATTCAAAACTTCCTCAATAGCTAATCTCACTTCTTTCAATTTTATTTTATGATCACGCCAAGCATCTTTTTTTGTTGTAATGATTTTCTCATCTAATTCATTTGCCAAAGCCTCATTCTTTCCAAGGTTATCATATAGATTACGTTTGGCTGATGTGTTAAGTGATGAAGGATATGCAATTGTAGTATTTGGTTTTTTTACTTTCAGTGTTAAATCAATTATTTTCTGAAGATATTTTTCGTATTCTAAAGTGGCTTCTTTTCTCAATTCTATTAGTTCATCTAAAAGTACACTCATTTTCTCGTAATACATCGGATTTGTCGGACTTTCTTCAATTATTACTTTCCGCAAGTTGTTTTCAATGGTTTCAGCCATTGCATCTTTATCACTTTGAATATTTTTAGGTAAACTATTGACAGCGTCTTTCCCTTTTTCAACCAATAGGTCTACCAAACTCAGATCATCAAAGTTTGCTAAGATTCGACTTTCTTCTGCACCAATGTAACTATCGATCAGATGACGCATAGCAGGTTCATATTGTTTTAAGTCAATATAATCACCACTTGCTAATTGAATTTCTTTTCGAAGGTTTTCAAAATGTTTAATCTCGTTTTTAATTTGCTCGGTTTCTTTATCTGAATATCCAGCTTCTTTCATTTCATCTGCTATGTTTGCATAAGCCCTAATGAGTGCAATGGTGAGTTTATATAAGGCAACCCGTCTTGGTTCGGTGTCCTTCAGTTCATCCGGATTTTCGGTATTTTTCCCACAAAAGTAACGAATGTATGCTAAACTGTTCTTTGGTGGCTCCACTGGTTCGCATAAAGCCTTGATAGCTTCGAGCGCTTCATTTAATCTTTCTACACCTTTCTTTAGGCGATCTTTCAGCAACCCTTCTACGTCAGATTTTTCATATGCATCAAAAGCACCCGAAGTGTAATCATTGAATGCATTTTTTAAACTATCGAATAAATCCATGTAGTCAATGATATAACCGTAGTCTTTATCATCATCATCCAAACGGTTTACTCGACAGACAGCCTGAAAAAGGCCATGATCACGCATTTTTTTATCGATGTAGAGATAAGTAGCCGAGGGTGCATCAAATCCCACAAGGAGTTTGTTTACAACTACCAACAATTTCATTTGAGCTGGTTCATCTACGAATTTTTTCTTAACCTCTTTTTCAAATTGTTCAACTTTATTAATGGCTGTCTCAGGATCTTCATTGAAATATTCTGCCAGCATTTTACGATAAATTTCAAACCGCTGTAATTTTTCGGTGTATCCTTCGCCCGTTTCTTCGCCTTTGATATCAGCATACGAAGGTACAAATGATGTAACGATAGCACAATTATTTAACCCTGCATTTTGAAACAATTCATAATAACGGCATGCATTATAAATACTATCAGAGACCAACATGGCGTTGCCTCTGCCGTTTTGTAAGCGTTCTTTTTTCTCCATATCCATCATAATATCAATCACGATTTTTTCTAAACGTGATTTAGAGCTAAACACTTTTTTGAGCGTACCCCATTTCTGTTTCAGTTCAGTTTTTGCAAGCTCGGTGAGTCCCCGGGTTTTAAGTTCAAACCATTCATCTATCTTTTCAGGAGAAGTGATATTTTGTTCAATATCCCTAGCCTCGTAGCGTAAATCCAATACAATTTTGTCGGTCACAGCCTCATCAAATTTGTAGGTATGGATGTATTTGCCAAAAACTTCCCAACTGGTTTGTTTATCAACTTTTAATAGCGGTGTTCCTGTAAAACCTATGAAAATGGCATTAGGCAAAAACCCTTTCATGGCTTCGTGTAATTTGCCCGACTGCGTGCGATGGCATTCATCTACAAATACATAGAATTCTCCCTTGGCCTTGAAATCAGATGGGATGCCGCTTTTCAATTCCTGCAAATAAGCATCTACATCGCCTTCTTCTTTTCCGCCAAACTTATGAACCAAAGAACACATTAGCCAAGGTGAATTATCATTGAGTTTATTTAATAAATCCTTTCCGCTTTTGGTCCGATAGATTATTTCAGAAACTCCGTTGTAAACTTTCTCAATCTGTTCATCCAGTTCTTCACGATCAGTAATGATGAGTACTCTGCCATTAGGATTGTATTCTCTTATCCATTTGGTAAGCCAAACCATTGTCAAACTCTTTCCACTCCCCTGTGTATGCCAAATGATGCCACCTTCTCTATGTCTTAAAAACTCTTGTGCGGCTTTTACGCCAAAATATTGATTATGACGGCAAAGTTTTTTGATACCCCGGTCATATACAATAAAGTCATGCAATAACTCAATAAAACGCTCCTTGTTGAGCAATTCTATAATATTTTTATCTAGCGGATACTTATACTTAGCTGCCTTATCGCGGATGGGTTTGGTAAGCTGCAACAAATATGCGTCGTTCTTATTAGCATCTTCGCTTACCTCTTTCCATTTTAAATAATACTTTTCTTTATTCGTATTCGGATCAATTGCTCCATAACGAATTCCTTCAGTATCGTTTCCTGCCATTACGAACTGAATAGTAGAGAAAAAGTGCTTGATGAAAATATGTTTTTGGTTGTCTAAATTCTGCCTTATTCCTTCCGATATAGAGACGGTACTTCGCTTAAGTTCTAACATGGCTATTGCAATGCCGTTAACGTAAAGCACAATGTCAGGACGTTTCTTATGAATGCCTTTTATTGTTACTTCTTCAGCAATGGCAAAATCATTTTCATTGGGATTCTTCCAATCAATAAGCCAAACGGTTTCTTTATTCTGACCGATTTCTGGCTGCACATTTACACCATAGCGAAGCATGGAATACACTTCTTTGTTCACATCATATAATGATCTGTTCTGATCATAGACAACCTTATTGAATTCATATAATGCTTTATCAATCAGATTTTCACTGTAACCTTTTCTGCTAAGCCAGGCGCTTAAATATTCTTCTTCAACATTGCTATTATTTTCTCTTTCTTCCCAATTACCTAAATAGCGGTACTTTAGTTCGTTTTGGAATAAGGAAACCACTCGGTTCTGCGTAATCCTTTCCAATTTCCCAACATTCGATTTTGCGGATCCCTCCTGTAAGCGTTTTAATACACTTTTCTTTATCTCGGAAGCCATCATAGTATCGGGTGGTACTACAATCAAACCTTCGGCAGGAAGCATATCGTCACTGATAATACCTGTGTAAATATTTGCAATAACTGTATTCTTGTTTTCAAATACTCCAATGTAGTAATTTGATTCACTTACTTCGAATAAGGACCTTAAATCCATTTTGCCAACCAAGAAAATACTGGTTTCTTCTGCGTTTACTTTCTTGCCTATATAATGCTGTTTTTCATCGTCCAACAACACGAAGAGGAAATTGCTCTGACGTTCATCCTCACATAGGATGAGCGTAGGAATTTCGTAATAGTAGAGCTGTTTAATGACGTTTAATTTCATGCGACCACCGATCTAACAGGCACACATTCCGGAATAAAAGCCCGTGAACGCCACCAAGAATAATGACTTACTGCGCCTGTTTGTTTAAGAACACCATCTTTAAATTGAAGAATTAAATGACCTATTAAACGTTTTTTCTTCTTATGCGCAGGAGTCTTAAAATAGCCGTTTATTAACCCCTGCAAATTGTCTGACAAAGATATTGCATGTGCTTCACATTCGTCATGAAATATTTCTGCGGGATATTTTGCTCTGTACGAAATAAAACATTCTGATGTAGCGGGATTATGTTTTACTACGCGGTAGTATTCTTTTGTACCATCGGGAGGAACAGCATCCTCAGGTGGACAAATCATTCCTGCTATCGCCAAATCTTCAAAATATTCTATGCTGGAGTTTGCCATATTATACTAATCGTATTTTCCCTGTCAATAGATTTTGCATCATACCCTGCTTGAGCATTTTGTACTTCTCTAGTTTCTTTTCCAATGCCTCTATTTCGACATCCATATCTGATAATATTTGGGCAATATGGGTTTGTTCTTGAATTAAAGGCGGCAAACTTAGTGATAACTTTTTATATTCGTTGCCATTAATACCTGGTTGTCCTGTTCTTGTTGAATTCGCTCTAATCCAATCCCAGTACTGAGCAGTTTGAGTGTAGTACTTAAAAATGACAGGATTAAGGATTTCAGGATTAGTTTTAATGCGAATTAGAAAACCAGCAAAAACCAATTTGCCGTCATTAGGATCATACAAGTATGTTTTTCCGACACTTGCGCCAGTTCTCGCAAAAACTAAGTCACCTATTTCGAGATAATATTTTGATGAATAAACATTGTCAATTGAAACAATATTTTGCTTAGAATATTTTCCGTCTTCCGTTATGTCGGTTATTCGCAAATAGATAGGTAATGATTCATTGTACGGGACTGCTGCTGCATTAATCCCATAGTCAGGATTTCGGATTAGACAATCTCCCAACTTCTTTACTTTCCATACATCTTTCGGTTTTAGCAATTCCTGTAATGCACCCCGCTTGATATCTCGCTTTTTGGCAATGAGTTTTTCTAATCCGGTGATGAGTGTCTCGACATCAGTTAAAGTGGTAGCAATAGCATTTTGTTCTTCAAAGGAGGGATATGGAATTGGACCATTTAAGATATCCCTAGTACTTATATTGGCCTGCACCCCAAGTGATGCAGAAGCTATTGAATACCTTCTCCAAGTTCTACTATTAGAAAATGCTTTCAAAAAAACAGGGTGAATTTTCTCATTATGTATCCTAAGAAGACCAACTCGTTGATTTAGCAGTAAGGTTTTATCAGATTTCACAATCGCCATTCGACCGATCAGATTCTTTGACGGTGTAACATCGGTCATTGCAATTATTAAATCGCCATTTTTAATTTGAAAATTCTTTAACTTTTCTAAATCATTAAATGACCAATAATTAACTTTTGTTGCATCAAATTGGAAGGAACCATCTAAACCAATTTGAGCCATTGTGACAATGGGAATTCCAATATCTTTGTATCTTTTTGATGAGAAAGCATAGCCGTTCTGAAAATTTGAAATTACATCAATAATCCTTCTTACATTCCAATCACTTGGAATAATTCCGACATCCGTTTTCTGGAATCCTTTTTCAATTTCCATCGGTTCTACCAGACAAAATTCATTTGTTTTAAGTGATTCTCTACTGTGGTGGTCAGTTCATCTACTTCACCGCTCAGTTTTGGTAGAGGTGTTTCGTAACGTTCAGCCAGTTCCTTAATACGCTGAGTTAGCCGGTGACTTATGTTATCCATTTCAGTGCGGATGCGCTGTTCCATACTGTGCATCCATTTTTTATCTACCACAATGGTTTTTATCTCTTCAATACTCAGTACCGGGTATTTAGCAATTACTTTCTTCTCCAAATTCGACATGGCTGCCTTTATTTTAGTTTGTATTACGGATTCATCATCCATCAACTTTTTATAAGTATGCAGCATATCATATTCTTCCGCATTATCAGCATCCTTATTCCCTAACTCTTTTATAGTATCCTGTAAGTTTTTTTTGCTAATCTTCTGCTTGTCGTCTATGGCACTAAATAGTAAACCGTCTTCCCCTACATGTTCCTCCCGCAATTCAGACATTTTAATGTTAAGAGTCTCAGCTTCTGCTTCTAATGCGTCAATGCCTTTTTGCTCTTCAGTAAAATACTCTGGAATAATTAAGGTAGGCGGTATCAATCTTCCTTCAAGCCCTTCAATACCAGCTATATCTTTGCCTTCACCCTTTTCTTCTTTTTTGACTTTTCTTTTCAATCGTTTTACATCATTACCTGCCTTCCATCCATCGGCTGCCAGTTCATACATATCGTCCTGCATGGTTTCTGCCCAATAATCCATCAGGTGTTGGTACATTGAATATTTGTCGGTCAATTGTTTGTTTGTATAATATTTCAATAAGTTTTCAGAAATAACTTGTATTTCCTTTTTTGGATGTAACCCTTTGTCCAACGCCTTGGTGTAGGATGTAGTTTCGACTTTCCATTTGGCAAACACAGCATCCATCTGTCTGCTGAAAGCGATAAACTCCGGATGCTGAAAAATAGTTTTTTTTATTTCATCCTTTGCAATTCGTAAGACAGAATAATTGGATCGTTGACTTGCCTCAAATAAGATGTTCCTCAACGATGGATACACTTTCCAATAATTGCCCAAATCATCAATATCACGAGTGGGGATATCACCCAGCAAATGAGCTTCAATATCCTGTAAGTCTTCCGCTTCCTGGCTATCAATGTATCTCGGAATGTTCAGGTTATAATCGTTTTTAGAATCTGCAATCTCCGATATAGAAATGATTTGGGAATATTTTTCAATTTCGATTCGGTTATTGAAAGTGTCAACAATCTTATGAATGTCCTGCTCACGAAGTCGGTTTTTATTACCATCTTTGATAAAACCTTTACTCGCATCAATCATGAAAATATCTTTGCGGTTTCCGGCATCTTCTTTATCAATAACGATTAAACTAGCTGCGATGCCGGTTCCATAAAACAAGTTGGGGGGCAAACCGATAATACCTTTGATATAACCTCTTAAAATGATTTTTTTACGTATGTCGGCTTCGGCATTACCGCGGAACAACACGCCTAAGGGCAAAACGATGCAAGCCTTGCCTTTTGATTTTATGGATTTGATTAAATGAAGAAGAAAGGCATAATCACCATTCCTTTTAGGTGGAATGTTATCATATCCTTCAAAGCGTTTGTAAATATCATTGTCGGGGTCCCAACCATTCCTCCATGACTTGTAACTGAAAGGTGGATTTGCCACAGCATAATCAAATTGTTCTAACTCTCCTGTTGTATCATTAGTAAATTCGGGCTTGGCTAATGTATTACCTTGCCTGATATCCGAGGTAGGGTTTCCATGTAGCCACATATTCATCACTGCCAAAGCTCGGGTGGCATTGTCATTTTCCTGTCCGTATATAGTAATACTGTAAGGTGCTTCGTTTGCTGCTTTCAACAGCAACGAACCCGACCCGCACGTAGGATCATAAATTGTTTCCGATTGTCTTTTAGATTTTTCAATGCTAATCACCTTGGCCATGACGCGAGAAACCTCGGCAGGTGTATAGAATTGACCTTTACTTTTGCCGCTCTCAGTCGCAAAGTTTCGCATTAGATATTCATAGGCATCACCAAGAAGATCATCTCCCTCTGCGCGGTTACTACTGAAATCCAATTCAGGCTTTTCAAATATTTCTATAAGGTTACTGAGTTTATCAACCTTGTCTTTCCCCTTCCCAAGTTTTTCATCATCGTTAAAATCTGCAACAGTTATTACACCAGTCAGTCCGTTAGCTTTTGCAAGTTCTCCAATAATCTTATTGATCTTATCTCCAATATCTGACTGTCCTTTAAGATTAACCATATCTTTGAAACTGCCGCCTTCGGGAATTTCAACCAATGCTCCGCCCTTGTCGGATACGTATTTCATAAACAATAAAACCAATACATAATCTTTGTATTGGCTTGCATCCATGCTACCACGTAATTCATCACAACTTGCCCATAATGAGCTATAGAGTTCAGATTTCTTGATTGCCATAAGTATTTATTGAATTAATTTGAAATGACTTAGTTAACAATATTTTTCCCACATTTGTGAAATCAACCACCAATGGGAAATGTACCGTTTTTTTGCCATCCTTTTTGCGTGACTTCTTCGGTGCATGTAATAGGCTCACGAAGGCATTTGGTGATACCACCTGTCCGCCGTTTTTTTGGGCGGATTAATGGCTCACTGAGCCAATTCCTGCCTGACGGCAGGCAGGCGTTTCCAACGGGCATCCCGGCCTTTGCCAAGTGAAGCGATCTTCTTTTTTCGCTTTAAATCCTGTATTGAAAAGGGTTTTTCAAATTACGCCTCCTGCGTAACGCATAATGCGTAATTATTCTTGAATTATCAATTCGCGCCCATCTTCTTATATATTTATTGGGCCATGGAACCTTTGGGAAGTCAAAACGTAACTAACTCAAAGTTAAGTCAGTAGAAAGAGAGAAACAAGGGGCAAGAGATGGAATTTTAGCAAAAATCCCCAGTGCACTACCAAACGCCGAGAATTAAGGATGCTAACGCGTTGTCGAGGAGACAACGCACGACTATGATAAGAATAATTAGGATCAGCAAGTGATACTTACCGGGTACTCAGATTTCTCGAACAATTACCCGAGATTCCACCGATAATGGCAAGTATGGTGGGGCGATTGCAGAAAAACGCGGTATTTATGCTTTGAGGACGAAATAATCCGTTCCGCTATAGCGGAACGAGACCTCGCCTGAAGGCGGGAATTTCGACCTACATTTGTCTCGCAGTATAGCCAGAACAATGTAGGTCGAATTTTCGGTTCGACCTTAAAGAGGACGAAATATGGTTCGACAAGTTTACCCCGAGCTTGCCGAGGGGCTCACCACAAGTAATTTCGTCCTACATTTGTCATCCAGTAAAACAGTAACGATGTAGGTCGGGTTGTGGTTCGGCAAGCTTGTCCCGAGTATATCGAGGGGCCTGCCCCGAGCCTGCTTGCCGTGAGCCTTCGGCCCGAGACCTCGGCGAGCTCGGTCGAGCCGCTCAGGCCGAGGGCTTGTCGAACGGTCGAGGGGCTCACCACAGGCTAACCCGACCATCATTGATGGACGGGATAGTCCGTTCCGCTATCCTGTCCTGAGCCCTGGGTCGAGCTTGTCTGCCGTGAGTTCACCGAACGGTCGAGACCTTGTCGAGGGAAGCGGAACGAGACCTCGCCTAAAGGCGGGCATCCCGTCCTACATTTGTCACTATGGAGTACTAACATTGTAGGTCGGGTAGTTTACCCGACCATCACCGGTGGACGGGAAGGCCAGCTTTGAGGACGAAATAAAATTTCGTCCTACATTTGATAACGATGATGTAGAGACATTGTAGGTCGGTTGTGGTTCGATAGGCCCGCCACGAAATTGTCAAGGGGTCGATGGATAGCAGCACGAGTCGAGGGGGCTTGTCCCGAGCGATCCGCCGGAGGCGGAGAGTCGAGGGATTGATTCTGGTCGCCTATTTTCATTCTTTTCTCTAGAAGAAATATACCGAATTCTACCTCTTTTTAACCCTATTTTAGTATACTAGTGTCTCGATTGGCACTCGACACAAGGCTCTGGAACGGCACAGCAATACATTTGCTTTATAAAAGATTGTGGTATATATTGATTGTACCACAAAGTTGAGATTGTCAAAAAGGTGATTAATTCATGAACAAATACGCTGAAAAGAAAATCGAAAAACTAAAAACTGCCTTATCCCACAAGGATCATTTTTCAGTTGATGATGTCTGTGATGTGCTTGGATTAAGGAGGTCGACGGTGTTGTGGGTTCTAAGCAATCTATCAAGATCCGGACATATAGTCAGGCTTGGAAGAGGGATATATACATTCGATGAAAAAAGTCTCTCTTTCAGGGTTCCACATCTGAGTTATGAAATCTCAAAAGTGTTTGACAAATTGAGAAATGAGGGTGTCTCGTTTATTTTAACGGGGATGGACATTCTGTTTCCATTTGTCCAACATCAGCCTGCGAGAGTGATGCATTTGATTTATACAGCGACCGGTGCCGGAGTGTGGGCGCAATCGTTGCTGAAAGAATCCGATTTTATTCCCATATTGGAACCGACCCGGCAAGAAATTGAAAAAATACTTGAGATTGTTCCGGATCCTAAAGAACTAATCATCTTAAGAGAAAAATCAACTCAACTTGCTTCGAACAATTCATTAGCGACTCTTGAGAGGGCATTTGTTGATCTATATGTCGAAGCCACACGGAATTTGATTCCATTCCCGGTACAAGAAGTAGCTTACATTTTTCTAAACATGAAAACTTCACTCTCCCTTAACATTTCACAGATGCTGAGATATGCGCACGAGCGATCGATCAGAGATGAAATTCAGGAAATAGTTGATTCCAAGAAACGAGGCGAGTTATTTGAATCAGATAAACCTTCACAGAACTTTATACGAATTTTGGAGGCGATAGGTTAATGGTCAAATACGAAGCACTTATTCATGATCGTAAATACTTTGAGATTGAACATATCACCGAGCGCCAATCACAATACAATTTCACTCAGGCTGTGAAAGTTGAGACATTCCTATGGGATTTCGAGCTATATGGGCAATTACAACACCATCTTGGAAAGAATATTGTCCTGAAAGGTGGAACAGCCGCACAATTGTTCTTTCCTCCACAACAACAGAGAACGAGTGTGGATATTGATGTTGTTTATCTTGGCGATGAAGAACTATTGTTGAATTCTTTCAAGTCAATTCACCAGGCCTTCGGTGGCGACGATCTTTATTTCAAGTTCAAGAAACACACTCCCTTAAAACCAAAGACAATACTTTCCATGGTTACGTACTTTTTTTCTGTACCTTCGGTTAGTATCGGGAAGACACCATTAAACATTAAAATAGATTTTCATTTGATGGAGCGGTTCGATCTCGAAACGATTGAAATCGAAATGGGAAGGGCCTTTGTCATTCCACTTGCGTTTAAACCCTTGTGTTTCTCTGCAGGGAGTCTGCTCGGTGACAAGTTGCTCACACTTGCGCAAGGCAGTGTGGGGATCCCAATAGAAAGAGAAGACGATATTGTTAAACAGCTTTACGACATTGATTTGCTAAGTAGAATTGTAGATGTGAAAGACACTGATGTTATCAGGCATGCAATTAATGTCCTTTTTGAAAGGGAATTAAAAGCGAGAAATGAACAGGTTCAGTTTGAGATTGCGCTTCAACAAATAGTGGCACTATTGGAAAAATATTCTCATTTGGATTCACCTGGAAGCGAACGCACGGCGCGCGACGCAGTACATAATTTTAGGAGCAATTACGAGCCGAGACCTTTCAGGAATTGGATCAATTGGGGGATTATTACGAAACGTCTGCAATTCTTAATAAAAGCATTTATAGAAAATCCTGAGGGTGCAATAGGGGTTTTAAAAGAAGCAGATCAAATCGAAAAACTACTCGTACTCGAAGGGAATGAACGAAGAGGGGTTATTCGTAAAGAATTGTCATCAGTATTCGTAGACATATTGAATTCGGCGGGACAGAGTGATATTGCAAAAAGATTGAGGAATTCGAGTCCGGAGAGACTATTCTGGGAAGTGCTCAAGCCTTCTAATTTGAAGGAAACAAAGAATCGAATTCTGGCAAACGTGCCTCCTGGACAAACAACAAAATAGAATCCTGTTTTCACAACATTTCTGCACTTCACATATAGGTGCAGAAAAATAGAAGCAAGGGGAAAATGTACTTTTTATTATAATTATGCTAAAACATTACCCAGAAACTCAAATACAGTATAAAAAGGTGTATTACTTTATCGTTTTATAGCCTGTGATCTTCATACTTGACAAGCACCGTTGTAATGGTTTCGATATAACTAAATTAGCAGTATCTGGCAACTGAGAAGGTTTAAAAAGCGAAAAAAACAAAAAAATTATTCCTTTTTGGGGTTCTAAATTTCTGCAATTTATATAAAGGTGCATAAAGAGAATCAAGGGGAAATAAGTAATTATCTACTCTTCGAGGACGAAATGTGGTTCGACCCCTCGACTCGCTACGCTCGCTCGGGGCAGGCAAGCTCACCACAAGTAATTTCGACCTACATTTGTCATCCAGTAAAACAGTAACGATGTAGGTCGGGTTATGGTTCAGTTGGACTCACCACAGGCCAACCCGACCATCATTGGTGGACGGGACAGTCCGTTCCGCTATAGCGGAACGAGACCTCGCCTAAAGGCGGGCGTCCCGCCCTACATTTGTCACTATGGACTACTAACATTGTAGGTCGGGTAGTTTACCCGACCATCACCGGTGGACGGGAAGGCCAGCTTTGAGGACGAAATGAAATTTCGTCCTACATTTGAATTCTCTATTGCTCGTTTTCCATGTTGTACGCTTCTAAATAATTCATTGCTTGTGCAAGATGGACGTCTTCGAGCCAAAAATTATAACATCGTCTTCCTTAATTCCTCGTTTGATTTAATGGACAGATATTTAGGAGCTATGTCAAACACCGTCTGCGCGCCAACCACTCCTTCTTTTCTCAGCCTGTAGGCGGCTCTGGCGTATGCAGCCAGAACATTTCCCGTGAATTCAGGATTGCTTTCAAGCTTCAATGAGAACTCCATCAGATGCTTGCTGCCGGAACCGGATTCCCCGATTGTGAGAACAAAACCGCCGTGAGGCATCTTCGAATGCTTGGCTCTCAATTCCTCCTGAGAAATAAATTTTACAGTTGTGTCGTAGTCGGCAAAATAGTTCGGCATATTCTTAATCTCGGATTCGACTCTGCGCCTTTCCTCATCGGTATCATTCTCTAAAACAATATAGCACAGCCGTGTGTGCTTCTCTCTTGCGGAAAGAACATAATTAAGCCCGGCCCTTACGGTGTTAATAGCGTTATCAATAGGAAGTGTGTATTGCCTTCCGTCCTTGACGCCTTTTACCTGCCTGATAGCATCAGAATGTCCCTGGCTGACGCCCGGACCCCAGAATGTATATGCCGTACCATCTGGCAAACAGGAATTCTGGATAACCCTCAACATAGAAAATAATCCGGGATCCCATCCAGTAGAGATAATGGCAATATTATTGCCACGACGTGCAGCGTTATTAATGGCATCAAAATACTCGGGAATTTTTGCATGTGTGTCGTAACTGTCCACAATGTTGAAGTATTGAGCAAAATGCGGACACTTGCTCTGAAAGGTCGGTGGCGGAACCGCCGCATAAGACAACCACATCTAAGGAACCGACAAGATCTTTTGCCTTATTAACATGAAAAACTTTTGTCGATGGAGAATGAGGAATTATTGTATCTGGATTTCTTCTGGTAAGAATTGCATCCATACTCATGTCGGAATTTTGCGCGACAGCCAGCTCGACTCCTTTGCCTACATTACCATAACCGACAATTCCGACCTTAATTTTTTGATCCATTAACTAGCTCCCAACCTTTCTAATGTCGTTTCAATATTGATTTTGAATTGTCAAATGTGGCTATCTTGATCAGTTATTGCCTTTTCTAATAGTAGATAAATCCTTGATGACAAAATCGATATAACACCGCTGAGGTGAAAGACGATTTATGGTGCTGTGACCCATTTTTTAGATGAATAATTGTAGGGTCACTGCCACAGAGTACTCAGAGAACATTAAGGAAAGCCATTTTTGAGGTCACAGAGTAGAAATTCTTCTTTGTGTCCTCAAAAACTACTATTGTATTAGTACTTTGTGTCCTTTTGCGCCGGAGGCGCATGCGCCTTTGGCGCAGTGTTTACCCTCAACAGCCATTGAAAAAAGAAAAGCGGAATTGCTTATTAATTCCTTTCAACGCACCCTAAATACTAAAGTACTCTCGGCTCGCCTGAAGACGAGCCTCCCGAGGGTGCGGCTACCACTTTCGATATATCGTCCCGTCTTCGTTTTGTGGTGAACTCTGATATGTTCTTTCAGAAGCACGGGGCTTTTCAAAAAGAAAGTGACACCACTACCTTTCTAATTTTGTCTCAATATTGAATCTGTGCAGTATCTGATTTAAATCTTCAAAACCTCTGGAACACTGTATAAGTCTGCCCTTGTGCTCTAACATAACATTAGCCCTGCCTCTCATACAATAAGGAGAGGACATCACATCGCCATAGGCGCCTGTATCGAGAATACCTAGAACATCCCCCTCACTAATTGTAGGAATTTTCCTGGGATGATTCTGAGTAAAGGTATCGCCGGTTTCGCATACATTGCCGTCAATGGAATAAACTATTAGAGGTCCGTTTGGATTCGAGACGTTGATTATCTCATGATATGCATGGTAGAGTTTCGGCCGTATCAATGTTCCCATGCTTGCATCGGTATATGCATGGAGAATGCCGCTCTTCTCTTCGACGGTATTCACCTTTGTTAAAAGAATCGTTGAATCGCCGACAAGACTTCTGCCGGGCTCGATGATTAATTTATTTATCCTGACGCCCTTCTTTTCTATCTCTTCACCGATTATTCTGGCATACGTATTGAAAGGAAAAGACTTTTGAGATTTTCTGTACCTGATGCCGGGGCCTCCGCCAACATCGAGATTCAGGTTTTTAAAACCATGCTCCTGTAATTCATTCATGACATCGAGAGTATTTTGCAGGGCGATACTGAAGCTATCAACGTCGTTCCCAAGCCAGCCGGAGCCGATATGGATGTGCAGGGTGTCGGGATTAAAACCATACTCGCGGGCACTCAAAAATGTATTGATAATCTTATCCTGCTCGATGCCGAACTTTATAGGAACACCGCCCTCATTTTTTAAACCGGCGGTAATGACATCCGGATTATGGCCGGCACCGACATTAGGATTCAACCTGATCGAAAGATGCAATCCATGAATATTCCATTCATCTCTGTGCTCTCCGAGTTTTTTAAGCTGAGAATTGGAATCGATGTTGATTTTATAATTACCGGACTTGACAAGCTTTTCAAGATCATCTTTTGAAACGGAGGTGCCTGTAAACATGATTTTTTGCCGGGGGATCCCACGCTGCTCCGCAAGGACGGCTTCATTAGGAGAGACAACATCCGCACCTAAATCAAGTAGTGCAATAAGATCGAGAATCTGAGGACAATAGTTTGCCTTGACGGCATAATTGATATCGACAACACCATTATAGTATTTTGCAAATGCATCCCTGATGAGTCTGGCCTTATCTTCAATCCTTTTTCCATTCGTAAAATATAATGGTGTAGGATTGGACTTTGCCAGCTCATCTAAATCGTAATCGTTAAACGAGCGAGACCAGACCTTGTCGTTTCTGACATCAAAACCCTTGAAAAACCACCAGAATTGCTTGTCGGCCATAAACATCCCTTAAAACAATAATATAGTAAATCACGACGATAGAGACAATCGAGGAAGATGTAACCTCATTTCGTTCTCTTTATTGGGGTGTGATTAATTAATTGGAGCGAACTAATTGGTAATATTATTGAAACGGAACGAGCGATTATTGCCATGAACTTTCCTGCCTGCCCGCCGGCCTGTCCGCCGAAGTCAGCTGTATGCTGACGAAGGCGGAAGTGGAACGAAGGCGTGGTCCGCCGAAATCCGCCAACCTGTCCGCCATAGCCGAAGGCGTAGGCGGAAGGCGGATGGAGGCGGAAGTTCGTATTGCCACGAACTTCAGTTCGTGGTTTCTTTCAAATCGCTAAACCACGAGGGTTTTAACCTCATAATTTTGGACCAATTATGCCCTTTGTAAGAGTCTGGATTCATCTCGTCTGGACAACAAAAAATCGTCAGCCAAATCTGGAAAAGAAATTCCGGGATAGGCTACTTGACCATATCCGTCAAAACGCGAAGGTAAAGGGGATCTATCTAGATTCCATAAATGGCTTTATTGATCACATCCATGCTCTCCTTTCCATTCGTTCGGAACTTTCCATCTCCAAAGTCGCCCAATTATTAAAAGGTGAATCATCACACTGGGCAAATGAACTGAAACTCGCTCCAAACGAAATTGAATGGTAGGAAGAATATTTTGCGGTGTCGGTCAGCGAGTCGGATATAGGGATTGTGCGTAACTATATTCTGCATCAGGAAGAACACCATCGGAAAAAGACATATTCTGAAGAGTACCAGGAATTTATGCAGCAATACCACGGTGAGTGTGGTGGGTTAAAACCCGCGGGAGAGGGTGAAGATTCAATTGCCACGACCTGAAGGTCATGGCAACAGCTAATATTAGCAGCATGATGCAGCAATACCACAGTGAGTGTGATGGATTGAAACCTGCGGGAGAGGTGGGGAGATTAAATTGCCACGAACTTTAGTTCGTGGTTTGTAAAAAGAAAAATAGATGGGTTTTAACCCTATATTAAAAAGCCGTATGCTAAATATATGGGGACTAAAGTCCATTTGAGTTTGGATTTTATTTTCCACGACCTGACCCCACTGGATCCCACGAACAACGTGGGGCCGTAAAAAGCACGGAAGCGTGGGGCGTAAATCCCACAGGCCCCACAAAAAACGTGGGACCGTAAATCTCACTGGAGAACGTGAGACGGAAAAAAACGGAACACGGAAACGTGGGACGGAAAAAACCCGAAGCACGAGGTCGTGGCAATAGCTAATAATAACAGCATGTCGTGACAATAACAAAACGCGCAAAAATGAAAATGCCCGGAGAATGTCCGGGCGTTTTCATTCTAGGATACATCCCTCGTTTTATGATGAATTCCTACCGCTTACGGCAAAACTCCCTTTATTGGCTTTTGTTTGAACCCATTTCAATATGTAAAGAAAAGGTCTTGGTGTGTTAGCTTTAAAATTAGCAGTCAGGGTTTGAGTGTATGATTTTTTTCCAGGAGATTGATTCGATTGTCCTTGAGTGCCTACACTTCCTCCCGGTAATATTTTTATTAAAAATATGAAAGTACCACTTGCCGGATGCGGACCACCTTGTGAAAAATCGAAGGTGAATTCGCCGGCAGCATTTGTGATGCATTGAGCAATTAGTACATTACCTGCTTGTAATTTTACTGTTATAGGCACATTTGCTACGCTCAGTTGTGCCTGGCTTATGGTATAGCAGAATAACAAAACAATAATCGAAAGTATTAACAATTTGAATTTGTTTGAAGTAGACATAATATCACTCCTTTTCCCAATGTAAATAAAACAAAGATAGATAATCGTACATCGCGGTTAAACGAAATGCTTGACATTATATCTAAATGTTACGAAAGCAGGGAGTAAATAGCAACTATCATCGGGAGGATCGATTCATGCACAAAAGTAACGAAATCAAGAAAGTGATAATCCTATATAATTACGTAAGTTGGAGCGTGTCGGGAATTGCAAATGCATCGGATTTTTCCCTTATGAAATCGCCTTTGTTTCCCGTCGAAATTCTTGTGCTTGCTTTTCATCTATATCTCGTTTATTTTTAAAAACAGCAGGGAATTTACTCAAAGAACAACGAAAAGATGATCAGGATTGGACCGGAAGGAAAAGCGAAACAGGGAAAAATATGGAAAAGGAAATCGGCGAAAATGGAAAAGGCCGGCAATTTTTTTCTGAACGACTGACCCATGTTTTGGATGCCATTAATGAACTCTCTAAGATCGGATCATTCGACGAATTGTGCCGCCGGTCGGTCGAACTGGCCATCGAGCGACTAGGCTTCGATCGTGTTGGTTTGTGCTTCCTCTCTGAAGATCGGCAAACAGTACTGGGCGCCTACGGCACGGATGAAAACGGTCACCTGCGTGATGAGAAACACCTCAGAAGACCCGTCAAAACTACTCCCACCGTCAAGAAATTATTGGAAGAACCGGAGCCAGTCCTGTTTTTCGACAAAGAAATTTTGTATAACGATAAATTAGACCAGGTCGGCATCGGCAACCATGCGGTCGCCAGATTGTGGAATGGAGAGAAAATTATCGGCATTTATGCCGTGGATAATCTTATTCATCGAAATCCCATCACAAGCGAGGATCTGGAAATATTAGTCCTTTATGGCACGGCGATGGGACATCTATTCACGCTCAAACAGACAGAGGAAGCTCTCAGGGAAAGTGAAAGCCGTTTCAGAACATTATTCGAGCAGGCTGCAGTGGGCGTGGCGCAGATTGAGACTGTCACAGGAAAATTTTTGAAAGTTAACCGGCGATTCTGCACAATCATAAGTTATTCGGCGGAAGAGCTGCAAAATCTCACGCTGTCGGAACTCACCCATCCCCAGGATCGTGAAACCGAACAAAAAAACTTGCAGCTTTTGACTAAAGGAAAAATTCGAGACTATTCGATGTACAAACGCCTTCAGCATAAACGTGGTCACTTCGTATGGGTCAACCAGACAATTTCGTCCATGCAGTCCACCGCAGACGACGGAATACAATGTCGTTGTAGTTCAGGACATTACAAAGCGAAAACGTGCGGAAGAGGCGTTACTCGAAAGCAGCACGTTCAACCAGCTTTTAATGGAGACAATACCGTTTGGTATGGACATTGTCGATGAGAATGGAAAGATACTCTTCATAAACAAAACTCTGAAGGCTCTGATAAATAAAGACGTTCTCGGACAGCAGTGCTGGTCTTTTTATAAAGACGACAACAAACAATGTGTCAACTGCCCTCTCCTGTATGGAATCGAATTCGGGAAACCGAAAATTCTCGAGGTCAAGGGGGTACTGGGAGGAAAAATCTTTCAGATAAGTCATGTCGGGATGATGTACAAAGGGAAAAAGGCAATGCTGGAAGTATTTCAGGATATAACGGAACAGAAAAAACTGCAGAACGATTTATTCCAGGCACAGAAACTGCAGAGTATAGGCACACTTGCCGGCGGTATCGCACACGATTTCAACAATATCCTTTGTATTATTCTCGCCTATGTAACGTCAATGCGTCGGTTAAAATTGAGTACGGGAAATGATATTGAAAGTCTTAATGCAATCAGTCAGGCAGTACAACGTGGAGCAGCATTGGTACGTCAGGTACTCACATTTGCCCGCAAAACCGATGCCGTGCTTGAAGTGATCGATATCAACAGCCTGGTGCTCGAACTTCTATCGATGTTGAGACGTACCTTCCCCAAAATTATCACTTTTTCGGAACAGTTGGGGGGAAATCTTCCCTTCATCGTTGCTGACCATTCGCAAATACATCAGGCATTACTCAATCTTTGTGTGAATGCCCGGGATGCAATGCCGTACGGCGGTATAATTATCGTAAAAACGGAATCGCTTACAAAGGAGTATGTAGCCGAAAAATTTCCTTCTGCAGGCTACAGCAATTATATTTGCATCAGTGTAACCGATACCGGAGAGGGAATGGACGAAACGACGCGCCAGAAAGTGTTCGACCCGTTCTTCACGACAAAAGAGAAAGGGAAGGGGACAGGACTCGGATTGTCTGTCGTGTACGGCATCATGCAGGCGCATGATGGTTTTATCGATATGGAAAGTACACCCGGCCAGGGCACTGCTTTCCGGCTCTTTTTCCCTGTCCCGGTCGCAATAGACGAATCCCGCGAATTACTGAAACCGGATGAGAGATACGAGACTGGAGGAAAAGAGACCATTCTACTTGTTGAAGATGAAGAATCCCTTTTAGAAACGGTACGCCTCATGCTCCGATCTTACGGCTATACAATCTTGACGGCAAAGGATGGCAGGGCAGCGGTTGATACGTACGTACATCATCAAACCCAAATAAATCTAGTTATAACGGACATGGGATTGCCGGGAATAACGGGGGAGGATGAATTCAGAGAATTGAAAATGATAAATCCGGATGTAAAAGTAATTCTCGTCAGCGGTTATATTGATCCGGATTATAAGTCCGAACTTCTCAAGCAGGGCATTTACGATTTTATTCAAAAGCCGTACAGGTTGGAGAGTATTCTTAAAAAGATTCGAAATGCGCTGGATACAAATTAGAAGTTAATAACCGTCGAAGAAGAATCGTGTAGGCAGGTTATGCCATTTCAGGAAGATGCTCCCGGATAAGGGAGCTTTTTTTATGCCAATGATGGGCATCTTTCATTCCGAATGAAGAAACAATCGGAAACGGTCTGGCTATTGTGATTAATTGATAAGAGCGAACCAATCGGTAGAATTATAAAACGGTTCGAGCAATTATTGCCACGAACTTTAGTTCGTGGGTTCCATCAAATCACTAAACCACGAGGGTTTTAACCTCATACCCTTGGACTAATTATGCCCTTTGTAAGAGTCTGGGTCTATCTCACCTGGACAATAAAAAATCATCAGTGTAATGGGTTAAAACCCGCGGGAGAGGGGGGAGATTCAATTACTTGCTTTCGAAATGTATATTGAATATTTTATTGAAAACTCCCCATCATCCATCTTCTTTGAGGTGAATGGCCATGAAGAAACTCCGGACAGTTGTATTCCTGCTTTTCTGCCTCATCATCATTCATCAGGGTTATGCGCTTCCGCGATTTACCTCGAGCGCATTTCTGAAATGCCAGAATTGCCATATCGATCCTAACGGCGGCGGAATGCGCAATTATTATGGCGTCATGATGTACGGCCGACAGACTCTGCCTGTCCACAGTTGGACGGATGACTCGACCATGCTGAATTTCACGCCCCGGCTGAACGACTTTATAAGTATCGGGATGGATATGCGAACCTTGTTTATGTATCAACAGCAGCGTGACTATACCTCTATGTATCAGATGCAGGGAGACATTTATCTCAACGCACGCATTTCAAATAAAATCCTTATTTCGGTCACAAAATCGATCTTTCATGATTTTGAGATATTCGGCATTGCTCAGATTCTTCCATTGAATGGTTATGTGAAAGTAGGAAGGTTCACTCCGGCTTATGGAACAAGAATCGACGATCATACCGCTTTTATCAGATCAAAAACCGTGTTCCCACTGTACCGCAGACCCGATACCGGTTTCGAGGTAGGAATATCGCCGACATCGCTCACATGGAATGCGGGTGTGTACAATGGCGAAGACGGCAGCGATCCTTCCAATGGCCGGATCAGACTATTTACCACGAGAGGCGAAGCTCTTTTTCGGATTGAGAATATCAACATTTCCCTCGGCGGATCTGTCTGGTCTAATAAAGGTTTGAACGGTACCCTGACAATGTACGGCGGGTTTGCCGGGCTCTATTATAAAGATGTCGCCATCAACGCCGAAATCGATATGAAGAAGGATAAAGCCGGACCGGGAACGCAAGAACTCATCACCTATCTGGAAATAAATTGCCTTCTCCTGAATGGTTTCTATTTAAAATTCATGTATGATTTCTACGATCCGGACATCGATTATAAAACTGGAAGCGAATCGAGGTATAGTTTAGGTATAGAATTTTTCCCGCTGCCCGGTGTGGAAATGCGTCCGGTATTTCGAATATTGAAGAATACACCCGGAGATGCACATGATAAGGAGTTCGATTTTCTTGTCCATCTCTTCCTGTAAATAGCGGAGAACTTATGATTTCTCGATGGAACTTTTTCCCGATCGTTATAAGTGGTGCCCTGATCATCATCCTCTATACCTGCAAAGATATGGGGTCAGAACCCACAGCTAATGGCCCTCAGTTCTCCGCCGATAGTATAAGTCTTCACATTGCAAAAGGATCTTCGCGGCAAGTGACACTGTCCGGTGGAAAACAGCCATACTCGATAAAATTACAGCCGAATACTGCGGTTGCAACGGCATCATTATCTTCCACACTTCTCACAATTTCAGCCGTGGATACCGGAAATACTTTTCTCGTGTTGAATGATAGTAGTACTCCGGCACCCGATACTGTGAAAATTTCAATTGGTGTGTTTGCAGCTACGCCTCTTTCTACCGTTCATTTCTCGACGCAGGTACAGCCGATTTTTAATAGCTATTGCACAAGTTGTCACGGAAGCTACGGAGGGTTATCGCTTGCGCCAGGCTCAAGCTATACTAATCTTGTGAATGTGCAGGCGCAATCAAGCTGCACTTCATTGAAACGGGTTTTACCCAACGATGCAAACAATAGTGTTCTTTATCGAAGGGTAGCCGGATCAAACTGTGGCAGCCGGATGCCGCAAGGAGGCAGCCTCAGTGCGGGGGATATTTCGCTTATTCAGACTTGGATTAACGAAGGAGCAATCAATAATTGAGTGTCAATGGCTCTAAAAGTTGAAGGTTTAAGGTTGAAGGTTTCAGGTTGGGAGGTTTAAAGTTTAAGGTTCATGAGATGATTCTGGATAATGGCGACTGTACAGAGAGAGTATTCTGCTTCAGTTGGAAATGGATTTTTTGGCAATTAAATTAAGATAGAAGCCAAAGGAGAACCTATGAACCAACGGAAACAGATATCGGCCCAACAAAAAGTTATTATTCTCCGGGAACACTTGGAAAACAATGTTCCACTGAGCGAGTTAGGTGAAAAATATGGAGTTCACATCAACCTTCTCTATCGGTGGAAAAAAGAGCTTTTCGAAGGAGCGATTGACACCTTCGCTCGAAAACATGAGAAACAATCCAAAGCAGAGACACGAGCCGCTGATCGCCTCACCGAAAAACTCAAAGCGAAGGATAAGCTCATTGCTGAGCTTGTCGAGGACAACATCCGGTTAAAAAAAAGTCTCACTGGCGACAATTGAACGATTGTTGGGTCGACATGGACATACGTGATAGTGTCATCGAATACGTTCAGATCATACATCAAAGATCGAATATATCGATCCAGAGACTTCTAAGCTGGATCGGCATATCACCCAGCAAATATTATGACTGGGTCGATCGTTGTGGGAAAGCCAATAATCACAATGGTAGCATAGTCAAAGAACACTGGCTTTTACCCTGGGAACGAGAGGCAATTATTCGATACTACAGCTCTCATTCCGAAGAAGGATATCGCCGCTTGGCCTATATGATGCTCGATGAAAATGTCGTTGCCGTCAGTCCGTCGAGTACCTATCGTGTGCTGAAAACAACAGATCTGTTTAATATGTGGAATACAACACCAAAGAACCCGAAAAAGAAAGGATTTGATCAACCGACAAGGCCCCATGAGCATTGGCATATCGATATCAAATATGTAAACTTTCTTGGAACATTTTTATTCTTCACGAGCATCATCGACGGATTTTCTCGTTATATTGTCCATCACGAGCTTCGTCTATCGATGCAAGAATTTGATGTACAATTAACTCTCCAACGTGCTTTGGAAAAATTCCCCGGGGTCTCTCCACGGATTATTTCGGACAATGGGACCCAGTTTATTGCAAAGGAGTTTGGTGAATTCTTACGGTTACGAGGTCTACAACATGCACGGACATCAATCGGCTATCCTCAGAGTAATGGCAAGATCGAGCGATTTCATCGATCGCTCAGTGAAGAATGTCTTCGAACATCAAGCTTCATTGATCTGAACGATGCTCGACAACAGGTTGCCACCTATGTCGAATATTACAACACTCATCGTCTTCATAGCTCGTTGTATTACCTGACCCCAGAAGATTTCTTGGTCAACAGAATCAATAGTCGTCTCAAAGAACGTGATGAAAAATTATATCAAGCTAGAGCCAATAGAATCCAACAACACTCCACCAGCTGCGTTTCAAGTTATGCGTTACACCTTAATTCATAAAGCTGTAATTCCATTTTCCGCTGAACCAGTACAAGAGAGGTCAGGTCTCAACTGTCACTGCAACTATCGAAAGAAATAGCTGCATTAATTTCGTACCTTAAACGGTCTCCCATTAAAGGCCACAAATATAACAACTTTAAACTTGAAACTTTAAACCTGAAACTTTAAACATCTATCCTCATCTGTTTTTTCTGTAACCAACCGGGATAACGGATTGACATATTTAAGGGGGTATTGTGGTGTGAGAAGATATTCTAATCCGTAAACCAGACACTATTTTGCTAACTATTTCTACAAGGAGCGCTCTATGATTGTCTTGATCAGTGATGTACATCTTACAGATGAATCAACTGCAAGAAATGTTCATAGAAGTGCATTTGAAATTCTTGAAGATGAAATCATCAGTAACGTGGAAAGTAAGAAGGATATCAATGAAATAAAGGTCGTTCTTCTTGGCGATATTTTTGATCTGGTGAGAACCGACTATTGGCTCCGGAAGAACATAGCCCCAGCGGATAGGCCCTGGAATGGCATCATTAATCCCTTAACCGGGATGAATGGAAATAAAGAAAAGGTAGAAGATCAGTTTAATAAAATTCTGGAAGGGATATTCGATACTGATGCCTGTAAATCCTTCTTCGCTATGCTTAATAATGTCGCAAAGAGGGCGAAGAAATATAATGTCAGAGATACCAGTGTCACGTATGTTGTGGGCAACCATGACAGGGCTTTCAATAATTTTGAGAGCCTCAAGAATAAAGTAAAAGAAAAACTGGGAAACGTCGTGAAAATAAAATTTGTTTCCGTTCTCCATGATCCTGAATATTCTGTGCTGGCACGACACGGATGTGAGTGGGATAATGACTGCTATTCCTGGAAGTTTTCCAACAATGTCTTCAAGACAAGATATAATCAGTTTGATGAACCGGTATACAGGATCATGTCGCTCGGGGAAGTTATTACAGCCGAGCTGATGGCAGGCATTGTCTACCACGTGAGTCAGGCATTGGCGAACAATCCAAGTGAACAAGATAAGCAATTCATTGAGACGATAAAAGAAGTGAACAATCTGAGGCCCATCGTTGAAGTCTTCAAGTATCTTGATTGGCTCACAAAGAATGGCATGAACAAATATGACGACATATTACGTCAGGCTCTACGGAAAGCGCTCGAAGCGACATACACATCGAGTCTGGCGATATTATGGAAAAGGTACGACAACACCATCCCCGGTTTACTGAAAAGAACGAATATCCTTGTGAAAAAAGACTTTGGTTTCGTGAAAATAGTTGTTTTATTGCTCCATGCAATCTATAAAGTGTGGGAACGAATAAAAAGCATATTCGTCGGCAGAGAAGACGACCTTGTTTCGGGTGCTCGTGAGGAGTGGAAGAATAATAGCTTTGAAAATATTCAGTATATATTTTATGGACATACGCATGAGGCGCGGCAGGATTATATCGAGGGAAAGCAGGATGGAACGGTAAAACTGTATGTCAATACCGGAACATATCTTCCTTTGATACAGGAATGCAGCGAAGACAATGGTTATAGTACCGCTTATCAAATGACAATGGCATTCGTCTATAAAGGATCGGAAGACCATGATGGAAAAAAAGGTGATGCAGCAAGCCTCGATGTATGGAATGGAATAAAGAGAAAGAATTACGTGTAAAACGATGATCGTTGTTGGTACTCTCCACCGCAGCCCAATACAATCGCCGGAAATCCGGTACCATAGTACTGTTCAGGGAAGGTCGCATTCGTGAAGAAAATGGGAATAAGGAGGAGTGATATGAAATGGCTATTCTTGCTGCTCTGTGTGATATTTATCGGCGGGAAATGCACTGCTCAAATGCCCAGTGTATTCTGGCATACTGAAGTAAGCAGCGGTTTGATTATAGGACGGAATATCAAACCCTCGCCATTTATTCCTATGCTAAGGTTTGGTTCGCTTATATCGTTGGACAGGACAAACGAACACATATATCTCGGAGTGCATATAGGAAGCTACTGGGGAAATCCGGGAGTCGGATTTCTCGGTGATGTTTCCGTTCAATGGTATGTGACAACCGTTGGTCAACATTACGCGAGCCTTTTTATATATCCGGAGACCGGGTATTCAATAGTAGTCAGTCCGGACAACGGCGGATCCTTTTTTGGTGGGGGAGGTATATCGTTGAGTACAAGTTTTCTTGTGCTCACCGTACGCGGCATGTATTTATTCAGACAGGAATGCGGTATGGGTCAATTGGGCGCTGGAATCCGATTCTAAATCTCTTTCAGAAAAATGAAAGGATACAGGCAATGAAAGCATTAGTTATATCCGGAGGAGGAGTAAAAGGGGCGTTTGCTGTCGGTGTACTCAAAGGTCTTATGGACCAATATCTAGCCCAGAATTCCAGCGCGACAGCAAACGATTTTTTTAAACAGTATCGAATTATCAGCGGTACTTCAACAGGGGCTTTGATTACACCGTTAGCAGCCATGGGAAGAATGGAGGATCTAATCAAACTCTATACAGATGGTTCTAAGCTGGAAAGTTATTATCAATGGAATTCTGACGGGAACTTTGGAAATATATTTTCATGGTATAAGTCCGTATTCAATGTCGACGGATTAAAGCAGGAATTGCGAGATCGGCTGGCGGCCGATTATAATATACTCATGGAACCCGACAGCCCGACGATCTACTTTGCAACAGTCTCGATGACAACAGGAGAACGCGTATATTTCAGCAATAAAAATAACGATTTTAATAATCCGGATTACAGGATACAGAAAGTCGACAGTCTCGGACAGATGGTTGACGCGATTATGGCCTCGGCAAACCAGCCGGTATTCGCGCCGCTCGTTTCAATGAAGAATGATGCGACAGGGAAGAACGAAGAATATGCGGATGGAGGAATCAGGGAATATATCCCGATACAGGCGGTGTTGGATCAGGGTGCAACAGAGATTGATGTAATTGTGAATTCGCCGCTTTTTTTCAGGCGGGAATATCCATATCCAGATTTGCTGAAAATTTTGAATAGAACCGTCGAATTACTTACGGATGAAATAGGCGACAGCAATGTTCAGTACGCAAAACGTCTGATCGATCTCAAACTTGAAAATACTCCCGGAATAACAATGCAGATTTTCCGTCCGCCGCTGGATGGCTATGGAAAAAATAAGGATAAAGAATTCCCGTTTAAGGATAGCAATCTTGATTTTGATGCTGGAAAGATGATGATGTTGTTCGACATGGGAATTGAAGTGTCAAAAAAAACAATCCCGGATACTTATGGAGTGTACCCGCCGAAATGAGGCGAAGCGTCCGCATATAATTGTTTCAAGTTGGGAAGTTTAAAGTTTAAAGTTGGGAAGTTAGAAGTTTCAAGTTGGGAAGTTAGAAGTTTCAAGTTGGGAAGTTTAAAGTTTAAGGTTGTTAAGAGAGCTATTGATAATGGCGACTGTAAAGAGATTTGAGGAATTAAGGATTTGGCAGGAAGCCCGTCAGCTTGTACGGGAAACTTATAAAATGACCAGCACTCGGCCGTTTGAAAACGATTACGGTTTGAAGAACCAGATCCAGCGTTCCGCCGTCTCGGTGATGTCAAATATTTCCGAAGGATTCGAAAGAGGTTCGAATAAGGAATTCATTCAATATCTTTTTCAATCAAAATCTTCTTGCGGAGAGGTCAGGTCTCAATTGTATGTTGCCCTGGATTTGGATTATGTCGCTAAAGAGAATTTCGTAATTCTATTAGAACAAACACTGAAACTTTCGAAAGAAATAGCAGCATTCATTTCGTACCTTAAACGATCTCCCATTAAAGGCCACAAATATAATAACTTGAAACCTGAAACCTGAAACCTGAAACCTGAAACCTGAAACCTGCAACTTTGAACTTCTATATTCTCTTCCTTTCTGTACAGATCTATGATAAAGGTATAGAGTGACAGTTACTTGCCAAACATAAAAATCAACGGACGCCAGACACGTGCCGCCCAGGCATACTCGCTGTGTTCTGCATTCGGATCAAAGAACGAGATGAAATCGGATTCATCGTGATACCCTTTTTCTTTGAGTAGTTCTATCATTTCATCCATCCCGGATTTAAGGTTTGCCTCATCACCATAACTGCCGCAGTCGAAATAGATTTTTATGTTGTGCGTTTTTCCTCTTTCATCACGGACGAGATCAAGTGCCGAGGTCGAACCGCGGTCAAAAACACTGGAGACACATCCGGCCTTGGAGAATACGTCCGGATACCACCACACAAACAGGAATGATATCAATCCACCCATTGAAGAACCCATGACTGCACTGTTCGCCCTGTCCGGTTTTGTCCGATATGCGGAATCGATAAGCGGCTTGACTTTATTGATAACGAACCTCGCGTATGCTTTTCCGAGGTCCGTGTCCGAATACTCAGGTATACGATCGGGCGAATTGTAGATGCCTACAATGATGATCTCTTCGATTTTATGGGCACGTATCAGACTGTCCGCCACTTCATCGACATGCCAATCATAGCCGCTGAACGAAGTTTTGGGATCGATGATATTCTGTCCGTCATGCATATAGAGGACGGGATAACGCTTTGACTTCTGTTTCTCGTATGACGGTGGGAGCCACACAATCAGATCGCGCGCATATCGCAACCCTTCTCCATGAATTTGCCGGTGGTATTTCACCGTTCCGGTAATTCCCCCCGGCAGTGTTTGATGAACGATATTATTCCAGTCGGTCGGATGAATCACAACTTCTTCATTCATTGCAATGACTTTGCGGCTGTTGGGAGGAACTTCCATGGAGTGATAGAGAGCCTGACTATCCCACGATCCGAGTGTGATTTTGTATTCGAGTTCCTGCCCTCTGGGGAAGGTAAATGATCTGCTCCAGGTCGAATCGTTGATTTTTTTCAATGCGATTTCTCCCGGATTCCAATTCCCCAGTGATTGATGATTCCCGGCGATATAGACAACAGCATCCTGCGGTGTTGTCTTTGGAACTATCACCGTGAATGCGATTTGTTTTTCCTGCGCCTGACAACCGAAAAGAATTAAAAGAGACAGACAGCAAGGAACAACCAGTTGTCGAATAATCATAAATGCATACCTGGTCTAAAAACGTTTTTTCCCCACCCGCCATCCGGGATCGTTGCCCTCACGCCTTCATCTGTCCTAAAGCTGAAGTCTTCGCGGTAAACAATATGCGAACCAGCCTTTGAGATTTCGTTTTTGTGGCAGATGATTTATATTATCCTAGCGATCTTTGGAGTCTCATCTACATCTTTGACACGAAGGACGAAAAGTCCGGCTATGATCATTGACGCTCCTCCAAGTAAAAGCGCATAGATGGCATTTCCTCCAAACAGATGCTTCACATACCATCCGAGGATTGAGGCAGCGGTGATTTGAGGAATGACAATGAAGAAATTAAAAATCCCCATATAGACTCCCATTTTCTGAGCAGGAAGCGAACCGGCAAGGATTGCATATGGCATTGCTAAAATTGACGCCCAGGCAAGTCCGATTCCCAATTCAGATACAAGAAGAAGATCGGGGTTCTTAATGAAGTAAAAAGAGAAAAATGCCAGTCCTCCGCAAAAAAGGCTGATCATATGGACGGTTTTTCGGTTGGTCTTTTTCGCCAACCAGACGAGTACGAAGGCCATCGCAGCTGCAAAACCATTATAGACCGCCATCAACACACCAACCCAATCCGCTCCTCTATTATATAGTTCTGATGTCGGATCGGTTGCTCCGTAAATGTGATGAGTTACTGCCGGTGTTGTATAGATCCACATAGCAAATAAAGCGAACCATGAGAAGAATTGCACGACCGCCAGCTGTTTCATTGTCTTCGGCATCTTATAGAAATCATTGAACACCGTCACAAGGCCGCCGTTGATTTTCCCCTGCCGTGTGAGTTGACCTACCAACAGCTGCAGAAGGCCGAAAACCATTGAACCGACAAAGAGCACATAGAGTCCAAAGTCGGTTTGTTCGAGAAATAAACGTAATACTGCCGATCCGGTCAATCCGATGATAATCCAGATTACTCCGTCTCGAAAGAACTTTTTCGCAGACACATTGGAAGAATAACCGTCATCAGACTTTGACGCGTGAGGTTCGTTCTCCGGCTCAGAGAATTTCTTCAATTCTTCGGGCGAATATTCCTTCGTGCTGACAACTGTCCATACTACGGCGCTGAGGAAAACAATACCGCCAAAATAGAACGAGAATTTCACTGAAGGAGGAATCTCTCCGGCGGGTGCTGTGTTCGAAATTCCAAACCAGTTTGTCATGATATAGGGAAGGGCAGATGCTATGATGGCACCGGCCCGATAAAAAAGCTTTGCATCGAAAAGCCTATCGTCCTTTGTTCGGAAGGAAGCATATCTCCGACGAACGCCCGGAATGGTTCCATCGAAATGTTGATTGAAGCATCCATGATCCAGAGCATCCCTGCCGCGATCCAGAGTACCGGTGAATTGGGCATTGCCAGGAGGGCAAGAGAAGCGAGGATCGCACCTGACAGGAAAAATGGGCGTCTTCTCCCGAGTCTTCCCCACGTTCTGTCGCTCATATGACCGATGATCGGCTGTACGATCAAACCAGTTACCGGAGCTGCAATCCAGAGGATCGGAATATTGTCGATCTTCGCACCAAGCGTTTCAAAAATTCTGCTGACGTTTGCATTCTGCAGCGCAAATCCGAATTGTATTCCGAGGAATCCAAAGCTCATGTTCCAGATTTGCCAAAAATTTAATCGTGGTTTTTTCATTATTGAGATATAGCTTTTCTTATTTCGATGGCTGTTAGGGGAAACACTGCGCCAACGGCGCATGCGCCTCCGGCGCAAAAGGACACAAAGTACATTTGAAAATGCAGTTATTTAGGACACGAAGAAGAATTTATACTTTGTGACCTCAAAAATGGCGTTATTTGATGTTCTCTGAGTACCCTGTGGCGGTGACCATACAATTATTCATCTAAAAAAATGGGACACAGCACCGTAAATCGTCTTTCATCCCAGCGGTGTTATATTTTTCAAAGATGCCATACACTTCCGCCGCACTGTTTTATTTTATGTTATCGTACACGGAACACACGCCATCCTATCGGCGGAATCGATATAGTTGTACGGTCATTTTTTATATTAACTTTTTCATTACTGATAACGTCTGCTAATTCACAGGAATGATACATTTCCGGAAGTCGTAGGTCGATCGTTTGTACCCTATCACTCTTGTTCAATACCACAAGTATTCTTTCGTTCATGTCTGAACGCATATACGCATAAATGATGGTGTCAGCCTGCAGGGTGAGGAAATCGCCGTACCGCAGTGCGGAATGTTGATTGCGCATCTTCACGATTTTCCTGGTTTCTTTGAGCATCTGTCTTTCATGGATCGAAAGCCGATCTCCGAAACGCATCATTCGACGGTTATCCGGATCGTCCACGCCGGTCATTCCAAATTCAGAGCCATAGTAAATTACTGGTAAGCCGGGAATCGTGAACATATATGCGAGATATAATTCTGCTTTCCTGTAACTTGATGGATGATCGACCGTCGGCGGGTTTTTCCATGCCATCTCTCGAGTATCGATACCCTGATTTTTTACTTTGCCGTCTGCATAGGCCATATAGCGTACTTTGTCGTGACTGTCCATAATATTGCCCATCAGGTTGTTATGCCCGAACGAAGCAAACGACCTCTTCATGTGAAAATCGACGGACGAGAACGATCGATCCGGTTCGAGAAAGACGGGAATTGCAAAATAGGAAAGATTAAAATTGAACTGCGCGGTTAACTGACCATTGTTAACATAGGAGGCGATGAGATCGTAATCGCCGAAAGTTTCACCGATCTGATAGACTTTTTTATGCATCGGTATTTCGATTTTTTCCTTCAGTTTCCTTGTGAGGGTTCGCCAGAACTTGTTCGGCACATGCTTCACTGCATCGTGGCGGAACCCGTCGGCACCTGTTTCAGTCAGCCACCATATGGCATTATCAGAGACGATCTTGAGTGCCTCTTCCGATTTAATAAAATCGAATGAGGGCATGTATGGCTCGAACCATGTTGTGAGACGGTATTCATCCCAGAGACGTAAATTTTTCCTTCCATCCGGCAAATCCAGTGTCCCGAACCATTCGGGATGTTCTTTATAGAAGGGATGATCTATATGCACATGGTGTGTCACTAAATCCAGTAAAACTTTCAAGTGATGTTTATGTGCTTTGGAAATCAATTCCTTCAGCTCTTTCATGGAACCAAATTTCTCTTCCACTTTCTTTTCGCTGATTGGCCAATAGCCGTGGTAGCCGCTGTACCACCTGTAAGGGGAAGGATACTCGCGGAAGGCTACATCCGGATTATCGTTGACCGGCGAGATCCAGAGGGTATTGACACCCAGTTCGTCAAAATATCCCTCATCAATTTTATTTATGATTCCCCTGAAATCTCCTCCCTGATAATTGGCCTGGAAAAAGATAGAATCGTGCACCACCGGTCTATCGTTGGATTTATCGCCGTCTTTAAATCGGTCGATCATTATCGAATAGATCACACAATCATTCCACGACCGCGTGGTTGATGCTTTTGCCGCAGGGATCCCATTCCAAAGAACGATCTGTTGAATATTGGTGGGTTTTCCATGCTGGGAAACAAGCACGCGGAGGGTTTTTCCCCCATTCAATCCGGCCTTCTTAAGGCGGATTTCGATCTTATTGTTATTGATCATTATTCTGGCAGGATCGACTTTTCTATTATCCAGGAGGGCGATGATATCATCCCGCAGCAGGGGAGAGGAACGGTTTGTATTTTCATAGACAAAGGAAAAGGATACATCCTCGGACGTTTCTTTTTTTGCGCCGATATGAAGAAATATTTTTGCCGTATCGACATCGCTCACACGCAATACGGAATTGAAATCATCAAAACCCGTCGGCGACTTTTCCCGATTTCCGGGATCGAGTATCTCTTTTCCATCTACTACGAATTTATAAATGTAGTTACCCGGATCAAGCGGCAGTGACAGCTCATACACACCCGTTCCTGCGACATCGGTCAGCCGATCTTTTTCCTTATTCCAATTATTGAAGCTTCCGGATACCGCGACTTTTGAAACCTTTCCCTCAGGCTTGTATGAAAATGTAATGAGTTGCTGTGTGACTTTATCACTCTGCACAATCACCGGGAAAGAATATTTTGTGCCCTGGAGTGTGAATTCGGCAAGTGTCGCACCTATGAAATTATTTTTGGGTTGAAATATTGCAGTGTTTTGTTTCTGATCATAGATAATGATGAGTTTGTCATTTTCACTGAATTTCAGATCGTAGACTTTCGCATAAAACATATCGCTGACCAGGACCGTATCCTGCTTGCCGCAATAGACCTTGACGGGTTGAATGAGGTCGCTTATTTCCGCCGCAAGACACGGCGTGATCAGACATAACGCAAATACCAGTGAGTAGGTCAAATGTTTTATCTTTAATTTCATGTCATTACTCTATAAGTATGTAGTAGATCTATAGAATGATAGAGATAAACGGAGAAGTATTCAATAGAATTTCTATTATAACGACCAGTCGATGAAGCCATTGATACAAGGATGAAATATTAAAAGCCAGGTTACCGAGTAGTACCAATCCGCGTTCGCGGATTGGTACGTATCGAGGTAACTTTACAATTATTGCGAGCTTAATAGATATGGCCTCGATATGGCGCAGTCCATGGCCATTTGACTCGGCCACCTGGCTGTTAATTTTAAAGAAAAATGTCCAATAGCCAGGTTACCGAGTTAACCCGCAATTTCGATAGCCATATCGAGGTAACCCCTTTGAAAAGGCCAGCCTAAATATGTGGCCTCGATATGGCTTTTCCAATGGCTATTTAACTCGGCCACCTGGCTGTTCGAACTGTACAATTGGTATTCTCTCAGAGTCCCGTCTTTCTTTTTTCTTTCACCATAGTCCAGAAAACTGCGGAAAGTGCCAATGAAACGCCGCTGATAATAAAAATGATATTTTTATCGACGGCATTTTTTACAATCGTTCCCACCGCTAGACTTACTAGAAGCTGCGGCAGAACTACCGAGAGATTGAAAATTCCCATGAAAAAACCTGTCCGGCTTTGATCGATCTTCTCTGTCATAATTGCAAACGGCAGACTCACAACAGCGGCCCAGCCGACGCCTGCAACTGCCATGAGCAGATAGAGGATAAGCGGTGTATTTCCAAAGAAGACGATACCGAAATATCCGAGTGCCATAATTGCAACACACGACATGTGAGTCCTCACGCGGCCAATTTTTTCTACAATCGGTTCAAGCACAAATGCCGGAAGAATAAATCCAACTGTATTCAGGATAGCAAAGGCGATGGCAATGATCTGTCCTGAGTGCGCATTGATGAGTTCACGATCGACAATTCCGTTGAAATATTTTTGCTGGATAAATGCAATGATATACACGAACATGGTCTGAATTCCGATCCATGAAAAACCATGTGCAAAATAGATCCGAAATAACTGTCCCCATTCTGTAGCTGTTGCAGTTTTCTGCTGTTCCGTTTCAGTGCTGGCAGCAGCTTTCAGTTCCCTGCTTTCTGTGATGAAGAACATTGGTACGAATGAAAACAGGAACACGAGCACAACGCCGAAATAAATTAGTACATAATTACCCAACGTCGCCCCGATGAGGTATGCAAGGACACCGAAAAATCCGGAAATGGTTTGCATCCAGGTATACCCTTTCGTACGCGGAATTCCTTCGGGTGTTATATCAGCGATGATCGAACGTGTAGGATTGAAGCTGATATTAATCGCAAGATCGAGCGTGAGTGCAACGACGATGGCAACGGCCAGCAGACTGCCGATGCCCAGCTGTGCGGCGATCACATCGATGTTCGGTAACGCCATGAGCATTCCCGCTGCGAGCACGCCTCCGATCAGTACAAAAGGCCGCCGCCGTCCTCCCCAAAACCATACTTTGTCGCTGATCAGGCCTATGATCACCTGACCAAAAATACCGGCCAGTGGTTCAGCCGCCCAGACAAATCCGACTTCGTCGATGTGGAGTTGATATTTTGTGGTAAGGAGCCAGCTCAGCGCTGAAATCTGGATGGAAAGCGCAAAACCCATTGCTGTTGCAGGAAGGCTGAGAATAACGTAGAATGATTTCGTGAGTCGTTCCTGGATGCGATGCATTTCCTTTTTCCTCTTAGTAAGTTTCTATTTCACACCGAATTTGTCTTTTACGATCTGCCGTTCACCCGGCTGTGCAGATATCATGAGCTGCCGGTTGTTCGCGGGAAACTCCTCGCTCGGCACCCAGACCCCTTCAAAACCGCTGTTGGTATACTTGTATTCCACCTTTATTTTTGCGGGAAACTGCAATTCAAGCGACCAGATGCCATCCGATTCTTTCACATCTCCGTGAGTCCCGTCGTCATACATCCGTACAAGGTTTGGTGTCCAATTTCCAAGAACGCTTTGATTCCCTACGATATAAATGGCTTTTGAAACTTGAATCTTTGTGGCATCGACCTGAAAAAGGACTGTCACCAGGTCTTTTCTGCTCTGGGCCATCGTGCCCTGCGTTTGTCCGGAATCATCCGTTTCATCTTTTATAATCGGGGAAAATTCTCTTTCGGGCATGGATGCACCGGCTTCCTGCGCAAAATTATAGACATTTTTCAACAATGTAATGAATGCACGATCAAACGGTTTATCACCAGCCGGAGCAGTCTGGTCATCTCCGTACCACCAGAACCAATCCGATCCTTCGGCGGCATACATCGATTCCCAGGCTTTGTAGGCAAACCATGAGCGCGTATCTTTTTTTGGTTCGACAGCTTTCGGGTCAGGAGCCCGCAGCCCCGACTCTTCAAGGTCATTTCTCACAGTGAGAAGATATTCCCATGCCTGATTCTCTTCGGCTTCTCCGATCCAGGTATCATAATTTGCATTAATCCATGACCCGGGCCAGAGCCATTGAAGTTTTGGCATCGACTTGACCGCATGTGCAGGGATATTTCGTGTGGGATTCCCTTTGATATATTCAGTGACCGTCACGGTTTTCACTTGATCTGTTTCGTATAACCCGCTAAGTTTTTGATACAGTGCATTCAGAAATTCTTTTCCGTCATTATCATACCGGTATGACTCCCATGCATTTTCCCCGTCCAAAATGACCGTAAGAAGGCGATCGGATTCATTCTCTTTCGGAACGTATGTCAATATGCTTTTAATAAAATCGTCAGCCGCATCTTCGCCATGATAGTTCTGATATGTGAATCCTATCTTATCTGAGAGTTCAGTATCCCTGAATACAACGACGATATCTTGATCTTTACCGTTTTTACTATGTAAAGCATATGGATAATATTTCGGCTGATCATTCGGTTTTGAATGTACCAATACCTTCTCATCTGTGGCGATCCATCCGATATTGTGTGCCGTAAAGACGGGAAGGATATCATTTGCTACCGATCCTTCAGCCGGCCACATTCCTCCCGGGGGCATTCCAAATTTTTTTGTGTAGTAGGCGATGGCTTTTGACACCTGGGCATCAGCATCCTGTGGATAGTGAAATCGTGATGGAGCCGGGTCGTTCGGCTGGCAGACTTTTTCCAGATCGCTGTCATAGATCAAGGGGAGAATAGGATGGTAAAACGGTGTAGTAATAATTTCTATTTGACCTTTATATGAATCAGTATGATACATCAGTTTTTTATGGACTGGAATGATTGCTGAAAGTACTTTGTACGTCTCTGCGATAATCCTGTTACAATCATCTTCACCGATTGTCTTCTTCAATCTGTATGTTCCATCGCTTTGTTTTTCGATAAGATCCCGTATATCGACGGTCATCCCGTTTGCCAGTGTTACGCGTTGTTCAAAGAAGTCAGGATCGAAATATGCCAAATAAAACCAGAACTTTATATCACGGCGATCCTGTTGAGATAGACTGCTGGACCCGGAAGCGCGATACTTTTCTTTGAGAGCTTTATATCCCGGGAATCGATTCATCATCACGTCACTGATACCAAGCGCATTCCATGGGTTGTTCAATAAGAATGCCAGATCGTCTCCGGTAAATTCTGCCGTGGGTTTCAATGCAAGATCGATCCAAGGGTCCGTCTTCCCGGTATAGGTATCCAGAAATTTTTTCGAATTTATGCGGTTCTTTTTAATATTAACGAAAGGCCTGAGCCTTTGTATATAATAGTCGTTAAGCTGATAAAGGAGCGATGAAGTGAGATTGATCGTACAATGTATTTTCGTGTATTTCTCCAACAGCGCAGCCATATCATAGTAATCTTTGGTTCCATGCGTCCTCACCCAGGGACCCTGCAGCTGATCTTTTGCCGGATCTAGGTAGAGCGGTTGATGTTGATGCCAGATGATATTTAGATAAAGAGTCTTACCTGTCTTCGGATATGAATCATTGTACGTGGTTTGAGGTTGTGCAACTAATACAGAAATTGAAAGCATGCTGCATAAGAATACATCGATATACCATTTATAGATTGCTCGATTCATTGGATATTTTGTCACCCCTATCTGATAAGGATAATTTTTTTAGTTTCCATGAACGTACCGGCTTCGAGGCGCATAAAATAGACGCCGGAGCTTGCGGGCTTGTTATATCGCGTGCGCCCATCCCATCGCACATGGTGCACACCTGCCTGATAGATGCCATCGGCAATTACGGCGATCTCTTCTCCAAGTATATCAAAAATCCGCACACTCACACGTTTTGTCGTGGGAACATCGAATAGGATGGTGGTGCCCGGATTAAACGGATTAGGATAATTTTGATATAGTTTGAATGCAGTCGGATTTTGTCCATCGCGATGTGGTTCAATGCCATTTATCGGTGGAATATTCACCTGTCTGGTACTATCTGCCAGAACAAATATGGCTGTTCCGTACGGGGGCAGGGTGAGATTCAGGCTTGCATTGTTGTCGGTGATCCGGACTGAATCCGTGCCTCCATTGTAAAGATCGCTCGCAATATAACTCTTTCCTTCTTCAACCCAGCCGCCTAAATCTAAGACAGAAAATGAAAGGGTGACATTCGTAGAAGATTCACTAAAGTTGACGGCAACAATACCATCTTCTTTCGCATAAGGACGAGTAAAGGCATAGACAAGCTCGTCGCTCGAATTAATTCGCTGAATTTGCTGCGTTGAAAATGCCTTGAACTGTCCGCGGATCTGCGCCAGCCGTTGATAATGCGGCATCAGCAGCGTTTTCCCCTGATAATTCCAATCGATAACGCCGCGGCGACGGCTGTCGAAATTGCCGTCTCCATATCCTTTTCCGACTTCCTGTCCGTTCCAGATCATCGGTATGCCGGGAATAGTGAAGATGGTGCTTGCCATCGGCATCGTCCGCATAAATGTTGTTGTGGCATCGATGAAGCCGTTTAATGAATACGTATAAGCGATCCGGTCTTCATCCTGTGATTCCATAAATCGCATATAGAGTGAATTCGGACCGGGGTAATATCCATTGTTCACGATATCGCCGTCCAAATAATTCACCGCTGAAGCATAGAAACCAAATCCTCTGATCTGGTTGAAGAATAATTTAAAATCATACGCAGCATCAACGCCGCCGTTAATCCCTCCGCTCGAATAGTCGGCATAGATCGTTTCTGTGTTCTCACCCGTCCCAGCATCCTCAGCGAGCAAGAGGATATCAGGCTTTATATGCTTCAGAGCATCGCGCACAGGTTTGCCCATATACTGCTCGCCGTAACGACGGTGCGGCCCCCAGTAGACATCGAACCTGTATCCGTCTATACCGAATTCTTTTATCCAATACTGATACACATTAATCATCTCGGACTGCATGTCGATATCGGTCCAATTAAAATTTAATAGTTGCTCGCTAAAGCCGCGGTAATAATTGAATCCATCGGCATCGAGCGAGGAACCGAGACCGTTAGTCTTATCAGAAGGTTGATTGTTATGTTCATACCAGTTCCAATACGGCGATTTCTGCTTGTTGGTATGAGCGTCTGCCGACCATGGATGGAATCGGCTTGAGTGGTTCGGTGTTACGTCGAGAATCACTTTTAAGCCGAGGGAATGTGCCTGATCCACAAAATTCTTGAAATCCTGATTTGTCCCATATTCCGGCGCAACGTTATAGAAATCAATGATATTGTAGCCTGGCCCCCCATCGTTATTAATCGGATATGCATTTGTCATCACGGGCATCATCCAGATAATATTGAAACCCATGTCTCTGATAATTGTCAGCCGTTCTGCAGCCGCATTGATTGTGCCTGCACTTGATGCTGCTTTCGGGAAAAGAAAATATATCCGGGCACGTTTGGCCCACTCCGGATTACTCGCAATCGTTGGGTTTGATATCGAATCATTGCTATTGACAATGAAATAGGAACGTGTTGTATCCGAATTTCCGGAAGAGTCAGTTACGATCAATCCAAAATAATATTCTCCCGGGATCGCCGGTCTCGTGACTGAAACATTTGATCCTGTCCGGCCGTTGAGACCGAGGGAGTATAGATCGTCATCCAGCCATTTGAAATTGGTGAGAGTTTGTCCATCCGGGTCGGTACTCGAATCGGCATTCAGTATGACTGAATTCCCGGAAAGTTGTGCTGTCGCTTTTGCCCAGGGAGTATGGTTCACAATGCGTGTTACCAGCACGCTGTCGCTGCCATTTATAGTGCTGACTACGATCCAGTTATTTCCATCAACAAGTGCCGTACTATCTAAAAAGATGCCATTGCTCACTGAAATGCTGCGTGCAGAGCCATTGACCGAAATCGTCGCTGATGTGATTGAACTGTCGATTCCCATACCATCGGGACGGGTAAAAAATCCCGCCGTTACATATACCGGTTTCCGTGTGATGAATGGAGCTGTTTCGATCTGCACGGGGTTTGCGGCAACAGAAAACGTCGTACTATCCGTGACAGAACCGATAGTCAGCTGCATCTTGTGCGTACCATTTAACAAAACCGAGGGGAGAGTATATGAAAGTTTTCGGGTATTAAAATCATAGTAACCACCAAGGTTAGAATAGGTTACCGAATCAACGCGCAGTGTCACGTGTGATGTATCGAGGACAGTCTCGACCGCAGGAAAAAGGTAAGCCGTAATAGTCGGCTGGCTTGTTCGGATGGTGCCGACGAGTTGATTCGGAAGCAGGTGGTATATCGTCGGATCATTTATGTAGATGATCGAATTGCTATAAACATCGGTATTGTAATACGGATTAAGCGGATCATTCGGCCAGATCTCTTCACCAGTGTAGAATTTATACATGTAAGCCCCTGCAACTCCTCCGTCGGTTTCTGGCTCGCCGATCCGCAGCCGGGCTGTTCTTTCAAAGAGTCCGTTTCCCTTTGCGGTCATTGGCCATGCGGAGGTATTCCATCCGTTGAATTCTCCCACCAGCGCGACCGATGTGACAGTACCTATTACGGTATAATTGAATGTGACATCGACACTGTCCTGTGAGAATGCGGTGAACGCAAATGTACCAAAAACCAAAAGGAGAATAGATATTAATTTCAACATATACCTCATGAATAAAATTCGCAGTACAATGAATTCATTATACAGCTATGGAAGCAGTACCTTTTCAGGATTTTCAACCCCGATCCAATCTACCTGCGGTGTAACAAAAGGAACGGCAAACATCCTCCCGCCGAATCCAAGTATTCGATAGGTTATCATCGGCACACTTGATACTTTGAGCAGCTTCAATCGATCCGTATAAATATCGTACCCTCGCTGCCGGGCGCTTTTCGCGATGGAAGCATCCAGTATTTTTTTCTGCTTGATTGGACGCAATGCCGAAGCGGCTTTTTGTATCACGGCATTAAAGGAAGAATCAGTGACGCCGGCCGGTAATTCCTTTTTGACAAGCTCGAAGAAAATATAGTCATTGTTGATGTGAAGATGGACCATGTCGTTCTCCTACTTGCATTTTCCAGGAAATGAGGCCGAGAGGCATCCGAGCGTTTATAGCGAATTCATCGGAAAGTCCGTTGTTTTGCACAGTGGATGTATCGATTGAATATTTTCGGACGGCTGCCTCGAACGGAACTCCCGAATATATTTCTCCCAGCGCCTGTTCCATTGCCGAAAGATTCCTGGTGTGCAGTTCGCGAATTTGGACGTGGGGATATTTTTCATCTGGATATGTTTCCGAAATATATTGGAAAATATCCTGATCGGAGAGTCGGACGTTCTTTTGAATGTCCATCTCTTCAAATTTGGCAAGTGTTTGTTGACGCCAGATATCCAATTCGTTTTTTGTCGACCATCGTTCATCCAGTTTTCGTGAGAGCGCTTCTTCTGCCAGCAATTCTTGCTGTACTATAATCAATAGGTGATTATTTAATTGGGCCGCGATCCCCGTCGTTCGGCTTCGATCGATTGTAAAAATCATCCCGCGCAATTTCAACAGCACATCCTCCACGCTCCAACATGAAGAGCCGACGACGACCATCGAATCCTGAAGTATCGAACGGCAGCGTTCTTTCATGATTTCCAGAAGCGAGTCCGTTATCATCTGTTCCGTTGCCGCAGGTACATTGTTCCAGATATTATTCAACGTCTGTGCGATGACTTTGAATGGCCAGGGAAGAGAAAAACCGGTTTTTGTGTGAAGGACGTTCTGAACATACTCATCCAGCCGTGCTTTTTCTTTCCTGAGCCGGAGTTTCGTTTCGATTCGTTGGTATAGAACATGGGGCTGCATGGATACATAAAACTGATTGGGCGATTCCTTTTCCAAATGAAGAATGTAATATCCTGTTGAAGCCTCAACGACGGGTGAACACTCTCCTTTCTTCAGACAGAATCCTGCCTGTTCAATAGGAGCTTCAGCCTCACCCCACAGCAATGTAGCCGTATCGTGAACGACCGCCACGGTTGTATCGATTTGAAAACGATCGAATTGTTTGCAGTTCTTTAACTGTTTTCTGGTAAATTCCGCATCGGTACTATCTTCGAAATACAGAAACGAGAGAAAGAGTCTGCGTCGGGCATCTATAGCGGCCTTTTGCACCTCTTTTTTTGTTACCTGGACTTTCCCGCTTATTTCTTCTCGATAGAGCTGATCGCGCGCCAGCATTTTTTTTATTCCTTCAACGGCATGCTGATACACGCTATCCTGATCAAGATGGTTGTCTTCCGCCTCTTGCGCCAGTAGTTTTTCAGCGATCAATGAGTACAGAAAGACGAGTTTTGATTCCTCAACGTTCCGGCGGTTTCGATATTGGCCCGGAAGAAGTTCGTATCGTTTTAAAAATTCCTCTTCGGATATATACATATTTCCTGCGCGGGCGATAAACGACCCTTGATTCTCGGCTGGCTGAGCGTTGCCGGGAGAAATCGATATGAGAAGTAAGAGTATATTCAGCGAATATTTGATCATTCGATGTGATGAAGTATAGGAAGGAATAATCAAATAATAAGGCGGGAGAAATTCCCGCCTTATTATCAATATATCATTTGAATATTATTTTAACAGTATCATCTTCTTTGTTGCGATAAAATTGCCGGCAGTGATTTGATAAAAATACAAACCTGTAGACAACTTAGAGGCATTAAAAATAATGGAATGTTTACCGGCCTCCTGCTTTGCATCCATCGGCGTGGCAACGACCTGTCCCAGCACGTTGAACACCTTTATCGTAACGATCCCGGCCTGCTTAATCTCGTAATCGATCTTCGTTGATGGATTGAAGGGATTGGGATAATTCTGTTCAAGCTTATAGACCAATGGAATTCCCGCTGCCCTGTTTATAGCATTTGGTGCAGCCGGAGTATGGTTGGTATAATCCCACGCATCGAAGAAGACCGGATCGATACTGCCAAACTGCGATGCGATCGTATCTGTCGGGTTTGCATCATTGATGTTCTCGATGTGGTTATTCCCGAAGCCGCCCTCGTTATCGCATCCATAGATGCCGAATTTAAACTCCTGTCCGATCGTGTATGCAGTTGTGTAAGCCTTCTGCAGTGTGAAGATCGAGTCACCAGCTAGGGCATCGCCATGAGTGCCGTCGTCCAACATCTTGCAGGAGTCGAGGGCGCGGCGATCTGCACCCCAGGCACCGCCGATATCCCATCCGCCGACTGCAGGGCCGTTCATCCAGACTCCGTAGAGTAATACACTGTCCGGATCGGCAATATTATAGGTGGTGATGTTTGTCGCTTTGAGTGTATCTCCTGCTTTCAACTGGTAGATCGCAGGACGAACATCGCAGGTATATGTCACCAGTACTGGTTGAGACAATTTCTTCATATTTTGGAATCTCGGCATACGATGCTCATCGGTCGTCGAGTATACCGTATCTTGAATTGTCAGAGTTTTGCTTGACATCGTGAACCGGCGTTTCTCTGCAAATGCACTGGTTCCGGGATTTGCGAAGTTGTAGTAGATCTCCCGGACTTCCCCGCTCTTGGGAGTTCTATAGTATTGATAATAGAGTGGTGTACCAAGAATTGTCTTAACGGTAACGGTACCCGAGAATTTTGAGGATGTACCGACCCTCAACAGTCTCTTTTCAAGTATCGATGCAGCACTGTTATTGTATCCGGTACGTACAACGAGTGTATCGTTGTAGACAAATCCGTTTTCTGAAATTGCCTGAGCAAGATCTGCGCGGAAAGTTATTGCTACGTTGTCCGTGCCGGAGAATGGTGGTATTGGTGTGTTTTGCCACCATTTCCAATAGAGGGTTGTATCCGGCATGTCGGGACGGAATTTGAAGAAACGATTCCCGTCTCCTCCTACGTCAGGAGCAGCACCGATATTATTTTCATATGCCGGGTCTGTAGCCGAATCAGCTGTGGCGGGAAGGATGACAAATTTATAATGAACAGTATCCGCCGCGGCACTTTTCGGGAATTTTACAAATCCCGACCAAAAGTTTGTTCCGTCATAATTGCTACCATTGCCGTGAACTGCCTCTTTCGTGAGGAAAGTTGTCCTGTCCCATGATAACGGCGCCATACTGCCCCGGACACCCAACTTCATCGTCGTTTTGCTGAAGCCTTCATTTGACTGCATATTAACCCGGAACATCACAGCGACACTGTCATTCGAAGGGACATACGGTTTCCACCATTGAGGTTCCGTAAATCTGCCGTTGACGTACTGAAGAGCAAGCGTCGTATCTTTATTTCCGGTATATGGACCGATGGTAAGCCACCGATTGCCTCCGGCATTCGTGAGAGCGCTTTCCCAACTTTGTCCATCAGCAAAAGTGACAGAATCTTTCGAATTTGTCCAAAACTTGTACTCAATCTTCATCGTATCGCCACGATTGAGTAAAAATGGTACCGTCGCTCTCCAGTAGTCGCCGCCGATATTAACTGCATGAATCTCAGTACTATCATTCCAGTACAACGGTAATTTGTTGCCACGTACCTGCACCGTCGAAGTCGATCGAAGTGTATCCGGAACAGTCGCCGTATTGGCATTTAATATGACGGTTACTGTATCTGTAACAACCGCCCTGTTTTTTGCCGGTTGTGCAGTTGCCGCAAATCCCCACAGGACAATACACATGAGGATAAAAATAGTAATTCTGGTTCTCATATTTTTTGCTCCTTTCTTATTGAAAAATATGTTATTGGATTTGTTTCGAGCAATTATTTTCATTCAAACCATTGTAGACTTTTAAAAGGATACCGATACAGCAAATGTGTTTATATTCCCGAATCGTCCAAACTGTTGATAGGCATAATTCACTTCCAATCCCATGGAACCCGGCTGGGCATATTTCACACCCACTCCAAGAGTCAATCCTTCTTCCGAATCGGTCTGGAAAAGAGATTTGTATCCACCTCGCAGAGAAACAATATTCGATATTGTCGCTTCAGCTCCAACATTGACCACTTCCACGTTATCGCTGGGACGAAGTGCATCGCATTCAATAGTGAGTCCTACGGATTCATTCTTCAAAATATCCATTGCGAGTCCTACACGGAATAACAATGGAATTGGCCAAGGGTCGGTATTCAATTTTGCTACATTGAGTTTGTTGGAACCCGCGTTACTTGGATCGATATCGATAATTTTCTTAAGATCGCGTCCGTCCATCGTCATGTTACCGCCAAAATTTGATATGGACATTCCCAGACGCATGTCATAAAATCCTGTGACAAAAAGCAACCCGATATCGAAGGCAAACGAGCTTGCAGACTCGTTCCAGATCGACTGGTTGATATACTTTGCAGAGCCTCCGATTGAAAAGTGGTCGGTCAGAATACGGGAGTATGAAAGTGCCACGGCGAAATCCTGTGCGGACCATCGTTCCCCCGTTCCATCAGGATTGTCCGGCGTTGTAACTTCTTCCTCGCCGTAATCAAGTTGTGTTACACTTAAACCGAAGGCGTTCGTTCCATCAATATTCACCATTGCCGCCAGCCATCGCAACTTGGTCCCGATAAGCCAATCTGTTTGTGAAAAAAGCACTTCCGATTTCCGGGCTTGCGAGAATGCTCCGGGATTAAAGTAGATCGTGCCCACGTCGGACGATGCTGCGACCGATGTTCCGCCCATACCCAGAGCACGCGCCCCGACCGTAATGCCTAGGAATTGAGCTGCCGTTGTGCCAATTTTAGCCTGCGCGACAGACTCTGAATGACCTAATAAAAATACACATGCGAATGCCGCCAGAGTTCCGAGTTCTTTGTAGATTCTGTGCATCATGGCTGACTCCGATTACTTTATAATCGCAATTTTGCCGGTTTTAGTACCCACCGGCGATTCCACTACATAGAAATATATCCCATAAGCGATGTCGAGATTTTCTTTAGTTTTCAGATTCCATGAAACATGCCCGTCTTCTATATTGCCGTCATGAAAGAGAGAAATAACGTGATCACCACGTGATGTGTAGATATGAATTTTTGCAAATGCCGGCAAATGAATGAAATCGATCCGGCGGATACGACCGCTTGTAACACTGGGTGGTAGCGGCGGTTCAAGTGTCGAAGCCGAAACGTACGGGTTCGGAACTACACGAATTCTCGACAATGCATCCTGCGTTATGGAATTGTCCAGCTTCGGTTTTGTTGTAATAAATGTAAGCGTATCACCCTGTTCGAACGGTTTCGATGTAATGATCCGCAGGGTATCATCTTTATGATAGGGGATCAATTTTCCATCGTTGGAATCGAAAAAAAATTCCCATGTGTAGCTGTATCCGCCTCGCGGATCTTTTTCATAGAGAAAAATATCATCCTTAGGCGCCAGTCTTCCACGGTTGATAAAATTCAGAGTGGTATAACTAAATTTTACGAATGTCTTTTCCGTCTTATTATAGATTCTGAAATTTGTGGGTATTGGATCCGAGGCCAGAGTCGTATCTGCATATGATGTATCAATAAATGCGGTCGAATCGAATATGAACTCATAGTCGGAAGGTTTTTTAAAACCGTGGGCTAACGGTTCTTGCAGTCCATTATACAAATCGATGAGGTACATGCTCAGGCGGTATGCCGGTTTTGTGCTGGTCCATTTTGTCAATGAATCGACCTTTTCCACCTCCCATGGATTGTTGAAGACGAGTTCCACTCCATCGAATACATCAGCATCTTTACTATCGGTCGCAAATGGTGTTCCGCGGATATACTTACTCTGATAAACCGGATAGTATTGATACTTGATAGTACACTGTCCTGTCGGGAGTGTCCCGCTGTGCTTTCCTCGAATTTGGCCTGTTTTAAGGTTCAATTTGTACAGGGAATCAGAAATAAGTATCCCCTGATTATCATAAACGGCAATCGTTCCCGGTACAAAATTCTTACGCCGTAGTGTGACAACTGTAGTATCAACAAAACTGAATTCTTCGCTTTGTTCGCTTAAATCTCTCACGCTGTAACTCGTTGTCCTGCGATCCCATTCGCTAGAATCAGCCAGATCGATAAGTCCGTTATCATTATTGTCGATCCCATCCACCTGTGTGTCGAGAAATTCTACCCTGTAACGATTGCCTGTGATTTTCGTATTATCATCCACTTTGAAGTAAGCGTCTCCCGTCCCGGCACCGGAAAGATGATCGAGTAGTACTCCATCAGTCGGACGAAGATAGTCGAGAGTCTTTGCATTCGGCACAACCACAGTGCAGTTCTGACCGACGGACACCTCGCCTGAAGGTGAAATTGATACATTGATTTTATTCTCGGCGGGAAGAATTTCTAAATATTCATCACCGTGATTATAAGCAACCAGTGTATAATAATAGGTTCTTCCATTCTGAACGGAACTATCAACATAACTGTGCACAATCCCGTTATCGCTCCCGAGGTAATACGCATACCCTGAAATGTCGCTGAACAACTGACCGGAAGAATGGAAATATCCGGTGATCCCGTCTTTTAAGTCGTATTGTTTTAATGGCTGGTATCCGACTGCTGAACCGGAACCATCCGTAATCGTGAGTATATCGTTAAAAGTCGGATCTGTGAACCGATAGAGTTTATATCCTTCAAATGTCTTGGTTTGAAGGAGAGGATCGATTGTTTCTTCCGCAACTCGATCCCAGTAGAGCGTCACCTGTTTGTCACCCGGAACTGCTGTAAGGGTCGGAAGGTCCGGAGGTTGGGGGAATTGATAGTTTGCGTCATAAATCTTTTGAACGGTTTTTTTATTCTTCAACAGGTCGGCAACATCAACATCATATCCCTGTCGTTTGCCTCCTCCGTACACCAGAGCGAGAGAAAATCGTTCGGTTTTCTTCGCCCGTAGTGGAAAATACCCTGAACCGTAAATAAAATCTCCGTCTGCGCCATCAACAGGCTTGTTATTTTGAATCACATTTGGTACATCGAAGAACCCCGGTGCCAGGTATACCCACATGGTATCTTTGTCACCCATTTTAAAGTTACCGGCAGGGGTAAAGTAGAAGAAACTTGTCAGGCCAATTTGATCGGATTCCTTGACATCAGTTTTATCGACACGAGGTTCTCCCGGAAGACCTGTGTCATTTCCAAGATCATCATAACCGGAGGTTGGTTGGCCGTCGCCTTCGCCAAAGTCGCCTGTGTTCGCGACACCATCTCTGCCGATATCATCGTGAAGGATGTTCCAGTTCCTGTTGTTGTCGATCCTATCATCACGCCGTTCATCGATCATACTATAAGGATTGCTTCCAATGCCTGTTGAATAATCGATGTACGCTACAGCGCGTGGGAGATTAAAAAGGACTATTCCCTCTTTTGTTCTTTTTACCTGTAGAAAATGCAGATAGTAATTTTCATCGATAAGGCCGTCGTAATCATTGTCGATGCCATCATAGGCATTTGGATTGATAGATTTATCACTCTGTACATTCCCTTCGCTCACCCGTGTCGTTCCCGGATAGATCCATCGAGTCAGTCCGCGAGTCGTGATCTGAACCGAATCAAGGGAAGGAATCGTATAGATATACCGGCTGTAATCATCCCGGATTAATATAATTTGCATACCCGGAGTAAGGAGGGTCGAATCGAAGCTTGCCGAAGTGAATTTCGGTGCAAGCATTCCTGTCAAAGAAGAGTCGGCATCACCGTCATTATCGATTCCATCATATGGATTGCCCGGACTCTCAAGAAAAGCGTACCCGACAAGCCCGACTCCGCTGCACGGTGTCGGCTGCCAGAGCGGATTGTTCATGCACCGGCTCTGAATTCCCTTTATATCGCCGGTATAAGTGAGATTGTTCGTCACATCAAAAAAAGACCAGTCGTCTTCATACTCATGGTAATTCTCGGTTGATGTCACTCCGACATAGGTCCCGACAAGCATTCCGAACACCGCCCGGTCGTAATTTGTAGTTCCTGTATTTGTGATTTCATACAGCCAGAAAATATTATCCTTCGCCAGAAATTGTGCCCATTGCATTGCACGGACACTCATCACCAGGCCGAGTCCGTTCCTGTTCGAATTAGTCGAATCGGGTTTGAATGCCACTCCTATAGAATTGTTACCTGCATTATTGTATCGCTCGTCATTATTATCATCCATCACGAAATATGTTTCCAGATCGGCGTTCTTACGGTTTTTACCAAAATAGCCATTCCAGGAATTGGGCCAGCCCGGATCGTTGAGATCCTGCAATTTATCAGGCCATGCCGTCGGCCATGTAGTTTTATCATCACTCATGGCGACCTTTTCTTTCGTTGCGTTAAAATATCCCGCCTCAGGCTCGAATGTCCAGTATTTTCCTGTCCGTTGATCTATATCCCTTAATAGTGTCGGCCGGTTTATCGGGCAGGTGGCGACAGAGTGGAATGTGGAATTCGGCGTTTGTATCCATTGATCGTTTTTGTATACTGAGTCGTACCATATCTCGGCACCGACCAATGGGCTTACGTCTCCAAGGTATCCGTTGTTGGGATATTTCCACGCACCACGGTGTCCTTGCTCCTCCGGTTGGCCGATGACGCCCCAGTTGCCGAACACTGTTTGCACCTGATTCCCGTTCATAATCGCAGTTCGCCGATAGATACGTCCGCTGGGCTGCTGTGTCTGCGCGAGGACGCTCGGGATGCCGATGAATACGAATGAATACAATAATAGGGTACGAATGATGTTCTTCATAATTAAAACTCCAAGTTCATACCAAGTTCGATACGACGTGGTTCAGAGTATCTCGTAGGATCTGTGAACCATTGATCTACGGTATTGACAAGTGGTTGTGTTGTTCTTGCAATTTTTTCATCAAGGGAATAATCGGAACGTCCGGTTGAAGGATAAACATTCGTTTGATTCCGGGTATCAAACAGATTGAATACACGGGTGAACAAGACTATTTTCACGGGGTTGAAGTTGATCTGATAAAATGCTCGAAGATCACAATTGAGCGACGCCGGTTTGGTTTGACTATTTGTGACCAACGTGGAGACAGTCCCGCTGTATTGAAGAGCAGGAGTATATGGTGTCCCGGAGCCGTATTGTATAATGGTACTTGCACCCCATGTATCCGTTGAATAGTTGATTGATACGTTCAAGGTATGCCGTTGATCCCAATCCAAAGGAACCATCTCAATGTCAGGAAGCGCTCCGCCTGATTTTGCATTTCGGGCCTGTTGAGGATCGGATGCAGTTCCTGATGCAATCTGATATGTATAATCAACTCGTGCAGTGAATCCGGTAGAGAATTTCTTATCGAGTGTCAACACAATACCTTTAACTATTCCGAAGTCACTGTTTGTATATTTGTAATATGATCCTCCACCGAAGACATGGATGTTGTCGCCCTGAGTACCAGTCAATCCTCGAATATCACGCATGTACGCTGTTAGATCGAAGGCAATGTCTTCGGATAACTGCTGCTGTAAACCAAGTTCCGCGCTGACAGTCAGCTCCGGGGTGAGGTCGGCGTTGCCTACAGTCCCCATGTTGTCGGAAGTAGACTGGCTGAGTTTAAATCTTGGATTTTCGTAAAGCCGTTCAAATCGTGGAATCTGGAAAAAATGGCCGTACGAGAAGTGAATAATTCCTCTATCTGTAAGGGGAAAAGAGACGCCTAACCTCGGGCTCACGGCATACTTTACGGTTGCCGGTTTGAACCAGAAAGCTTCCCGCTCTTGAAGGGTCAAGGGATCTCCATTACTGTTAAACCGATGTTCCGGCCGTAACGGATTATCGATGCTCGGATCATCAACAGTGTACATGTAATGAAGAGGATCATCAGGATCCGCGTGTTCGTCATTCAACACATGTCCATCCGGATTGAAGTAGTCGAACCGCACACCGACATTGACGATGATACTTTGAAATTCCATTTTATCCTGTATGTACCCAGAAAACTCTTTCGGATGATGTTCATAGAGATCATGTCCCGGAGCCGTGATATCAGGAATTTCAGTCCGCATATAGTACTTTGATTGTGGATTATTGATGAGGTCGAATCCTGATTGCGACCCTGCTGCAATAAGGGTGATGGCTTCATTTTTTATGATGTGTGAACGATAGTCTAGCCCGAGTTTTATCATATTCATCTCATCAATTTGACTGGTCAAGTCAAACTTAAGGAGTCCTGTTCGTGTAGAACGATGAGATCTGTCAAGGTCTGTACCGCCGGTCATGAAACTATATGCAGGTGCAATGGACAATCCGGGATAGACATAATGAGGGCCATTAGGGTCAACGACTTCTACTTGTATATGATCTCCCTGAGTTGTTGTCGAATCCATGTACTGTAAGTCATAGAGATAGTACTTGTAGTCTTTTAAAAAATAAGATCCTCCAATTGTATAGAAGGTGCTCGAACTGAGCGTGTGATTAAATTGGAAGATCGCTGTATTGCTTACATTATATTCATTTCCCTTCCCGTCAGGGTTATAGAAATATATCCGGTCATAAAGCGGGTCAAATTTCTTATTTTCTTTATTATCATAGATGAAATTTGCCGTGAGCTTCATCAGCGAAGAGATATGCCATGTCATTTTACCCTGGACATAAGACCGCTTGCTCCAATCCATGGGAACAACCGCGCTATCACCAAGTCCGTTAGGCACGACTGATATCAATGTGTTGGTGGTATCCGAGGGGTTAGCTTTTCCGACGATAGAGTAATTCCACGGATTGAATCTGCGGAACCCTTTTTGGTAGCCATTGAAATAGATATATCGGGCATTGGCAAAGAAAGTAAGGTCGCTCGTGAACAGGGGACCGGCCAGGTTCCCTTCGATATCCCGGATATTGGTTGGCTTGAATTTGTTCCCCGGGAAAATACCGTCATTCGATGGGAGATAATCGCCGCCATAAATTCCCAAACCGCCGGTAAATTTATCGCCACCTTCTTTGGATGATATGTTCACAATACCCGACATCGCCTGGCCGTACTCTGCATTGAAAGCTCCTGATATTACCTGGAGTTCTTGTATAAGACTCTTATTGACCTCAACAATTTGAGTACCGTCGTAAGCATCTGTAACAGGTACACCGTCGATCCAGTAGGCTACTTCACCTTTGCGTCCTCCGCGAAGACTTCCTGAAACAAATCCTGCCTGTAGGGAAATGATTGCACCGACTTCTGCCACCGGCATAGCGGATATCTCGGTCCCGCTCACAATAGCTGTTTTTGCCGTGAGGTCTTTTTGTACGAGTGGACGTTCGGCAACAACAATCATCTCCTGACCGACCTGGAGAAGGGTTTCCGATAGTTCCATATTGATGGTTGTAGTTAGATCGCCCCTTACAAGAACGCCCGTGGTCTTGGATGGCGAGTATCCGATCATCGTTGCGATGACACTATACTCCTTCGGAGAAATATTGATGATAAAATACTTACCATCAAGATCAGTTGTCCCACCAAGAGTAGTGCCTTCCAATCTGACGTTGGCTCCGATGATGGGTTCACCTGTTTTCTTATCTTTGATTACTCCTGCTATCTTTCCAGTAGAACCGCCGTAAGTGTGCGAGAAGAGGAGAGATAACAATAAAATAAAATTCAATGTTCGTCTCAAGGTGATTCTCCTTTTACACTGATCGTTATCCAACAATTTAATTATAGCCTACATGAATCACGTTTCGTACGGAATCAAATTTCACACGGAATTAATTGGCCCCGATGTCCGGCGAACTACGAGTGTCGGAACAAAAGTTTTAAGGATCGGTTCTAAATTCTTTTGTTTCATACGTTCAAACAGACGATGAACTGCAAGCGATCCCATCTCCGACATTGGTTGTCTCATGGTGGTTAATCCTATATGCCGGGCTAATTCGATATCATCGAAGCCAACCAGAGCGATGTCTTCCGGGCATCGAACGCCCTCCTCATCCATTGCCTGAAGAGCGCCGGACGCTTGAATATCGCTTGTCACAAAAACAGCAGTCGGCCTGGAAACACCAAGGGAAAGAAATTGTTTCATCAGATTATATCCATCTTCATGAGTGAATCCATCAAGGTGTGAAGATTTGCTGTGCTTTATCAAACACGGTTCAACGGGAATATCTGCTTTTCTCAATGCCTGTTTAAAACCCTTCAAACGCTCACGGGCCGGGGGACTTTCAAGATTTGCATTCAAGATGCCAATATGCCGGTGCCCGAGTGATATGAGATGATCTGTTGCAATAGCAGCGCCGCGGACATTTTCAACTGTGAACGAATCGAAGTCCGGATGGTAGGTATCAACGAGTACGATAGGGACATGTGAATGGACATATTCGCGGGCAAATTTATCCGGTACCTTCAACGAAAAGATAAGCATGCCGTCCACTCGACCGCGTACGGTATTTTTCTTTAATGTTCCTTCTGCGTGATCGGGATTCGTGACTCCATGGAGAATGAGATCGCATTCGGATTCCGCAAGAGTAGCCTGAACCGCCTGAAGTATTTCGACGAAAAAGAACGTCGTGAAATACGGGATAATCGCGAGGACCGAGTTGGTTCTATTACTGGCAAGACCTCGTGCATACGGGTGAGGATGATAATTCATCCTCTTTGCGATGTGAAGAACACGAATCTTCGTGTCGTGTGAAACATTAGGATGGTTGTTGAAAACACGTGAGACTGTACCTATTCCGACACGTGCTTTTTTCGCGATATCGTAAATGGTCGGTGGCACAATAGAATAATTATTCAATTAATGGAAGCGCTTCCAAAAATCCGAATTTTCCTTCTCAGAGTCAAGCTTTTTTTTGCTGGAATTCAATTTTTTTAAAAATCTTATTGCTTAGGATAGAAAAGGGTGCTGTGTTAATAATAGCCGAAAAAGCCTTGCTTTTCGAAGAAGTAGAGACCTTGTCGAACCTGTTTACCGTGAGCTTGTCGAACGGTCGAGACCCGGTCGAACGGTCGAATCACTTGTGGTGAGCTTGCCTGCCGTGAGTCTATCGAACGGTCGAACCACTTGTGGTGAGCTTGCCTGCCGTGAGCTTGTCGAACGGTCGAACCACTTGTGGTGAGCTTGCCTGCCGTGAGCTTGTCGAACGGTCGAACCACTTGTGGTGAGCTTGCCTGCCGTGAGCTTGTCGAACGGTCGAACCACTTGTGGTGAGCTTGCCTGCCGTGAGCTTGTCGAACGGTCGAACCACTTGTGGTGAGCTTGCCTGCCGTGAGCTTGTCGAACGGTCGAACCACTTGTGGTGAGCCCCTCGACCCCTCGATAAACTCGGGGCAAGCAAGCTCGGGGTAAACTTGTCGAACCATGATTGTATTTTGTTCGGGGAGTCGAGACAACTTATTCCAGACGCATTGATTCTCATTTTTCCGCTACGCGGTTCAATCTATCCGGTTTACATCGCCCGTAGAGCTCGGTCAACTTGTATAATTTGTTTGTCGCCCGGGATTCAATTTTATCCCATGTAAACCGCCATTCCCAATTTCCTTCAATAGTACCGGGAAAGTTCATTCTTCCATCACTTCCAAGTCCGATGATATCCTGCAATGGTATCACTGCAATATCTGCAACCGATTGTAATGCAAGCTTGATCAAGTCCCAATTTATTTTATGACCATCCGTTCCGCAATATCGCTTGACAAAATCGCGTTCCTGTTCAGTAGCCTTGTCATACCAGCCAAGAGTTGTATCATTATCGTGTGTGCCGGTAAATACGACATAATTTTTTTCATGGGTGTGTGGGAGAAAATTATCTTCCGGACCGCTTGAAAATGCAAATTGCAGCACTTTCATTCCTGGGAAACCAAATTTTTCCCGCAGAGCGACGACTGCCGGCGTGATTACACCGAGGTCCTCCGCAATAATCGGAAGAGTACCTAGTTCCCGCTTCACCGCCTTGAAGAGGTTTTCCCCCGGTTCCTTCACCCATCGACCGATCCTCGCTGTTTTTTCTTTTGCAGGTATTTCCCAGTACGCTTCAAATCCCCGGAAGTGATCGATGCGGATAATATCAAACAGCTCGAATGTCTTCCGGAAGCGTTCAATCCACCACCGATATTTTTGCTCCTTCATTTTATTCCATCGATATAATGGATTACCCCACCGTTGTCCGTCTTCGCTGAAATAGTCGGGAGGAACACCCGCTACCACGATAGGCATTCCATCTTTATCCAGAGAGAAAGCTTCTTGATTTGACCATACATCTGCACTATGATGTGCAACAAAGATGGGGATGTCGCCGACAAGTTTTACGTTTCTTTCGTTTGCATACTTCCTCATTTTTTTCCATTGGCGGGCGAAGCACCATTGTGTGAACTTATGAAAGATGACATATTCGCGCAATTCGTCTGCAGAATTCTTCAAGGTATGTGTATTCCGATGCACGAGATCATGATCCCAGGAAATCCATCCGTTACCGTCATACCGATCATTCAGTGCTTGAAAGAGGGAATAGTCCTCAAGCCACGATTTTTCGGTGCTGCAATAAGTCTCGAATTGTTGACTGTATTCTCCATTTCTTTTTTGGAAGAAATTTTTTGCTGCTTTAGCAAGCATCGCCATTCGAGCTGTTGTAACCTGTGGATAGTTGACACGTTGATCTGAAAAGTGCGGCATTCCATCAAGATCATCCTTTGTCAACCAACCGTGTGAGACCAATTCGTATAGGTCGATAAATAACGGACTCCCGGCAAAAGCCGAAAGAGACATATATGGCGAGTTTGCCATACCTGCCGGACCTATTGGAAGCATTTGCCAGAGCGATTGACCGGTTGATGATAACAAATCGATAAATTTATATGACTCTGCGCCAAGATCTCCAGAACCGAAAGGACCCGGTAAGGATGTTGGATGTAAAAGAATTCCGCTGCTACGAGGAAACCTCATCTATATCCTTCCTATTTAATACATTTTTACTTAAAGATTGCACTTGCATTTCGAATACAGCGAGTTAAACATAAAGAAGCATCTGCACAAAGGCAAGGGAAAAATGCAAAACCATTCAAAGACCAATAATCAGAACCAAAAATACGTGGTGCATGTCTTCGCGGTGTCTTGCACAATAATTTGGGAAAAGCTCTCGTTGATGGCCAAGATTGACATATTGCGGTTGATTCTCGCCCCATATTTTCATTACTTTAGTAAAATTATTTCAGGGAATGAAAGGAATTTCAATGGATGAATATCATGCTTTAGATGCTCGATACGATTCAATGAAATATAACCGCTGCGGCCGCAGCGGACTCAAACTGCCGGCCATCTCGCTCGGACTCTGGCATAACTTCGGCGGAGTAGATGCGCCGGGAAATTCACGCGCGATGATCAGGCGTGCATTCGATCTCGGCATAACGCATTTCGACCTTGCGAATAATTATGGACCTCCGCCGGGTTCGGCAGAAGAGACCTTCGGAAAAATTCTTCGACAGGATCTATCAAGCTACCGGGATGAACTCATCATCTCTACGAAGGCAGGATACCTGATGTGGCCGGGACCGTATGGTGAATGGGGGTCGCGCAAATACCTCGTTGCAAGTCTGGATCAGAGTCTGCGCCGTATGGGATTGGAGTATGTAGATATTTTTTATCACCACAGGCCGGATCCTGAAACTCCCCCGGAAGAAACGATGCAGGCGCTCGACAGTATTGTGCGCAGCGGCAAGGCTCTCTATACAGGCATCTCGAATTATAATGCAGAACAGACACAACATGCCGCACAAATATTACAGTCACTCGGAACACCCTGTTTGATTCATCAGCCCAAGTACAATATGTTCGACAGGTGGATTGAAGACGGCCTGCTACGGGTGCTCCGTGAGAAGGGAATTGGCTGCATCGTGTTCTCACCGCTGGCTCAGGGTATGCTGACCGACAGATATCTTGATGGAATTCCCGATGGCTCGCGTGCAAGCAAACCACATGGTTTTCTTAGACCGAATCAAATTACAGAAGACAAATTGTCCCGCGTGCGGCGCTTGAACGAGCTGGCAGTGAAACGGGGCCAAACACTGGCACAAATGGCACTCGCGTGGGTCTTACGGCATCCCGAAGTGACTTCGGCCGTTGTCGGAGCCAGTCGTGTGTCGCAAATCGAAAATGCAGTAGCGGCGTTGAATGATTTGACGTTTACACAGGAGGAATTGAAGAAAATAGATAATATTATCAAGTCATGAATATTTTTCGTTGAATAAGGGTCTTTTTCGGTTGTTTGTTTCCGTCGACTTTCGTACAATTTAATAAGTCTTCCCGATTCCATACAAGGACAAATGCTGAATAATTTATTTATCATATCCTAACTCTGGAGAACGCCATGACAATTACTCCCATGACTCTCGGTGAGATATTCGACCGGCTCTTTAAACTGATCGGAAAAACCTGGCTCCGAAGCCTTATCCTAGTTTCGATTATTATGGTGCTGCCTGCCGTAATATTCATCCTCGGAATGGATTCTTTCTTCTCCGAAATTGCAAATATGATCAACGATAAAGCGATCGGAGGGGCGAATATCCCTGAAGGATTCGGAAGTATGTTGATTACTATGATAGGATTTTTCATAGGATTAACCTTCTTTGTTTTGGGAACGGAAGCAGCTACCTTAGGCGTCACTATCACGAGCTGCGAGGAAATGAACGGGCAGTATATCACCTGGGAGGAAGCATTGCGCCGAATGTTCAGCATACGATTTCTGCGGCTGATAGGACAAAACATACTGATAGGACTTGTAATCGTCGGTTTGGTTCTTATTCCATATATCCTGCTTATCGCTGCAATCGCGGCAAAATCGTTTCTGTTAGGATTCTTTGCGGTTCTACTTCTATTAACTTCCATAGGGTTTATCGTCTTTCTTACTACAAATTGGGCTTTTACGGTTCAGGCTATAGGGTGGGAGGATGCGAATATTTTTCAGTCCTTCAGGCGAAGCAGGCAACTTGTCCGTGGTAACTGGTGGCGCGTCTTTGGAATTCTACTGCTGATGAATATAATGCTGAGCTTTGCGGTCTCTCTTATTATAACACCGGTATATCTTATCGCGATGTGGGATTTCTTCGCTTCTTATTTTTCGATGCTGGGTTCGGCCGGTTCAAAAGAAGTCGATCCTACGGCGATTTTTGAGACTTTCAGAACAATTGGAATTCGTATAGGATTAGTCGGCAGCCTAAGCACCGTACTGCAACTTCTGGTAAGCCCGTTGTACACAACAGTGCTGTATTTCGATCTTCGTGCACGAGATGAATTAAATGTTCAACTGAGGCAAACTGATACGACAATTACGATATGATGAATACGGAAAGCCAACCGCAGGTACAATCTGAAATCACGACGCCGGATGGTAATTCTCTTCTGGAGGGTTCATGGGAGCAGAGCGGTCGCAGTCTGAATACAGCTGCAATAATCGCACTCCTCGGCATCGGCATATTATATTTCAATGCAGAATCAATTATCGTCGTCATAACCATTGGCATAGGCCAGCTTGTGTCGGGTGGTCCGGAAACGAGCGGTAATTATTTTGATAGGCTTTCAGAATTTATGAAATATTATGCCGCTCCGCTTCAGGCTGTTGTTTTAGTCTCGGAATTTAGCTTCATGTTGATGCCGGTTTTATGGCTAATCAAACGCTGGCATACGTCCGATATACGAGAGTACATCCGGCTTAAACGCAGTTCCTTCGTGGAAATCCTGCTGGCCGTCATTGCTACGCTGACTCTGATACCTGCAACCAATTGGATTGCCGATGAGTTGTTGCGTCAATTACACATCCCGGAAAAAATATTGGAAATGAATGCAGAAATTTTCACAGCACATTCTACCGGGGAATTACTATGGCTTGTGATCGTTATCTGTCTTACACCGGCGATTTGCGAGGAGATTTTCTTCCGGGGGTATGTACAACGCACGTTTGAACGGACGATACGATGGAAAAGCATTCTCCTGGTCGGAATAATCTTCGGCCTCTTCCATTTTCAGCCGCTGGGACTCGTATCGCTCTCAATGCTTGGTATACTTTTCGGATATTTTTATTACCGAAGTAAGGGTCTTCTCCCTTCAATGGCAGCACACTTTACCAATAACTTTGTTGCTATTTTAATACTCTATCAGCCGATGGATACGCAACAGGAGGGAATCCGGTCAATTGCAGGCCAGTTTCCTTTGTGGCTTATTTGGGCAACACTGCCTGTAGAAATCGGAATATTATATCTATATCAAAAAGTAACAAACAAATATCATGCAGGGTAACCACTATCATGCCGATCAATAGACATGAAAACCGGATTCTGTGTGTGGGAGAAGAGATCATAAAACGGTCGGTTGGCAGACTAACATGAAGAGAAATTAAGTAGACATAACTATATTTAATTAATACATCACACCCATATAATCCATAATTACTACTACGTGAAATCATGAGAAATAAAACGAGTAAAATTAGACTGATGCTGGTTATGGCATTACTGCTGGTACCAAGCATCCCGGTTTCAGGACAATCCAGTTTCCGGAACCCGGCAACTTCTGCCGGACGCGAACGGTTGTTAATGGATTTCGGATGGCGTTTCGCCTTCGGACATGTATTTAATACAGACAAAGATTTTAATCATGCGACCCGGTACCATTCCTATTTTGCTAAAGCAGGTTATGGTGACGGCCCCGCTGCAAAAAATTTTGACGATCGCGCCTGGCGGATACTCAACCTTCCTCACGATTGGGCGGTGGAGCTCCCTTTTGATGCGAAAGCCAGTTCCAGTCACGGCTTTAAAACAGTCGGTAGGAACTTCCCGGAAACCAGTATCGGCTGGTACAGGAGGACTTTTTTCATTCCGGAATCTGATCTTGGCCGACGTATCAGTATTGAGTTTGACGGCGTCCACCGGAATTCGACTGTCTGGATCAACGGATTCTATCTGGGTGAAGAACACAGCGGCTACTCGGGCTTTCAGTATGACGTCACCGACTATTTGAATTATGGCGAAGATAATGTTGTCGCCGTTCGTGTCGACGCAACAATGGAAGAAGGCTGGTACTATGAAGGCGCGGGTATTTATCGCCATGTCTGGCTTAATAAAACATCATCGCTCCACATTGCACCGTACGGGACATTCGTCTCATCCGATCTTGTGGAAAATTCGGCGATTGTCACGGCTCGGGCGACGGTTACCAATGAAGTGACCGCACGATGAAAATTTCTATATCGCTCAGATCATAGTTGATGCAAACGGAGTAACAATCGCGAGAGGAGAGTTAGTACAGCTTGAACTGAAGCCGGGCGATATCAAAGAGTCTTCATGTTTGATACGGGTCGAGAATCCATCACTGTGGTCGGTCGAAACGCCGTACCTTTATACGCTCATCACCACTCTCAGTTCCGGCGGCTCCGTAATAGACCGGTATGAAACCACATTCGGCATCCGGACTATTCGTTTTGATCCAAGGGAAGGATTTTTCCTTAACGGTAAACATGTGTATCTCAAAGGCACGAATAACCACCAGGATCATGCCGGTGTCGGTACTGCAATGCCAGACGCCCTCCAGGAATTTCGTATTAGGCGTCTGAAAGGGATGGGATCGAACGCCTACCGCTGTGCGCATAATCCTCCCACTCCGGAGCTGCTTGATGTATGTGACCGTCTTGGCATGCTCGTGATCGACGAAAACCGATTAATGGGCAGCAATACAGAGCACCTCGATCTGCTCAGGCGCTTGATCATGCGAGACAGGAACCATCCCAGCGTGATAATCTGGTCGATAGGTAACGAAGAGTGGGCTATCGAAGGGAATGTCACGGGTGCACGCATTGCATCAACAATGCAGACATTTGCGCAGCGTCTTGACTCGACACGCCGTTTCACATATGCAAACAGCGGCGGGTGGGGAAAAGGCATCTCCACGGTCCAGGATGTCATGGGATTCAATTATATTTTTAACGGAGACATCGACAGGCAAACCATGGATTTTCCCGATCAGCCGCGGATCGGTACCGAAGAAACGACATCACGCGGAACCCGCGGTATCTATGAAGACGACACGGTCAATGCACATATGACGGCAACCGACAGAAAATCTGCAGGACGCAGTCTGGAAGAAGGATTTAAATTTTATGCCGCACGTCCTTTTCTGTCCGGTTTGTTCTTTTGGACTGGGTTCGATTATCGTGGTGAACCGAATCCGTTCGGCTGGCCTCAAGTAAGTACTCAATACGGCATCCTGGATCTCTGCGGTTTTCCAAAAGACATGTTCTATTATCTCAGATCGCGGTGGACAGATGAACCTGTACTTCATATTTTTCCTCACTGGAACTGGAAACAGAAAGTTGGACAGTCGATCAATGTATGGGCTTATAGTAACTGTGATGATGTCGAACTTTTCCTGAATAATAGAAGTCTCGGACTGCAAATCATGCCTAAGAACTCACATATAGAATGGATGGTGAATTATGAACCGGGGACACTGCTCGCACATGGTTATAAGAATGGTAAAGAAATTATAACCGATCAGATCGAGACCACCGCAGAACCGGCGATCGTTACACTCACTCCTGACCGTTACTCAATAAGAGCCGACGGTGAAGATATATCGGTGATTACAGTACAGGTCGCCGACATGAATGGAAGAACTGTGCCCACAGCCGGGAACGAAATTGCTTTTTCTATACAAGGACCGGGAAGAATCATTGGCGTGGGGAATGGCGATCCATCGTCGCATGAACCCGATAGTTATTTTGAGGAAATTAATCAGATAAGAATTGATGGCCTTAAAGCACAAGCAGTGCGGACAGTGGAGAGTTATCCTGAAACAAGTCCCGATTTTAACGACTCAAACTGGCCGTCTGCACTCGATGAACAGGGTAATTACAACGCAAAAACGAACGATATATTTAAGACGATTGTTATTCGCGGCACATTCAATTTAACCCGCCTGACAGACGATGAAGAAATATCGTTGTGGCCAAAAAGTCTGGGCGAAGAACAGGCAATTTATGTGAATGGACATTGTGTGGCGAAAAAAATCAAGCGTGACGATGCCGTTCAAAAATATATACTTGATCATTCCATTCTGCATGAAGGTAATAACATTTATTCAATCGTCGGGACCCCGCTAATTCCAAGATACCTTTATGATAATCTTAATACCGATGCGGGTATCATCCGGGTTTTCACACCAACGGACATCTGTAAGCGTAAGGTATTCAATGGATTGGCACAAGTGATCGTACAATCAGACAAGCAATGGGGCGAAATAACACTGACAGCAACTTCGCAAGGTTTATCAAAAGCAGTGCTAAGACTTCGTGCTCAATCCGCTAGGCTTCGCCCGGCGGTGCCGACGAAGTGAGCGGATGAGTATTAAAATTGTACAATCTGTTCTTTACCCTGATAGTGAATGACTTTATCGGGTTTCTCTGTCATTTCTATCCCGATGCCTTTATCTTTATTCACAATGATAATTTCAAAGTCGCGGTTTTCCAACATCCCTGGGAATGAACCGCTCCGCTTGCCTATTGTAAGCCGGTGTTTCGCATCGTCCCACGTGAAATCGATTGTTGCGAAGAATCCTTTTTCATAATTATAATTATCATTTTCATCTTCATAGAGTGTAAAGCTTCCGTCTGCACCGGGATAAATACGCAGTTCGATGGGATCGGCAGGTTTCTCAGTTGTATACTGAATAAAAGGTCCCATCGGTATTATTGAACCCGCTCTTACAAGCAGAGGTATTTTATCTATCGGTGCATCTGAAAGAATGTTTTGACCGCCTGAATTGATTTCGCCCGTCCAAAAATCATACCATTGATGGGCTGCAGGTAAATATACTTTCCGGTTTTGTACTTTTGTCTCTGCTATTTTTTCTTTGGCGAAAATATCGGGTGTCTTCCAATAAAGTAAAACCCTTAAAGCACCCGTAGGATAATTCTCTGTCTCCATTACGAAATCATATTCTTTACCGGCCTGTAATTCTACAAAATCGGTATACGCTTCAACACTTTGATAAATAAATTGTAATTCTTTCCCGTCGATGAAAATACGTTTAGGTCCGAAGCATTTGATGTGAAATTGGTGTTTTCCTGTCTGGGTTGGTACCAGTTTTCCAGACCAGCGAATTGCCAATGTTGAATCTGTGACATAATCCGGGCGTCCTGTATACCAGAAAATATTGATCGTAGAATCGATTCTTTCGAGTGTCAGATTTTTATATTGTGTGTCTTTATAATATTCGGCATGTAAGCCCTGTGTACCGTCTTTCGTCTTAAAGTGTTCGGCAGTAACCGGGATGCTCTGTTCAGGCGGTCGATGAAGCATGTACTCGGTAACAGGGCATACCATTATTGACGGACCAAACATGAACTGATCGTCGATGGAATAAGTATTCTTGTCATTCTCAAAATCCATGGGCAAGCCGCGCATTATTGTATATCCATTATTAGTGACCCGGTATGCCAATGAATAGATATAGGGGAGCAGGCGATAGCGCAAGTTGTCGAATTTTAAAAGCGTTTGAGAAAAATCGCCGAACTGCCATATTTCACGCGGAGTCTCTGAACCATGAGATCTGAATATCGGACAGAACGAGCCAAACTGAAACATCCGTGTGTATAGTTCCTGATAAGCCGGATCTTTACCACCGTTTGAGAAAACACCTCCGTAACTGCCGATGACAAAACCGCCGATATCAAATGTCCAGTACGGGATGCCGGCCATACAATGGTTAAGACCTGCTGATATCTGGTTTCTAAAAATGCTCCAGTCGGCACCGATATCGCCCGACCATGTCGTCGCTGCAGCCCGCTGTTGACCTGCAAACGTCGATCGCGTAAGGATATAGACACGTTTCCGATCGGTTTCTTTGCGTTGATTTCTATAAACCGCCTCCGTCATGAGAAGCGAATAAGGATTGAGATATCTGGCAAAGGAACCTATATAATTTCTGCCCACTTTTTTCATTTCATACTCGGTAGATTCTTTTGTCAGCGCATTGATGATATCGGGCTCGGTTGAATCTATCCACCAGGCGTCAATACCTTTGGAGAATAATCCTTTTTTCATGTAGTACCAGTACAGGTCGTTAGCAGCAGGATTATATGCATCGTAAAATTTAAAACCGCCCCATCCGACAGGACTGTAGAGATACCCTCGCTGCTGCATGTCTTTATAAACCGGAGTATTTGGCCCTAATCCCGGCCAGATAGAAATCATGACATGAAAGTTCTGCCTGTGAAGGCTATCTATCATTTCTTGTGGATGAGGGAATTTTTTTTCGTCGAAGAATAATTGTCCCCAATTTTGTCCGCCATCCCAGTAATCCCAATCCTGGATGATATTATCGATAGGAATTCTACGATTGCGGTACTCCCATGCAATTCTCAACAATTCATCGCGGTTTTCATAATGTTCTTTGCTTTGCCAGTATCCGTAGACCCACTTACCGTACATCGGAGCCTGTCCTGTAAGATTTCGGTAACCGGCTATGACGCTGTCCATTGAATCGCCGAAAATAAAATAGTAATCGATATTATCCGCAACGTCCGACCAGAGCGAGGTTTCTTTTTCGCTGTCTTTGAAAATTGTCTTCGAATAATTGTCCCACAGAATCCCATAATTTTTTGTAGAGATCATAAAAGGTGTAACCGCATCGGTGTTGGTTTGGACGAGCTTCACCGTGCGTCCGCGGTAATTCATGTATCCGTATTGATGTTGCCCAAGTCCGTATATCCCTTCATCCGGCGGCAACACAAATCGCTGTTCAATTTGAAAAGTCTTATCGGCTGTCGGTGTAATAATCGCTTTTCCGCTCTCTTTCAGAATTTTATCGAGATCCCTTGTCAGGAATGCAAGAGAGCCGTCGATTTTTGAAATTCGTACGAGTAATTTTTCAGAACCTGCGATGATTTCCGGTTCCGATCTCGCGAGTACGGATATTTATCTCCGGCATCGTTTTCCGGATCACAACCAGGCTCGTCGTGTCGGGTGTCGTTCCGGGCAGCCATTTTACGACTCGGACTATATTATCTGCATAAAACTGCACTTTTATATTCAAGTCATTAATTTCTACCTGAACTCCGTTTTGGATTATCTTCTTCTCTGCACGGAGATAAAAATTATGACTTGAAAAAACAAGAAGGAAGCCTAGTAAAAGAATATTCCGGCGTTTCATAGGTATGCACCTGAATAAAAAGATGTCCCGCTAAAAGAGCGGGACAGTCGATAATAAGAATATAAAAATGTCTAGAAAAGCGGTTTATTAAGTAATTGTTGACTGTTAAATGTAGTCGTTGATAAATGTCTCAAACAATTCCTGTTTGCCGCTGATTTGCTTTGGTGCGCCGTTCTCTATAGCGATCTTCCGCAGGTCTTCGAGAGTCAGTTTTCCCTGTTCGAATGCAGCACCCGAGCCGTTATCGAAGGAGGCATACCGCTGGGTGCGGAGTTTTCTGTACGGAGATTTTTCCAGGACATTGATAGCAATCAGGAGTGCCCGTGCGATAGCATCCATCCCGCCAATATGCGCAATGAAAAGATCTTCAGGATCTGTCGAGTTCCGTCGAACCTTCGCGTCGAAGTTGATTCCGCCTGCGGTAAATCCACCGGCTTCCACGATCACCAACATTGCCTGCGCCAGATCAAACAGATCTATTGGAAATTGATCGGTGTCCCAGCCGTTCTGGGGGTCGCCTCTGTTTGCATCTATGCTTCCCAGCAAGCCGCTATCGGCGGCAACCTGAAGCTCATGCTGAAAAGAGTGATTTGCCAGTGTTGCATGATTCACCTCGATGTTCAATTTGAAATCGTTCTGCAGATTGAATTCGCGCAGAAACCCGATTACCGTTGTTGTATCGAAATCGTACTGGTGCTTCATCGGCTCCATAGGCTTTGGTTCGACAAAGAACGTTCCTTTGAAACCCTGTTTTCTTGCATAATCGCGCGCCATAGTCAGGAATCGTGCCATATGTTCGCGCTCGCGTTTCATATTCGTGTTGAGGAGCGACATATACCCTTCGCGTCCTCCCCAGAAGACGTAGTTGAGTCCGCCGAGTGCGATCGTCGCATCCAGCGCATTTTTTAGTTGTGCCGCGGCATGAGCGACGACGGCGAAATCTGGATTGGTTCCGGCTCCATTCATGTAGCGCGGATGGGAAAAGAGATTTGCCGTGCCCCAGAGAAGCTGGATGCCGGAGGCTTTTTGTTTCTCTTTTGCATATTCGACCATCGTGGATAACCGCTGTTCCGATTCTCGAATCGATGAAGCTTCATCCACAAGATCAAAATCGTGGAAACAGTAAAAGGGGACACCGAGCTTTGTTATGAACTCAAATGCCGCGTCCATCTTTGCTTTTCCTCGTTGTATGGGATCAGCCGGTTCATTCCAGGGCAGGTTTTTTGTGCCGGGTCCGAATGGGTCGCCCCCGGTTCCACAGAACGAATGCCAGTAGGCAACCGCAAAGCGGAGAAACTCCTTCATCGTTTTTCCGGCTACCGATTTATTTTCATCATAATACTTAAACGCTAATGGATTTTTTGAGCCGGGCCCTTCAAAAGCGATTTTTTTACCGACCATTGGAAAATATTCTTTGTTGCCGAGTGTCACATTTGTGCTCATTGTATTATCCCTTTAATTGAAGAATTTGATTTAATGCAGAAGACCAGTGTTCGTATAAATTTCTATATTCAGCTATCCGTGAGTTTTGAGGTTCGATGACTTTCAGACGTTGAAGTCCATTAAACATCTCTGTGCGAGATTTGTAGTACTTCACACCCAGTGCGGCTCCTCGTGCAGCGCCTTGAGCACCGTCGGTACTGTATAGCTCGATGGAGACACCCGCTGTATGTGCCAGAGTCTCCGAAAATATGGGACTTAAAAATAGATTGGCAAGACCGGCGCGAACCACGGTTGGCTTTATATTCATTCCATGCATGATTTCAATTCCATAGTTGAAAGCGAATGCAATTCCTTCCTGTATGGAGCGCATAAGATGCGATTGTGAGTGAAGGTTGAATTGCAGATTGAGAAAATGTGCGCCGATGTCGCGATTCTCCAGCATCCGTTCCGCGCCGTTGCCAAACGGCAGAAAGATGATTCCGCCGGATCCTGCCGGAATTTTTGATACAGCTTCATCCAGCCGAGCGTATTCGACAGATTGTTGACCCGTGATGCGACGGATCCAGCTGTTGGCAATGCCCGTTCCGTTGATGCACAGCAATACTCCGATGCGTTGGGCGTCGGTACGGTGATTGACGTGAGCAAATGAGTTGACGCGCGAAGCATGATCGTACTTCAGTGTATCACTCACGCCGTAGACAACACCGGATGTTCCTGCAGTTGCAGCAATCTCGCCCGGTTCCATTACATTTAACGAGAGGGCATTGTTTGGCTGGTCGCCCGCCCGGTAGGAAACAGGTATACCTTCCGGCAGACCCAGTTCCTGCGAAGCTGGTCGGCTGAGACGGCCTTGTTCACCAAATGTCGGAACGATGTGAGGGATCAAGCGTGGATCGATGCCGTAGTGGCCGAGCAGGAAAGAGGCAATCGAATCAGTTTTGAAATCCCAGAGAATTCCCTCGGATAAACCGGAAAGGGTTGTCGCAGCTTCACCAGTTAACCGCATGGCGATGTAATCACCCGGGAGCATAAACTTATCAATCCTGTCGTACAGCTTGGGCTCATTCTCTTTTACCCAGCGCAACTTGGAGGCGGTGAAATTTCCGGGAGAGTTCAGGAGTGAACCGAGGCATTTTTCAGCACCAAGGGCGTCAAAAGCCTTTCGACCGATCTCTACAGCTCTGCTGTCGCACCATATAATAGAGTGACGAAGAGCTTGTTTGCTTTTATCGATGATCACGAGGCCGTGCATCTGATAGGAGATTCCTATGGCGATTATTTGATCGGGCTTGATGTGTGAAATTGAGAGAGTTTCCGATGTGGCGAGTTTCAAATTCTCCCACCACATATTCGGATCCTGTTCTGCCCAGCCGGCACGAAGAGCGGTGATCGGCATTTCGTTTTTTGGAAAGAAGGCGCTGGCTTCGACCTTCCCCGTCTCAAGATTTAATAGAGCCGCCTTGACGGATGAACTACCAACATCATAACCAAGAGTATACATATCTTTTCGGAAGGAATTCTTCTTAGAATAATTTAGAATGTGGTATATTTAGATGTCTTACTTGTTATAAAATATCTAACGACCATACCCCTCAATCAGTTCCCTTTATGTCAGGGTTCCTTCCAGACTATGCTGATTCAATGTAGGTAACGGCGGATGCAAGATCTTCGTGGATTTTCTTACAACAAACTCTGCATCCAGAACCACGTTTTCTACTGGTAAGGGTTCGGGGGATTCGATGTTTTTGATCAGGATTTCTGCTGCCCTTCTGCCCAACTCGAACATTGGAGCGCGAATCGTCGTTAATTGCATTGGATTGTATCTCGAAAAGGGAATATCGTCATTACCCACGACAGAAATATCATCGGGTATCTTAATTTTCAATTCGGCCAAAGCCTCCATAACACCGAGAGCGACGAGATCGTTGTAGCAAACAATGGCGGTTGGATAATCCTCACGGATTCTGTCTTTAAAATATTCGATACACTTATGGTAACCATCGTCAAGGTGAGCACCTGTCGGGACTATCATTTCGATGTTGTAGGCAAAATGGCTTTCACTATAAGCCCGGCGGAAGCCATCGATCCTTTCGTATGTGTGAGAAGCATGCTTCGGCCCAGAAAAATGTACGATCTTGGAATGGCCGTTATCAATCAAATACTTCATTGCTTCTTTCATCGCCTTAATGTTATTTATGCTCACTACATTTGCCTGGATGCCTTTGACGTTTTCCAGTAGCACAAACGGGAAATTGATCATCTTTAGTCGGAAGAGATGTTCGATTTCGGCAGTCCCTTCCAACACCGGTGCGATAATTGCTCCTTTTATATCCTTGTCAGAGAAACTCTGTGTAATTTTTTCTTCGTACTTATGATCGCCTTCTGAACTAACGATACTGACTAAATATCCCTTGCTGCTGGCATACTCAATTACTCCCAATGCAATTGCTGTATAAAATGGATTGTCCAACTCGCGAATGAGCAAGCCGATACTGCTGTAGGTCGTGGCTGTGTTCTTCAGATTACGAGCACTCCCCCGCGGTCGGTAATTCAGTTCTTTCATTGCAATTAGAACTGCTTTTCTTGTCTCGGATTTGACGATATTTTTTTCGTTGATTACGGCAGACACCGTACCGATCGAGACGCCGGCTCGTCTGGCAACATCGTCAATGGTTACTTTCTTCACTTGTGCTCTCCTATTCGTAAATAAACTTCCCGATAAGAAGAACTTCAATTTTTAAAAAACCGATTTCAATTGAAACGGTTCAATCACCTTTTAATTTGTTCAATTTATGATAATTCATTTTAAAAGTCAAGAACCCAATCTGACCTCATAAAATTTTTAAAATGAAAAATTTTGCCCTTTTTGAAGGTTTTTCTAATTGATAATCCTTCATTGCAAGGGTTATGCTATAACTGTATAGGGCATGAATTTTGACTTTTTATAAAAATTTTATCAAATTGTTACGATATATGCTTATTGAGGAGAAATTCATGAATTCTGCTTCTTCAAAGATATCGGCAAAAACCGGCATTAAATTCATCATACGCGAAGGGGTTTTCTTCAGTGCCTTCTTCCTGTATCTCTGGCTTCGCATTAATCCGGCTCTTTATAATCAGCGTCAGGATCCTATATTTCTGCTTGATTTTAGATTCTTCCGAGGATTCCTTAACTATCCTGGCGGGCTCTTAGATTATGCGGCAGTACTTCTCTCACAACTCTATTATTTTCCGATGCTGGGTGCGCTGGTTATAACAGCCACGGTTTGGGCAGTTACCCGATTGACAGCAGCGCTGATCCGAGCAATTCGACCTGGTTATCAAATCCAGTTGGTTCATTTTATCCCGGCTATTCTGTTATTGATGCTTCACAGCCACTACAAGCATCCGCTCGCGGTCAGTCTGGCTCTGGGTCTTTCCTTACTTTTCGTCCTTTTACAATTCCGAATCGGCAAGAGTGCCATGTCGAGGATTGTCTCCTATCTTGCGGTTGGACTTGTTCTTTTCTATGTCGCCGGGGGTGTATTTTTATTATATGCACTGATGTGCATTCTGTATGAAGCTTTCTATTTAAGGCGCCCCGTCCTGAGCATAGTATATCTGTTAATTGCATTAGCGGTACCTTATATGGCCAAAGAATTTCTTTTCCTGATCAATGATCAGATGGCATATCTCCATCTCCTTCCTTTTACGGAGTCTTACACACCGCTTATTACGCCGTATTTACTGATACTATTTTATATACTAGTATTTATAATATATCATCCATTTATTTTTGAGCGGCTTGGTTTTTTGAAGAAATTAAAATTTCGGAATTCATGGCTGCAATACGGATTGCAGACCCTTGTACTTTTCTTGGTTGCAGGAGTTGCCGCTTTTTTTTCATTTGAGAAAAACAACCACCTTTTACTTCAAGTAGATTATTACGCGCGCCACCAGCAATGGGAGGATATCATACGGACTTCTGTGGAGGAACCATCCAACCTATTACAGGTTGCGTTTCATACCAACAGAGCGCTTTTTCATACTGATCAACTTCTGGAAAACATGTTTTCGTTTCCACAGAATAACAGTACAGCCGGCTTGATATTACCAAAAGGGTTTAGTGATTCGGCTCCGCTTCAGGAAAGCGATTTCTGCTATGAACTTGGCTCCATCAACGAGGCCAGGCATTGGGCCTATGAAGCCGTATCTACAGATGGGGAAACACCGTGGATAGTAAAACGCATGGTGATCGTCAATTTTGTGAGCGGCGATTTTCGGGCTGCGGAGCGATGTCTGAACGTGCTGGACAAAATGTTGTTCTTTAAAGACTGGGCACGGGAATTCAGAAAAATCCTTCAGAATCCGGCGCTGGCTTCCAATGACGAGATATTGAGTCACGGTCTGTCTATGCTGGTGAAAAAGGACTTCGTCATTATGAGTGGTCATCCTCCAGTGGAATTTGACAGCCTTCTGAAAGAAAATCCAAAAAATAAAATGGCATTCGAATACAGGATTGCCCATGAGCTTCTAACCTGCCGATTGGGAGGTCTGATGAAAGATCTCAATATGTTGAACAATTTCAATTATCGTCACATTCCCAGGCACGTGGAGGAAGCGTTGCTTAGCTTGTGGGTGATAAGCAAAACGCCCGAAACACCCCCGTTTATACGGTATATCCGGAATGAGACATTACAACATTTTCAGGACTTCAATCACGTGCTGGCGAAGTACAACGGTGATCGAAAAGCCGCTCAATCTGAGCTTCGGCAGCAGTTCGGAAACACATATTGGTATTATTTGTTTTATAACAATCCTATAGAGCGCAAGGCGGGGCAAACGTCATCCAGAATGTGGGGAATCGAATGAGAATCTATTTAAAATATGCGTTTTTCTGGTTCTTGATAATCATATCAGTGATAGGGATGTCCTGCGAGAAACAGGATATCGGAAATCCACGGGAAATTCATCGGTCTCCTCGCATCGAACCCGATTACTCAGGGACGATCATTCCACCAAACATCGCACCTCTGAATTTTGTGATTCAGGAGAAGGCTCTTCAATACCGCGTAGACATCATTAGTGGGGAAGGTAAACCCATCGAAATCAACAGTAGTGAACCGGAGATCAGAATTCCCATTTCACAATGGAAGGACCTTCTTGTGCAGAACAGGGGCAAAGAAATCCGTTTCGTTGTTACAGCCCAGGATTCGCAGAACCAATGGGTGCGGTTTGATCCGATTCGGAATCAGATCGCACAAGAAGAAATAGATCCATACTTGGTCTACCGGTTGATGCCCCCTCTTTATATGTACTGGAAAAAAATGGGGATTTATCAGAGAGATCTAGAAAATTTTGACGAAAAGCAGATTCTCGACAATAAACCCTTGAACGACGGATGTGTTAACTGCCATTCGTTTCTTCATAACAGTCCGGACAATTGGATAGTTCACTTTAGGGGTGCGCCTTTAACGGGCATGCTTCTCAGCGTCGGTGGAAAAACAACTTTTATCAAGACACAAACAGAATTCAACAAGGCTCCGGCGGGACATCCAGCATGGCATCCAGGCGGCAAGTATCTCGCTTTTTCGGCGTATAAAGTCAGACAATTCTTTCATACCAGAGGTGTGAACCGAGACGCTCTTGATTTTGTCTCCGATATAATTCTCTATGACGTGGAATCCAACACGATCACAGCCTGTCAGTCGATTGCTGATACCAATCGGTACGAAACATATCCAACCTGGTCTACGGACGGCAGATGGCTCTATTTCTGCAGTACGCAACGCTTTGATTCCATTGAAGTTTTGAAAAATGAAAATTATAAGAATGTAAAATACGACTTAATGCGGATCGAGTTTGACCCGCAGACCGCCACATTCGGAAAACTGGAGACATTTCTGGCTTCATCTGAGACCGGCATGAGCATCACCTTCCCGAGGTTCTCTCCGGATGGCCGATACCTGCTTTTCACAATGTCTGAATACGGCAACTTTCCATTGGCCCGGTCCAACGGCCACCTGTACGTCATGGACATGGAGTCCAGGCAAATCCGGAAACTTGCCTGCAACGGCGAGCGTTCCGACAGCTACCATTCATGGTTCAGCAACGGACGTTGGATTGCGTTCAGCAGCAGGCGTGAAGACGGCATCTCCGCGAGACCTTATTTCAGCTACTTCGATGAGCAGGGAAATGCCAGTAAAGCTTTTGTGCTGCCCCAGGAGGATCCCGCTTTCTACGAATCGGCCCTTCAAACCTTCAATATCCCGGAACTTATTACAAGCCCAATTCCGCAAAGGCCGCAGGAGCTGATCAAAATTGCCAGGCAGACGGATAAGAGTTTAAATGCAAAGTATTTTGCACCGGGAGAACGACGTTAAGAATGGTTTAGGATTAAAATACCCAACACAGGAAGAACTCAGCGTCCCGCCTTCTTCATAAGAGTCTCTGCCAGGAGTAGAAGGATTTCATGAATCGTTAGACTGGATGAAATTGAACCATCTGTCGATATCCGATATTTTTACTTTGAAAATAGATTAATAAATAACTCAGACTTGTCCAAAATAAATATTCGAAAAATCGTCTTGGACAGCATAATTCGATTTTAACTACATCGTTGTCGATAACTCAGCGTCAGAAACAATGTTTTTTCTGATGTTTTTAATAATTCGTACGAAAACGGGTCGTCTTCTTATCACATCAATAAGAAACGCTGTAGAGTATAGTAATTTCTATCCTATTTGCAGAAGCGATTTCTATTTCGACCTCGGTCATGTAAACGAATCATGGCATTGGGCTCCTGAGGCAATCACAGTTTATTGATACCGTTGAAAGTAAAATTAATAGCAATATCTTGAATCATCCATAGACAAAATGGAGTAGAGTAATGACAAAATCTCTTCAATCCTCCGCTGAATACAATAAGTTTTATTATTTGATTGTTAACGCTATTTTTTTTATTTGCTTTTTTTTGTGGTTCTGGCTTCGAGTGGATCCAAAAATTATCTATCAATATCAAGAACCCATCTTCTTTTTTAATGTTCGATTCTTTCATGAATTTTTACTCTATCCAGGTGGAGTGGTAGATTACATATCTGCATTTTTGGCACAGTTTTATTATTTTCCATGGATCGGTTCGATGATGGTTACGGTTTTTGCCATTCTGACTACCTACCTAACACGGTGGCTGATTCAAAACACTGGAGCAAAAATAAAGGGAGACATTATATCTTTTCTTCCTGCCCTGTTGCTCTTGGCCTGTCATAGTAAATATGAATTTTTATTGAACTATACCATTGGATTTCTCCTTGCTTTACTATTTTCTTTTCTTTATATCCGTTTTGTGCCAAAGAATCAGGTAACTCGTTTCCTCATATATATCCTGTCGTCGCTTTTGCTTTATTTTTTAGTAGGTGGAGCGTTTTTCCTTTTTGTTCTTTTGTGCGGTCTTTTTGAACTTCTGCTTGCTCGTCGATACATTTTGGGTGTCCTCATAATTCTTTCCAGTATCGGATTACCCTATCTGGCAGCATCCTTTATCTTCTTGGTCAGCATGCAGAAGGCGTATATCTATCTCTTACCTTTTGATTATATTAATGAAAAAACCTATTTACTACGTGTCGCATTATATGCGTTCTATCCACTTATATTGATTGTTCAAGGTATAATCACTTTACTGAATTTGAAGAAGGTTAAAACTGTTAAGCGGAATCTTTTGACCTCTTTGAGAAGTCGCGTAGGGTCTCGGTTGAACATGACACTTCAGGTTATCGTACTTATCTTTCTTCTAGCAGTAACAGCTTTTCTCTCATATGAGGAAATACAAAAAGACCAGCTGATGGTGGATCACTATGCTCAATGTCATGAGTGGCAACAAGTATTAGAAACGGTAAAGGGTACATCCCGATTAGATTTGGAAATGATTTTTCAAGCCAACAGGGCATTTTATCATTTGCGGCTCTTATCGTCAGATATGTTTGCCTTGCCACAAATTTGGGGGACACATGGTTTGCTCATGACACAAGATGACGGGTTCGTCCACCCCCTTCAGAATAGCGATTTTTATTATGATTTAGGACACATTAATGAAGCAGAACACTGGGCCCATGAGGCTATGTCAATTCGTGGCGAAACCGGATGGACTCTTGAGCAATTGGCATTGGTGAGTATAGTCAAAGGTGAAATTGATGCGGCTCATGTTTTTATCTCTAAACTTAATCAATCATTGTTGTTTAGGAAAAATGCAAATCAATTACGCCAATTATTGAATGACAATACCAAGTTTTCACGTGATCCGAATATTCTTGACATACGTTCTCGTATGCCCAACCCGGAGCATGATTTTATCTATTATTCTGTTTCTCCAGATATTACCTTAGAAGGCATTCTGAATAACAACCCCTCTAATAAAATGGCTTTTGAGTACTTAATGGCTTTTCATCTGTTGAGTGGTAATCTCGGTAAATTTGCCAATGAAATAGTACGCTTAAAAGATTTAGGCTATACTAAGATCCCCAGGCATTATCAAGAAGCCCTGTTGCTTTATTTTACTGTTTCTGGGAAGCGTGGTCTTCCTTCACTTGAAGGATATAAAATGAATGGGGAAATAGTAGAGAGATTTAAAAATTTTCAAAATATATTGAAAAAATTCCGTGGTGATAAAAGTTTGGCCCGTAATGAACTGTATAAATATCACGGGAACACATATTGGTTCTATGCACTTTATTATAGACCAAAGGAGCATTAGCAATGAAGATCTTCTTCAAATATACATTTTTCTGGTTCTTAATAATCATATCAGTGATAGGGATGTCCTGCGAGAAACAGGATATCGGAAACCCACGGGAAATCCATCGGCCTCCTCGCATCGAGCCCGATTACACTGGGATAATCATTCCACCAAACATCGCACCTCTGAATTTTGTGATTCAGGAGAAGGCTCTTCAATACCGCGTAGACATCGTTGGTGGGGAAGGTAAACCCGTCGAAATCCAC
>CAVZMI010000029.1:0-93354 GCA_963776275.1 Ignavibacteriota bacterium
GCGGCTCCACCGCGCCCCCGCCCGCCAGGGCATCCACCGTGGAGCTGGCCAGCCGGTAGAGCGTCTCGTCGGCGTCGCTCTCGGGCGCGCACTCGTCGAGCAGCTCCGCGAAGTACCCCGTGTAGCCGAGCGCCTCGCCGCCCCCCGTCCACAGCGCCGATCCCAGCGGCTCGGCGTAGTTGAGGGAGACCAGCTCGCGGTTCTCCTTCTCGAAGTACGTCAGCCCTGCGCGGGTCAACGGCTCGAGCGCCCCGCCAAAGCGCGACCGCATCCGGCGGGCGCCGGGCGCCACGCCGCGCTTCTTGCCGCGATCGCGCGTCAGGAACACGACAATGCGATCGACCTCGCCGAGTTTGTAGGTGCGGAGGATGATCGCTTCGGTCGTGTAGAGCGGCATCACAGGGGCGCACGGGCACCGGCGCGGGCGCGTCCCTCATTCTATCCTGCTTTGATCGCCCCAGTTACACCCGCCCCTAAGCCCGGCGCTCACTTGTGTCGGCGATGCGCCGGGAATGGAGCACGTGGGCTTCAGCCCGCGTGCCCGGGGCGAAGAACCCATCACAAGTGAGCCCCGGGATTAGTCGTCGTCCCGGACGCCCAACTCGTCCAGGAGCCGGGGGTCCTCGCGCCAGTTGGCGCTGGCCTTGACCCGGAGATCCAGGTAGACCCGCGCGTTGAAGAACGTCTCCAGTTCTTCGCGCGCTTCCGTCCCGATCCGCTTGATCATCGCCCCGCCGCGGCCAATCACGATAGGCTTCTGGGACTCCCGCTCGACCAGGATCGTGCAGAACAGGCGCATTACGCCGCGGTCGTCCGCCTCCTCGAACCGATCGATCAGGACCGCCGACGAAAACGGCAGTTCGTCCCGCGTGTGCCGCAGCACCTTCTCCCGGACAATCTCGGCCACGTAGAACCGTTCGGGCTGGTCGGTGAGATAGTCTTGCGGGTAGAGGGCCTCGCCCTCGGGCAGGTAACGCAGCAGCGCCTGCTCGAGCACCGCCTCATTCTCCCCGGTCAGGGCCGACACCGGCACGAGCTCCTTGAACGGCGCCAGGCGGCTCCACTGATCGAGGAGCGGCAGCAGCGCGGGCTTGGCGACCACGTCGATCTTATTGAGCGCCAGCACAACCGGTACGGTGGCCCTGGTCAGCAGATCGGCGAGGTACCGATCTCCGCCCCCGACGGGCTCGGTGGCGTCGGCCACCGCGCACACCAGGTCGGCCTGGCTGAGGCTTTGCACGGCCACATCGACCATGCGGACATTCATCCGGTGCAGCGGCCGATGGATGCCGGGCGTGTCGATGAACACGATCTGGCCGCCCTCGCCGTTGCGCACGCCGACAATCCGGTTGCGGGTGGTCTGAGGCTTGTCCGAGACGATGGCCACCTTCTGCCCGACGAGGCGGTTCAGCAGCGTGGATTTTCCGGCGTTCGGCCGCCCGACCAGTGCGACAAACCCGGCCTTCATGAGACCGTGTGCTCCTGGGACTCGCCGGTCCCCTGCGCCGCCCCGTCGGCTGGTGCCGCCCTGCGCCTGACCCGCACGCGGTGGATACGCCGGCGCTCCGCGTCGAGGACCTCCACTGTGAGCACCCCGATGTCGAACACCTCCCCGACGGCGGGCACACGGCCCAGGCTGGCGAGCAGGTACCCGCCGAAGGTCTCGAAGCCCTCCCGCTCGATCTGCAGGCCGAGGCGATCGGCGACCGTTTCGATGTCGGCGTTCCCGGTCACGACGAACGTCCGGTTGCCCTCGTAGCTCCCTTGGAGTTGTCGAACACGCCACCGCCGCCACCGAGTGATACCGGACGACGATAGAACTGCTGGGGACGAGTGGAAATTGGGCATATCTCCAATCAATGCATCACGATTTGCCGAGACGGCATTCGTCTTAAACATGGTGATACCGACCGCTACGGCGATACCAACGATGATCACTCCTAGAATGATCAACAGAAGTTGTTGTTGTCCCATAGTAATAACCTCCTAATGTGAATAAGAGAACTAGTAATTGTGAAATGTGATTTGTGAATTTCTTCGGAAATATTGAGGGTTAACCTCGTGAATTATACTTTTTTGTACTATAAATACACGCAACTGATATGCCAATTTACTCAATGGGGGTAAATCCGCTAAAAACGATACTTTCTATGGAAGTGAAGGGAGAAACGGTAATAATTACTTTTTTTGAGGTGTTACCTTTACCGATTTACAGGATAGTGGTTCCCGAGGGGCTGAATCCGAAAAAAGACGTCGGGACTGCCCGCCTCGCCGAGCTCGCTACACTGAAGTACCTTCAGACTATAGTCTTCAGCCGTATTTCTTAAATAAGAATGGATAGCAAGAAATCTTCGCCATCCATCATTCTTCACTCTACAATCAAAATTCATAATTGACTGGTGGGCCCTGTAGGGCTCGAACACTACCCTTCCTTTCGGAAGGGTAGTACTGCTCGCACTACCTTCGGTAGTACTCGCCGCCTACGACCCGCATCGCAGGCAATATCCACATAAAAATTCATCATTCTGAATTCAAAATTCATAATTGACTAGTGGGCCCTGTAGGGCTCGAACACTACCCTTCCTTTCGGAAGGGTAGTACTGCTCGCACTACCTTCGGTAGTACTCGCCGCCTACGACCCGCATCGCAGGCAATATCCACATAAAAATTCATCATTCTGAATTCAAAATTCATAATTGACTAGTGGGCCCTGTAGGGCTCGAACCTACGACCCGCAGATTATGAGTCTGCTGATATTGCGGAAAAAAGCTTAAAAAACATATCGAGAAGGCCACTTTTATGCATGAGATGCTACAAATCTGCTACCAACCTATTCATATCCATTTACAACCATTCATATTGAAGCTAATAGCTTGTTACATTCTGCCACCTTTGCAACTTTCGCATCTCCCTCGATATCCTCTGAATCTTCTCAGCATATGCCCGTGGTTCCGGAAGGATCGTGTACTTCACAATCTCCCAACTCGCGCCATGTTTATTGAGACGATCGCGGATCCGGCCTTCGCCGGTATTGTAACTGGCAGTCGCAAAAAGCTCCATCAACTGCCTATCAGACTGCAACATTCTCCTGGCTCTGGGATTTTTCGTCGTTAAAAGAATACGCTCGATGTCCTTCATGTATCTCGACATTGCATTGATACTCCAGATAGGATTGTATATCCCTGGACACCATTCTTCATCCGTTGCACATTGAGGACTTATTATCAATGCACCATAGCGTGTGGCTGTCGGCCAGATAAATTGACAAAGCCCGGCAGCTCCCATCCTTTTTCTTATAGCAGTCACTGTATCGATGCCCTGTCGCTTCCAGCCGGCGTAGTCCGACGTCGCCCGTGGGTTAAATCCACTCTCCGAATAGATCTGCGCCAAACGATCATAGAACTTTGACCTATCCGAATATACCCTGTCTACAGCTGATAACAACTCTCCATCCCAAAGGAAACAATATTTTCCCTCGTATGTCGGGTCCTTAGAATAGCAAAGCAATGGCCACAGCCACAAGACCAGCAAAGATAGCAACCGCAATATTGCCATTATTTATCGACTCCTGAATACTGAGTTTTGGATATGCAAATTTTGTGAAAAGCAAAACAGCAGTCATACCAAATCCAAGTCTTAAAATTCCCCCGATAACTGCATGTGCATTGTCTTCTATCCATATCATATTCCCGACGATCGATAAAATCAATACTGCAGCCAGAACCAATATTATCGACATCGCATGACGCTGAATATTGTACTTCATACGCTCCAAGAAGCTGTGATTAATTTGATCATCCATAATTCCCCCTATAAGATTGAAACCTCTATGACAAGCGTTACTGAAAGATTCCAACATTGGCCATTGATTCCGGTTACCTGTACTTCGATACAATCAAAATCGTTAAGTATAATCGGTGTCGGTGATATTTCCGATGGTTCGGTAGTTGCGTGAATAGTATTCCAATCAGATACATCTTCGCCGTTTAATATCACCTTGCAATCCGTATACGCTCCTTCATCCTCAGCATATAGAAGCATTGACCGTGCCTTAATCACCTTTTTTATCCCACCTGCCGGCACGCTGAAGATATGAGCTGGTATTTTGTTGTATTGAGGATTATCCGGATCTGGCAACTGGAAATTATCGCGCATTTCAAATGTGTGTTCATAGGTGAACGTGTTCACTTTCGGGCTGAATATAGAAAAATAATTTGTCGCCCGCTTTTCTGTAACCGTCAACTCACCGCCTGATTTTTGCACATCGGCAAAGTATATCTGATCACTGGTGACAGCTCCCTGTGTCACAATAAACAGATAGGAATCCTGTTCAAATATTCTCCAATTTTCATTAGTTGAGGGAAGATATGCTTCGTCCGGGAAATGACCGCCGATCGCAAACTGCACGGATTCTGTCTGACCACTGAATGCTTTTTTCAAAGTAAGATGTGTATCATTTTCAACACTATCGACCTGATAGATCCCATTATTTCCAAGCGCACTATCCAGAATCACAAGATTTAGATTATGATCGATGTTTTCTGTGAATTTCGTTCCAATGCCAACGATCGAAGTACCATTTTGTAAGGTTATAGTCCCCGGTTCATAATATGTCGGTGCATACTGCGCCAAGATTTTGTAGGTCCCATCTGATTGTTCGGTCAGATCGATGGTTTGAGTTTCAGTTTCTCGTATTGATCGGACCTTACCCAATGCATCCTTCACCACAGCACTGAATGGTGCGATATTAATTTTAAGACCATCTATTGTTATTGAGCCTTCATCTGACCATCCGTCTGGTGTTTGAACAATAAGAAATCCATAGCTATTAATGAATCGTTCGAAAATGAATGAGAAGGATCTGAACAATAGTTCAAATCCCCACTTAAGCGTGAAAGGCGTGAACCATAATCCTTTTTTCGTCAATAGATTAGCCATTTACTCCTCCAGGTCGAAGAAACATCTCACATTATAAATTGCTGGAACAACCTCTTTTCGAACGATCTTCTTTATTTCATTATTACTTCTATTCCCGGCGTTAATCATCGTAATATCAATCATATTATCCAGTCCAAGAAACGATAGGCTATAATCCTCATCATATTCTTCTCCGACAAATCCTGGACTTGTCACATCCAATATCCACCCACACTCGAGTTCTTCATGACTTGTCATTGTGATATTATCCGTATTACACATCAAAGCTATATCCCAATACATACCCCATAATGTTCCGCGTATCATATGCATTATCAAAGTATCTGGCGATTCCATCCTCTCATCTTCTGGGTAATTTGGCCAAGCATAGTCCTCTTCTTCTTCCCGTCCACTGAGAAATATCTTATTTATATTGGCATACATTTGCCCGCTTTTGCCGGCATGATAAAAGTCCTTAAGTTTTTTTATTGCCTCTCTCAATTCTCTTAAAAGACTCTGAACTGCCGTATTGAGCACGGTCCGTAATTTTACATCATAAATTCCTCCAACCGAGAGAGTTATTCCACCCGTTGGCACTATATGAGATTCTTTTCTTGCCGATCCATTTCCGCTTAGTTCTATTCCACCAATATAAACCGGTGGATAATAGCTTCCGCCGAGGGCAACATTACCAACTATTTCTGTCCCAACAATCATCGTCTTCCTTATTAACTCCCTATTGTCAATTTGATTTCTGTCTCTGAAACAGCACGTCCCAGTTTCCATGGCGACGGTGTTGTCGTAATATTGCCATATCTATCAAGATAATATGTTTCATCAATTTCTAAGCCCGTATGAACAGCAGACACATCACTCATTAACGCAACACTTTCTTCTGCTCCCTCATCCCCGGATTCTTGGACTATACCCGTAGCCAAACTACGATCGTCCTGGAATACTTTTGCCATTAAAATTCCTGATTCGAGATAACAACTGGCAAAAATAGAATTTGTCAACGCGGCTATACCGGATGCTGATGTTGCCCGAGATGCATTGATAGATTCGCTTATGAATAATAAATTATCATCAATTATTTTTATAAAATAATATTCATATGAATGAGAACCGGACGAAGAATTTGGATTTGTCATACCGACAACTACCACATCTTTCGCCATTTTATCACAGGCAATACCCATTGGAACATATGGCGCACTCTTTATTAATGATTCCGAACCGATCATAAGCAAATACGATTCAGGGATTGTTAATATACAACCAAGCACTTTCGGACCTTCCGGACTTAACGCTGTTGTATTAAAAAATATTATAGATTTTCCTTGCTGAATATTTACACCTGAAATAGAAGTAGGCAAATTACTTCCTGCACTATCCAGTACCTTTGCAATACCAAATACCAAGCCTATGTTGCGAACAAATCCTGGAACGATATATTCCTTTGAATCAGAAGCAAGATAGTAGGCAATGGCCATAGAATCATCCGACATCTTGACGAGAACCGGATTGCTAATTGAGCTGCTCTTAAAAACATAATCACCTACAAGAGTCACAACCGTCCCGCTTACTTCGCCCAGCACCGCATGTCCATATCCACCCGAATTGGCTGATCCGACAGCAACAAACAAACCATTTGCAAGTACAATAACCGATTTACAGTTCACCGTCGAGCTTAATTGAGTGGGTGAAGCAAATGTTACTGTGCTTCCCGATATCGTCGCAACCAAACCATTGATAGTACTGGTTCCATATACAAGTATAAATGATGAATCTGATAATTTATCGACATAACTATAAATGCTGCCAGCATTATATGAGGCGACGGTCCCGATAGTTACAACATCATTGACTACTGTACCCACCATAGCCTTGACCATACCATCATCGTTGATAACAATAACGAATTTATTACCAGAGATCGATATTGCTTTAACCACGTATGAACCTGATAGACCGTCAAGTATGATATTTCTTCTATTTGTCAGAATGTTGTTTGAAACATTATAAATAGTTGCATAACCAGGATTTACTACGGTAACTGCTTTTGTGGTTGAAAGAACAACCAGCGGATTATATACAGAGATATCATCATTTGATATATAAGAAATTACCGCGGATCCCTCCATTGTAATATTATTTCCCGATACAGTGCCGATTTGAGCTCTCGATTGATAGACGTCCTGCGGATTCCATGAAACAATAAAAGAAGATGATGTCAATTTAATTATATATGAATAATCCGTTTGGTTCTCATAGAATGTAACTGGAGTCTGAATTGTTATTGTCGAACCTGAAATATTTCCAACGACAACCATTCCATAATAACCACCGCCCGAATACGCAATGACAACCTTGGTCGCTGATAATGCACAAATACTGTTATGTGCTACATTTGTTGGACCGAGAGATGTAGGCGTACCGGCAGATATTGTCGATCCACTTATTGTACAAACGACAGCTTTGAGAGTTGTATCAAAAAACAATACAACAAAGCTCGTTGAATTCAATAGAGTTAGTGCAGGCATCCATGCATTCCCCGAACTATTATATGTACCAACCGTTCCCCATGAAATTGTGCGTCCACTGATATCGCCAATGACAGCTTTACTACTATATTCACAAACCACTACTATCCGAGATGAAGTGATTACACAAACATGGATATCATCTGCATCGAAAGATCCATATGGTAACTGAGCGCTGCCGATAGTCAGACTATTGTCCGATCCTACATCGATGACCCAACATTTTGTATAATGGGTGGTATTTTCGCGAATGGTAAATACCAATTTTGTCGAAAGTAGGCTGACAAGGCTGATCGATGAATATGGCGTCGCTCCGGGAATACCGGTCGAACTCATCATTACAATCTGGCGGCCATTGTCTACTATGTCATAGATCGCCAGATTGCATGCGTTGGTGGATGATACATAGACAACTGCCATTTTTGTCTCAGATAATGGGGCAGCAGCCATCCGTGTTATCGAGACCGATAGATCAATGGGCACCTCGGGTGTCGATAGATTTTGGATTATTTTCTGTGCCTTTGGTCCTCCATCATTGATGATTTTTACAATATCGCCTGCAGTCAATGCTTCATCATAAATCACACTTCTTCCACCAATCGAATTCATAACCGTATTCAATGCTGAATTTATATCGTCCCGGTCCTTCTTCGACCAGGTAAGAATGGCCCGATATGTTGTATTCGCGATATTATGATCCTCAGCATCGGTATCTTGTTGACCTCTTAGAAGTCCGCTGAGTGTTGCTATACCATCGCTCCATGACATAGCTCCGACCCGGATATATTCTCTTTTTGTATCCAGATTAGGATGTGCATATTGTGCATTATAGACAAGGATGTCATACATTCCCTCCGTAGCCGGATTTGGTATGTCGACTTGATTTGCACATACAACATCAATACTCGTCGCCTCGATGTCAAAAACACCGACCACATCATAAACAGGGAAATTACGCTTAGGATCAAGATAGATTCTCATATCTTCTACTCCTTAATTCCATTCGATGACTGGCTTGATAGCTACCTTATCGCCGGCGTATTGAATCGGTACTGGATATGGTAACTTATCTGCATAAAATATTTTTGTAGGATCACTTGATAAAACAATAAAATATCCCCGGACAAAAATCTGTTGAACTGGCTGCGTGAGTGTCCAGAGTTGCTCTGCATATTCTGAGGTAGTCTTACCATCTTCTGTCGAAATTATCCAATTCCCATGAACCAGCGTTTTTGCTTGATAACCACAACCGGTCAACTCTGTGAATGAAGCAACCGTATCTGTTTTATCGATCGACGTTTTCTCGTTTGTAAATAATTTGATCAAAAGATCGGGTGAGGTAGATTTATTAAGTACTATCTCCGCTACATTCCGATCGCCTTCGCTTGGAAATACTATCATGTTTTTCTCCCCAGTAAAAATTTATATTGCCAAATTATTCAATACTACATCCATACTGTCCCCTGTCTCAATATTGATAATCTTTAGCCTTGCAAATCGTGGCAAGCTCTCGAATAATGGAATCGTTCCACTCCCGGCCGGATCCCCATCTTTGCTTGCCGTGACCGCATAATTCGATAGGTCAATATCCCTGAAGGCACTGATTTTCTTTATTTCAATCAAAATATCATCGTCTCTTACGTCATCGGCTGAATTCCATGAACCATAATCTAAAAAGTCGGCTATAACATCAGCAGTCCTTGTGTATACGCTCTCCATTGTGTTCCCTGGTCGGATATATGCTTTGAAGTTCACAAATATATCTGTCAGCACCATATTGACAACTGTTATCGTCTCAAAAGCCCGACAATTATCTTCGATGACTGACTGAATCGCATCAAGTTCTTCTTGGTCGAATGATAAACCAGATCGTGATGTAACAATAACTTTAATTCCTCCCGTATCTGTATCTTTTCGAGCGATTGCTCGTAGTACTTGGTCGTCGGCATCCATAGCCAGAGCCTCATAAAATGATTGTGTGCCCTGGTTCAGAATATCCAATATATTCCTTCTTCGTGTTCGCAACTGATCATCACTTTCTGTATCTAATCCGGTTCGCGGTTGTGTGGGAACTGGATTGATAATATTTGTCACTCCCGGTATCGGCGGACTTAATACACTAATTGTATTTGCAGCTGCAGCACCGGCCATACCTGCTATGGCAGCCACAGCCATACTTCTATTTCCAAGACTGATCGCTCGGGTCTGTGCCAGCAAAGCCGGATTATCCTTCCCCACAACAATCCTATCGACCGTCGTATATCCTATACCGCTAACTGCCGATCGAACAACAGTTCCCTCTGGAATAACTGGCATCACATAGTATTTGCCTGATGATGGTGTACCGGTGACGGAAATAGTATTTTCATTATTTGAATTGATGGCAAACTCCGTACTCGATGAATCAATCAATACCCATGTTCCTATTTTAAACTGATTTTGTGTCCAATTTTTAGTAGTATCCGTTAGAAATCCGGATCCTACACTCGTCGATGTTCCAGACTCAACATCAGCATTCGCAACAAGTATTACAGTTGCAATTATTGGACCCATACGTGTCATTCCTGAGTCTGTCGCCAATCTATCTAAATCTGAACCTTTTGCCGTATCCCACAAAAGACTCCTTTTTGTCTGAACAAGGTCAAACCATAACTCGGATATTGAGGCTGCAATCGCTGACAGTATTCCTCGCATAACTGAACCGCTGATAAAATTTGTCACTTTACTTTGCAGAGCGACAACTAATTTTGTAAGATCGATGTTGATCTGATTTTGAGTTTTCATCAGCTATTTCCCCTCACAAAAACCGCCTGACCTATAATAGGTATGATCGTAACATCCGCCGAAAGCCCGGTTCCCTCTTTGTTAATCCGTGTTATTTCAACGTCTCTTACCCGAGGATCCTTTTTATAACTTTCAATAATTTTCATTTGCAAAAAAGATTCAATCGATTCCCTTACCCAATCCTCACCTACTTCAATATCGAGACCAAAATCTTCCTGATAGCTTATTTCTCCTTTTTGTGTCGTGGACAATATCTGCATCGATTGTTGAATCGTCTCCCTCGGTTCGAGAACTATAAAATCTCCCAATCCATCATCATCCAGCTCTTCGGTCAAATCATGGCCGAAAATATTTTCTCCGGTTTGATCGCCAAAAACCAAGATATCTTTCGTGATACGATCCGCTATTCTAACTGGAATGGGAATTAATATTGTGGATTGTTCATAAAATTCTTCCGTTGTAAGATTGTTATAAATAAGGATATCCTCCCACGCTATGCCGTATTTCATTTCTAATCCGCGTGGTGTATCAAGATCGGTGATCTCATGTGTTATGGTTATAATTACTTTTCCCATGCTTCCAGTCTCGAAATTCTGCGACCTGAATATCTCTTCAAGTTGATTTTTTGTAATACGTTCAAACATATGGATCGATCTCAATACCTGCAGCACGTTCATCGCTTTCTCTATCTCATACATAATTCTTGACCAATCCACCCGGGGATCGAGTTCGGGATCTTCTATAAAAGCAATTTGATTCTCAATGACCGCATGCAAACTTTCATACTCATTCAACGCTGCGTCGACCTGAGCGTAATATTCTGATAATGTTAACGGCATTTCATCCTCTTAAAAGAGCAAAATTACCATTCAGGACCTGTCCTACTGTGCCTGCTACTCCGTTAATCGCTTGTCCATAGATCGATCCCAAAATATTCAGGTTATCCACAACTCCTGATAGTGTCTCTAACATGGCTATGGCATCTGTTATTTCCGAGGGTATATTGGCCGATAAATAATCGAGACCTTCATTCAAAATTGTAAACCCACCATCAATGATCTGACTCGTGGCCAGCAATATCTTTAGATAAGAATCCTTTGAACCGCCATCGATTACGATTGGTTTCCCTATCGCTGTGAACGTAATTTGATACGTTGGTTCAAATGCATTCCGTCGAGCATCTATTCGGACCCTGAATGTATCGATATTGATACAATATTTCCGATCATAAATGAAATCATAATAATTCAGGGCATAGATGTAATCCGGCTGATTTTTGTCAACCGGTCGCGATTGATGCGAGATCTCGAATACGTCCCAAAAATCAAGAAGCCTTGTATATCCATCCTTAAGGCCAATTCCATGTCGTCGTACCTTTAATCCAAATGTACCGCTCATCATCACAACCGGAAGCTTTGTTCCGAATCGGTCGACCAATGCCACATTGGGCACGGTCTGTGTTATTGCACTTCTGCCCCCAAAATCATAATCCAAAGTTCCAGGCTTTACAGACATAGGATAAACCAGGGTCTCTTCCCATTTGCCATTTTCAACATTCACATTTTTCCGTACCAACTGAAATATTATGGCATCAGCCTTTTGAATTCTCATCCTATCACTCCATTCATCTGTGAAGTTCCACTTCCGGCACCGGTACCAGCTGCAGCTCCACCCATGACCGTATTATTTGTGAGATTTGTCGCATTACGCCATGACTCAAATTTTGTCTTTATACCATTAGAAAGTGCATCCACAAAATTTCTGACTATCGAATTTGCAAGATCGAAACCTGTTAGGCCACCCATTACATCATCAGCCAAACTCGTAAACTTTGTCGTCGTACCTCTTGAACTTAATAGTATTGGTGCGTTGATAGCATTAAATGACCCGGGTGACGAGGGTGTCGCTGTCGATGTACCGGCGAACGTATCGCCTGCCATAGTGAACGAACTGATCCATTCATTGAATGCATCCTTTATTCTATTCTGAATCGACTGAGTCAATGTGGTCTCGCCGGCAGTTCCATATTTCGGATCTATAGAAAGTGAGAATGCAGTATCAAAAGCTCCTCCGGTCCCTGATCCGGTCCATGAACCCAAACCGGCTCCCGTCACCCCAACTCCACCAAATTTCACAGCACTTTGCCAATCACTCCAAGCCTGAGTCACGTCCTCACATATATGAGCGATGTAATCATCGAGATCTTTAGTGATTTGGCTTTCGCCTTTCGGCACCTCATTACCCGAATACTTGAAATTTGAACCAAGCTCTGAAATTATTGCAGTTTTCAGCTCGGCACTCGTAGGAGTCATATCAACCCGCCTTCACAGTTAATACACCAGGGAATGGTTTCCCCGTAAAGAGGCATGCCGGCGTCGCTGTCTGATCCGTCAAAACCTTCCCGGTTTGACCATTCATACATATCTTGGTTGCGTCAATTTTTGCATCTCCTTCAACTTTTATCTCAATATCTTTTTTTCCCGTTACCGAGATTTTATCCTTAGTCAATTCAATAACATTCTCATTTTTGTCATGCAACCTGATTTTTTCGGCATCCTTTGTACCATCTATTATAATAGTCTGGATTGTGCTTCCTTCCGTATCGATTTGGTTCAATTGCACATTGCCGGTCACATTCAGCGATAATGTGCCTCCGGCCCCTTCCTGTCCCTTAAGAGTAATCGATATATTTCCTGTCCCTCCATCGTTTTTCTTCTGATCATCTTTTTTCTTTGCTTCAATCAAAAGATTGATGCCACCCTTTCCATCGTTCTCGAATTCATAGATGTAATTGTCGTTCTCATATCTTTCCGGTTGGCGGTCAAGATTTTGCGGATCGAATCTTAAAAATTTATGTTGAGTAATTATGGACATCGGTTCAATGGCGCCTTCAATGAGCGGATTATGTACGTCTCCACCAAGATAACTCACCTTCAGTCGGTCTCCGGTCGATAAAACTTTAATTGTGCCGTCCGATTGGTTCTCGTAAATGTATGGTCGTGGAAATTTCTTTTTCCCCTCTTTTGTATTCGATACTTCCAGCATAAATTGGATCTCGCTCAGAGTATGAAGTACTCCCGAATGCTCAACGAACAACTGAATTGTATCGGGTTTACCCTTTTCCATGAGTAAAATACCTATCATCGGATAAAATATCGCGTTATCCTGTCCGGGAAATGGACCGTATTTGTATTCGCTCACAAATCCAAGTTGTTCCACTCTCTGAATCATTCAGTTATTCCTGGTCTTTCTTGATTAATTTTCCCCAGTATTGTTTCTGTCTGGACCTTATAAACATCATTATCTACTCCTGCCCTTTTATCGAAATTTGCTTGCTTGGCATAATCCTGAATCTGTTGCGGATGATGTCCCCTGTTCAGACTCAAGGTTGTATCCCATCCCCTTAAAAATTGCCAGTTTTGATCCACAGTAAGAACTTGGAATTCCATCCCCGCTTCATATTCTTGGATCTTATCTTCGGTCACCAAACCTCTGCATTTCTCATCTTTGAGCACTACCTTTGAGCCAACAAACACATTCCGCCCCCATATCTTGATCTTTCCGCTCTCCATGATATGATTGTATCTGTTCCAACGCCAGACCCGGTCACGTTTCACCGATGTAATACATTTCTGAACACTTTTTGCTCCGAGATCGGGATCCGACGTTTTGACCATATCGATCACATTACTATAGGAACCATCAACCGTTTTTTTAAGCAGATTTCTGTTGAATGAAATTCCAAATCCGAGATAATCTTTCTGCAAATCCTCATCGGTTACCTCGCTCAATAGAAATGGTTCTGTAGTACGCGGTGCCATTTTGGTTGATGCTAAAAATTCACGGAGTCCGAAATTCTTCATTTGTCCGACATCGACCAAAGGATAATTAAAACCCTCTTCTCCCAATTCGCTTGCTGATATCAAATCTCTATCGCCAAAAACTCTATATAGTGTAAACATTTCTTCATCGGAAACACCCAGTCCGACTTCCAAATATTCCTCCTCACCGATTTCATGTATCTCATTCGTCACCGGACATGTCAGCTGCTCCCATGTCGGTAGAGTTATACCATGTCTTACTCCGTCCGATTGACTCTCATCCGATTCAACACCTCTGAGCAATTCTTTCACACTTATACCATCACTATCAATTTCCCAATCATGGTCATAGGGTTTTGGCCTAAGAAATAGACATGGCCGTGCAATATCCGTATCGTTCAGCAAGGTCTTTGCCGGCAATGTGTCAATCCAAAGATCATAAAATGGTTCATCGATGATCGCTTGCATATAATTGATGATCGATCCGGCATATTTGTTCATGTTATAATCCAACACCTTATCCTCGGCATAAGCCAACAATTTCGACCGGAAGAAATCCAATGGTTCTTTCACACCGCCCAGATCATCTACCCGTAGCCTCATCGCCGGCATATTGGCCAAAATCCATTGTATTACACGAGGAACATACGAATCGGCAAAAATATTATCTTCTTTAGTTCCCCCGCGATAAAGGTCCATAAACTGTAATCGTAAAGCATTTTTCCCAAACGCTTTGACCACATCCGGATCGGTTGCCAATGTTGGAGCTTTTACAATATTGTCGGTGATAAATAGTTTTGTCGCATCGCGGCCGCGTACTGCAATCCCACGTTGGACATGATTATTCTCCATCCATTTCGTTTTATATACGTTATCAACGAAGCCGACCATAATATCTTGTTGAAATAAAAAACTTGTATCCGGATCAGGAGCTTCAACCGCAATGAGCACCATATCCATTGGTCTAATGCTTCGATAGACAAACGACTCGAAATTATCCTTTGTAATCACCATGCCGCCAATTTCTGTCACGGGATTCGGTGCCGGCGTCAACATGACTTCCCATGTCCCGGCTTCGGCCGATAACGATTTCCGCGTATGAAATCTCACCAGGAAAGAACTCAAGTCTCTCCAATCTTCTTTTGGAGCGCTGTAATTGATAAATATTCCTCTTGTAGCTCTTATATTATCTAACATCTTAATTCTTTCTTGGAGACATTGTACCTCTTGGTGATTGCGGAATTTGGTGAGCTTCTGGCTTGTTTTCCGTTGTTACTTCGACCTTTACATTGAACACTTGACCGGCATCAATCTCTATTCGTGCTTCATTTCCCTGGTTGCCATTGACATGCACCACTGGTTCTGAATCTCTGAACGATATTCGAAGTGAATCCGGAGTTTGAAGGTCTTCTGTTTTATTTTTCGACTTTTTAAGTTTTGATTTATCAGAAGTTAAAAATTGACTTTCTGATATTGGATTTGTAATACTTCTCAACCATGCAGGTTGTTCCTCAACCGGATTCGCAAGACTACCCATACCGGTATATATAGGTTCCTGAATCTTCTTATCACGAACAGAAGCAGTAGTTGTGGGATATATGATTTTTGCCTTTTCATCGGGGATTTTATTTAATTGTAACCAGGGTGGTAATGGCTGCTCTTCATTTTTCCCACGAATAGAACCGGTGGTTACGGAATAGTCAGTCTTTGTCTTTTCATCGGGAACTTTATTTAATTGTAACCAGGGTGGTAATGGCTGCTCTTCATTTTTCCCACGAATAGAACCGGTGGTTACGGAATAGTCAGTCTTTGTCTTTTCATCGGGAACTTTATTTAATTGTAACCAGGGTGGTAATGGCTGCTCTTCATTTTTCCCACGAATAGAACCGGTGGTTACGGAATAGTCAGTCTTTGTCTTTTCATCGGGAACTTTACTCTTTTGTAAACGGAATGGTAAAGGTTGTTCATTCGCAAGACTTCCTTTATTTTTCAGAGAAGCAGATAACTTTTTTAATTCTTCATCTGATATGGGCTTAACAATAGATGCATTAAGTTGTGGACTCATATCCGGATTATATTTATTCTTCAATTCTTGTAATGCTTCTTTTTCAGTTTTCCAACCCGGATAGGATTTTTTCATCATTTCATCGTATGCTTTTGGGTTTGTTTCTTTCAAAATCTCCAACATACTATCCCGTGTAGTACTGAGAATAGCCTTCATCTGATCCTGGATGCCGGTTGTTGCAACAACCGCATTCAGCCATTTCTCATGTTCTGTCGCCAAATTTTCCATGTAACCTTGAATCTTTCGGCCAGCTTCCACACCCGACTCGGCTCTTGTAGCCGCAGCTTTCTCACCAAGTGGCACATTTCCCGTTAAAATACTCTCTCCTAAATGTTTCTTAACAGACTCCTTATACTCCGGAGAGTCTTTTTCGAACTTCTTTGATGCGAATTCTCGTGCTTGGCGAAGATTTTTGAGTATCTCATCCCTTCCCCCTTCTTTTTTCATCTTCTCCATAAATTTTTCTACAAGCTCAGGGTTCATATCTTTTAAACTACTCAATGAGAATATTATTTTCTCTTCTTCACCCTTTGAAATACCCTTTAAGTAGGATTCCAAATTATCTCCGCCCCATAATCCCTTTCTCTCTCGCATTTTTGTTTGCATAAAACTGTCTTCCGGATGAGCTTTACGCAAAGAGCTGAATAAAAATGCTTCTTCCGCTTCACTTTTCGGTGTAAATAAACCGGACATCATCTGTCCAACTTGCCGTCTCTTTCCCTCATCCTCGCTTGCCCATTTCGCAATATCTTTTCCCATGACACTCGGCATTTGAATCATTGTCCACGCTGCCTTACCAGTATCCTCCTTCGAAAAAAGAACGCGTGACGCTTGTTCAAAATAAGTGGGGAAAGATTTTAAGAATTCACCGACTTGTGCCTGACTGATATTGAGCTTATCCATCACCAATTTTACTTTGCGCGTTTCGTCGGATGTAAATTCCTCTCCCGCAAACCGACTCACCCGGCTCAGTCCCATAACCGTCTGTGCATCGACTCTCGTTTCACGTTGGAAGGCAATTAATCCATGCAGCACTGAATTCTGGAGATCTCGAGGTAAGTCTTTACCACGTGATTCAATCATGGTCAATGCCATCTGCCTCAATTCGTCCGGCATCACTCCATATTTACTGCTCATACCGGCAAATCGTTTCCCAGCTTCTTCGCCGGTACCTGCAAATCCTCTGGCGGCAAGCGTGTATTCCAGGCTTTGCACTGGTGCAAACGCCTGAACATTCTGTTGTCCCTTAGTGAAAAATGTATTGAAAAGCTTTTTCTGTGCTTCTTTATCTGCGGTCAAATATGTACCGACAGCCGAGCCGATTTGTTCGGAAATCATACTACCAATATAACTTCCGGCCATGGCCCCTGAAACTGCTCCAACTCCAAACGTACCCGCTCCACCAACAATACCACCAACTATTCCACCGGCTACTGAACCGAATGTACCTGATCCTCTTTTCCACATTGTCTGAGTCTCATAGATATCTCGTTCCATCATTGCATTAGCCATGGCCTGCGGTGATGTAAGGTCGAACATTGTTCTACGCGCATGGTACAGATCTGCTACCATGTTCATACCCTGACCAATCGCATTGATCGCTGGCCCGATATAAGCTGGTAGCATGCGGCCGCCTCTCTCGGCCTTATCCCCAATACCCTTCATTGATTCTTCTATAGTCTGCGATTCACCACGTATCTTCTTGAGTGCTTGATAATTTCTATTTAGATATTCTTCTGTTCGCTCCAGCTCCGCGGCCTGCTTCTTCGGCGACATCGACATGAAATTATCTAACAGATCTTCAATGTCTTTCATCGTCGATGACTCAAGTTTCCGGGCATCGCCCAATGCTCTTTTACCAAACTCTTTTGTGAATTCTTTTGTGAGCTTTAACTGTTCCGGATCCTTGATCTGTTTGAGACCTGCAAGTTGTGTTTGATAAAGTTGGTAAGAAGGCATATCGACCAACGTCGACGGCAATTCTGGTATGGCTTTACCGGTGGTGATAGGTCTCGGTACGTGTTTTTGAAGCGGTCGATATCCCGATGGTTCCGGACCTTGGGTTGTTGGCGGTTCTTTCCCTGGTTCTACTGCCTGGGGTGGTAATCCAACTGGAGGTGGCAATCCTAAAGCGGTTGGTGGGGCTTCCGTTGGGGCCGGTGGTCTTCCACCGCCCTTCCCGATCTGCAATGCTTCTTGTTCCAACGAGCGCACTTCATTGCGTACCTGCGTCGATAGACGCTGTACGCCTTCCGACACATTCCCCGGATCCCAATGCGCTTTTATCCCTATTTTTACTTCGTTATCAACACCACCCATTTATCACTCCAGGAATTTATTCAGTGATTCAGCGATTCTCTCTTTCTCCCGATCATTCTCCTCTGGATTTAATTCTCTCTTTTTGAGGAACTTGTTCGTCTCCGTGTCCCAACTCTCAAAATCTACGATATATTGTATAGCCTGCTCCTCAACCGCATCCTCCAGTATTTGAGTTAACGTCGCATCCAGATATCGTGGATCGTTACTTGAATAATTGTATTTCCTTTTCCACCAAGTGATGATCGTTTTACACCGCTTCACGTACTTCTGGAAATTACGCGACCGGATCCTTGCCGCATCATCCTTCAGATTTATCAGCTTTAGTAGGTTCTGCTGTCCCTTCAGAATCTCCGGTGCGAAAAAATCCACGCGCCTTTGCGAACTCTGCGGTCAATGCATCGAATTGTTCAACGCTCAGTTTATCAAGCGAAAAACCTTTCGGTTGATCGATGAGTGATGCTTTCAGGGTATAATATTCTTCTGAGCGCATAAGGTGCACGGCCGCCGTCTCAGCCAGATTGCGTTCGTACGGATCTGCAGAATCTCGATGAGTTCTGATAATAGCCTGCAGTTTGGCAAGTTCCTGAAATCCGCCAAGAAATCTTGCAATTTCTTTTTCTCTCTCATAAAAGAGAGATGCGGCAGGCATCTCTTTGAAGGCGGTGAACTTTCCCAATCCTTTGACTTCAAATTCTACTTGATTTTGCATGGGGGGTCCTTATTATAGTTTTTATAGTGATTGCCATCTTACATTCCGATGGATTTGGCCTACATGTGTCTTTGAAATTCCAAACATGTTTGCAATTTCAGGTTGAGAATATTTCCCTTTCAATTCCCGTATTTTTAAAACTTGTTCTTCTGATAGTTTTGCTTGGGGATGCCTCGTCCCTTCTAAGAGTGTCCCATCTCTCTTCTTGTCCGCATTATAATTTTTCTTTTTTGTACCCCAGGAAAGATTTTTCAGAGAATCATCAGCTTTGCCATTGGGACCGTGACAAGTCTCCATATTAGGAGGTGGGGGACCCACGAAGGATAGGAGAACAAGCCTGCAGACACGTTCATTTCTATGTTCTTTTGGTCCCTTATATAAAACCAAATAATTGTAACCTTTAGTATCTTTGCCCGGTCTAAGTTTTCTCATACGGATAGTATCACTTCGCTTGTCGCTCATCCTTCTCTTCATGGAAAAGATTTCACCTTTATCGGAGGCAAAATAATCTGGATATCCCGGGATGGGTCTGATCTCGGCCATTGGCTCCTCGTAGATGATATTAATACCCGGCTCGCGCTGAAAACGAGCCGGGCATTCTGATGTGTGGTAAAATTAAGAGACGGTAGCGGGGTAATTAACACTGCCCCCAGCCAACTTCTTCCAATCCATTCCCGTCAATCTCTGACGGAAGTTGACCTCCACGTCAAGCACTTTCTGTTGATTCACCTGTGTCGTCGAACCTTGGTTGATGATTCGAACACCGAGGAACGCATTTAGGATTGTTGGAACGCCATTGACGGTCATTGGATGATCATCACCCGTCACTTCGAGGATCGTCAACTCAGAGAGACTTCGTATGCTTTCCCAAGTTGGCATGGCATCGTTTGCGGCGAGATTGAAGACTACCTGGATACGACCGGTTCCAACCTCAGTCCTTCCATAATTTGTTTCCTGCACGAATGTCGTATTGATCTCATCTGCCTGAGTCGTCGGTGTCGCCATAGACCAGTTAAAATTCGATCCTCTGGCTACAATATTATTAGCCTGAATCTTTTGACCTGGTTCAAGTTCTCCTTGTATCAAGATCACCTTCAGAGCGGTCCCGTTGTAACCATGAGCATACGCTCTCGGGTCATTTACTGCTGTTACGGCTGCTTTTGCCATGTCCTTATCTCCCCCAAAATGTATATGAATGCTTTAAATCGTTTTTTTACCTCGTACTGCAAAATCGCATGCCCCTTAATTGACAACGATGGTATTGGTGATTCCGATGAAGTCTGTCGGACTATCGAGAGCCACAGATCGATCGATCTTCCAGGCATTGCCTTCTTTGTATATCCGATCGATTTTGTAATCGGTGATATACTTATAATCGTTCTTTAGCTTCTCACCGAATCCGATGGCTGCTACACTAACCGTCTGTTGTGTCACACCATCTTCGCCGGCCAAGGCATCCATTGTTTCCAGGATTCCGCGGAGATCGAAATCTGCAAGATCCCGAAGTGTGATAAGATATGTCTTCTTGGTCTGGGTGTTGAACGATACAGAATGATCCTGATATGTTGTGACACCCTGTGAAACTGTCCAACCCACTTTTGACATTTGAATCATTACGATTCCGGCTCTCACGAATTTTTCATATGCTGCATCCTCTTTGAAGTATGCACATTCTACCGTCAAAGCCAATACTACATCATTGGTCTGATTGTGGATGATATCGTTCGAAAGTCGGATACCGAATAATTCACCGGCATAACTCAGACTTGCCGGCAAATCATCAAGTCCTACACCGGCCAGCTGTACATCATCAGAATTCAATGTTAGTGCTCGATGAACAAGTGATGTTGTTTCTGAGTCAGACAGTAGATAATCACCCGCGTCCACACCGGTTATGATGGCTACCGGTTTGTTGAGTGATCGCATTGAATTGGCAAGATCCCTGAATGCTGCATGATTAGCTGCATCCGATGTCGCTAAGCCCAAAACGCGCAAATATATCTTGTTGACGAGGGCAAATTCCTCATTCCAGCGATGGAAGTTGTCGGCGATTGACTGCCAATCTTCAGCCTGAGCTGCAGGTGATGTTGCTTGCGTCGCATCTGTAACCGTACCAAGATATTTTGCAGCAAGTGTAGTCGGTGGTACCACTTCCTCAACTACCTCCTGGAGCTCAACGATCTGTGAATTTGCATAAAAAGCTCTGAGAAGAGTGGTCGTTGTTATTGCACTGGACACTTCTTGCTTCTCGGTATCCGGTTGAAATACTCGCGCATATGCCGCTTTCGTCAGATCTGTTCCGAGAGCTTCATCAAGTGTAATACGATTATTATCTGTATCCAATGCCGTAATTACTTTACTGATCGGGCCGGCACTGTTTGCATTATCAGTTATTAAAATCGTATCCCCGATCTTGTACTTTGTCCCGATTTTGACAACACTGATGATTGTATCGTCGTCGGCGGCATCAGCAGAAAGAAATGCAAGATTTTTCGGCGGAATCAATGTATGGATACTCTCTGCAATCGTCAGTTGCACATCGTTTTCCTGAGCTCCCCAATCTTTTGATTTCAATGAGAACGATGTATCTGTCGAATTTTTTACGGCTACATCTGATAGTTTTGTCAGAGGATTTACCCCAAGACAAAACACGGTTCCCGCTCCGCCTTTCTTCGCGTACCGGAAGAACGTAACCAATTCTGAATCTTCGCCGAAAGCGTTGATCACTTCCTGTGTATCGCTGAAACCTTTAATCAAATCTGACCCGCTTTTATTCGGCACAGTGTCTTCCTCACCTATCCCCTCATTAAAAGGGAGACCCTTCACCTGTTTCCCGATCACCACACCGCAATTGAATACCGGCATTGCGCTCCCACCCGCATTAATTACTTTGGTGACACAATACGCGCCGGGTACGAAAAAAGTCTTACCACCAAGAAATAATGACATGATATTTACTCCTCTCTAATAATTGTGATATTTATATATGAGCCCATCTTTGTTTTGATTGAATTCTACTTATTTGTTGCTGTAATACTCCATATGTTTCTGCAATTTTTCGTTGTGAAAGTTTCCCATGGAGCTTTCTGATTTCTAAAACTTGTTCTTCGGTTAATTTTGCTTGATGATGTTTTGAGCCAATCAATGCAGTGCCATCTCGCAATTTATCTTCGTTGCAATTTTTTGAATGTGTGCCATAATATAGATTTGCAAGTGAATTGTTTTTCTTACCATTGGAACCATGGCAGCCTTCATGGTTCGGTGGGCAGGGACCAACGAAAGTAAGAAGTACCAAACGATGAACATAAAATTTTGGATATTTACCATCAATACTAAGATGGACCATATAATATCCTTTTCCAGCTTTCCAAGGCTTTAATTTTCTCAATCTTGGAAAAGTATCTTTTTTATTTGCCGGGAATGGTTTCATGGAAAATATATCACCCACATCAGATGCATAATAATCTGAGTATCCCGGTATTTCTCTCATCTCAGCCATTAAATCGCTCCCCCGGCGGTCACAAACTGCGTCGTGAAAGTATCTCTGCATATAATTTGTTTTCCATCAACATCACCGGATATTTCACAATAATATTGTTTATCCTTTTCGGAGAAAATAGTTGAATAGTCATAATAATAAACGCCAGTGGATTCCTTAGTCAATCCCGAAACTGTTTTTATTTTTTTAAAGTTTTTATCGTAAATAACCAGTTTCGTGTTTGAGGGATCAACAATGTTATCTTCTAAATCCTTGAAGACGGCACGAATTCTTATGATACTTCCACTTAAACAATAGATCATTTTACTCCGAGTGTTAATTCATGAACGTTAATTGTTAAAGTAGATTTACTAACAGTGATTGAACTGTTCAACTTTCCATTTAATGGATTAATAATAAAAACATTCGCATTTGCGATCTTCAATGTCATATCTGTTTTTGCAAGCAAGAATTGAAAAATAGCCTTACATTGTCGTTCGATACTTTCACTTGTGTCGAGAATTAAATAGAACCAGCTATTCATGTGCGTCTGCTCCATCCTGCTGAATTGTGTCCAAAAACGTCAATCGGATATACCTTGTCCCCGTTCATCAATTCTTGATCTTCAACATTGAAGTTAACATCTTGTGAAGCATTAATTGAACCACCATTGCCTACCAAAAGTCCTACTCCTACCTGACCGTTCCCGTCTGCTCGAGCTTCCCACTGATCGCAATTCTCATTCGAACGGAAAACAACAGTTGAAATATCCATTCCAATAACTGCCGATATTTTATTTCGTGTGTATGATTGTATAACAATTATCGGTATTCCGGCAATCTCAAAAAATCCTTGAACAATCTTTTCCAATCCATAGCCAGAAAATCTCTGTAAAAAATTCCCTGATCTTAATCTTCCGCTCGGATTTCTTCGCCAAAGATTATTCATCCGCTTGCCACTTCCAAAATGAGTTCAGGCAGGCCCGTCGCTGTGCTATCGGCCACAACCTGTAAAATTAAAGCACTATCTGAATAAACAACTGGCATACCGGTTTTTAACATATCATGAATGTCACCATCATTTGCCGCACGTACTCTACCGGAAGTCCAAAGAGGTCGAAGTATCAATACATTGAAAGTCCCGGCAGTCATTGCGGTGCTGCCATTGGTTACAATAACCGATTCTATTTTCTGTATACCAACATCTCCGGATGCTAATGCTATTTGGAACATCTTGCCCAATGTAAGTGCATTTGCAGCTTGAGCAGCCGAAATGATAGATGTATGTCCGGTTGCTCCTTCGGAATTCGTGTATGTAACCTGAACTTGCCAGTTCGTACCTGTTACAAAAGCAGTTACGACTTCAATCCATATTTCATTTCCCTTCCCAAAAATAGTTCCACTTCCGGGATAATCAGGGCAACGTTGAGAGATTACTGGTTGGGCAGAAAGGTTTGTTGTTCCGCCTGCATAAGAATATGCTCCTGCTTTGAAAAGCATATCATAAATTGATAGACGACTGGCAACCGAGTTACCAAACTCTACTTTTGATAGATACCCAACACCGGATGTAAAGAGAATAATTGGACATCCTGCTGTTGCATCTGTTGGGACCACTCCATTGGCGGTAGATGTTCCTGCGAGAATACCGGCTCCTGGATTACCCGCCAAGTCAAAAACACTGAACGGGATAACTGCCACACTTGTTCTTGAGGCGGTTTTATTTATCGTTATCCGTTGTTTTACAGATGCAATGTACTGATCGAGTGATGTAATCATACTGTACTCCATAGACCAGCTTGGTCTTTAGTGAATACTTTTATAATTTTCTGCCCATCACCACTGGAGGCGGCTTCCAGATCCGCACCGTCGATTGTGCAATTGATATTCGTTGTAGCCGGATAATTCCCCGCCGCGCCATTCATGTTGGTGGAACCATTTGCCGTTCCAATTAGGATCCCTGCACTGTGGATGCTATCGATTGCAGGTACGACTTTAACTTTGTATTCATCAAAAATAGAATCGCATTGGAAGCTAAACGAACAAGTCCGTTTCCCTGCTATTTTGGAGATTGTTGTTACATCCGGCCCTACGCTAATTGTTGAAACCGGTACCGTCATATCAAGAGTAATGGAATCGGTTGCCTGAGAAGATTCATTATACACATTATCACGGATCTTCAGGTACAATGTTTTCGAACCATCACCTGCAGAAAGCTTAACTTGCTTCGTTGCGTTAAACGAGATCCAGATCGATGAGCCTTCTGTCGACTGTATATTGGTATCATAAGACGGATCAACATTTCCCCAGATCTTCATCTGGTACCCGGTTGTATCTCCATCACTGGTGCTTATCGCACACGACACTAATTGTACACTGGTATAAGCCGCTCCACCTTCAATAATTATTGAAGGCGATGCTGGCCCCGATGTATCTAAGGTTAAATTAAAATAACTGGACATTGACTACTCCTTCGTATCTTCCCTTACTTTGTTATCCGCTTCATTGCTGAACTGTAAATCTGCTCCCACTCACCGAGCGTCTTAATCTGACTCTGATCTCCATGCTCTTGGAGGAAGATTTCCAACCGACTCTGGATCCCACGCGAATAGTTTTTTGACCGGCAGAAAGTCACAACATTGACCTTCGCCACTTCTTCATCTTTTGTCTTTTTCGTTATTTTCGCCGGCACCTTTCTGGATTTATTCGTTGTATCCACTTTGCTCGTATCGACATTAACTGATGATCCTGATACTCCCGGCACTAAAGGATCAGGGACTATTTGATTCGATGTTTTTTCATCAATTGCCGATTGATCGGTATTCGTTCCTTCTCTTTCCATTTCATCCTCCTGCTAAATAAGTTGTGTCGACATACAACCACTCCCTTTTACCCTGTCCTCCAACTTGTAGTTGTTGCTCTATCACAAGTGCCACTGTCATCAAACCTTGTACACCTGCAGCACCCTCATACTTTCCTTCGCCATCGCCACTCATAATAAATCTTGCATCCCAGACCATACCGTTACCAGCTCTCATGATGTACCGTCTCATGATGGGTCTCATCACGCGCATAATATCAGTGAACTTATCCCGCCGTGCCGGATTCCCAATACAGACCCATTCAACTTGGAAGGCATCTATATCGCTCTCACCTTTTACTATTTGATCATTATACTCTGCAATGAAACTTGAAAAATATCGTTCCGCTATCTGTCCAGGTAATCGGCTGACAACGACAAAAAAATCTTCATCTTTAACCGCAGAATAATTTTTCATAACTCGAAGATTCTTAGGGATCTCCGGTTTTTGACCTTGCAGTGAACGAACGGCATCGATGGCTTTCTCCACTGCCCTGACAATCAGCGATTTTCCATCCACCGCATATATCTTGATCTGCGCTTCCGGGATGATACTAAGATCGATTGTGGATGAGGGTTTGTTCCACTTTTTATCTCTTATCATAGCTCGATAGAAATATTCTTTTCCGTTTTCTACTGAATAATCGACAATCCATGTATGCGCATTATCGAGATCTCTGAAAACAAATATTCCCAGATCTGCTAATTGCCCATCACTCAATTCATCATCAAAATATTCCTCGATGTTTTCATTCGAAGGGTTTGCTCCCTGTTTCTTGAAAATATAGACCTGCCATACTTCAGGAAGATTTGTTGGCAATGTCCAATTCAGTTGGATTTCTCCACCATGTGGATCAGAGTTCGCTGTAAATGATTCCAGCGGATCTGTATCATCTCTTGTAACCACGAGATAAAATATGAAGTGAAAAATTTTAGGGCGGCTCCTCAACTGGAGCCATGAGAGAAGTTATTCTCAAAATAGGTAATTATTACCGTGATAATGGGAATTTAAACGAAAAATTTTCTTGACATTAATGTATAATATTATGAGATTCACGCATTATACTACTAATGGAGCCTACCATGAAACCACGAATCACGTCTGTATTAATTGCATTTCTCTCGCTATTTTTTCTTATAGCTCAATTAGATGCCGGTCAATGCAAAGCCATAACAAAGAAGGGAACCCAATGTAAACGAGAAGCGGTTTCCGGTTCTGACTATTGCTGGCAACATGGGGGCTCAAAAAAGAACAATTCATCAGTTTCCTCAAAATCCACCGATCAGTCTCCTGCGACTAAACAATCTAAAAAAGAGACAACCATCGGTACTACGGCAACCGGCAAATCCTTATATCAAGGACCGCGTGGAGGTGTATATCATTATAGTAAAAGTGGAAAAAAGGTATATCATAAAAGAAGGTAGGCTAATTTATGAAACTATCTAAAGATATTCGTGATTTACTACTCTGTTTGTTAATTGCGATTTCTGTAATATTCATATTTCAAACTTGCAGTAAGGATAGTAATCCAACCTCATCCGGGGATTGTCCAAACGGAAGAAGTGGAGCGGTTTGCAACGATGGGACAACAAGTTCGGCGACGGGGAGTGGTGCTTGCTCAAAACATGGAGGTGTTAATCACTGGCTATGTAAATAAATATAAAATCCTCTCCATCCTTTCATCTTTTTATTCCGCAGCAAGTCCGGCTTTCTGGAAGGCGTCTTTGACGGCTTTTGCCAGCATCCCATAGAATTCTGTTTTCACTGAATTAATCGCCTTTTCAGCAATATGCGATGCCTGGATCCCGGGATGTATCCACGCTTGGGGATCGGAGTTCTCGGATATTGTCCTGAATGATGAATACCGAGATCCGGAACCCGGACCAGCCTTGAATCTTACAATATTCTCAAAAGGTGATGTTTTCCATGTGTACCGTACTGATCCTGTTGGCTCCCCGCCGCGAGGATATAGAGTCTGGCTCCCAGGTTTCCCCGCTCCCGATCGGGCCAGATCTCCTGTGACCGGAAAGACTTTCGATCGTCTGCCCAGATCTCCCATCCCCTTCAGCCGGCCGCCCCAGTCATATGAGCGCTGATCGCCCCGGGCCGTGTTTCTTATTATTGTGGTAATCCTACTTTCTCTCAAACCCCGGGCGCCCTCATACACTCCGGCTTCTTTGAGTTCGGATGTCGAATGTTCAAAAGGTATATGGATATATCTTTTTCCATCTTTCCCTACTTTTACCTTTGCACTCGTGCTCAACATTTTCTTGAGATCGAATGGTTGAACACCTTCCTCCAGATATTTCGCTGCAACATGTCTATTGACCACGAAAAATTGTAGTGGATCATGCTCGAATGGATATTCAATTCCTTCATCGATCTTTTGAATGTAGCCCCCGGGTCTTTTGAGGGCTGTCGCCGCTTCTTTGTGCCACGCCTGCACTAAAACCCCATAGCCGAAAGCCTCGACCTCACGCTCCAACTGCTCCTTCAATCCTTCAATTGCACTAACCAGATTTTCGAAAGGGGTGATATCGATAAAATATGAGAGTCGGATATCCATTATTAATATTTCTATGTGAATAACTTGCTTTTTAAAATGAATATAGCTATACTATCTATATGAGAATCTTCCAAATTTATCTGACCAAACCTCAGATTGCGGCACTTAAAAAGCTCTCAGAGAAACTCGATCTAAGCATTGCCGAGCTCGTGCGTCGTGCCATTGATATGTTCTTGGAACAACAAAAATGAGACGCACATTTCAATATCGAGTTCAACTTTCTAAAACTAATGAAGCGAATTGTCTCAGATGGTTAGAGCAATGCCGAATTCTCTACAACCTTGCTCTTGAACAACGTATTACCATCTATCGACAAAGCAGAAAATCCCTTTCTTGTTACGATCAAATAAAACAGTTGCCCGAACTCAAAAAAGAGTTTTCCGATTTCAAACAGGTTGATTCTCAATGTTTGCAGGATGTTCTTGAACGACTCGATAAAGCATTTAAAGGATTCTTTCGGCATGTCAAACAGGGTAAAGCTGGATTTCCACGCTTCAAGTCTTTTGGAAGATATGATTCCTTCACGTTGAAACAATGCAGTTGGAAACTCAATATTAGAAATCTTACCATCAAAAATATCGGAGTTCTCAGCCTTCGTCTCTCCCGGCCGATCGAAGGCCGTATCAAGACCATTACAATTCGTCGAACTCCAACCGGCAAATGGTTCGCCTGTTTCTCCTGTGATGAGGTTCCCGTTCGAAGCTTTCCGATAACCACGGCCGAAGTGGGTATCGATGTTGGTAGCAGAACATTTTGTACAGACTCCGATGGATTCAGTATTCCCAATCCAAAATATTTGAAACAGGGGCAAGCTGATCTCCGACGCAAGCAGCGTCGCCTTGCCAGGCGTGTCAGAGGCTCGCAACGCAGGAAGAAAGCACGGATGCTTGTAGCTAAGGCCCACGAGAAAGTAGCCAATCAGCGGAAAGATTTTCTTCATAAGTTGGCGAACGACTATATAAGAAAATACAAAACGATCCATATTGAGGATCTCAATATTCAAGAAATGGTAAAAGGAATTAAAGGCAATACGAAATACATCGGCAAATCCGTGGCCGATGCCGGATGGGGTGAATTCTTTCGAATGCTCTCGTACAAAGCGGAAGAAGCTGGTCGAGTCATTGTTAGAGTTCCCTCGAAGGATACGACAACCACCTGTTCCCGATGCGGCGTTGCTGTTCCAAAATCTCTTACCATTCGTATTCATCGATGTCCCTCTTGTAATCTTAAAATCGGCCGTGACCTAAATGCGGCTCTGAATCTTTTAAGGGTCGGGCAGACCCTTCAGGCGTCAACGTGGGCTGATGTAAGGCCGTGCGTTGCCTGAGAATCTCGGCGTTTTTAAAAGCATGGGAATGTCAAAGCCTCTCATATTTCATAGCCGATCATAAATCGTTGTCCAAGAATCTGTCGTTCGTTTCAAATACATCTTGTTTGGTGTCTACTGTGTCGATCGGATTTGTCAACTTATTGAAAAATGCACGCTTCACCGTCATAACCATTTTCGGAAGATCATTTTCTTCCGTAGCCCGGGCTTTCGCCAGTTCTTCCCAAACGATGTAGTTTGGTGAGCACAAAAATTCGACGGCATAATCTGCACCCACGGCCGGCGCCTTACTGTCCTCTGTCTCTAACCATTCGACTTCTATATCCGAGACCACAGGCATATCCGCCGACGCCGAAATCTGTACTGTCCCATCCGACAATATTACGGTAGTAGGTTCGGTTCCATTGACCTTAATTTTATAGTCAGTCCCATATATGTATCGGAGTTCGAATTTCTCGGCGTTCACACTCACGAGAGACAAAATGCTCTTTACGTCAAAGGCAAAGATCACATCTTTTTTCCCTCTGGTAAGAACATCGAAATCTCTGATGGGCTTGTTCTTGATAACAATAATATCGCCTTTGAATATGCGATCGTAAATTGTCAGCCGCTTAAATTCACCTTCGACCCATTCCACTGGAGGTATCGAGAACCGCGCACCACCCTCATAAATCTTCCCCGCTGGCCGCGTAATGATATGATAGCTTACAGAAGTTCGGATCAATCTTACCTGGACCGGGTCATCATATTTGTATCCATGAATTGCATCGGCATCCGCCATAGTTAATCCATGCCTGAGTTCAGGCGACAATTTGGATTGATACCATAGGCATTCGACTCCGAATTGTCGGATCAATTTCTGTACTTTGCTATTCGATAATATTTTTCTCATCGCCGGTCCTATACTACAGTTATTTCGTAACCGATACCATATTCCCTCTTCATTTCCTCAGTCCACTTCGTTTCATCCTCGCGCAAATCTTTGAGCAGTCGATCAATACCCGATGACTCCGAACTGCTCACTCCATCCATCGACAAACTCTGAGAAATCAAGCGTACCTTCGCATCAATCTTAGGCAATATTTCAATAAGTGCGTTCCGGCCGATTGCTCTGCGAATTGCTTCTTTCTTTGCATCATCTAATGTCGGGAAATCCAGACCATGCGTATACTCGATCCGGAATAGTTGCGGGACACGACTGTATATCCCTCCCTGCATAATTGTTAGCCCGAGACCATTCATCGCACCAATCAGTATTGAATACAGGGAGCCGGACATGGCTGTCGGCAAGAATTCTATTATACCCATCTTCTTGTCTATTACCAGCTGGTCAGCAATATTCGGGATAAGCTCAGCTTGCTGACTGCCGTATACCAACTTGAAGGAATCAACACTAATGAGCGGCCGGCAATCTACCTGCTGCAGCCAGAATTCTGTCTTGAAATCCTGCAAATAGTAATCGCGTTTTATTGAGTCTTTGGACTTAAAAAATTTCATCTTTATTCTATTTTCAAGCTCTCCCTGTGAAGCGAGAAGCGTATTTCTCATACTATCCCGATCTTCTTTTACATATGATTCGACGGCATCCTTATAATCGTCATCCAACTTCGCATCTGCGGCTATGTATTGACTTAGGAATATCGATACCGGCATAATTTCTGCCCGAACGCCATTTGTATCTCCAACAGTAATTAATCTGATATCCTGAGGCACATTCGATTGATCAATAAGAACGTTGATTTCTTCGTTTTGGACATTCCAGTAAATGCGATAATAACCAGGTCTCGTATTTTGAGAGAATATTACATCGATGTAGTATTGATTTTTATCTTCTGCATCATCGAATGTAGCTTCCTTGTCTTTGATCTCTTCACTCTGATCATCGAGGGCCACGGCTCCATCCTCGCCGTAAATGCTTGCGGTGACAGTAAGGTCTGCCACCGCCGCATTCGCATCTTCGAGATAGAATCTATTCGTACCTTGAAGAGCCAATGTTTTCATCTATTATGATCCTTTATTTTTCTCGTCAATATACCGATTTGCGATATCCATGGTATCTTGGTCTGTGCAGATAATCTGATGCTTTGACCAATCCAGCTTCGGGCCGGCAAAATATACTTCTTTCAATTTCAATTTTCTCAATTCGGCCAAATCGAACGAAGTGTATGGTGCATCATAGAAATACAAATTGAAAGATTGACCTTCGAATTTTATAGCTTCTTTGTTTTTCATATCCTAATCCTTATTATGATGTCGGAGCTTTTATCAATCCGTGGGCTCCACCTAATGCATGGAGATCGTTGATTAAGGCCATAAGCGCTTGATTGAATTCTGTCTGTGTAGATTCATCGGTCAATACGTCTCTATTGAGTGTCCCGGTCGGTAATCCCCAGCCAGCCTTTGATGCGCCAATCAGTTTGTCCCAGTTTGCAGTAAATATACCTCCCGTATTGGCAAGCATTATATAGCTGGCATATATTTCTCCCCATGAAGCACCACTTCCAGCTACACACAATCCAGTACCACTCGCCTTTCCAATCCGAGGATATGAGCTCGAACGATCAAAAAACAATTGATCTGGTACAAACATTGAATTTCCATTATTAGTATCAATGCCAAAAATCTTGTTGCCGTCCATATCCGTCACATCAAACCATCTCTTAACCATTAAAGAAACCGCAGATCCGACAGCTTTCAAATATACTACTGGATCCGCCATATCTGAACCCAAAAGAGCGATGAAATTCTTAAATATTGCTTGGTCGGACCTAATGTTTTTTGATAGAATCTCAAACACGTTATTCCATACTCCCATTTTTTGCATGAGAATTGAAGCTCTCCATGTATCTGCCGCTGCGGCAAGATGCGTCCCGTCTCCATTCCAGCCGAGTCGAACAAGTTCCTCATAACTCTTACATGAAGGGAAACTATCATGGTAAAACAAATCATGAGTATCCGCATGCGCTTTAAGAATAGCATTGGATTCTTTTGTCACGGCATTATTATCTTCTGACCAAACCGGAGAAGTACCTATCAAACACCAATCCATATTGGGACAGGCAGTCAAAAATTTCTGATAAGTACTTTCGAGGGCATCTGCCCATCCCTCGATAGGATCCTTCCACTCCATATACATGAGATCAAAATTCATTTCAGAAAAATAAGTCTGGAAGAAATCAGGATCTATTGCGTCCCATTGAGTAAGATCAGCACCCGAGCCAGCCGAAATGCTTAATTCTACTCCGGAATTTTTTGTAGATCTGATGTAACCACGTAACGATCTCACTATACCGGTGAGACCTACAATTCTTACTTGATGCTGACCTGTCTCTTCGTATGGTATTGTAATAGTTTTGAGTTCTATGTCACCGTCTGCATCCACATTCGTGTAATCCTCGATATCTTCCCATGTTCCTTGACCTTGACCCGAAACAGTTTTGGTTTGCAGTTTAAACGTACCGGCATCGGGTTCTTGTATGTAAAATATTACAATTTCATCAGCATATTCCCCCCCACCATCGATGACAGTTCCTCCTTCGGGAATATAATAATATCCTCCAGACGAAGGATCGTCCGTCTTCCATTCAGCTCCATTTTCTGCACAATTTTGTGGAGTGGCTCCTTCCAACTTACCATAGGCCTTTTGAACTAAATTATTTATGTAATTCGGAAGACGATTTCCTATTGAATCTCCCCAGACTGCTACTCTCAGCTGAGATGGAACCGGCGGATCTTCCGGATCTCCTGCTGCTTCCTTTTCACGTGCTATTTCCATCGCATGCAATTTTTGCCAGACGTTTCTGAATTGCGGGATCGGTGGAGTAGATACATTGGCCACTTCATCTTCCAGTGTTCCTATGTCTGTAGTGTGCTCGCCGACTGTTGTCTGTAAGCTTCCTATATCTGTAGTATGTCCACCGACTGTACTCTGCAAAGTTCCTATATCCTCACCCTGTGCGGCAACCGTCTCTTCTATGCCTTCTAACTCTACGCCTCCCAGATTTTCAATCTGGCTGGTATGTGTGTCGACTGTCTCCTGCAAAGTTTTAAGCGCTGCTATGGATGGCGATGAAATAAGTAAGTATCTTTTGCCCTTCGTGCGGTGTGGGCTGGCGGTTGTAATATCACTTCCTCGTTGCCCGAAAGTTAAAACTTTCCCGACTTTCACCGATATCACCCCATCCTCAATCTCAGGATCAAGAAAGGGAGAATGGATATACTCTTCATTGATGATCCAGTACGGAAAAGGCGCCGCCGGCAGCCCTGATGCATCGAGCACCTCGCATATAGTAGCACTCTGAGTAATCCCGCTCTTCAAATATGCGGCCGCTAATTCCTTTTTATTTTTAAGTGCCATCTCACACCTCGTCTCAACAATAGTTAAAAAAATAAACTGAAAAATTAGAAACAGGCGACTTCTCCTCCCCCACAACCAACTCTCTAAAAGAAACCGCCTGTTCCAGCACTGATGATTTATTTCCGGCTTCTTCGTGCCATTTTTCCGTGTTCCTTAAGCTCCGATTTTTTCACATAGTTTTCAGCAAGATTCAATTTTAACTCTCCGATTTCTTTCATAATCTCTTCCTTGCTATCGATCATCACCGTCTTCACTTCGTCGAAGCGGTTCACATAATTTTTTTCTATATTGTCTACTATCCCCGAGACAATATTAACTCTATCAGTGAGTTCTTTAAATCTATCCCTCTCGAATTGGCATCCTGCCGATATTGTTGCGACCAGTTTTTCACATTCCCTCATCCTATCCCAGAGTCCTTGAGCATCGCCCAAAGTCTTCTTTAAATTTTCCAATTCAGTATTGATTGAAGCAACTGAGGTTACCGCAGTTTCGAGATCGGAAATTTTCTTGAGTGTTATTTTCGCAGCAAGAACAAATACTGCCGACATTAGCAGCATAAATATTCCAAGAATGACACTAAATGCATTCATCTCCATCGGATCCACCTTTCTCTACTTATTGGGTTTATGCTGATGGTTGAGGGAATTTTCCGCTGTCTACAATTATGCGGACAATATCTTCCTTCTTCTTAATCTTGGGTGGAAGTACGATATCGAGACTTGTCGCGAGCTGTTTGAGTTCATCGACTTCCTTGCTCCCCAATTCTGATATCTGCCGCTGTTTGATTTCTTCTGCGGTGATATCGGTCGTCTGTGGGATATCATCAGGTTCACCATGTTCCTGAGTTAAATTGGTGTCTATCGTACCACCTTCGATGCCCGTCGGCGCCACTATTTCACCCTTCGCCACGACTTCAGTATAACCTTTCACCCTGAGTAATTTCTCGGCCATTTTGTCGCTAACTTCGGCATTTCCCAGTGCATCGAACGTCACCGGTCCAAGCGATGTTCTGGTTGTCGATTTTTTCTGAAAACTGCAATGTATGATGCGTCCCATGTTCTATCCTTTCATTAAAAAGGGGTGAATGGGATTCCTTATCACCCACTCACCCCTCTCCCAATTAAGAAAAGTTTATTTGTTATGGTTAGCTGCGGACAATGCTTCCGACATTCCTTAATACAACAATCTTCTTCGGATTGTACACGAGCAGCGCACCATACACACGCTGAATCCATCGGATTGCATCAGCTGTCGGGCCGAGGGGGAATAATGCGGCATCGAGCAGCTGGTGATATGCCAGTACCTGATCCGTATCCCAATCGACCAGGAACATATAACCAGTATCCGGAATATACGTTCCATCATCATAGAATGCGGAGCCTGCCGGCGCAGTGAATAGATAGCGATATGCTGTCGGACTGGAATCCGTATGCAACCGTCGATATACTTCGAAGGCCGTAGCCGTCAATCCCGATCCGGATCCGCCATCGACGACCGTGAACTTCATTTTTTCACCGTCTTCGACCGTGATGTTTTGAATATGAGCATCTTCCGATGGCGTTGACTTATGGCCGAACCTGTTTACAGCCACAATGCACCAATCATAGACTCCACCATCCAACCGCGAAGATGCATCGGAAACGGGCTCCGTATTTATTACCGGTGTTTCACCTCCAACACTTGGCGTGATTGTCGGGACTGCGGGTGGTGTCGAACCCAGGGCCACAAAAGCATTATTATCACGATTCCGTCGCGGATATTTCCGTGGATTTAAGAAAATATCTTTACGAATTGGAGCTTCACCATCGTCATGAATAATGAGATTTGCTTTCAGTCCTTCGATCTCTGCATCGCGTTCACTTTTTATGCCGCCACCGACAACATAACGTTTGTCCTTCAGCAAAGTTGCTTTGTACTGATTCTTCGCAAACGGTGAAAGATAACAACGAACATTGCCCGTAAAACCTGTGATGTTTTCCAGGACCTGAATACCCTGGTTGAAATCTTCCAGCCGTGGCTGATAACCACGCAGATCTTGGATATGACCTGTCGATTCACTCAATCCGGCCTGAATGACAGCTGACAGCAATCCATTGTATTCTGTGGAAACCAATGTCTTGTCCCCGAAATAAGAAAGGATATCGAGCTTTCGTTTGATGGCCAACATTTTTGATCTGATTTCACGTTCACGCGCCGGCGCCAGCGGTCGAACTGCGAGCATTGGATTCGAAACCTGACCTACAGAACCGACGTACTTGATCAATTCATATCGCCGGCTGTAGTAATCGTCTTCCGACGCCGGAAGTCCACCTTCACCAAACGTAAATGCTTCCCCGATCCCATCGACCGTGGAATACTCTTCGACCGTGGATTCGGCTTTCTTTTTGTCCTTCAGTAGATCATTGATTAGTGTGGTTGATTCCTCGGTGTACGTTAGATTCTTGAGGTTCGGCTCAAGACTCTCGATACGCAGCGCCCCACCACCCGTCTGCGTGTCGGGACCGGTACCATAACCGGCTTCTAACGCTTTACGAAGTTCGGCCAGTGGATTTTGAGCCTTAATGATGTCGGCAAAACCGACAACCTCGCCTAAACCCTCCGCGCCTCTCCCGGATCCTGCGACATCTTCAATATCACCAGGATAAAATAATTCGTCCATAACTACTCCCCTGACTTATGTGATAGAAAAAGTTAATTCGTCTCCACCCGCCCCTCGCGGGATATGAAATACTTAGCTCGTTGTGAGGTGTGCTACCAGCTCATCCTGAATCGATTTCGATAACGCAACGATCCCCCTCTCCCGCATCATTGTCTGTGCAGCGAAATATTCGCGGCTCTTTTGTATATCTTTCTCCGCAGCACCACGATCCACCAAATAATTCTCAACCCGGATCGATGACAATGATTTCAGAAGCGCAATACCTTTCGGTGCACCATCATCGGTGTCCGCGCCTTCTGTATTCACCGAGCCTTTGTCAATGAGGCTGATCCCAGCCTGGCTCTTTTTCAAGCCGACTTCAACCCGCGCTACCTGCTCATTGGTTGCATCAATCCCTTCTTCGAGCGTCGATACGCGGATATCTATACTCTTGAGAATATTCGTAATCTCCGAGAGCCCCACGGCAATCGAGCCGATTGATTTCGCAAGTTCCATCTGTCCTTCCCGGACCATAGCTGCCACCGATGATGTGACCTTACCCACTATGCCGATGAACTTCGCGGCATCGATCTCTTTGCTCTCGTCCATTATCGCGATCGATTTCTTGATCTCGGCATCGGCCGACGCCACTTCGACCGAACGTTGTTCCAGGTTCGTCACGAAAATCGTGAGACCATCAACCGATTTTTTAAAATTCTCGATGGCCGCTCCCAGACTCTTCTCGACGGCCGTGTTGCAATCGGCACGTGCCTGGGACTTTTCTGCGAAATGCTCTTCCACTGCCTTCAGAGCATCGGCATGATTCTTCCCTTGCTTACGGAAGGCTTCATATGCTTCTTGGCGTGAACTAAATTTTCCCATTTTAGATTTCTCCCCTGACTTTGAATGTTTATTTGAATTTGCACCTTCTAAACTTTCTTTTCGAAGAGCCCCACCCCCTGTTTGTGAATCCGGATTAGTTCCGTACCCGGCTTCCATCGATTTCACGAGAGCCAAATTCGATTTTTGCGCTTGCTCCATATATGTGGTTACTTCCTGCGGATTCGGTGTTACGACAACATTGATGACCTTACCCGCATAATCCCCATTTTTTAATCTCTTTGTATATTTTCCCTCAATGGAAAAACCAATGGTGCGTTGATTGTTTGGGAATTTTGTATTGTGCTCTCGGAGGGCTTTGATCAACTTGACAACTTTCTGGGCATTGTCCATCTGCGGGAAGAGAGCCCCAATAAGATGCTCTTCACTGTCATTGATGCGATAACGTTTTAAAGGAGCTCCGATGATATTGTCGGGATCCGGACGAACGACGGTCGTTACTGTTCCGGATTTTGTAATCGTAGTCTCGATCGGATCATGTTCATATTTCACAAAACCATTCTTGTCAAAATAGGACCAGTCCATTTCTGGGATGATGGGTCTTTCACCCGATACATCTCTCACACGATTGAGCATCCGACCTTTGATGATATAATCATCATCCGGTACATGAATGCCCAGCTCTGACTTTTGCAGAGGCATATCGAAATCGAAAAATGCAGCTATTTTGAAGCTGTCACCTATTTTCATCCGAAAATCTGCTCCATTTATGAAATTGTGTAATCGAAATGTATTTATTTGTCCGGTAATTATTACCGCGATAATGGCTTTTTTGAAGATATCACTCTTCGGGGATGATGATCGTAATAATGCTTGATATCATTGGCGATGGTCTTCGTCGATACTCCCAGACGGTGTGCTATCTCATTCTGATTCTCACCGTTGAAGAGTTCTTGAACCACACGCCGGCGATGATGGAGGATATATGGCCTGAAACAAACTACTCCTTTCCGAATGTTAAGAACCTTCGAGAGTCTTACTAAGAAATGGTATCTTTTCTCTGGATCGGTGATTATTGTACTAATCACTTCTTCGACACTCTCGCACGATTCCAGCGTATCATCGGAGTACTTCGGCATATCTTCCTTTCAAGAAATAAAAATACCTCGCCGCGAATATCTGTTCTATTATTCGCAACGAGGTTCACTCGTTGACTCCGTTGAAGCTGTTCAGTATTTGATTACTATTGGATCAATCCATTCTTATCCATTCTGTTGATTGCTGTTGACTTTTTTCAATCGAGATATCCGATACCTGGGATATATAATCGATCTTCTCCCTTTTCATCCTGTATCTGGTGCGGATTATCGGCACCAAGCCCATATTCATTTGATCGTATATCTAAATACATTTGTGCCGCTGCCCAATTCAAAAGATCTGTCCCATAATCATAACGCTTCTTTATTTCTTCATCAGCTCCGAACACATCTTCCCCACCGCACATATCGACATATTCACGATATGGACGTGGTGCGTGTACTTTAAGTACTGATGCCAAATTCCACCAATAAGGACCGTAATTTTTCCAGAAATCGGGTAACTGTTTTTTAAGAGTCTCGATCAGTTTCGGTGTAACACGCTGTAAAAATCCTGATTCCGTATCATTCTTCAATACTTCCAGGGCCTCTTCCTCTACAACTTGTTTTTCGAACATGCTCACCTCAATGTTATTTCAATTGTCATTCCTGGTCTTCTGTATTCTCTTCTTCTGGAACTTCTTCTTCCGTTGATGGCCATTGCCACCCGAATACCTCGTTCGCAAAATTAACTTCTTTTGGCATGGGTGGTTTATAATGACGATTTCTCCCTGCCCATATCTTTCTATATTCTGTCCGCTCTTTCTGAGCAATGTCCAAAATATCCTTCATCCATCGCCTAATATCTAATGGCCAATAAATATCATCCTTCGAGTATGTCGGTGGAAGATTTTCTGTTTGCCCTGTTCTACGATTATACTCCTCTTTTGGTTCAAAATCACTCCTTGCAGCAATTTTTACTCCTCCGGTTTTATGATCAATGACCGGTATGTCATCAACATCATTTTCTTCAAGTATTTTGAATATATTTTCTTTCTTATTCGTGATCGTATCAGGTTGAAGTAATCTAACCTGCCTCCAATTTTTTATGCTGTCGTAAAGCTTCCTCTCAACTTCATCACTATGCACCGCTGGAGTTGATATCCCACTCTTGAAGAATGATTTGAATTCATTAAAACCAACATTGCTTATCTCTCCGGGTGATGGATTGGCATGATCGTATTCTCTTTGCTCGCCCTCAATAATTTTTTCTATTTTCACACGCCGATTGACCGGATCAACAGAAACGAATCGATATAATCCATGCTTCTCCCAATTACCTCCGTTTCGAGTAAAATATCTACCTACTGGTACTACAATTCGCCGATCGGCGTCGACATATGCCGGTTCATCCGATTCCAGAAGGCCTTTATATTCAAATTGCTCATTGTTCTGTAGTAGTTGTCTTGTATAGGTTATACGTTCCTGTAGCTGCTTGCCGAGTTCATCAGACTTTTCTTCCGGCTTCATCTTTTTATACTGGATCAAGAGATTCTGATATTGATTGAATGCAGACAATCCTCTCTTTTGCATTTCCTCTCGGTTCTTCTCAATCTGTGTTTTATTCTCTGCATCTACTTTTAGGCGCTCGGCTTCGGGATCATCGGAAAGCATCACCTGTAGTTCCTGCGGTGAAAAGCTTCTTCCGGAATTCTCATTCTTCGCTTCATCTGCTGTACCATTCCACAGATCCCATTGCCAGCCTTTCTTTCGATTGATCGCGTCAAAGAAAAATCCGTCAAATGTCCCATGTGTCATATAATAATTTATATCGACCATTTCCCTCTTGTTCCCTTGCCGAACTCCTCGACCGTTGCGCTGTTCGATCGCTGCCGGCGTCCATGGTAAGGTAAGATGATTAACGGCGCTTGTTTCTACCTGGAAATTCATACCTTCGGCCATTGTACTGTTGCCAATAACAACTTTGTATTTTCCACTGTTGTATTCTTCCGACATATGCTGTCTGTTCGATGAACTCCCGGCGGTATCAGCGTTGATTATGAGGATATCTTTCTCTGGAATACCGGCCTTAATTAATTCATTTTTGAGTTCTTTTTGTATCGCCTTAAATTCCGCAAATATCAATTGCTTTTCACCCGTCTTATAAATTCTTAAAGTATCTTCCACGCTTTCTTTCATCTTCGGACTTACACCCTCTTCTTCTACCTCTTTGCTGGTCAATTCTGGACGGTGTTCGCTTCCTTCCTCCATCAACAGTTTAATAGAAATTGCTGCCTTCTGCATATCTGAGAGAATCGAAAAAATATGATCACCACTTTCCTTCCGTTCTTCTTCGGTCATTGCCAACAACTCTCGAGCACGTTCTCTAAGATCATTATATACTCTTTTTTGTAATGTTGTCATGTTGCTTGTGTTAAAATGCGGATCCGGTTGAGGGACCTTCAATCCTACATCCTGAGCTCGGCGCATGTCGGTATATCGCATGAAGATTGTTCGTAATTCTGGTAAGGCTTTGAAACCGGTCAAAGCTGGCCGCGGTTTTATCTCTCCACTGATATCTGCAATATCCAGAGTCTCTACATTACCGAAAGTATCGAAGAAGTCTTGCATGTTAAAAATATTTCGGCGATCGTATTCTTCAGGAGCAATATATTGAAGCATGTTATATGCTTCCAATGGATTATTCACTGTCGGTGTTGCCGTCAAGAAAAATACATTCTTTCCATTATTCTTTTCTCGAATGAACTGCGACGCAACATACATTCGCATCGATCGCTGTACGTCCGGCTGTGTCATTGCCCATTTAATCGGCCGCCCGACAAGGCCAAAAAGATTCCGATAACTATGAGCTTCATCGGCGAACAACGCATCCACACCCAACTGGTCAAAATATATGGTTTCTACTTTCTCGTGGCCGGCTTTTACTCGACCCATGATTGCCCGTTCTATATTAGCTTTGGCGACTTCCACATCCCGGGCTGTGGCTTCCGCATTTGAACGTATGATGTGTCGATGCACTACATCGTCCAGAGTCCGTTGCAATATCTCCGGACTGAATGACATCATGTCAAATTTATCCCGAGTAATCAGAACAATATCATAATCATTCTGAGCGACCTGTTGTAATTTTCGTTGAACTTCCTCAAATGTATCTTCATTCCATTGGATTTTGCCTTTTACATCAAGTTGTAATGTTTCATTTTTATCCTTTTTCTCATGCATCCCTATGATCATGATCTTCCGTTTTTTATTTCCGGAAAAGACATTGATCTCACTCACCCAATTCGCCAGGACGCTTTTCGGTACTACGATCATCGGTTTCTTCGCTATTCCCCTTTCCTTCAAAAGATAGGCCGTGGCAATCGCGGCAAAAGTCTTGCCCAATCCGGTCCCATAAGCCAGGATGCCTCGTCCCACATCAAGCATTCTCCGGATAGCTGAATAATGGTATCGATTCAATGAAAATCCATCGTCCATTTTATCGATCGGGATGGGAGTATCGTCATACTCCTCTTTCACATAGTTGTTAAACTTTCGATTATAGGTATTCTCGAACTCTTGCCTTTTCGGATGAACTGCTAACCAGCTCCGGAAACGTTCTTTGAATTCTTCGATCGCTTCCTCACGGTCTTTATTCTGGACTCCGTGCTCCAATCCTAAATTATTGAGATGCCGGATTAAATCACCGTAGAAATTGTATTCACTTGGAACAGTGCCTTTCGAATGAGTTAGATCTACTTCGTAAATGTTCGTCGTTTCATCATACAATAAGGGTTTATTCCCCCGACTGATCATAAACTCATTCAGTACTTCAAGGGGGATCCATCGCGAACGGAGATTGAGCGGCATCTCCTCAATCGTCCGGAATTTTACCTTTGATTGCATTGTTGTTATTTGATTTTCGAGTTTCTGAATTTTGAGTTCATTCTCTCGATCGTCACCTCCCATCAATCGACCTATTTCATTTTTCCATCGGTCGATTTTATCATACACCGTTCCGGAAAGCAGCCTTTCCATTGGCATGTCGTAATATAGCGGGATCAACAGCTCTTTTCGATCTTTCAGATCTATTATGTGCTCGCATGAGTGCGGTATCATAATCTGCGTCAACCAGTACCAATCTTACTTTATATCCATTCTGTTTCAATTCATGATATAATTTTTCAGCCTTCCCGGGATTCGATAGCGCTCCATCGATCACCACATTCTGTTTATTTTTTATTGCTTCTGAAATGAGCTGCTTACTCATATGCGAACTTTCTTCATGGGCAATACTGGCCGCTTCATAATCATCGGCTGCACGGAGAATTTGGTATTCTGGTATAAATTCCTTTGCCTCATCGGCATCGACCCATACATGAGATCGATTCGATTTCAAATCACCGTACAATGTTCTAAGGATCGTACTCTTTCCGGTCCCGCCTCCACCTGCCAGAACGATCGCCTCACGCTTTCCTTCAGGCAAATCTTTCGGCACCTCTGCTGTTTGTATATTGAGAAATGCTGAATGTAGTTCGCTTCGTTCTGGTTCCCATTGTCCATCATGGAAATATCGCCGCTCAGTGCTTATATCCTTAACCTGCGATAGAAACTCCTCATCGAGATCCTCCGGCGTAATAGTCTCAAAATCACGATAGATATATTGCTTTAATCGATCAACATATTTCCTATTCTCTTCTTCTTCCGGTACCGGAGCTTCGCTGGCCGACGTTCTGGATATCGCGAAATGTTTTCCAAGTCTCGATTTAACAGCCAACATATGATCGGCTATGTCTGTAACCTTTACCCTCAAACCACGATATTTGACTTCATCACCAACCTTTATATCCTTCTGCCACTGTTCAAGCTTGTGGGATTGAAGCTCTTGTTTCTGAGACTGATGTTGGTCGGTCGGTTTTTGATTTCCTTTCTTCTGTTTCTCATAATCGTCATCGTTCAACCAACGTCCCTGATCTGTGGAGAACCTGCGTCGATCAGTGGGGCCAAACATCCGGACCTCGCCTTCTGTCGGCTTTTCCACTGACTTCCTAAACATAACGATCGCCTTTTTCCCGATCGCTCTTGAAAAACCGTATCAGTTGGCGTATGCTTTTTTTTAAGCCGCCCTTTTCATTCGCTAATTCAAAACCATACTGCCTTGCAATATTTTCCATTTTACGATATACATCAAACGCCCCGAATTGTTCTTTTGCCGATTCCTGCTCATCGGCTGTCAGCTGCTCCTCTCCGGACCGATAGGGCTTATTCTCAAGCAGAGTTCGTTCAGCGATTGCCACCACATCCTGATACTGTTCTGCCTTCTTCTGTTCTTCAGATTTGATTGATCCGAAAATATCATCCTGATTCTGATCAAGTGTTTTAAGCGCATCAGAGAATCGGCGTATTTTTAGTGCGAATTGGTTTATCGATTTATTCCGGTTTTCTTCATCAAACCGTGGATTCATTGCTTGATGATATGCTATCATGCCGACAACAGTTAACGGATCCCGGAAAAGGTTCTCTTCTTTCTTCTCTGTGGAAAGTAGATCTTCCTGCCTCATTCGATGGATGAGTGTGTCAGGATTCATCGCTTGAGGATCGTCATTTAAGAATTCCACGTTTCCGGCCCGGATATTCATCAATGATTTCGTCCCAGAACCGAGGTTGTCATAGGATTTTACCACACGGCCGAGGAAGGATTGAATATCCGCATATCCGGGGACCCGGCCTTCCGCCACTGCTCGCTGATTGTCTGCCAGGACCGAAGCCAACTTTCGTACCAATCTATGTGTTTTGTCATCCCGACCAGCAATATCCTCAATGAAGTCTTTCTTTAGTTGCGCCAGCATCGCGATATTGACAAGTCTTGCTTGTACCGATGGATGGCTCTCAACTGCTTCACGGGCTAATCCGGAATCCTTCAAAATCTCTTGATAGAGTTGTGGATTGTTTCTGACAAACGTTCCCACGTTATTTTCATCGATCGACCGGTTACCTATACCTTCAAGATTAATACGAAAATCATATGGCGTGCGTTGTGCATTTTGGAATGCCCGGGCTTCCTCGACCTCGGTCTGCGGTAGAGCTGCACTCTTCTGACCAAATGCCGCAAGTCGACGTGCATCTTCATACGTATGCATCGGCGTCAATATCCGAACCAGCATATCGTTTTCTGTTAGTTTTTCTGTCGGAGTACCAAGTTTCTTCGCCTTATCGAGTATCATCCCGAAATACTTTTCACGCTGCACGCCTTGTGTACCTTTAATGCCGGCACTGCGGCCATTTCCTTGGATGATATAGACTTTCCCATCTCTGGAAAATGCCACTGGTGCACCGCGGGTAGCATCCGCATTGTCCGTTACCACGTCGTCGTTAATATCGGAAGCAATCTTTTGCATTTGAGTTACCGCGTGCACGTCACTCCTTTTTCTTGCCTGCAGTTCAACGGGATGCTCTGCGTTCTCTTGACCTTCGACATTATGAGATTCAACTACCGAATCCATAGGTACAAAAGCATATACCACATGATAACTATTCCCACTGCTATCTCTAATCTTGAATGGCTCTTCGACCACAGCTTTTGCGTTCTCGGGAATTTCCGAGGTATCTCCCCATTCAAATTTACCTTTGGCCCCGCTTGTACGCGCTTCACCTATTTTTTCTCTGAGCTTTTCGCGTAAATAATCATTCCGGCGCTGACGGATGAAGCTCTCTGCTGTATCCATGTAATCGGATATCTGTCTGGCTGCTGGCTTTTCCTTCAGAACGCCGCTTTGCGATAGAGTATTGAAAGCATCGATCTCTCGCCCTCGCTGATCATCCGCTACTTTCATTCGCTCAGCCAAGGATTGTATGGTTGCTTTCCATTCCGGTCGACCATATGCTTCTGCGAGCTGTTCGTCAATCCCCTCTCCACTATTATCTATGAAAGAATCGAAAACATCTTTATACATGCCAGCATCAATCGGCTTACGTCCTGTTTTTTCTTTTTCGATCCTGGCTTTCGCCGTATCGACGTCCATATTCCTGATCTGCTCTTCCCTTAGTTTTCCTGTAAGTCCGACGACCAACCTCTTCATTTTCTTTGAACCATCATCGAGCTTACTATCATCGACGTTACGGCGTGTATTCTTTTTTAGGATTATATTCGTTCTCCGGTTTCCATCTATTACACCGATTTCATGACCATGCTTATAAACCGTAATGCCAGTAGCAATTTTACCGAGACGTATATCTGTATATCGGGCACCCACTGCCGGCTCCAATCTCTTCCATACTTCATCATTGATTATCCGGATGGTCCCGGGCTTCAAGAGATCTGCTTGAGTAATACCTTCTTCCATTCTGATGGCACCAAGTTCTTTCTCGCCCTTTTGTACCGTAGCATTTCCATCTTCATCCAGGATTAAGTTTCCCTGATATTTATCGAGATCGTACTGATTGATTTTAACTTCATCATTTCCCTTCCTCAGGACAATATCATCGCCATCGATGTCAACCAACTCCTGTGTTTCGCCTTTGTATATCAAATGAATAGGCCGGTCATTAGCCGAAACTGTATACGTCTTTTTCTCCGGAAGCCATGTTCGGTTTAAAGTATAATGAATCTTAAACCAACCTTCTTGTTCCCATTCAACATCCTTTTGAAAATTGAAATCGTCAAGCTGATTCCAGTCTTTGGAGAGATGCTCTTTGAATTCCTTATATTCCGGTGTTTCTATCTGTTCATTGTGTATCCGGGTCACTTCTTCCTGATATTTTTCCCCGACTGATTTTGGATGGGGTTCGAATTGCAATACTCTCTCCTGCTGCCGCTTTTTCTTTTCATCAAGAGCATTCTGTTGATAAATCTCCGTCATTTTTCCATGTTGTATATCTCCAGTTTCTTGTGAAATAGTTTTTTCCGATTGCTTCTTGGCTGCGACCTTACTTTCTGCGTCATGATTGTACTCGGTTGTCTTCAATGTACCTGTCGATCCATCTTCTTTTTTGAAAGCAACAATATCATCTGCATAATTTACAACCTGCACCTTTTCACCCTTCCATGGTATTTCCTGTCCGACTCGAAATTCTCGAGCTGCAGGCTTTGGAGTTCCTTCGTTTTGAACTTTATCCGTCTTCTTTTGCTGACGGCGTTCAAGCTCTTTCTTTTCCTCGTCCGCGTTCATCCACCTCATCGCACCATCCGGAGTCCGCATGAGCTTACGAATATCATTCGGCCCAAATTGCTTCGTCGTGCCCTCGGTGGGTTGCGATTCCGGATTGAGGTTTAACTTAAATTTTCCAGCATTGAAACTGATACCGACCTTATTCGGTCTTTGGGTGATAGATCTCGGGGTATTGGTTTGAATACGCTTCCGAAGTTCTATAAAGAAATTACCTACTTCCTCGATGGCCCGGGTTTCCCGCTGATAATCAATTGCTGGCCGCAATAGACTCTTCCGGCATACCTTTCTCCCAGCACCGTTTTCAATTAAGGCCATTTGATCACCGCATTCGATCACCGTGCCCTCTGTTGTCTTCGCTCCCTTTTGTAACCAGCTTCCCGATATTTCCAGAATCTTTCCCTGTATATCACTCATGATAATACAATCATTCTCACTCTTGAAAAAGTAAACTTTTCCATGTTCGCGAGATGGAGCCGACCCCAGAAAATTATCTATAGTCTTATCCACAAGTAAATAAGGTTTCCCATTGATAACACCGACTTCATAACTCTTAAGTATCAATGGAATTGAATTCTCTATCGGCTCGATCAAGAGCTCAATCCCGCGTGATAGGGTATAACCTTGCACCGTCTCGGCAAAATATTTCTTTGTGTCACTCTCCATCATACCTTCTTCACCTCTCGCGGTTTCTTCTTGAGTATTGCATACCCGTAAATTGTTTTTTTATTTCTAATACGACAACACAGCCATCTCACCTGTTGACTCTCCCGAACATCTACATATTGAAAAAACGAATCAATATCTTTTGGAGGATATATTCTTCGTGTATTGTCCATCACCGCCTCATAAATCTCCTCAATTCTTCCTCTTGTCGTACCATTATTAACTGGAGGGAATCAACTTGTTCCGGTTTGATATCTACTTTACTTTCCAGCCCCTTCCCCGACAATATTCTATATTTTCCAGTAAGGCTGACAAACCTGTATACCACTTTTGGTTCTGCCGACAACTCCCGTAATTTATAACCGAAAACTACACCTATGGCGAATAAGACAATCGCTGAGATTACGATCAGTAATCCCCGCTTTGTTGTCATAATTCTATACCGTGTTGTTTTAGCGCGGTGAGTTTTGTGATGATGTCGCTGTTGTACCATTTCTCCCATGCTTTCTCGTCCATGGCCTTCATCCGGATGTTGCCGTTTTCAATATATTGATTCAGAGGATTCAGTCGAACATAACGACAACGGCAATTTTTCACTACTAATCCATCTACCAAATAAGAATGATCGTTGGCAACCTCTATGTTGTAAACAAGATTATTGTCTTCAAAACATTTGTTTTCTACTATCCTGAGAAGCTTATATTTACACTTTGGATTGAAATTGACCTTTTTCATTACGGAGTTTTTCCCCTTTCTCTGAAGCATGCTCATCATCATGGCATTCGCGGCATAGTACTTCCAAATTGTCCATCTCATTATTATGTCGATCCCTATCTTTATGATGGACATGTAAACTAAATACTGAGCCACAACGTTCACATTCCTTTTTCTTTCCATAAATGCCAAAAGCATATTTCCGGTATGATTTACGTCCGTCTTTAAATCTCGGTGCCTGAATTTTCACCTTCCCATAATTAGGATTCAAAGAGCCTATTTTTGAATCTGATATTTTTTTAATCGAAGGATTAGAACCTTTATTTTTACCGCTATTCCACGAAGGCTTGCCTTTTAACCATTGACCCCAAGAACCATCCTGCACCTTCTTTTTGATAGCGAGATGTGCTTTTTCAATTATTCGTTTTCTTTCTTCGGGATCTTTGTATCTCTCGTAGAGTGCTTCACTTTTATTTCTCCATTTCAAGCCGTAATTATTCATCCATCGTCTCACTGTGTCAGGACTCACGCCATATTGTTTTGACATTTGCAAAATTGACATGTGATGGATATTATGTTTCTCAGATAATTCTTCCGCGGTAGGTTTATATTTTGCTTCTAATTCAACAACCATATCGCCTGGAATAATTTCATCTATTTTCGCCCAATAAAATTTTTCATTCCGTTTTATTAATATTTCGTGTTTAGAGGTCGATTTTAATTCAATTCCATTATCCGTCGTGAGCCGATTAAACTTTCCAATATATTCACGCACATTCTTTCCAATTACTTTTTGATGCTTTCCTCGATGCGTAAAAACTTCATCGCCCTCTTGGATATCTTTTATTTTCTTCCTCTCTCCATTTGATAGGCTAATTATTGCATCTCCATAAAAACAATATGGGTGAAGAGGTATGACAGGCATTGACAGTTCGTGATGTGCTCTTTGAACTAATCCCGGATTTCCGTTTTCATCGATTACTTTTTTATACGGTGATGAACTCCGGCCAATATTGTCCTTCCCCGTCCACACGACGTTAGTCCATAGCCATGATCGCCGTTGATATTCCTTGCTCTCTGGATCAAAGTTGCCATAAGTCATATCCTCGGCAGGCTCTATCACTGGAAATATTTTGCCATCAATAAGCCGACTACATTGTGGACAGCAATTGATCAGAGACATTCCTATTACCCAATCACTGGGTGGTACCTGTGCCAGATATCCATTGTTGAAAGCAGCATTCGTTTCGGTGATCGCGACTCTCTTCCAATCCCTGTTCAGTTCGTGCTCATCATCAAAGAATTCTGTTTCCAATGCCCGTCGAAAATCCCGGACACTGCCACGATTCTTAAGATTATCATATAAGAGTTCTTGTATCCTACTCACGGTCCGACCGGTAGCGTTTGTCAAATTCTTCGCACCGTTCGAAACGCTCCATTCCAAAGCTTTTGTCTCGCGGACTGTTAGTTTGTAATCTCTTGCTGCATCCCGAATTCGTGCTGGAAGTTTTTCTATATCGAGTATTTTTCGAGGCGGTACTGGCGGAAGAGTCTCACTCTTCTCAATCAATTTGCCGATGATGAATCCCCTTACTAACCATGTCTCTATCTCCGGCATTTTCCCATAAAAATATTTCCGGATGAATGAATCGATATCCTGAAGATCTTGAAGTGTGGGTATCGCACCCTCCTTCAATCTTCCTGCCAGATATTTATTCAGCGATTCATAGAATTTCTCAATTTCGAAAGAAGAATGGAATTGCTTCTCAAGTATTCCTAATTCTTCAAGGTGTTGTATGCCTCCTGGCTGAGTTTGAAGCTTCTGGAATACATCTCTTGATATTTTAAGAGGTGCTGTCATTCGACGGAACCATGATTCTTGTCATTCCAATATTGCATCCATGCTTCAACCATCCGTTCCACCATTTCTTTTGGTAGGCCTGTTGAGTTTGTCACCCTATCGATCGCCTCGTCTTTGGTACCATTGATCGTCTGTGGTGCTATAGGTACATTGATACGGAAGGGTTGTCCAAAAACACAGCTGTTATAGACATTACCAGCTATGCCCCGCTGCCCGGATTTATGCATTTTGAGAATCTGCATTTCCTGCGAGAATATATCTTTCTTTTTCTGTCGATCCTGTGCGTGAATAGACTGCTCTGATTCGATGCCGAATACGCTTTTGCCGAATGCTTCGATCTTCAATTTCATAAACCTTCTCCTGTTATTTGTCCTTCAAAATTCTTCTTTATTTTTTGTGCTTCTATGAGTTGAATCCTCAAATATTTATTTACTTCTTCAAGATCGAGTTCTACTGCCAGCTGATTCTTCAGTTCCTGCAGGTATTGCCATCGCTCCGGGTGTTCTTTTCTGACCCATACTTGGTACTCTATCTCCGTCATGCTTGATAAGTGTTTGTACTTATGACAACAGATGCACAAACATATTCCGTTCAGTAAGTTCCATCGTAGTCTCAGATTCCCCCGGGTGACAATGTGATCTGCTTCAAAATCCTTTTCCTCTCCTTCTTGACCGCAGCGTTCACAAACGCACGGTGCGCGAATGATTCTCCGCCATAGATCGTCGTTCGATTCATGAAGCTTATCACGATCGTACTCCGTCGTCACTTACTCAATCCTCTGTAAATCAATGTGGCTGCCACAACACCAGCACCAAACCAAATTTCTTTCTTCTCATACCAGGGTATCTCCTGCAGCAATGGTATGATCTCTTTGATTTGGACCTGCTTCAATCGTATTTCACAGCTATCTCGCGTATGCATCATTAACTTCGTGATAGGATCGGCTTTTATACTCCAATGTGTGATGATCCTGGCACCTTCGGTCTCCGCCGTATCGATGTAATGCTCTTCAAATGGCTGAGCCAGATCTCGGATAATCATTTTTAGACTGTCAAGGTTATCTTTAAGGCTACCGGCTGCCGTCATCAAACTATCTATCCTTGCCTGCTCTACTTTTGTCGCTTTTACCGGTTGTGCTTTCTTAGTTTCGGACTTCGGTGGAAGCTGAATCGGTGGCAAATTTATTCTCAGAGTATCCATCTGATGTGGTAACATAGCAATACGATTTCGCTCATGACTTACACCTGTAAAAAACCCTCCACCAAATAATAATGCGATTATTATTATTGCCAACAAAAACCATTTAATCGTGTCCTTCATTGTTAACTCTCCTTATGATATTCACCATGGATGGCGGTGGGTAAACAAAATCGTGTCGTCTGCAAGTGACCAATATCTGTGATTGATTCTTTCTTCTTTCAAGCCGTAGGTCATAGAATATTTCACCTTCCGTCTCATAGATGCTTTCGATTATCGCATGACAATTAAACTCCAAACAAAACACCCTGTCCCTGCTCTGCGGTGACTCCTGTTCTTTGTATATCACCGTTGTCCCCCTCCATTGAATTCCCCTGCTCCCGCTTACACTCAATACTTGCTGCCAGTTTCCTGTTTATACATCGTGTTCGGTGATGTATGTAGCAATGAGCAAGCCGCATTCCATCAACCGCTAAATTTTCAAATCCATCTATAGTCTTGAAAAAGTTCAAGGATTCTATTGGACAGCTGCATTCCGATTCTGAAGTTGATATCTTGCGACTTTTTCTGTGATAAATTCTTTCCATTTATTCCGGCTCTCCATACTGCTCGATGAGCTGACGATCCTTTTCACTCAGTTCATTTCCTCCCTGTCCCTCTCCTGGACCGGCTGGCTGCTGCTGCATTGCCTGTTGCTGCTGCGCTGCTTCTTCCTGTTGCTTCTGCTGTGCTATCATCCGGATAAATGATTGTACTGCTGTGCTATCGATTGCCGGCATGTCATAAATATTCATATCTCCGAGCATCAGCCTCGCCGGTTCTTCCCCGTTCTCCTTCCGGATGCTGTTGATCGATGTATCGATCGATATCCGCTGTTTATTAACACTCATCTTCGCCTTCATATCCTCATCGGCAAGGCCTTTAAAATCGATCTTCACTGGTAATCTGGTGATTTCTTCAAATACTGTCACTCCCGATGTGGTAAGGGTGTTCAAAGTGTTTTCAGCGTGGTTTAAGAAAGTTTTCAATCCGTTGTCTCTGGATTCTTTCCATACGCCATCTTTATTCTCTTCATTGAGCCTGCTGCCCTTCATCGCATCCTGAAAACTTGCAATCCCCAGTTCGTTAGGGTTCGTTCCGGAGAGAGCGCATACAATGCTGACAAAGAGTGTAAGTCCGGTATAGAATTCCAGTTCCTTCGGTGATGAATGGATGTTCACCCATTTCACATCACCCTTCTCCGGAACTCCAATGATAGGTAGACGCCGCTGGTTCCCTACACCTGTCATTGTCGCCCATAGAATCTTCTTGAGTTTTTCCAGCTGCAGTGGATTCGACATTCCCCCGGTCATCGCCAGCACCCCCATCGGTGTTCTGTTCGTAGAGAAGTTCGAAGCATTATATACGATCGCATTCAAGATAATCGTCGCAATCCGGATTGACTGTTCCATGACCGAATATCCTCGGCGCCATTTTGTATATTCGGTACGTAAGAAGAAATGAGATTTTATAAGATGATCACGTGTCACAGCCTGCCACCTTTCATCCCCTCTGATCATCACGTATTCTTTATCCGGTAGCTCGATATCTTTATTATCTTTCCTGTCGACCAAATCCAATAGATCTTCGTCAACACGCGGCAAGGGGTAATGTCTGACTTTCGGTATGATCGGTCTCCATAGGGATGGATCTTCGAGCTGCAAACCGATTGGATTATTTAGCGCATCACGGTGGATCCGGATAGTAATATCATCTACGTCAAAAAAATCGTTGTACATCTGACCTAAAAACTTCGCCAAACTCGGCCTGGTCTCGCCGGCAGGGAAGAATAGTTTCTGCTGGAATCTTGATTCCCATTGCTCTAATTCCTTCTTCTGATCTTCAGTGGGATCAAAGCTTGGATTCTTCCATATTAGGCTAAAGCCTGTATCCCTACCGTATTTCCGTGAACTTGATAGCTCAGCAAAATCTGTCAGCTGCAGCCGTCGCAGGTTTTTAATCATTGCAGGTATTTCCGTCTCCCCTGCCCTACGGAGATAGCGATATGGAATGTCACGGCCGGTAGCGATGTCAATCCATTTGTACTTTTCATCTTCGCTTGTCGTCAGTAGAAGGCTTTCATAGAGCAACGCCGTCAATTTTTCGCCTTCTTTTTTTACCATCTGTAGTTCCGACATATCCTTCTCATACTGCTCTCTGAGTTTAGGATCCTTGTCGATTTCTTCGACAATCGCCGGATTTGATTTTACCAGGCTGTCTACTAAATTCCCCGCTACTTGGTCATCGAGTTCCAACATAGCCCACATCCCCCCTTTACAACTCTGAAAATTCAAATTTACATTGTGACACAAAGTCTTTTATGCTGTTAAATATTTTCTTCTGCGGCCAAGTTGTATATTGCTGATTGCTGTCGGCGATATCATGAATCTATCCGCAATTTCGCGCTGGGTTATTTTCCCTCTCAAGTTTCTTATCTCCAGCACTTGCTCGTCTGTCAGTTTAGCTTCGGGATGTTTTTCACCTTCCAAAAATGTTCCATCCCTAATTCGATCCTCTTTCTGATTTTTCGATTTCGTGCCCCACGATAAATTAGCAATAGAATTATCATTTTTGCCGTTTGGTCCATGACAGCCCTCCATTCCGGGAGGACATGAACCAACAAATGTGAGAAGCACAAGCCGATGGACTCGTAAATTTGGCTTATTCAAACCAAAATGTGCTATATTATATCCACGGCGATCTTTCCGTGGTTTCAGCTTTCTAATTCCGCGTTTATTTACTTTCGCGCCACCTATCGGCCTATTACTCCAAATATTTCCATCTGTATCGGCATAGTAATTTGGGTATCCGGGTATCGGTCTCATCTCAGCCATTATAAATCCACTCTCTCGCCCAGATCAACACCCGTTTCATCCGGGGCGGCTTTCGTTTCATCCGGCTGCGTCTCACGCAATATTCTTTGTTTCTGCTCATCCACTGTCAATTCAGATTTCGATAAATGTGTGGGAGGTTTTCCAATTGGTGCTGGTCGAGTATGTGTAAATCTCCGCTGGTGATCATAAGCAGCAGGTGTTGTTGGTGTCTCTTCCTGGACACCATTCTTTTCTTTCTCCTCCATGATCTCTTTCAGGATGTCCTCAATCACAGCCACCGGGACTTCCAATTTACCCGACATCTCTTCTACAGAATAAGTTTTTGCATCTCCGAGCAATCGCTGCACTTGCCATCGTTGGAACTGCGCTGTGTACACGCTCGTTTCCAGCCAAATGTTCTTTTTGTTGAATAATTTCATCAGTTTTTCCGCGGAACGGGCAATCCATTTCCACGGACAGATCCCAAGCCATTCCCCGAATGTTAGTCTATTGCTGTCTGCCATCTGCAACACTCCGAGGCATTGCTTCATTATCTTCTCGGATAGTGCATTTGTCCGGCTCCACCAGTTTAGTGCTTCCGATGCAGACTGATACATCTTCTCTTTTCTATTTCGTTCACGTTCTACCCTCCGATGAAGCTCTGCAATTTTCTTTTTCTGTGTGCTCATCTTTGCTATTCTCCCCTGGGAAATAAGACTGTAGTTTCCTCAATCTACTATTGTCGAATTGAAATGTTCGTCTGGATTGCTTACAACAAAAGCCCGATCAATCCAGTATTTTTCATCCAGCAAAAAATCACCCATTTTTTGTTCACTCGTTTTATCCCTAAATGCTGTATCAGAAAATCCAAGCTTACCACATAATTCTGTCACGGTTTTCTCGTCGTATCCTCCTGATTCAATTATTCTCCTTGCTTCCCGAACATTTGCAAGTATCTGTGAAAGCTTTTTAGTCTCCACTATGTTGCTCCTTTCATCACATGAGAAATAAAGTTTTAACTGATTGGTCTTAGTGGTGTGTAGTTCCCGAAATGTGATGCATGCAACGGATGCACTCCGCGATGTGCATGGCTACGGCGTATTCGATTACCGCGACGTAGAGCATTCTTCTTGCGATAATTTTGTTTCGGCTGTAGTCCCGGGTTCATTGACTTTACAATCCCACCGACAAAACCGGCCATCACTTTCATTGGGCCTGGCTTCGCATGAATCGATTCGGATTTCTCTGCCATGTTTTGCCTTTCATTATGTTTATTAAATGTGTGATTCTTTAATCTTTCCAGTATCTATGTCCAACGATAATCTTTGTTGTTGTTCGAGTATTGCCATTTCGAAATCGCCTAAATAATGCATCGCGAAATCACCCAACTCTACAACTTGGTCAATTGGTAAATTCAATTCTTTTGATATGATCTGTAGGAAAGCTGCTTTGGTAGGATCCTTTTTCTTCTCTTCTTCGAGGCGCTGTCGAATCAAAATATATCGTCTTGATAACTCTATGAGTTTGTCATCATCCTCGAAAATATTTTCGGGGCCGGTTATCGACGGCATATGGACGGCTCGCTGAATGGATAGACATAAAAAAAGGCATACACTTTTTGTGCTGCCTCATTCAGTTTGGTTCGTTTCCACCATTCACTATACGAACCGATTCCGTTTCGTCTATTGTTGTGTTATCTCTTCTGGTCTATTATTCTCCGTTAGTGTTAGACTGTTTTACTTCACATTCTTTGTTACATAAAGTTGTACAAATATATGAAATCTGATCTCCCATGTCAAGTGGTTTTTTGTCTTTTATCACTTCACCTGTATAAATTCCACCCTCCTCTTTGATCAGCTGCTCCTTCTCCGGATCGAAGCCCGATTCGATCAGTTCCTTAAACAGCCGGCAATCAATCCTTTCCAGTTCCTCCTGCAACTTCTGGATGTTCTGGGGCGTCGGTTCGCATCCGAATTGTTCTAAAATCACCCTACATTTTCGAGGTCTATTCTTCAATTCTGCTGGCGCTCTCCAAGCAAGATATTTCGCAATCTGCGCCGCTCTTCTATGTCTTACTATCTGATCCATTCCCTCATCCTTCAAATGGTCAATAAAAGTAAATTCCCTCAATAATTGACGAATCTCTTTTTTTATTACCCAGCATACAACCGCCCTGGAATCTCCTGACTAACTCCATGTTATCAAACCAGCACCATTGAAGAAGTAGACAGAACCCCTCCTGCCAACTTCCAACTCCCTTGCTCCCATGTAGGTATGAAACCGGCCGAGATTGCCTTCTGAATAATTAGATCCCTTTTCTCTTTCAAGATTCGCACCTCGAACTCGGCTTCAATCCCCGGTTTGAGATCATCGAGCACGATGTCTTTGATCTGATTATCGATGTGATTCAACTGGTTTTCTATTTCTCTCACCCTATCCATTGGCTCCCCCTCTTGTGCCAATAGATAATATCACATAATATGATAAATGTCAAGTATTATCTGACATTAGTTTCGTTCTATCGAGAATATTAAATACCTCTTCATTAAGTGGAGATACCTCATCAAACGTAACAGTTCTCTTTTCGTTGTATTTTTCATAGGACGGACAACCTGACCAGCCTTTGATGGTTAATCGCCGTTGCCCATTGGGTTTAGCAATTCCTCTCTCATCGGTAAACGAATAGTGCTCAATTTCAAATACTATTGGTTTCTTTACTGTTGTCTGTCCTTCCTCTTGTATCTCCTCAATCGTTATTCGACATTTAGGCATTTTTCTTTTCCTCCTCGTACTTCTGACACATCCACATTCTCAGGTATGGCGATAGTTTAAGGTGTAAGCCTGCTGCCCTCTGTTCGAACTCCGTCACCATTTCCTCTGGTAGCCCTATCTGTACCATTTGTAACTTCTTCCCTGCATCATCTTCCCCGGTCTTTTTACGCTGTTTGGTCGCCATGGTTTATCTCTTCGTCTTTTATTAGTGGATTCGGTACAGTCCATCTGTTTGAGTAATTTGGACATTGTAGCGTCACTGTATCATTATTGTTAATTGAAATCACTTCGCCTTCACCATCACATTCTAAACAATACTTCTCTTCACCTAAATGCTCCAGAATATCACGTTGATTTATTGTACTTGTACTCATTCGGATATTGACCTCTGAACTGTTGTTTCCATCGATTCATCGAGCTCAAACGTATGTGTATTAATACAACCCATTCCTCCAATGTTTCTCTTTACTTTTTCTTCTTCTTTCTCGGTAGGTTTTGTGCTGAACATCCTCACACCTATTATATCGCACTCTGCACATGAAACGGCAACCGTCACCCATTTCTTTTCACTCATTTCTCGATCCCCCGGTTATTGCTTTCCAATGTAAGACAATACAATATAATACTCAAGTCAAGTTATCAGCTCTTCCCGGGCTGCCTGCCGACGTGCAAGAATCTTGCTGAATTTCTGGTTTTCCTGCTCTGTTTCCTCAATCGCCGAGTTAATGGCACTCACTACTCTCTCGATCAGGATCCCGGGTTCCTGTGTAGGGGCTTTTTGAATAGCACCTTCGGCCAGTAAGTATACACGGTTCTTATCCATATTATTCCTCTTGCTGCTTTCGACCCTGTTCTTCCCGTTCACGTTGTTGTCGTCTTATCTCACGCGCTGGTTCCTCTTGTGGAAGTTTCTCCCTATCCCTTGTGGAGAGTTTTTCCTTAATGGTTTTCATCCAAATCCTATATATCAATGATCCCGCCTTCCTTATAATACGGGCATCAATCTTCTTTTCTTCTCTATTTGTTAGTTCAATTCGTTCTATTATCGCATCCTTCTTCTTGTTCATGCTTTCTTCTCCACCTGCTCAACTTGACTCTTTTTATCTATGTGTTGATAACAATCTATATTTTTGTGATAAGATGACCTTATCACTCTGGACTATTATCTCCATTGGTGAAAATTCAAGTACTGGAATTCCATTGCGTATAAAAATTCCTCGCCCATCTGGATATAAGAATAATAGGTCATCTCCTCTGAGATCTTTTGAGGTAAGAATATTTATACCAAAGATCATCATACTTTCTGTTCTATTTTCCCTTCTTAGGTTAACCATATCGGATCAGTCTCAACTTCCTTTTCGATCTCTCTTACAATTTGACAATCACCCAGTAGCGGTTCTCCGTCACTTCCGGTCCCGATCCTATTTCCCGATACCTCATATATTGGTCTCTGAAAACAACCTGATAACGTTACACAAGCTGACCCGGTATGACTTGGCATTATAACTCGCACCTTTCTCCCTCTCTCGATCGCTTCATACACCGATATTCCTTCTTCGTCTTTTTTGAAAAGATAGTTATGAGAACGACCGGATTCTGGTGGTAATCCAAATCGTATGTAAATTATATTACCGTTTGTCCCGTTTCGATTCCAATATTTGAATTCCAAGCTGCTCGCTATCTGATACAACTGTTTCGGTTCAATACGTTTATTGTGCAGCAATGGCGCCTTCTTCAATATATTCATGGATTTATAATCATTCTCTTCTTTTATTTCGATCAGTCCACAGTACTTGGGGACATCTGGGATTATGCCTGCTGGGGCCACAAAAAAATATCTGTTCGGCCTTCTATTATCCACTGGGAAAACTTTCTCTCCCTGCAGCACTGAATGTTTCCACGCCTTCTGTTTGAATTCACGAAGATAGTCGGCCTTCGAAATCTTTATCTCAAATTCCCATACAATCAGATTGGGCCGTATAAGCAATAGATCTGCTTCCCATCCATAGAGTAAACTATTGGGTGTGATGATCCCTGCTGATAGCCGGTTCCTGAGTATCTGTTGGATGTCAGCTTCCCTCATTCCTGATTTGTCCCCTCGATTATTATACTGTCTACAGTTCGAGTGGCTAATGCATCCAATGCCGCGTACAAACGTTCAATAGCCTTTCCAATATCCTCGCAGGCGAATTTTGATCTTTGGAAAAACTCGAGCCGATCGATGGCAGCTTCTATTACGTTCTCTACCAGTGCACCATTCGGCTCTTTCCAGTCTCCTCCGCGGCCGAGCGGACCATCTTGCCAAATGATGGCATATCCTGTCCCGTAAGTTAAACCTCCGGCCGGATTACCGGCTTCATCGATCCGATGTTCTGACTTCATCTTGTTCATCTTTCTTTTTCCCTTTTTTCTTATCGAACGTGATATCTCGCCATGGCCATGGATTACAGTGCCGATCCATATTCTCCCAAATCTTTTCTATTGTATATTCTTCCATAACTCCTTCTTAAATATTAATTATCCTTTTTACCTATTTTAACAAGTTCGATACGATGTGCGAAGAAATCCACTTTAATAATTTTAGGGATAAGACGAACTATACAATATCGCTTCTTTCCTTCTTGTTGTGTTCTATCCATCCATCTAACACGATATTTTTTCCCATTGATTAACCAAAACCCTTTGTCATGAATATCTCTCTTACCTATGGAAAGTGGATCGTCAAATTGAAATACAAGTTCATCTCCATCTTTCTTAAGTATCTCAAAGTTTTTCATACGCATTGCTTCGCGTATCCTTTCCATCACTCCTCCTCTGCTTTTACCGCCCACCCTTCGTTCATCCATTTCGAAGCTGCTTCATCTCCCATGATACCAAATAGATGCGAAACCAAACGATCCTGTAATTCCTGATAACCGATTGCATCTTCATCACCATAAAATAATTTCCGGAGAGTAAGTTTTATCAGCTCTTCACTCTCTTTACTGATCTCTGCATTCTTCTTATTGCACCATAGTGCCGCAGTACGGACAGACTTTTATTGTCCCGTCACAAATGTGTTCTAACATGTTTCTGTTGTCATTTAACTTTTTTAAGAGGCTCACTCACTCTCGCTATAAAAAACTCTACGCTGATTTTATTCTTGTTGAAAGTGCAATTTTCAACAAACACTTCTACTTTTTGGTTAATGCTTTTCGCGCTTGCTTTTAATGCGATAGACATATTTGTAATACTTTTCCCCAGTGTTTCTGCTCCTATATATCCACCGCCCTCTTTCAGTGTTATTGCCATATTCAATTTTTGTGTCTCTGGAATAATCGCCGTTGCTTCAACTTGTATTTCCTCTTTACACTTAGGACATTTCATCGTTCGTTCGCCTTTCAAATTAGATTAAATGCAACAGAACCAAGCAATCAAACTGACCGAATCAGTTAAGTGCAAAATTCATTGTCAAATGCAACACCGGTAATACCATAATATATCTCTCCGGCGTTCAATCGTTACCAACCAAATCATTTTATCTTCGTTGTCCAGTTTTACGGGATACCAAGCAAACCATCTATGCCAAGGTAATTCTTCTCTATATTTCCATTCCATAAATCCTCCGCGTTGCATTTGTTTGTTAAAATTATTTTGAAAGTTTATCTATCGGCAGTTTAGTGCCATTCGTTATATCCCTTTCTTTTCTCTGGCTTGTCGGATTTTCTCTCCTTCTTCCCTGAGACTCATTACGATCGCACCTTTTTTAACGGCTACAATTCGCTTATTTTCCGTCACATCATAGTGCGGCATGAATCGATGATCCTGAAACCAATTTATCTTTAATCCGATTGACTGTGCGAATTCATGCAATTCTTCTATGGTATCTGCTATAAGATGATACCAGATCTTTCCTCTCCACATAACTTTTTTACTACCAATGAATACGCTCATTTCTTTTGTTTTGTATCAACGTATGTAGAAGAAATCCCCTTCGGATAGTCTCCATGTATGTGTGCCTTCTTTTCTATCTGTCTTATAAATAAAAACAAAGTATCAATCCTCTTATTTATATGATCGATCCGCCACATTGCTAATCCACCAAAGAAAACGATCAGAGATATGCCAAATATGATAAAACCATTGGTCAAATCTTCAGCTATTATTACTTCGATCAGACCGATAATGACGCCGATCATTCCGATTAAAATGAAAATCGCTGGCATGTTCTTTTCTCCCCTGAATATGTGATTGTGAATTTATTCCTTGTTGATCCTTTCCCCGTACATTCAATCCCCCGATGAACCCCTCATTCTCATAAAACTTTTTCGATTTCGCTCTTACTACCAAATGCAGTACTTTTTTGAGCTGACTTATCTGAAGCCCACACTTATTTCGTTGCGTCGGGTTCAGTTGCTCCAATAGGTCGATCTCATACTCGATATTCCGGATGAGCCACTCGAATCGTCCGGAAATCAGATTGTACTCAACTTCTTTCCTCGAAAAATTTATTTCCTTGAAAGACATTTATGATAAATCCTTTATCGTTCTTACCAGATCCACCTGTACACGCTGCATCTCGATCAGATTCTTTGCCGTCTCATTGATCGCCTTGGCTTGATCGATGTATTTGGGGTCCTCCTGAATCTTCTTTATAGTATCCATGAGCGTTGTTCCCAAACCCTTCATTGGAAGATTGTCTTCCATGGCATTGTAAAGTGCCAGAGCATTTTTCTTATCCGGCCTCGGCTCTACAGGTAAAAATTCTCGCCGTAAGTCCTCACCATTGACTCGAATCACTCGCTTGTCCGTTGTAATTTTGAAAAGATTCCTCTCCTCCTGCTCGATGCTCTGGATGATGTAATTAATTCCCTTGTAGAGATATGTACCACCGATCATTTTATAGAATGCCCTATTCATGCCGATTCTTTTAATAATTGATTGAGTTGTAATTGCTTTCGTTTCGCATCCAGAAGATCTGGCTTTTTCAACAATCTCTCATAGAGCTTCTTATCATAACTGCCTTTACCACCTCTATTGCTGGCTAAACATTTCGCGATAAATCCATCCGTCATCCTTGTATTGGCCGCGTGCTGTATATGTGTGATACATTCCAGATTGCTCGGTCTACAGTTCATCGTATTCCCATCGCGAAATACTATGATGTGGTCTTTGGGTATACGACCATATGTTTTCTTCCAGACATAAACATGATACATGATCCATTTTGCTTTTTTGATCCGAATCCATTTATATTCCCGGATCTTTCCCGTTTTTTTATCTGTGTCTATTCGTATCCTGATGCATCCATTGTATTTCGTGTTCGCCGGCTGGTGACCTTTCTTGAACTCTGTTGCCCGACTGTAATGGACACCCTTACGACTCTTGTTCCATGTTTTATGTCCCTTTTGGAATTCCGTTGACGGAGATCTACGAACACCTTTTGTAAATTGACTCATATTAAACTTTTTCTTTATGCAGAGGAGATGCTGCATGCGATATATTGCTCTCGGGTGTCTCCCCAAGACAGCGGCAATTTCTGCCGCTGTCTTCTTACTGTGAAGATAGAGGTATCGAAATCTTTTTATTTCGGTTGCAGTCCATGGTCTCCTGAATCCCGGTGGTCTCTTCTTCATTTCTTCGCTTTCTTCAATACATCATGCCGAATAAACGCCTGCAGGGAACTGTGCTCCTCCAGGCGCTGACGGTCATTCGTTGATGGTGCGGTTAACCGATGTGGGCAACCTGGTTTGAAGGATTATCCTGTATATAAGCCTCCAATTTCGCCGGATCCGTGAATACAAAGATCGACGTAAGATCAAAAGGCTCGCCCATATCCGGAAATACCTTCACATTGACAGTTGCCTGTCCTTCATTGATTGGAGTCCATACATACGTCACGATAGCTGGTTGCTCGTCGTGACCGTTGAAGTTGACTCCTTTGACGGTAACGATTGTACCGCATTTGATTGATTCCTCGCCCATAGCTTATCCTTTCTTTTCTGAGTTATTGGAATCCGATCCGTTATTCGGTTCGGTATAATAATCACTTCTTCTTTGTGGGTTTACTCTTCCGCGCCGGCTTTTTCGTAACGACCTTTTTCTTCTTCGCAGTAAGCGCTAAACGGATCTTGCCTACGTCAATTCTCTTCTCCTTTGCTACTTTGAGAAGATTGTTGAAATCTCCTATTTCACAACATCCCACATTCAGAGCCTCGGTATAAATCACCATGATCATCGTCTTTCTCTTATTCTCCTTATAATGCTTCATGAGGGCTTTACGGTAATCACGGCCGCCATATTTTGCTTTCGGCGCTTCTATCCCGATCGCATCGCACATCCGCTTGGCTGAGTCGAAACTCAGTGCATCGACCATATGCTCACCGATCGCATCGAGCATGGTCTGATCGATTTTGAGATTTGAATCATAAACCGCTTTGAAAATTGCATTCCGGACTTTTAACTCCTGTAGAGTTTTCTTTCTCTCTGCAGCCTGCTTCTTCCGCCAACCTCCATCATCACTGCTGCGTTGAAATGGCCGGCAAGTTTTGCATTTGGAATCGGTGCATATTCTCTTTAAATGCCCGATACCATCTCCTTCGACGATGAGTCCGGTTATTGCATTTTCGCAACCCTTTAATGGATTGCGATATCCTGAAGCCTCGATCACTCCCTTGCCTCTACTGGAATAATTCGTCGAGATCTCGACGAATATTTCATTGCGGCGCTTGAGCTCTTCGCGCTTGATATCCCAGATAGGCTCCCATCTTCGCATGGTAGCATGGGGCATCGAGACAGCGATCGTTTTTCGAGTCTCCAAAAAGGTCCGGATCGGCGCCAGTACGCTTTGGACAAACGGCACAGGCCACGGATTCTACTTTCGTTTTGAACTCACCTTTCTTTGACCATGGGGCAGCCGACAGCGAAAGCATGATATTATTTTCGATCCATCTGGCGAGTTCCCGTTCATCACTGATATAATCATCGAAACATGCTTTCAATGTGGTCTTTTGATCCCTTTCATTAAGCGGAGCAATCAACATAGCTTGACCGAGATTGATTTTTTGGGATCGTAATGCGTTCTTTCCCGAATCGATCAATGAGTTCAATTTCATGCGTTTTGCAACATAAGATTTCTGTTTCCCGATCTGGCCGGCGATTTTTTCAATGGTGATGCCTTTGGATAACTTCATGAGTTTGGCATATTCCGCGGCCTCATCGAGCGGATCCAAACCCTCCCGCTGAGTATTGTCGATCAGTGAATATTCAACAGCTTCCTCATCGTTCATTACTTTCACGATTGCCGGCATCTCAGTCAATCCGCAGCGTTGCGCAGCCATGAAACGGCGCTGTCCGGTTATGATCTCGAAGATATCTTCTCCATTTTTCGCCGGACGCACTGTGATTGGATGCTGTATTCCTTTCGCCTCTATTGAGGCTGTCAATTCCAACAATTTTACTTCATCGATTTCCTTCCGACCATTCAGCGGTGAGATCGAGAGCTTACTGATTGGAATCATTGCGATTTGAGGTGTGGTAGCAATCATGGATGTTTCTCCTTTTCTTCTTTTTATTGAAATAGTGTTTTTGTCGCACAAATTGAGCCAGAATCATCTTCGATGAGTCGGCGACCTTTTAATCTCGCAAGATAAGTATCCCTACTTGATCTCTTGTATGTGGTTAAATCACTGATTTCATCTCTTGTTAGAGAGTTTGGATATCTCTTTATGAGCAACTCGAAAATTGTTCTTTCGCCAGGAGGCAGTTTATGCAACCAATGTTCTATAAGTTTTTCGCCTGATGGAAGAGGTTCAAAATTATTTCCAAGAGCGGTCAATCCTTCATTTGTTACAACTATTCTTGCACCCGTTTTGACATAACCTCTCGTTGCTAATCGAGCGATGTAAGTATCACGACTTGATCTCCGATATTTAGCTATGACACTGATTTCATCTCTCGTCAAACCATCATCATATTGAGCGACAGAATTCAGAATCATGGCTTCACCAGGAGGAAGCTTTACTACTTCGCTGTCACCTGAGTCCGACATCTTATTTTGCTTAGAATAATCAAATTTCCTCTCCATATTTTTGTGTAGGATTTCACCTCCTGTTGGGGCTTTTTGTATTTTATAGATTGGAACCTTAATGGGCTCTGGTAATACAGCCGTTGAGCTGGCCAGCATTTCAGCAGCTTTTTTCATCTTCTCATTCTGTTTGATAATGATATTTTCAAGCGATCGCATCCTCGCATTCGATTCACGTTGTACTTCCTGTTTTGCTTTCTCAACCGCACGTCCAATTATCGATTCATCTACCTTTTGTGGAACAAGAGAATCGACATTGGCAATCTGGATCTGAAGCTTATGTTCAAGTTCTCGAACTCTTTTTTTGAGCTCTATGGGATCGTTTTCTTTCGCTCTTTCGATAGTCGAGGCCATTTGTCTCCGAAGAGCATTAAGGTCGATTTCTGCAGGTTTTTTGGGCTCAATTCTTTTCTCTCCGGGCTTTGGCGTAGCACCTGAATCGAATGTTTCGATCGGCAATACATGAACTCTTTGAAATATACCTTCCGCTTCAGGCCAACCTGGAGACCAGAACCATGCGTCACCAATGGGCAACGAAGGTAATGACTCCATAAGAGTTTTCTGCTGTTCAATCGTTCCATGAACGTCAATCCAAGCCTTCATAGCATCGAGGTCTTGCGGAGCTATTGTACGCAGTGCGATAAGAATCTGTACCTGTGTCAGTACGTTCTTATTTAGCACCGCCGCTCTCTGTGTTACAAGAATACATCCAATACCACGCTGTCCGCCTCGACGCACTATATCCTCGGCAGCACCGAGCATCCGTTCCTCTCCCTTCTGTGGTTTCTGGGGAGCAATGGCATCGGCTTCGTCAATAACAAGCATCATTGGAGTTCGATATATTTCCTTCGCCTTCAATCGATATAGGTTTTCTAAGAATGCTGTCATGAATGTTGCGACTTCGTGCTTTCTGAAAAGCGAGAGGTCGATCAGAATGCTTACCCTTTCTTCAACAACGAGTTTTGCCACAATTTCACCGGAATTCACTTCCAAAGGTACGTCTGCTCGTTCCCCGCCAAGAATAATAATCGGATAGCCGGGCGATTTCCCATCCGAGGCAGATCGAATTCCCCACTGATCCCCCTTGGGATCAACAAGTACGACTTGTTGACCGATCTTCAAGAGTTGCTCTGCCATCCGTCGCATTGTGTAACTTTTCCCTGCTCTACGCTTTGCAAGTAGACCGAAGGTCTGCGTAACACTTTCAATCGGCAATGATAATTCTTTTGATATGTGTAGTTTCATGTTTTCTCTTTCATTGCTACATATTCACGAAGCCAGGGCAACTTACTTTTGAGAATATCAATCCTTTCTTTTAATTCGGGAATTTTCTCGCCCGTTCTCAAATTAAATCTTTGATAAATATATAATAACCAACAAGCTTTCGTGTATGCATTCTTTCTATTTTCAATTGGCATTCTAAAGCTTTTCCCGCTTTCCACGATCTGTACCGATTGATCAATAATTTCTTCCAGTGATGTGAACATTTTATTTGTTTCTCAGTTTGTTAATGAGTTCATTGAGAATACTTGTCTGTGCTTCCGCCGATTGTCCATCTATCACTGCATCAATAATTTTCCGTTTTTTCTCGATCAGTTCGGCTATTTCTTCATCAATGGTATTAATGGCATTCAAATACCAGGCTGTGACACAATCTGTCTGACCAATTCGATGAAGGCGGTCCTCGGCCTGCTGCATTATACTTGGAGTCCATCCCTGTTCAACAAATGCCACGTTGCTCGCAGCGGTCAGCGTGATTCCCATTCCTCCAGCCTGCAAACTGCATACGATAATCCGACATTCCGGATCACTCTGGAATCGATCGATATTCGATTGACGGGTTTGGCCATCGTCTTCACCAAAAACATGCGCCGAGCCGTACCATGATGCTATTTTCTTTTGAATCGCGATATGTGAGGCAAATACTACCAACTTTTCACCGTTCTCTAAAAAATCGTCTATCCACTCCTTTACAGCTTCCATCTTGCCGCCAGCTGCCAATTGCTTTAAGGCCTCTATCCGGACAAGTTCCTCTGCCTTCCTGGCTCGCTCCTCTGTTGTATCACCACGTTCTTTAATTGCCAGTATTTTTTCTTCCACCGGCAGATCTTTAATAATTTCCAGGAAAGATTCATCTTTCATTGCCCGATCTTTGAGCCAAGTAACTACCTCACTTTCAGCTCTTTCGTATTCCGTTCTATTTGTGATTTCAATCGGTACGATCGCCACTCTCTTTGGTGGAAGCTCTTTCAATACGTCTTCTTTCTTCCGACGAATCATACATTTTTCTCTGAGCTTCGAATTCAATTCACCAAGATTCTCAGCTCCTTCCATCCATAAACCGAATCGGCCGCGGAAAGCTGCACAATATTTTGTCGCGAATTTCCACCATCCACCGAAATCATCAAGCCGATCGATAATTTGAAGCTGACTGATAAGTTCTTTGGGCTTGTTCAGTATTGGTGTACCTGTGAGAAGCAACCTGACTGGAATATTTTTTGATAATTCTCTACAAGCTTTTGTGCGTTGCGTTTTGATTGCTTTGACATAATGGCTTTCATCGAGGACAATCGCCTTGAAATCTATATTCTTCAACGCTTCAATATGCTTCATGAGAATGTCGTAATTGATTATCACGATATCGGTCTTATAATATCCGGCACCATATCCATTGACAACGGATGTAGTTTTCCCGATCAACCATTTCCTTGCTTCCCGTTGCCAATTCAATTTTAATGATGCAGGACATACGATAAGTGATGGAAATGCTGAAATATTCTTTATGGTTGCCAATGCGGTGATCGTCTTCCCTAAACCCATTTGATCCGCAATCAAACATCGTTTGACTCTCGATGCATACACCACACCAACCTTCTGAAACGTCATGAGTTCTCCACCCAATCCCTCGATCTGAATGTCCGTCCTGCTGGCTTCGGATAATTCAAGATTCCGCTGCAGGGTGGCATTGATATTGGCTATCTTTTCTTCTATACCCGCCTCCAGAGTGAAACCATTTGAATCGGCAAATTCTAACATCTGTTGAATGTCAACAATGTTCTCGGGCACTTTCCATGTCTTTGTCTTGCTGTCATATCGTGCACCTTCAATTTTCTTCACCGCTGCAACTAAGAACGCATCGTAGGAGAAGGATACGATGAATCCACCAGCAGATGATATCGATATCTTCTTATCCCGAAGAGATCGTCTCTGAAATTCTTGAGCCGGCTTCTTCCGGACAAGAAATTGTAATTCGCCAGCTCTCACTTATCGTTTCCTGTGTTAGACGGTGATGCGTCATGTTGTGTAGAGATCTTCCTACAATCAGCGCATTTACTCAGATAGGATTCTGTATATGAAACATCGCTATGACCCCAGGTATTCCCACAACTCTCACAATAATGCGTATGCTCTCCATTATTAATGTCGCTCATGATTTCTCCTCTTTGGAAATAGAACGATCCCGCCAACCTCCCCTCAGCTGGCGGGACCCATGCGATCAATTATTTCGCAACATCAATTCACCCGCTATTTCCTGCAACTCACGCTGCCGGCGCTGCTCGACGTCCCGGGCAACCGCCGATACCGCCTGTGAAAGTTTCCAGAGTGTCGGTTCACCGGTGACACCATCATCCAGATTGCTTTCAAGAAGTTTCTTCTGTATGGCCTGTACTTCTATCGGAACTAAGCCGATTCGCGGAAGTCTTTTAATCTCTTGTTCGAGATCTACCACCATTTCACTCGCTCCTTGGATTATCTTCCCGCGATGCACAAGTTCTTCTTTAGATAACAACTGGCGCACGATATCGCGGAGAACGCTCGCTTGGGTCTGAGTATCAAGGCGGTATGTTTCATCGCTAAGCCTGAAATCATCCGGGATCCGACCACCGAGATGAACCCTTCGCATTACGCTTTCCAATACGGAGCCATTCAAACATCGTCCCTGTAAAAAGAAGAATCTTACTTCAAGTGCCCCATCGCCAAAGTCACTGTTGGCCAACCTCAGACCGAATGCAAGGTGCACGATCCCGTTTCGCTGTGTCTTGATCGGGATGATAGTCGGTAAGAGTACTTCCAACCAAAATCGAAGATCGTCGGCGTATGCGTCGAATACCCGGGCTCCAGCTGAATGAATCTCCGTTATAAAAGCCTTTGTGATTTCCGGGCTTGAAAGTCTGCGGTACTGATCACTCAGCACACCACGTATCTGGTTTCCTACCGATCGGACCAGAACTCGCTGTCGCAACGAATGAGCGCAATGATCATTGAGTGTCCGTGCGGCAAGTCTCCGCTGCCAATCCTCATTGCCCAATGCCAAATTCCGGATATAGGCCGATGGGATGCCAAGCTTTTCTCCGGCCTGTTCAGCTGCATGGGGGTGGAGTGTAAATTTCTGTGAATTGCCGTTTCCTCCGAACTCCATGAAAAGGGAGCCGTTCGAATCAAAATACACCGGGGCATCTTGACCAAGCGGAGCGATGAAATCTTCCAGCATTGATCCATCTCGTTCTATCCGGTCGAGAATGTCCTTCGACCTTCGTTGACCTTCTTCGATCTTCTCATCAATTTTATGTTGAAGAACTTCCCTGAGTCCTTCTTCTGTGTCTGTAAGCACTTCTGTCGTAGCCATTGCCGTATCTCCTATTTTGTTATTCCTGTTGTTGGAGTTCTTTTTCTGCTTTTTTCTGTTTCCATGCTTGGAGTTTTTGGAGACCAATCTCTTTCTTTGTTATAAATCTCTTCCCCGCTTCCTCCTTTGATAATTCCTCCAGCTCTGAAGCCTGTGAGATCTGAATCAGTCCATAACTTTCTACCTCTGCCAACGCATTCGGAATTAATTCGCCATTCTCATCACGGTTTTTGATTATCTTTACTCTTTTTGCATTATCTTCCGGGCCGAGCTTATAAATGATTCCTGGCTTTGCATCACGAGCGCATATCATGACAATTCCCTTTCAATTCAGTCGGTGAGTTGTAAGAACATCTATCAATTGTTTTTTCTCGATGAGGCCAAGAAGTGTTTTACTATTATTGTTGAGGATGTAATTCAGATAATTGGGGATGCCGAGACGATGAGCAAGAGCGCATAGAATCTTTTCTTCCGCCGTAAAATAATGGAACATTCTGACGGTTGATTGGGCCTTATTTTGTTGATCCTGCGGCATGGTGTGATCTCTGTTTATTGTAAAACCCTATATGTAATATAATATAATATATGATAATGTCAAGTAATATCATATAGTATCAAGTAATATGCCATATTTTATAGCTTATCGAGTGTGTTTTCAACAAAGGTTTTGATCTTTTCAGCCTCTGATTTATCGATTCCCAAGGCCTTCGCAATGATCGCCAGATGTTTGGCTGGTGGTTCTCCTCTGTTTATTAATGTCTGTCGCTCGATCATGAATCTCTCGGCCAGAGCCAACATCTTCGTGTCACTCAATGCAGCACCCTCCTGATATGGTATGCTTACTTCGAGCTGAGTCAGTGCATCGCATAGTATCGCATCCACATCCGCAAAATCTTTCGAGCCATCATTCGCGTGATCGACACGATTATTTATTTTCAACAACCGCTCATGCTCCATCAAATTCCATTCACCAACGGTTCGCCTGATACCACGTCGCGTCAGTTCGTGTTTGTCGTCAAATAGTATGTGAGGAATATTATTCCAGAACATCCACCTCAGCTTCGTATAGATCTTCATCTGCTGCGGATTACTGAATCCGAGTGTCTTGCTATAAACTCCTCTTGCAATAATCTCATGGGACAATTTCTCAGAATTGTATTTATCGCTTAGTGCAAACCGGCTTCCCGGGAATTTATCCAATAGGATCCCGAGTACTTCTCCAAAATTCAAGTAATCTACGGTCAGCTCCTCTTTCGGCTGCCATACAATTACGATGTCCAGTATCGGTCTTTTATTTATTGTCACTAACTCTGCCCGATTCTCGATAAATAATTCATCGCGCATCTCATTCATCGTTTCGATATAGCCACCTTTGAATACAAATGCGTCATAGTTCGTGGCCGCATCAAACGCCCATCCCCGCGGCCTGCTGTCACCTTTTATTCTTGTTAATTCAATTCCAATGTATCTTTTTATCTCTCTTTTCATGGTCATCGGATTTTCTATCACTCGTTCGGTTACTTTATATTGATAATCTACAGGGGATTCTGATGGTGTGAAACACTCCCGGACCTTATCAACGTGAGGTTGATAGAATCCTTCCCTTGAACTTCCCTTGATACATTCGTATCGGGCTTTGGCGTCGGATGGATCATTTCTGTAAGCTGACGCAATATCTTTATCTTCTTTTTTGGCATTTGGATTCATATCGAATGTAGAGCTTACGAATGCAAATATTGTTCGTGGTAGATTGTTTTTTTTCTCCTCTTCGGCTCTTTGAACCAATGTCCAGGTAAAATCCCACTCGGAATTATTCAGATATGAAAAGGTTATTGATTTACCTACACTGTGACCGAATCGCGTATTAAGATTCCCTGTAACACCTTTATGTAAAAGTTCAACATCACGGTATCCGGTCGCTGAATCGGCTCGCGATGGTTCATCGATGACGTCGATGATAAGATTCAATCCTTCAAACCCGGTAGGAGTCGAATCAAGAGAATGATGTATTATAGGACCATGACCAAGCATTGTGGGTACTGTTATCTCTTTCTTTTTTAAGTCTCCAAACTGTGATCGCAGATCAAGTCCCACATATCGTTCGAACCAGTTTTCGTTGCCTTCTGCTGTCTTACATCGTCTGATTAATCCATCTATTTTCGAAAAATGTACGTCACGTGCCTGCTTTTCTGTTACCATTGAATGATTTGCGATTTCGAAGGGCATTGCCTTGTCGATCGGCTTATCATAAAAACGTGAAAAGTATAGATGCGGATTGACCATGTTCGCTATTTTATAAGTGCAATAAATTACAAATGGTGCAATGATATATGTATTCTTTCCGCCGCCCTGACCGATCGCAAATACATACTGTTGATATGTTGTGTCCCATTCATACGGATCCCGCCCGGCTAATTCCCACAAAACTTTATACTGATTTTCTGAAGGATGCATATCCAGGCGTTGTTCAATAAACTCCTGAATGTCGACAACCCCACCCTCTTTCCAGAAACTCTTTTCTCTCCAGAATGGCTTGGTCTTCGATTCAGTCAGTAGTAATGGCGCCGGACTTTGGCCCTTGATCTGATTCAGTTGGTCCTGGTTCTCCTTGTTCTTTTTCTGGAACTGTTCGTCCTTGACCTGGCGCTCCAATCCTCCCAAGAGGAAGAGGAGGGAGTCCGTTATCCCTAAATGATTCTCTGAAGGCATTGATAGCTCTTAATTTGACTTCCGGTTCTAATCCTTCAATGGTTTTTGTTATTGCATCATAAATTGCTTCTACTAATCTTACGAATTGAAACTCTTTCATGAATTCTATATATCGTTCGAGTTGTTTACCTAACGATTCTGCCGATTGTAAAATGAGTTCCAGATATTTTCTTTTTTCTCTTTCATTAATCTTTTCTAAACTCTTTTTTGCAATCTCCAATACCACCCGTGTATCGGTTATACAGCTTTGTACTTCATTGATTATGTTAATTCCACGTTCATAATGTTCTTGGCTATCGCGTATAAATTTTTTTACTATTCCAGCCTTTATACCGGCACGCGATTGTTTCTGTTTATCTCTGACCGATACCCCTGCTCGCTTCTTGTGATAATTGACAAGTCGAACTTTTATTCCCAGTATTTTAGCAATTTCCTTGGCTGATAAACCCTTTTTGTTCAGTTTGAGTATATTTTCACGAAGATTTTTTTTCAATCTTCAACCTCAACAATCATCCGAAATTGGTTCTTCGCTGCAACTGCATAGCACAACTTTCTGATACACTCAATTGTCTGCCCACCCCTCCCGAGCACTTTCCCAACTTCTGAGGCGGTCACTTCGATGTATAGGGCATACATCTTATCACGCTCTCCTTCTTTTATTTCCACACTGTCGGGTGTGTTGACGAGATTTTTGACAATGTTTTCAACCATCTCCCTTATTTGTCGTGCAACTTGTTGTTGCTTCGGATTGAGTGATTTCATAGAATTCTCCCCTGAAAATGATTTACTAATGATGGGCTACTGCAATGCATTAAGAAAATCCAACCATACCCCTTGAACTCTTTTTACTTCCATCCAGACCTCGGCCAATCTTTCGGAAATATTATTCCTACGGACGGATTCAATTCGCGTATGGCCATGGCACGCGCCACATATACAGCTTCTTTATTCTTGAATATGATATAGCTTTCAGCACCGAGTCTTTCGAGATCGCATAATGCTTCGAACTGATGATATTTCACACCGAATTGATCTGGATCTGTCGGTAATAAAAAAGGTAAACCGAGTTTCGTTCTGTGACTCTTCGCCTCGATGAATAGTGATCGGGCATATTGATTGTTTGAACCATAAAATCGTGAACCTATAAAGTCATATCCTGTCCTTCGCTTAAAAAATACTACATCTCCATTCGGCGTCTTTCTGTATCCTTTTGGAACCTCGAACTTTTGCAAATAGGCTATTCTCCGCCTCCAATATTCCTTCGCCACAAGCATTATCTCCTTCTCAAAATCCATACCCCTCATTGACATTCCTACGTTTAAAGACGTTGAGATTTTCAGGCTACACATGAGTTTACCTCACTCTTCGTTGACGCCTGAAGGGTCTGCCCGACCCTTAAAATGTTATGTGCCGCGTTCAAATCCCGATTCATCTTCAAACCGCATGCGGGACATTTATGAATACGACGGTGAATTGTTTTTGGTACCAACTCTCCACATTGAGAACAAGTTTCACTCGTGCCTTTGGGATCAACCTTCACCACCGTCCTACCAGCTTCCTCCGCTTTGTAGGATAGCATTGTAAAGAAATCACCCCATCCGGCATCGGCCACAGATTTACCTGCATATTTGTTTTCACTGACCATTGCTGGTATATCCAGATCCTCGATGTGAATGATTTTGTAATTTCTGATGTAATGATTCGCTGTCTTATGAAGAAAATCTTTGCGCTGATTCGCTATTCTCTCATGGACCTTGGCTACAAACATCCGTGCTTTCTTCCTGCGTTGCGAACCTCTGACTTTCCGTGCAAGTCTTCGTTGACGGCGACGGAGATCTGCCTGTCCCTGCTTTAAGTATTTTGGATTGGGAATACTGAATCCATCGGAGTCTGTACAGAATGTACGGCTGCCAACATCGATACCGACCTCGGCCGTCGTTACCGGAAAACTCCGAACCGGAACTTCGTCACAGGAAAAGCAAGCGAACCATTTGTCGGTTGAGGTGCGACGGATTGTAATGGTTTTGATCTTACCCTCAATCGGTCGGGAGAGATAAAGTTTCAATCGTCCAATCTTCGAAAGATGCAAATATTGTCCTTCAATTTTCCAGCCATGTTGTGTCAAGGTGAAGGAATCATAGCGACCAACGGATTTGAAACGTGGGAATCCGGCTTTGCCTTGCTTAACTCTCCGGAAGAATCCTTTGTATGATTTATCGAGTCGCTGAAGAACATCACATAGGCAGTGAGAATCAATCTGTATAAAGTCAGGAAATGCTTTTTTGAGTTCCGGAAGTTGATTCTGTTGATCGTAATAAGAGAGAGATTTTTTACACTGCCGATAAACCATTATGCGTTGCTCGAGGGCGAGGTTGTAAAGAACTCGGCACTGTTCCAACCAACGGAGGCAATTCACCTCAGTTGTCTTCGAAAGTTGAACTCGATATTGAAATGCGCGTCTCATCGCGTCTCTATTCCCCGGCGTTTTATCATTTGTGCATTTCTCAATTCCGCGCTGATTTCTTTCCAGACATTCCCGCGCCGCTCTGGGAATATGCTTTGAGGATCATTGACGGGACCAGGCCGACTTTTGTATAACTCAAGAGCGATCGACAGGAAGACACTGCTCGACTTATTATCCGCCTTTTGCATTATTTGGTTTCGCATATCGTCCTCTCTGGCATCTCATTCCAGATTCTACAATCAAGCTCTCGACCTGCTTTATTCTTCCCTATTCCATCAAACCACCACCGTTCCTTTGTCACGGGATCCTCAAAGAGTTGATAATGCAGCATTGTTTTTCTTTCTTCATATGTCTCGGCATCTCTCATCTCACTCTCCGGACATATTGGTTTCCATCGTCCCCATTGTTTAAAGAAAAACGGGATGGATGCTGCCTCGCATTGATCGCGAATCTCACGTACCCAATTGGGAAATAGTGGTCTTGCTTCCGGACCAGATTCGCCTCCACATATCACCCAGGTAAGTTTTGATTTATTTCCCCACCATTTTGCTGGGTCTTTCCGACCATTGACACAAAACAATTTTATAGGTCCGAGCATTGGCTCTATACTTAAGAATCTGACCGCAGCCGGCGTTTCATACAGATCTGATACACGTAGATCATATGTCTCTTGGTTCTCTGCTGATATCCCCAGCCAAACGTTCGGTTTTGGCCAATGACAACCTATAATGATTCCGGTCCCATCGTATGCTTTCTCCGGAGCCGTTCCATTGTGAGTCCAAATTCCCTCCCAAGACCCTACCTTAGAAAACCATTCTTTCATTCGCCCAGGACGTTTCGTCAATATCTGATAAATATGTTTTTCAGACATTGCGCCAAATACTCTCGCAATAAAATCATCAGGCACCTGTTCATGGAATAGATCACTCATCGAACACAAAAAAATCTTCCTCGGCTTTCGCCAGTGAAGAGGCTGATCTAACTTCTCCGGATGAAGTTCAATTTTTGAGAAATCGACATCTATCCTCGGTGCGATCCGTTCTGCATAACAATTTTTACATCCGGCCGATATTTTTGTGCAACCAGAGATAACGTTCCAGGTTGAATCCGTCCATTCTATTTTTGAGTTTATTCCCACTTTAATTTCCTTCCGAATAAAAACCTCTCGCGTGCTATTCTTCTAATAAGGGCGGAGGCGGCCCCCGATCGTCCCCCGATAAGACGATCATACACGCGAGAGAGTCTTATGGTTGTGAATTGTTCCTTATAATTTCATCAAACTCTACCATCATTTGTGGAACCAGCATCGGTAGAATTAATTCCCAGTGAGGATCTTCATTTTGGACAATTCCCTTTGCAACTGCTTTCTGCCAGAGGTCAAGTTTTGCCTGATCTGGAAGTAAGTAAAATTGCGCCTGGAGGCGCTTACATTTTTTATCGATTCGTTCTGCATGTTTGCGGATTTGTTCTCTTATTTTACCACTCCACCAGATTTGTACATCAATTAGACCCTGCCTTGCGAATTCTTCCTCATTCATCGATCCAATTTTAAGTCGAATATATTCATCTCTTCTTTTTTGGATCCGATGTTCAAAAATCATTTCAATCTCTGCCGAGCTATAAAGGGTTTCAGAGTTAAGAAACATATCAAGAGTAATTGCCCGAAAATCCTTCGTTTTGACTACGTTCTTTGCCCATTCTAAAATTTTTTCGATGGGTTCCGGTTGATTATTCAGAGACACTGCCAATGCTCGTCGTTCATCGTCGGAAAGATGAATTTGCTTCATGTTTTCGACCCATTGAACAATTTTAACAATCCTGGCATATCGTGCAGCATCACTCTCTGCGACGGACTGGAGTTTGTTCAAAAGTGCGTCGAGCGTCTTCGTTTGTTGTAGATCCACCTGCTCTCGCAGATCGACCTTCTTGATTACTTCTTGAATGCTTTCCATTTTTCACCGTTAAAAATAGTCTTGTGAATTGTTTCCGTAATGCTGACACCGAGAGAATATTTATTTTCCAAAATGGATCATGTTGACAAAATTCGATTATTATTCTTATCTCATTTGGATTGCGTTTGTCAAGGCGTATTAGCCTATCCATTTCCATTGCCCATTCTTCAAAATTTGGTCTTTTCACTTTGGGATCGTTTTTAAGCATTCTCGCGTATAGGAGTCTTGATAATTTCATCGGAGGTAATTCTTTTGGGAATCGTTCCGACGCTCTTTTTCTTTTGTCCTTGTCCTTGTCCTTGTCCTTGTCCTTGTCCTTAACCCCTTCTATGCCCTCAATTTGATCTCTATTTGAGATCAAATTGGAGTCAAGTTGACCTCCATTTGAGGTCAAGTTGAGGTCAAGTTGAGTTCTTAAATAGGGTGTTGGATCAATCCCATTTTGAATAAGTAAATTGATTGCTGAATTATGCATCCGATTCTTATCGTTCAAAATTCCACCGTATTGGAACTCTATGAATCCCGTTAAAAACCACCTCCCATTATCCAGAACCTTTATTCGTTCTTTGTCCACATTAACTGTTTCAATAAACTCTTGAAGATTGACTTTCGCCCCAATCAATCTGTTAAATGTCGTACTATTCGGCCGCCATATTCCCGCATGATCACATGTATCTTTTATGAATCCCCATAGGAGTTTGTAATTCTTTGACAATCCAATAAACCAGTCTTCTTTCCATATTTCTGTATCTGTGTATCTTTTTGCCATAAGGACCTATGCCGGTATGCATTCAAGTTGATTGTAGAGCGCTGATACTATTGGATCTTCTTTTTTTGATTTTTTTGTTTCATTTATCGTTGCCGGTTTTTGTACCAGAACCGGCGCCATTACAGATTGAAATTGAGCCGCATCAAGTCCCATCAATGACCAATCTATTGCATTTCTCCTACGTTTAAGACTTTTACGAGCGCAAACAAGCTCCTCATGATTTAGCGCCCAAAAATATCCTCTACCACGATGACCGATGGCTATCGGATTATGATTGCCCCTTAACCAATTGATCATTTTTCGTAATTGAATATCATTGATTGTTATTCCGTCCGATGCTTTCAGCCGCTCACATATTTCTCGGCCGAGAATAGGTTTAAGAGGTGTAACACTTCCGGATGCTCGGGATGATTTAAGCTTCCTCGCAATCTTTATGGCGATGGCTTTCAGATCATCCTTAATGTTAAAATCATCAATCTCTTCTTCGAGCTCATTCATAATAGACACAGCTGATTCGGATCGTCTGTCAAATAATATTTTCTCAAATTTTCTATAACCGATCTATTCTTGGGCGTATCTCTGAAACTCCACTGTTTATCATTCTCATTGTAAGTGAATCCATCGGGATTCTTCTCCGTCAGAACCCCAATGGAAGTTTTGATCCCGCTTATAACTGCTCGCGCCCCGCCAGCGCTATGATTCCAATCCTCGGAATCAAACAGCAGATATATGTATCCCGCTTGAGTAGATATTTTCATTTGGTTCTGTTATTAAAAAAGGAAAGAGCAATTACCGCTTAAAGCTTTTTATACTATTCAGTTGTTACACCCTCGGTGAGTTGTTTGGGTTTTCCCCCCGATTCCAGTACTTCATACTCAGCAGCTACCGCTCCCGCCGCACCATGCTCTTCAAATGGAAGCTCCTGCTGTGGCTTTACTATGATTATTGTTATTACATTTTTGAGATTAGAAACAATTTCACCGGCCGTATCTGCATCGATATCACTGCATTTTATTTTGATCTTTGCTACCAGATTACCACCAGCATCAAGCGCACCAGTTTCGATGTCTGTGAGCTCACAACCGATCTTATCAAAACCCGGAAAATCCAACAACAATCCGTCGTGTTTCAGAAAAGCAATAGGAATGTGACCTTCAATCGGTAATTCGCCAGTGAGGATTCTTCTCAATCCATCACTTTTTTCTTTAGCTATAACGTCATCGAGAAAGTTTATGTCCTGAGTGCGAACCATCCCGACAATTGTAATTCCGATGATATTTCCACCCTCTTTTTCATATGCAAACGGAGATGTTGCCGAAATATCGAGGCTGAATGGTTTGTCATACATGATTTCGATTCCTTATTTTTGGTCTTTGGAGTGTTTCCGGTCCGATTGCATTTCAATGAGTTCAATTTTTAGGTTTTCACATTGTAGCTCGATCGTATCGCTTAACCGCCGGCGTAACGCATTCAACCTACCTTCAATTGTTTTTCCTATCTCGATTTTAAATTTCCATTCCGGTATCTGTGCATTCGCCGCGGTTATTTCTGCCGCTTTGTTGTTGTACCAACGGTCAATCTTTTCACCCAAAAAACATAACCGTCCCATATTGCTGCTACGAATTCTTAAAATCTGTAATGCATTTGCTGCTGAATATCCAATCGTCAGGCTTGTTGCCATTCCGCTCATTTCTTTTAAAACATTTTCCATTTCAGTGATTGTGGATTCGTCCATGCATCATCTCAAAATGGAAGGTCTGATTCGTTTTGAACTGTACCAGTTGCAGCTGCTGATGATTGGTTTTCCGCAGCTTCGCTCGACGATGTTTGCCTTGGAGCTCCATCGAGCATGATTAAACTCTCAGCCAAGATTTCAGTGATATAACGTTTCACACCATTTTTATCGTCGTAGCTTCGTGTTTGAATCCGTCCTTCGATATAAACTCTTTTCCCCTTCTTCAGCCACTCGCCGCATATTTCTGCAAGTTTTCTCCAGGCAACAATATTGTGCCACTCGGTGCGTTCCTGCAGATTTCCATCCTGATCCTTCCAGCTCTCGCTTGTCGCGATGGCAACTCCGCTTGTGGTATATCGGAGCTCAGGGTCCTTCCCGAGATTTCCGATGAGCATCGCTTTATTCAGACTTTTCGCCATCTGAAGTCTCCGATGATGTGACGGTTGTGGTTTCAGTAAATATTCTCTTACTCACGTATCTCAGCGCGTCGCCGTTATGCTTCACCGCCTCCAGACATACCTCAACCGTCTGTTCCTTCACGTATCTCAGCGCGTAGCCGTCCCGACGCACCGCCTCCAGACATACCTCAACCGTCTGTTCCTTCACGTATCTCAGCGCGTCGCCGTTATGCTTCACCGCCTCCAGACATACCTCAACCGTCTGTTCCTTCACGTACTGAAGCGCGTAGCCGTCCTGACGCACCGCCTCCAGACATACCTCAACCGTCTGTTCCTTCACGTACTGAAGCGCGTCGCCGTTATGCTTCACCGCCTCCAGACATACCTCAACCGTCTGTTCCTTCACGTACTGAAGCGCGTCGCCGTCCCGACGCACCGCCTCCAGACATACCTCAACCGTCTGTTCCTTCACGTATCTCAGCGCGTAGCCGTCCTGACGCACCGCCTCCAGACATACCTCAACCGTCTGTTCCTTCACGTACTGAAGCGCGTCGCCGTCCTGACGCACCGCCTCCAGACATACCTCAACCGTCTGTTCCTTCACGTATCTCAGCGCGTAGCCGTTATGCTTCACCGCCTCCAGACATACCTCAACCGTCTGTTCCTTCACGTACTGAAGCGCGTCGCCGTTATGCTTCACCGCCTCCAGACATACCTCAACCGTCTGTTCCTTCACGTACTGAAGCGCGTCGCCGTTATGCTTCACCGCCTCCAGACATACCTCAACCGTCTGTTCCTTCACGTACTGAAGCGCGTCGCCGTCCTGACGCACCGCCTCCAGACATACCTCAACCGTCTGTTCCTTCACGTACTGAAGCGCGTCGCCGTCCTGACGCACCGCCTCCAGAGCTTTTTCGCCTATTAGTTCGATGATTTCTGATTCTCGGCGATTGATCGATACCAAAAATAACTTGAGATCCATAATCCTCTCCTTTTTTCTCTTCTGAGTAATTCAGTTTATGATTTGTATGCCCGTTTTCTTATCAAGATGGATCCTTTGCGGTATCTGCTGCCACAGTTCTGGCGTCTGCGATATGATCATCCCGTAATACCGCTTTCCGAGTGTGAATGATTCTCGCATCATCTTTAGAAATTTGTCCTTGTTATCAGGATCCAAAGGACCGTCTGCTTCATCGGAGTAAGATGTTAAATATTCCTTTCCGGATTTCTGAGAAAGATAGATCGATATCCCTTCGCTGATTGCTCTGTCAACCCATACAGCCTCGCCTCCGGAGAGCATCTCCAGTTTCTTCTCTGTTCCGTTTCCAAAAACCTTAATTTCGAATGTCTCTTTTTGTTTGCCTTCTGTTGTTATTCGTGTCGTCTCAAATTGTATTTGAAATCTGGACCCGAAAGTGTTCGCCAGTAATTCGTTTGTTATTGAGGTCACTGCGACACCGGCGTAATCTAATTCAATGGCCGGGATACCATCCCTGGAGAATGCTTTCTGTAGAAGGAGCCAGTACTCAATTTCTTTTCCCAGCTTCTGGAGTTCGCCCGATTTCAGCTTTTTCAGTTCGGCTTCCAGTTTATCCAATCGCTCCAATTCATTCCTCACTGATATCAGCTCACCCTGCAACTCTGCATCCCGAGCAGCGATGATCATAAGTTCGTTTTCGTTACTCGCTATCTTCTTTATCAACTCGGTCCGCTGACCTCGTAATTCGTCCAGTTTTCTTGCAACCTCTGACAACCTCTGCCATTCATTGTTCTTCTCTTCCAATTGCCCTTTATATTCCTTAAGGCTCTGCTCTTTGCGGATCTCGAGACTTCGGATCTGCTCATCGATTGAGCTTAAGACTTCATTTTTAGCTTTGATGATGGTCTCTGCTTCGCGCAATTCGACCTGTATTTCTTCCCACCGTTTTGCTTCGATCTCCTTGATTTGTACCTTTACCGTCGCATGATGCTTTGCATCATAACCGATCGCCGCTTTCTGCTTCTCAAATTCAACTGCCTGTCCGTTGGGTGGAGGATTTTGTATCAACATAGCGAGCTGCTGCTGTGCTTCAACTTTTTTCTCGTTCCCCTTTTCGGCGAAAGATTCATAGATTAGTTCGATCTCCTTAATTTCCGATCGAACTGCATCGATTTCCTTTCCTGACTCTATAGCACCCTGTAAGAATTGACATGATTTTTGCATCGTTTCATGTCCATTACATGGTACACTACCAATCAATGCAGCTCTTTTCTCAAGTTCCGATAATCGCTGCTTTGTATGCCCGATCTTTGTCTCACCTTCACGTTTATGTTGATCGATCTGTAATTCGGTCCTCGATAAGATATTCCGAGCATCCTGGACAGCCATATTATGAGCACTCTGTTGCCGGCTGAATTCCAATTGATAGTTGTTGAACTCAGAATCTATGATATGAAACCGACTTTCCTTTTCAGATAATGTTTTCTCCTCGATTCTTAAGGCTTGGAGTTGAGAAACTTGAGTATCTATTTCCGTCTTGTGGCTGACTATTGTTGATTTTCGTTCGATCTCTTTGACGATGAGTATTCTTTTCTGCTGCAAATCCGCTGCTTCTTTGTTAGATTCGATTTCCAATCCGGAAATCCGCGATAGCAGTACCTTTATATCTTCATTGATTTTTCCGATTCCTTGTATCAGGCCTTCATTCTCGCCGATCTGCCGATCGTAATCCTCTCTCGTTTTCTGCAACCGAAACCGTTCGATGTTCTTGGCTTCTTTTTGTATCCTCATCTCATCCAGGTCTTTGAGTAGAATCTGATATTGTTCTGTCAATTGCGGCTTCCGCAATAGTTCAAGAGATTGACTGTCGATCGCGTTTTTCTTCTCCTCATATCGGATATCGAGTTCCTTCGCCCTTTGCTTTGTGTATTCCTCATAATATTGATATCGATCAAGAGCGAGAAGCTCAAAAAACAAGGCCTTCCTTTCAGTCACATCCAATCTTGCAAAACTTTCATGCCGTTGTGAATTAAAGATCGATCGGAAAAATAACTCTGGAGTACCTAACAATTTCTCGATCACCACATCATAGGTCATGTTCTTTCCATCATTCTGCGGTTCACCGTTTTTCCATATATAGGCTTCCGATTTGCCGGTTTCGGCATCGATCGATATGAGTGTTCGAAATTCATCCGTACCGATCGCAAAACAGAGTTCACGATATGAATCCTTTAACCGGAAATGATCCTGAAGCTTTCCTTTTCGAGATGCTAACATACGATAGGGGTGAAGATTTTCAAGTATTGTTGTCTTACCCGCTCCATTGCTGCCTACTAAAGCGACTATCCCGGGGCTGAAATTCGTGAATTCAATTTTTACCTCGTCCAGTCCTATCCCCTCATATATTCCTATCGCTCCCCGTAATTTTAGTGATATAAGTCTCACGGTCTTTCCCTTTCAGTTTTCAACTGTTGAATTGTAGTTTGTCTCGCCAGATCTTGAATAATTCAGATGTCGCCCTTACATCTCCGAGACAATAGGTCGCGATCTCCCGGTACCTACCTTCAATGAATAGTTTGTGCACATCACTGCCGACGACGTTTTGAGTTTTCGGGCTTTGAATCCCGAATGCCTTACAATAAAAATCCAGATTGAATTTACGGACTGATCCATAGAATGTGAGTTGATCGAGTAAATCGCAGTGTAGTTTCGAGTCGTATCGATAAGGCATCAAATTCCTTTGCGGCTTCAGCTGCAGTATTGCCGATCGCAACATCAAGAATGGACAATCAAAACCACGGCCGTTGAATGTCACTATCTGATTGAAATTCTTTAGGATCTTCCAGAACGCTTCGATGCATGCAAGTTCGGTACCAGGGATCAATTTTGAACCATCAATTTCGGTTTCTGTTGTCTCATCCGATATATAGTATACACACCCTCCACCGGCGTCTGGGTTCATCATGCCGATCGCCACAATCCTGGCTGTGAGCGGATATAGAGCCATTTTTTCAATAGTCTCCTGAGCTTCTTTTTCCCCTTCTGCAAATTTGAGCAGATATTCCTGCCGCACTGGGTCAAAACTTTCCCATGGAAAAGCTACTGTTTCGATATCGACCACGATAGAGCTCATGCCGAGACCTGCCTTTCTACCTCAGCTGCAAGTTCCAGCAATTCTGGTTCGATGTTGATGTTATTTACCCTTCCCCATTCCGCTACCTTCTCCGGAAGCGTTTGAACCTTAGCCATTGCCTCACTCCGGATCCGCTCGTCCGGGACAACTACCCATTCTATTTGGTGTGAATACGCTCCTGGATAGCATCGCTTCACATCTTCTTCAGTGATGAGTTTTCGCTGCTCGGCTCGAACCGTCACCCTCACGCGAAGCTCAGCATCGATCCAATCTCTCTCAATCGACAGATCGTCCAATATTCCACCATACATGTATTTCGCTTCGTGTTTCGCCATCGGCCTTGACGGGATCTGTATTTTCCTAACTTCTGCACTACCCTTTTGCATTTCCACGATATTGAAAAATTTCGATTCGGTCTCCCCCCAATTGATATGATATGTCGCACCAGAATAAAAACTATGTGTGCTAATCTGTTGGGCTTTATGGATATGACCCAACGCATTGTAATCAGCACATGCAAGTTCCAGATCATTGGCAGTGATTATAATATCCTGACTGAAAATTGTCTGGCCATTGGAAAGTTTCGAATCGGCTACATTACAGTGCCCAACCAAGATAGTCGGACATTGGACCTGCTGTGTCAATACTCCCCATCCCAGGAATATCTGTTGAAGTTTCTGGATTATCTCGAAATTAGACTCGTCAACCGACATTGTCTTATCTCGCATGAACCAGGCTTTTATCGGATATGGCAGCATGTGCAATAAGGCCACCATCTCTTCCGAGACAGAAAACCATTGATCTTCCTGGATCGTTCTAAATGTATATTCACCGATCGGATTTTTATAGAGACCTATGGTCTCCGCGATATTGGAAAGATGAATAGGATGATATGTTTCGAGTTTTCTGAGTACTTCAAGGCTGCCAGCTGGATCATGATCTTCATTTCCGTACACGATCGCCACAGGAGCAATATTGGCAAGTCTTTCTATATGTCCGATCATCGGGTTGACCGCCGAATTACCGTCCAGCATCTGTCTCTTATTTTGCAGATCGCCGGCCACAACTATCAGCTGGGGCTTTTCGATCTGCGCTTGTTCTTCAATAAATCGAGAACTTATCAGACACTTCTCAAGCTTTTCGGTATCCCAATGCTCGTCGGCAATATGAAGTAACTTTAATGTTGACATGCTTCACCTCTGTTGTTGTCGGTCGTGGTGAATAGTTCAGTTATTCAAATGGCAGTATCGGTTCGTCTTTCTTTTCCGGATCAGGTAGATTGATTAAGAACCAAAGATATTTGACCTGGTTCTCCGGAGAAAGAGAAGATGGTCCAATCGATCCTTCCTTCGGAGAATAATTTTTTAATTTGATAAGCTCATCGATCTTAACTAAACGCTCAGCCGGCGTCGACTGCATCCAGCTTTCTTTGAATTCCTTTTCTGTCACCTGGCTCTTCACAACTATCGCCTCTTGAATAGAGGCCACTGTTGCCTTCTCTATTGTTTCTGTAACCAGGTGGCCGACCAATTCATTTTCTTCTTCAACCGAATTATCAGTCGGAATTTGCTCGATGTTCGAAGAGGTAGGTAATTGTGGCCGGCCAAAAATGTCATTGATGTTTGTAGTCAGAGCCGACCTCATAAATTCACGCTTCAAATTCGGATCTGAAAGAATGAATTTTGGATTGACGGTCACCCGTGGGACAACGAACAGTTTATCCAATTCCTGTGCTGTATAGGTTGGTTTGATCGCCAGGATCGCCCTGATCACGCGGTTGTAGGCGCCGGTCTCGGCCAATGCATGCTTGTGCTTCTCCACCTGCAGCATGCAGCTTTTGAATTCGCGTTCAATTTTAGTTGTGCATTCCCGGGTCCCGTATTTGTAGTAATTTTTCTCTCCCTGTTTGTGGGGATCCCAATCAAAAAGCTTACCCGCCATACCCTCCTCTTCGAGTCTGGCTCGGGTCTCCTTCTCTATCACAAGCAAGTCGACTTCCTTTGATGCGGTCATCGTGATCCACGAACCATCAGGTTTCCGTAGGGCACCTGTCGCACTGAATACTAAACTTTTCGGATTACGTCCATCATCCGTGCGTCGAGACCTCTCCGGATCGAAGATGATGCCGGCTGTGTGTGCCAATTTCTGTAAAGCTACTTTTGTTAATCCGAACTGATTCTTTGTAACCTTAAATACCTCCTTGTTGTCCGGATTAGGGTCGATCTTCACCATTTCGATACTGACCTGCTGAAGGGGCGATATTTCAAATTGTTGCACAGATGGGTAAAGTACGTTGCATCCTTGCTTTTGCGCATCCGCCAGGGTGGCGATTGCCGTAGTCTTGTCATTTTGTTGTGATGTTGCTACCATTGTGGTCTCCGTTATGTTCAATTCTATTAATTAGGTTCTGATTGATTGAGTTCTGCTTGCCATTTCTTCAATGCTGCGAGATCGTTTTTGCGTTTCTGATCTTTTCTCCGTTTCCGCCGTGCCTTTTTATCCTCATGAAAAATAAAATGGTAGATGATAACTCCCATTTTCGATACAGATGATCTCGACTTCTTCCAACCGATAAATAATTTCTCTTTCACACTATCAATGGCACAATCGATACGTACAATTGTATCGAGCATTCGTAATGCCCTCGGCCATTCAATTTCTGTTATGCGTTTTCCTTTTAGCGGCATCTGTATCCCTCACCGTATTTAAATAATTTTGTACCAGCTGTTGATCGTGATTGATTTCGTTATATTGCCAATCAAATATTACCCATAAGGGAATGAACGGACGTGTACCGATCTTTATGGTCTGCAATTTTTTATCTTTGAGATACCGCAGAAATGTATTTCGAGATAATCCAATAAGTTTCACGACTTTCGTAAGTGATAGAAGACTAAAGGGTGTATACTTCGAATTGCTCGATTCCAATATCTGTTCGAGCTTTGCATATTTATTTGAGTCTAAGCCGGGCTTAGGCTCGTATGCTGGATCGAGAATCGCTGTACCTTTTTCCTGATCACTCATTTATATTCTGTCACAAATTATTGTTTCACAGCGGTTATAGGATTAGAGAGCTTGCCTTTGCGTTTGAGATCGCGCTTGAGAGCCTGATTTACCTCATGCTGAATATCACTACCCTTTGCGGCTGCGATATCTCCATAGATTGAATAGAGTTCTCGCATAATCCTGACCGGCATTGGTTTGGTAGATGTGACAGATTCGTTTGACTTTTTAGATTTCATTGCTTATAGTGGATTTGTTAACGTGTGTTAGCTGATGTGAACAATATACACTTATATACTATTGTTGTCAAGTTAATATTCACTCTTATACAATATTACAAATATCAGTAATCATGCCAAAAATTGACCTTAATATTACTAAGCGATTCATTGAATTTGGACAATCGAAATTTGGCAATGATTTTGGTTGGCAGGCAACTTATGCGAGAAAACTTGGTATATCACCACAACAAATGAGCAATATAATCGCGGGCAGATCAATTGTTGGTGAGCCGATACAATTAAGATTAATAAGAATAATGGGTTGTGATATCGAATGGCTTATGACTGGTAAAAAGGCGAACAATCCACATAACCTATCCGTAAGGGAATCGGCATCATCCTATGGAATAGATGAAAAAGATAAACGGATCAAGGAGCTGGAGTTGCTTTTGAAGGAAAAAGATGAGACTATTGAAAAACTCTTGCGCGAGAGCGTTCCTGATATTGTTAAATTGTTACTGGAAAAGATAAAAATAACTGGGGGAGTTCGACCAAAAAACTGACAGATATCAACCCCCATCCGCATGTTCATTCAGGTTTGTCCGTTTTCGCGGAATTTGATCCATTTTCCAAAGGACATCCAAATGAAAACCTTCATCCTCATTTTACTTTTAATATTCCCCATTCTCAGTTTTGCCCAGGGAAAGGATTCTCCTATTATTATCTCTGGAACAGAAATCAATAATATTACTCATATTCTTAGAGGTGATTTGTTCGAAGTATTTAAACTCGAAGATATATATGACACAGAATTGAAAAGAAAAATATTTTTGAAAACATCGGAAGCAAAAAAGCTTAGAGATTCAATCACTATTCTTCGGAAAAATATCATTGTTCAAGCCTATACAATTAAGATCAATCAAAATGCTGGTGAATATGATTTAAATAAAAAAGGTTTTTTATTTGAACTGAATAGAATTACTCTTGATTCTTATGAGCCTTTGGAAAATGAAATTGCGTTTAGATCATTTAAGGCAGAAGAGAGTATCATAGAAAATATTTCTTTCCCTTCTCTACCTTTAAAAGCCAAAAAAACATTCTATGGTGCTCAAACATCAAAGTTATTGTTTATCTCTTGCAATGAAAATATTGCTAAAAGTATAGAAAAAAGGGATATTATTCTTCATCTTATTTTTAATTTTACTGGAGATATGAGGAAAGTCGTCGAAAATGATGCACTCGGAACTTGGGTAAAATATTATCCTTTAACAAAAAATATATTATTGGAATTGGAATATAATGATGAAATTCTCATAGAAAAAAAATATCGATAATCATGCCCTTCGTCAAATGTGAAAAGTGTGGACGATACTACAGTATAGCTGAATCGAAATGTCCTCAATGCGGGAATGAGACTCCATCCAATGTCGTACCTTTCACTCCTCCAGATCCTACATTTGAATCTGAGATCATCAAGGATAAGCATATCGGGTTCGGTCTATCATTCCAAATCCGGAAGGAAGAACGGCATCCGCGTCATCCGATCGATCAACAACCAAAAGACGACAAAAAAGAATCTGAATAATGGCATCAATCTGGGTTCGTGGCAATAAGAATAGAGTTTACATAAAGTATAAAAATGCCGATGGCATCGAGCATCAAAAGCCAACTCCTTTTTGCCTCGAAAAAATCACAAAAAGAGATGGCAAAATCATCTATCCGCCCGAGGTCGTCCAATTCAAAAAGAAAATTGAAGCACAGATCCGACTTGGTCTCTGGGAATTGGTCCCTCAGCTCGTAAAAAAAATAAAGATATCTCAGGCGATCGATGAGTTTCTGCTAACATATGGCGCCAATTTAAAGCCTCGGACTCAAAAGCTCTATCGGCTTGCCGCGAAGAAATTGATATCGGTGATCGATGACTGTTATCTTTCATCAATCAATGAATCAAAAATGATAGAATTCCGTAATTCATTGCTGAAAGAGTACAATGAACAAACCGCGGCTATGTTCATGCGGAATGTATCACCGCTGATTACTTGGGGGGTGCGCGAAGGCTATATACAAAATTCACCAGTTTCTAAACAGACCAGAATGAATCCGGCCATCCCACCCCCTATTATTTACTCTGACGAGGAACTCGATAAAATAATTGCCCACCTGAAAAAGAATAATAAATCGCTCGCCAATCAGCTTATTTTCCTCCTGTTGACCGGTTTCCGGGCCGGTGAGTCCTGTTCCCTCACCTGGGACCGGATAGACCAAGAGAAGGGCATCATAAGGCACTACAACGAGAAAGAAAGCCGCTGGGATCACTATCCCATGGATCGAGCGCTTCTTAAGCTATTCTTCCACCTTCCACACGCTGATGATCCTTACGTATTCAAATATAGAGATCCCTCCACATTGCATCATTACCTTCGAAAACACCTTGATTTACTGCAGATTTCTAAGAAAAAGATTGTTCATGCCCTTAAAAAAACCTATGTTTCCCGAATCATTGAATCCGGAGCATCTGAAGCCGAAGCGCATAGCCTGAGTCATCATAAATCATTTCAGACAACCCTGCGTTATTATACTTTCTTTAAACTCGATAATAAACGGGCAGTTTTAGAACGAAGTAGGAGGAAAAGAAAGAAGATAGCCAAAGGGGCAAATCGATGATCTACTTGCTACAAATCTGCTACAATTACATTTCGAGCGATAATCCCAGGATGGAGAAATAAAAAACCCCTTATAAATTAAGGGGTTTATGTGGGCCCTGTAGGGCTCGAACCTACGACCCGCAGATTATGAGTCTGCTGCTCTAACCAACTGAGCTAAGGGCCCAAGATACCTTATTTTTCTTTAAAAAAACCATATTTAAGATACTTAACCAGAGTCGAAAAGTCAAGGAATAACGGAATACTTCTTGACTTCGAAGCAAAATCTCGGTACATTTTTACTATATTCATGTCATTCATAAATGAGAGGCAGTGGGATGGCTAGGACAAAATCGCTTATGCACCATTGCAGTTATTGTGATAAACAAACTAAGATGGAATTAGTAGGAATGGTTGAGGGCACAACCAATAAAGTATGGTATCACTGCCCAAAATGCCGGCACGCGATGCTCCTCAACCTTGACGATCTCCAGAAAGAAGCCGAACAAAGAGCAATTCCGCTCGATCCACAGTCGTGTATTACATACTCTCCAGCGCGTCTTTATACAATTGGTGACGCAATTTTTCATTCTGAATTGAATGATGTGGGAAAAGTGACACGAAAAGTGCGGACATCAGACGGCGGTCAGGCGATAATCGTGACTTTCGAAAAAATCGGGGAACGTCGGCTTATCGAGAATCTTCTTCCCGAAGAAGATTTCCAGCCGGGTGCATCGATTCAATAAGAAATCAGCAAGCATTAAATTCGTTACAAGGAGGTGATTTCGTTGGTCGGAATTGTGGTTCAGGAAAACGAACCGATTGATCGCGCTATAAAACGATTTAAAAAGAAATACGAACGGTCCGGCGTCCTGAAAGAGTTTAAAAAGCGGACGTACTTCACAAAGCCTTCAGTCAAGAAACGCATGAAGAAAGTGAAAGCCATCCGCCGTGCCCAACGCACAATGGCTGAACAGCAATAAATCTGCAATTGCATCATCTTCGGTAAATATTTAAGAAAGGTAGCCTCAGATTATAGGGCTACCTTTTGCTTTTTCATAGGATATTTAATTCATTCTCACTGAAGAAGTCAAGAATTATTTCCCTTCGGATTTATTCATACAATTTATTTTTGCCCGATTATCAATCAAGCGGTTCATTCCCCAGACCTCTCTTCTTCATCAAGCGCTCAATTTCCTGAACGTTCCGCGGAACTCCTGCACTGAGATTCTCGGCTCCATCTTTCGTCACAAGAATCGTGTCCTCAATTCTCACACCGATGTTGCAGTACTTGGGATCAATTCCTTGCATGCCCTGCTTAATGTAAATCCCCGGCTCGACAGTGATTACCATTCCCGGCTTCGAAGCGGCCTGATTTCGGCTCTGCATCGTGAACAGCAGAGTCCGACCGGATGACCCATTTCATGGTACGTAAATTTATGATATGCCCCTGCCGTAATAAGTGAATCAACATTCCCCTGAAGGATTCCGAGCCGGACCAATCCGCGGGTGATAATCTCAACCGCTTTCGTCTCAAAGTCTTTAATCGGTGTTCCCGGCTTGATTGACCGGATCGCTTCTTCTTCTGCCTGAAGGACTATTTCATAAATTTCCTTCTGCGGGTCTGAGAAGCGCCCGTTCACCGGAAGAGTCCTGCGTTACATCTGCTGCATACCCATGGTACTCGGCTCCAGCATCGATCACAACCACTTCTCCGTCATTCATCAAACGACGGTTCTGCATCGAATGAAAAACAAGTGCATTTTCTCCAGATCCCACAATACTTGGATAGGCAAAATACTCAGCACCCATCCGGGCAAAAACATATTCAAGAAGTGCCTGAATTTCAAATTCGTACATTCCCGGTTCGGCACTCATAATTACCTGCGTCTGAGCAATAACGGTGATCTCGACTGCTTTCCGGATCAATGCAATTTCTTCAGGAGATTTTATTGCCCGCATCGCAATGATTGCGGAAGTCGGATCTTTCACAACGACTGTCTGATTAATCAGCGGGAGAAGGTTTCGTAATGGGCGGATGTACTCGGCGATATCGCCTGTGAAATCGTTCGGGAACGTCGGAACATACAGAACTTCTGCTTTGGCAACAAGGGAGTGGAGCATTCGGCCGAAATCTGAAATTGGAAAAACATTATCCATACCGTAGCGCGTCTTCAGAATATCCTCTGTCAAACCCGGACCATCAAAAACGATATGCCATCCCGTAATCGATTCATAAAATAGAAGCTCTTTTATTATCGCTGGAGATACGGTGTCTTTTCTGGAAGGGATCGTATATCCGCCAGGGAGGAGAACCAGAATGCAATTCGGTTCATCAATACCGGTAAGGTAAAAGAAATTATCGTCTTGCCGATACCGGTATTCTGTGTCATTATTGCGAATTCGAACCGGACTGCTGTAGAAAATCACGACTGATGCCGGCTCGATATTTCTTAGAAATTTTTCACGTCGGGCTTTGAAGACATTCGGCGGAAGAACGGCTTCATCCCCTTTTCCCCCGCCTTTTACTCCAGCGACAGCGGGGTAATCGCCTGAGAGGCATCCGATAAATAGAATCCATATCATATAATGCATCATACGAGACATACAGCACTCCTTCACATAGGCTTGGTAATCTCTTCATATCCATCGACACATTCACGGAAGACCTGCACGACTCGGTGACGATACTGTTTTAGGCAATAGCGCACAATGAAATTCGATGCTACGTGACAACCGCCGCAGCTTAGTCCCGCTACAACAGATGTAAAGCTGCAATGTGGATCGTTATAGGTTTTCGGTTGGTGTTCCTGGAGTATCGTCGGGTTTTGCTTTAATCTCCTGAACTTCTTTCCGGATCTCCTGTGCCTTTCTTTTCAATTCATTCATCTCTTTCCGCACACGCGTTCCGGCTGACTTGTTTCCTTTATCATAGAATTTTACAAAATCCTTCTCAAAACTCTGTACCAGCGCAACAAGTTCTTGAAATCGATTCATGGATTTCTCCTCTATGTGATGTTGGATGAACCATCATAATATAGAAAAAATAGTTAATTTCGCAACAAAAAACTTCAAAAGCAGACTGTTGTACTGCACTTCAGTTTTTCGTCAACTCATCCCGCTGTCGACAGACCCCAATAACGGGCCTCCTCAAGCCCGTGAAACCTCTTAAGCTCGGCGAATTTCCGCTCTATCTTCGGCCTCTCCCTCCGGGCTGCAATTATCTCTGGCTTCATCTGCTGTTTCCTTAAACGGGGACTCTTTCTGTTCTTTTTAATAATGATGGCTGAGGTTGTCCTTTTCCTCCTGAGCAGGCAGTGGTTCTTGTTGCTATCATAAGCTTTGTCGGCAGTGGTCATCCTCGATTGGGTATCCACCACCTTGGGGAATTCCTTACCATCATCGGTATTCCCCGGGGTGGTATCCAGTTTGGTGATGAGCTCACTATCAGAGTCCATGCTGGCGTGGGCTTTGTAGCCGAAGAAGGGTTTCTTCTCACTCTTATAGCCATGGCGGGCATCTTTATCTGGTGAGGCATCAGGGTTGTCCTTTATCTTGAAGGTGTCTACCTTGGCCTTCACATCGGTGCTATCCACGATAGAGAGCCGGTCTGAAACAAGACCCTTCTCTCTGGTAATCTCCACGATTTGATTGAAGATGTTGGTGAAGAGTTCCTCACCCAGGCGATCACGAAAGCGGGTGAGACTGGAAGAGTCGGGAGGTGACTCATCTATAGCAAGTCCCACAAACCACTTTATAACCAGGTTGAAGTTGACCTCTTCCTCTATACGACGGTCGGACACATCGTAGAGAAACTGGAGGAAGATGATCTTGAACATCATCTCTGGTTCGTAAGCAGGTCTACCGAAATCGGGGGTATATGCATCCCGGCAAAGCTCGTTGACGAAGGAGAAGTCGACCACTTTATCCAGTAGCTTGAGGAAGTGATCCTTGGGGATTAATCGATCGTAGATATGATTACCGTAGAAGGAAACCTGGCTTGATTTGGCTCTCAGCATCAGATATACTCCTCACTAGATTTGCTGAGTGAATGATAACTTAGAATGGGGGTTAGCTCAAGGGCAAATCTATTGACTTTTTCAGCATTCTCTTATAGGGAGTTGTCGCAG
>CAVZMI010000030.1:0-32699 GCA_963776275.1 Ignavibacteriota bacterium
ATAAACAACATCGGGACGCAAAAAACGCGCTGACCCCGATAAATCCCACTGGAGTACGTGGGCCCGTAAAGAACACGGAAACATCGGGGCAAGCGGAATGAGCCCGCCTACGTTACAAAGCAAACTTCCGCCTTCGTTTCACTGCGGCGGACGAGTCGGCGGACAAGCGTGGTACGTTAAGCATGGCTTGCAACGGTTTAATATATTTTGAAGGCTATCAGCGTGAACTTGTTTCGTTATCAACAATTTGAACGTTTGTAATGCCGCAGCTCCCGCTTCAGTCCGTCTCGACAGAGTCGAGACGAGACCTCGACAAAGTCGGGCGGGATACTCGATTCGACCACAATTTGATTGGACAACATCAAATTTGTCGAATCGGGATTATTTATCCGCCGGAGTGTTGTTTACGAAGGCGGAGCCGCCATCCGTTAGGCATCAAAAACAATCAAGGAAGGAGCAGGTCATGAAACGATTATATGGTCTTTTTGTTTTATTAATCGTTCTTGTCTCATGTACCCAAAACGCCCCTAAAGTACTTCTCTTCGTACGGGATGGATCTCCACATTTAGGGTACATGCTCAACAAAGAAGTCGGTACCATGAAAGAAATACTCGAACAATCCGGTTTCAAAGTTACGATTGCGACAATATCCGGAGAAGTTTTAAAAACGGATTCGATATCTGTAACGCCTCATATTAAGTTAGGCAATGTAAATATTGCTGATTATGCGGGATTCATTTTACCATGCATGGCCAGCGATTCCACACATTCAGAAACAGTATCTTTTATCAAAGAAGTGGTAAAACAAGGGAAACCCATAGCGGCTCAGCTCGGTTCAGTAGTGACTCTGGCCCGAGCAGGCGTTCTTCAGGGTAAGAAATTTGCCTTTCCTGAAGGGAAAGACATAAATGCGAGTATGTATCCAGAGTTTAATGGTAGCATTTATAGTGGAAAAGGTGTTATTCAAGATGGGCTCATTATTACCTCTGGAATCTGTCCCTGGATGGCAAAAATGCCGGGTTATCAGGATGGTACTGATGAACTTACTCGAGCATTAATCAATACGATAAAGGCAACAGCTAAATAGAAATACCTAATGTTTAATTTAGTTGAAAAATATTTATTTACATCATTACTTATGTTTATTTATGCCTAACACCCGCATCAAGGTGGACGCGACCCAACCTCGCGATTTTTTAAAGTTGACAATACGCAGCCAAGAAAGTAACAGAATTTAACTTTGTGGGTCGCGCCACTTATGCTTGTCGTTAGGCGGCAAAACATTAATATGACAGAAGCGTAAAAAGCATCTAACGTAATGGAGAGATTTGAAATTGCAGTTCAATCTCTAGCGACCGGACCTGGTGACGTCCGTTCTCGTTTAGAAAATGCTTTTTTGTCTATCGTTGTATTCCAAGAGAATGATTTGCCTAAAGAAATTCAAAAGGATTTCTCTTGGGTTGTGAAAAGTCTAACAAAAAAAGAATCTCGATATCTTAATGAAGGATCGCTTCATTCTACATTAGCGCAAATAAAGAATGTAACTGGCTCTAAGATCGCTAAAAGAATTTTTGCCATGTATAAAACAATAATAAGACTAAAATCACAAGACAAATAACGGTTTTGCTGCCTAACCAGCAACTCAAGCTGACCGAATAAGCCCGCCTGCCTGCCGGAGGCACGCAGGCAGGCCTACGTTAAAAGGTAAACTTCCGCCTTCGTTTCACTTCCGCCTCCGTTCCACTACGGCGGACAGGCCGGCGGACGAGTCGGAGGGCGATCGCAGTCCGGTAGATGGTCTTTGAAACCATTCAAGAAGGTTGTGTTATGCCAATCCAGATAACATACTTGAATGAATCGACTAATAAGCAGCAAGCAATTGGGATGTTATGCGGGCAAAAGTAATAACTCCGCATGTTATGCGGATCAATCTAATTATTGTTTGGAGTATCAAAATGAAAATACTAATGGTTCTATTAACGCTCCTATTGAACACACAAATGTACGTTGATTCATTAGCTCAAGAAATGCCCTTCGTCTATGGAGTTGAAAACACGGGCGCGGACTGTCCGAAACCGCCTTTGCCTACATTCAACCAGCTCCCGACCATCAAAGTCCTACCCGACCCGTTCGAGTGGGCCGATAGCAGCGGTCGCATCTTGAACCTCTCCGATTGGCGGTGCCGGCGTGCCGAGATCGGCGCTGAGATCCAGCAATACGAGCTTGGGACCAAGCCAGCTCCTCCGGACAGCTTGGAAGCCAGCTTCTCTGCTGATAGCGTACTCACAGTGACCATAGTAGTGGGTGGAGACACACTCACGCTGACTTCGAAGATCACACTCCCAGATGGGTACGGCCCCTTCCCGGCCGTGATCGGTGTGGGATTTTTTCCGACGGGTAGTCTCCCACCCGACATCTTTACCAGTCGCCAGATCGCGACCATCCAATACACGGAATCGCAAATAACGAACGCTTGGTCAAACGTACGCGGCGATGGACCCTTCTTCAAACTTTATCCGGATAAAACAAGGAGCAAATTTGTCGCCTGGGCCTGGGGCATCAGCCGCATCATCGATGGGTTGGAGAAGTGCCCTGAAGCCAACATCGATCTCTCGCATCTGGCCGTGACCGGCTGCTCCTATGCCGGTAAAATTGCGCTCTTTTCCGGTGCGTTTGACGAGCGCATCGCGCTTACTATTGCGCAGGAGTCTGGTGGCGGGGGGTACACGGCCTGGCGCGTCACGGAGACCCTGAGCGGGAGCAGGGAAACTCTGAGGAACGCCCAAGGTCAAGCCTGGTATTACTCGGGCCTCTCTCAATTCAACAACGCAGTTACAAAACTACCTTACGATCATCATGAGGTGATGGCAATGGTGGCGCCCCGCGCGTTGTTCGTGACCGGTAACCCCGATTATGAATGGCTGGCAGATGAATCCGGACACGTCGCGAGTAAGGCTGCATATGAGGTCTGGAAAGCTCTTGGGGTACCAGACAGGTTCGGCTTTTCTATTGTCAGTGGACATAGCCACTGCCTACTCCCGGATAGCCAGAGACCAGAGGTGATAGCCTTTGTGGAAAAGTTCCTCCTTGGGGACACGAACGCGAATACAGACATATCGACCAGTCCATACAATACCGACCTTTCCCCCTGGATTACGTGGGATACACCTGAATTGGTTAATGATATGCCATCTTCTATAGGTAATTCTGAAAAAGTGATTGACCGATTCGCTCTTAAGCAAAATTACCCTAATCCTTTTAATCCAACTACAACGATACGATATTCGATAAGTTCACCAGAAGAGGTTTCAATTAAAATATATGATGTTTCTGGTCAGCTCGTTAAAGAAATTAGCAAAAATCAGAATCAAGCCGGGGAATACGAAGTTGTTTGGAATGGCAAAAATAATTTTGGCGAAAGAGTTACCTCCGGCATTTATTTTTACCAACTTGTGGTTGGTAATCATTCTGAAGCGAAGAAAATGATATTACTAAAATAACGCCTAACCAGCGGCTCAAGCTGACGCAAGGAGTCCGCGTACGTTAAGCATGGCTTGCATAGGTGAAGTGCAAATTTGTAAGCCAGAGGCTTATGAGCCTTTGGCTCAAAAATGAAGTGAATGAACCCGTCTCGCCGATGGCGAGACGAGGCTCGACTTCGTCGGCTTATTTCGTGTAGTACATTTTGAAAGTTATCACCTGCCTGTCGACTTGTCCGCTGAAACGAAGTGTAAGCGGAAGTGCCTTCGGCACGCAGACCCGCCTTAGTCCGGAGGACGTCAGCGGAGCAGTACTTTAGTACGGCGGGCAGGCAGGGTGCGGCAGCGCGTTGTTTGCGTCCCGCGCTTTCGTGCTTTTTACGCCCCACGCTCTTTGAGGGGTTGCGAGGCTTAGCCGCCATCCGTTAGGGCGTATTTTTATGAGTCCAGAAAATATCGAAATAATGTAAACGAATGTCTCTTCGTCAGAAAATATTCTATGCAATATGTAGCATACTCGGAATGCTACTAATTATGATTGCACATGTTGTGCGTCCTTTCCTATATGGAAAATCAAATGCGGTTGTTTTTATTTTTGGATTATTGCCAAATTTGGCGGCGGCATTTTCTATACCTTTTCCAATTATGTTTTTCTGTATTCAATCACTCCGCTTTAAAATACGTACAAAAATGTTTTCCTGGCTGTTTATTCTAATTGTAATCATAAGCATGGGTGGATTATTCATCTGGGAAGTAGTGCAAAAATTAATTTGGGATATGCCTTTTGATAACAATGATATCTGGGCAACAGGAATTGGTGGTGTATTATCCATTCTTGTTTACATCCTATTATTGAGTCCTAAAAAAAATACTGCCTAACCAGCAGTTCAAGCTGACGGTTGAGAGTTGGTTACGAAATTCATGGCGAGTAGAGGTTCGGTGTTTAATAAAAAGCTTTTCAGAATGAACTTGGTTCGTTTAGTACTATTTTGAAAGTTTTCAACGCCGCAGCTCCCGTTTTGCGGGATCCTCGATTCGACCACAATTTGATTGGACAACATCAAATTTGTCGAATCGGGATTATTTATCCGCCGTAGTGTTGTTTACGTAGGCGGAGCGCCCATCCGTTGGGGCGCAGCGCTTTTTGTAATAATAGAAGTTATATGACATTTTAAAAAAATCAAAGTATGAGACAAAACTTTTTCTATATATTATTTTTTTTCTGCAATGTATTAGCACATTCCCAGACTAACGAAGTAGCAAAAATAGACATACTTTTTAAACACTGGAATACATTAATTACTCCAGGATGTGCTGTCGGTATAATCAAGGACAATAAAGTAGCATTTACAAAGTGCTATGGTATGGCAAATCTTGATAATAATATATCGATCAATAATAATACGAAGTTTATAACTGCATCTCTTACAAAACAATTTACAGCTTATTGCATTGCTATTCTTATTTCTCAAGGGAAATTGAGCTTAGAAGATGATATAAGAACATATCTTCCAGAATTTCCTTATTCAAAAGACACTTTGAGAATTAAACACTTAATATATCATACAAATGGATTACATGATTATAGCGCCTTAATGAGCATATGTGGTGATTCATATGATGATTTAAACTATGAGCATATGATAAAAGAGAAAGTTTATTCTATATCAGTATCAAAATTTAAGCCCGGTGAAAAGTTTGAATATAGCAATAGCGGTTACTATTTGCTTTCTGAGATAATTGAACATGTCTCTCAATTACGAATTGATGAATTTGCTCGAAAATACATCTTTAGTCCGCTTGGGATGAATGATACATTTTTTTATACGAATCCAAGAGCAAAGAGCAATAATATGGCCGTTAGCTATACACAGAATATTTTCGGAGATTATCAAAAACAGTACTCAACTACCCCACCATTTGGGTCAGGGAATTTAATTTCTACTTTACATGATTTATTATTATGGGAGCAGAATTTTTATAACGGCAAATTATCTAAAAACAAACTCAACTATTTGATTTTAAAGCAAGGGGTTTTGAATAAAGGCGATACCATTGATTATTGTTTTGGTTTAAAAATTGGAAAACATAAAGAGCTGAAAATCATTTATCATTTTGGCGATTATAACTCATTTGAATCAGTTATTATTAGGGTTCCCAAATATAAATTATCAGTAATAATACTTGCTAATGATAAAATAGCAAAAACATACTTTGACAATTATTCTTTGGCCGACAAGATAATAGATATATTTCTAGACCAGAGTTCAAATCCTAAGATCCCTGAAAACAGATTTAAACCATTTAGTTCGGAAGAATCAATTAAAAAATATATTGGAGTGTATAAATCAAAGAATGGAATTACATCAATAAGCTATGATGAAGGGCAATTGAAATTAAGTCATTCATGGGGAAATTGGTACTATTCAATTTTCCCAACCTCAGATAGTGTCTTTTGTGATGAGTATGATTTTGAATATACTTACAAATTTAAAATAAATGATAATAAAGATGTAATGGGACTGTGGACTCAACATACAGGTTATATAGAAAAGATAAATGCTGATAGTGTTTTAAAATTATCAAATGATTACAGCGGAGCCTATTATTCAAAGGAATTAAATACAGTTTATAAGTTATACCAAGAAAAAGGAAAAATATATTGTAAAATCAACAGCAAGGCTTCGAAAGAATTAATAATTACAGGAAGGGATACTTTTAGATTAGATAAGAACGTTATAAAGTTAATTCGTAATGATTCAAAAATTATTAATAGAATTGAAGTGAATAATGAATATGTGTTTAAAAAATTGTAAATAAAAATATAGCTGCGCCCTAACCAGGCGCTCCCCGTTAGAAAGCGGCGGGATTCTCAATTCGACCACAACTTACCTGTAAAACGGTAAGTTTGTCGAATTGGAACAAGCTGACCCCGACAAAGAGCATGTCGGGGCAGGCGGAATGAGCATGCATATGTTAAAGAGCAAACTCCGGCGGACAAACGTAGTACGTTAAGCATGGCGAGCATAGGTTTAGAACAAATATGAAAGTTATCAGTGCCGCAGCTCCCGCTTTGCGGGATCCCTGCCTGCGTGCTGTAGGAACTACGGCAGGTAGGCTCGATTCGACCACAATTTGATTTGAAAACATCAAATTTGTCGAATCGGGATTATTTATCCGCCGTAGTGTTGTTTACGAAGGCGGAGCGCCCATCCGTTAGGCCGCTTGCGCTTTTAAGATAGAAATTTGCTTCGATGGAAAATACGAGATATATTGACGCCAAAGGGAGAGAAAATAGATACCCCGATTTACATTTCGCATTGAATTTATTAATAGTAGTGCATGTTTAACACATAAATTAAAAACAAATGAAAACTAATTATTTGTTACTAATCATTCTTGGAAGCCTGTTTGTGGCATCCACATTTGCACAAAGCAATTCCAATAACAAATCCATATTACAGGAACGGGTTATCAGCCTTGATTTTAATAAAATCAAAGGGAACTTCACTACAATGTTTAAAGAATGCATTGGTGCCGGCCGCGCTAATGAAGGATTACGGGCGGATTGGCAACAACAACTGGCCTTTGTAAAGAAGGAATGCGATTTCAAATATATCCGCATGCACGGACTGTTAACAGACGATATGGGCGTTTACAGGGAAGATAAAAATGGAAATCCGGAATATAATTTTCAGTACATCGATGTTTTATATGATTACCTTCTGAGTATCGGGATGAAACCTTTTGTTGAATTAGGATTCATGCCGGATGCACTGGCTAGTGGCAATCAAACCATTTTCTGGTGGAAGGGAAACGTCACGCCACCTAAGGATTATAAAAAGTGGGAAGACTTAATCCGCAATCTTACCCTTCATTTCACTGAACGCTATGGTGCAGATGAAGTAAAGACCTGGTATTTTGAGGTTTGGAACGAGCCTAACCTGAGTGGTTTCTGGGCGGGAACGCAAGAGGAATATTTCAAATTGTATATGTATACCGTGAAAGCCATAAAAAGTGTAAACAAAGAATATCCGGGTTGGCGGACCTGCTACTGCCGGTGCCGCTTGGGTGCCTGAAATGATCGACTTCTGCAGTAAAAATGCGCTCCCTCTGGATTTTATCAGTACCCATTCTTATGGAGTCAAACAAGGATATCTCGATGAATTTGGAGTTTCAGGTACAGTCCTTGACAAAAATCCTATGAGCGTCAGCGGTGATATTCTGAATTCGCGTAAACAAATTGCAAGTTCCTCTATGCCAAATTTGGAACTACATTATACCGAATGGAGTTCATCCTACACACCCTTTGATCCAATTCACGACAGCTATCATCAGGCTGCCTATGTGCTGGAAAAAATTAAACAAGTCGGAAATGCAGCGAATTCAATGTCATATTGGGTATTCACAGATATTTTTGAAGAAGCGGGACCGCGCTTTACACCTTTTCACGGCGGATTCGGATTGCTGAATTACCAGGCCATCAACAAACCAGCCTTCTATTCCTTCAAGTTCATGAATATACTCGGAAACATAGAGTTGATTAATACTGATACATGTTCTTGGGCATGCAAAAATGCAAAGGGCAACATTCAGTTACTTTTCTGGGATTTCACCAACACACATCCCGGAGATTCTGTGAATAATCAAGTGTATTATATTCGCGATTTGCCAGCTAAATCAAAAGGGAAAGTAAAGATAAGTATATCAGGGATCCCGGAAGGTACCTATGCGCTTGAAATATATAAAGTAGGTTATCATATAAACGATCCATATTCTACTTATCTTGCGATGAACAAGCCAAAGCAACTTACTAAACAACAGGTTGAGCAAATAAAGAAATTGAATGACGGTTCTCCTGTTTCTAATGAAATAGTAAAAGTGAAAACTGATGCAGCATTTTTAAAAGAACTGGATCTTCGTGAAAATGATGTTTTCTTATTGAATATGATTAAACAATAATGCAATTAAAAACCAACCACTATTTTTGAATAAGGCATAGATTTTTTTAAAATGAGTTTGAGATTAATAAACGGCACTTAACAACAGCTCATACGCCATGCGGGACGAGGATTTCAGGTAACTTTATCTAGCGGCCTAACCAGTCGCTCCCCGTTAGAAAGCAACGGGATTCTCAATTCGACCACAACTTACCTGTAAAACGGTAAGTTTGTCGAATTGGAACAAGCCCGCCTCGCCCCGCGATAATAGCCTTGTCATGCAAGGCGGGACGGGCTGACGGAATGAGCGCCCGCCTTCGTTGAAAAGCAAACTACGGCGGACAGGTCGGCGGGCAAGCGCCGGAGCGTTATTTACGAAGGCGGAGCCGCCATCCGTTAGAACGCAAAAATAACATTGCGTTGTTACACGGGTTTGCGGATATTTTCAAACCTTACACATAAATACAATATTAGCATCATCTTTTAAAGGCTTCAAAATGGAAAACACAAAACTATTATCAGTTATTATTCTCATTTCAATTTGTACTTCATTATTATTGGGGCAAACATTTCAAAAAGAATCGGATGGTATAGAGTTTAATGCATCGAATAACACAAATGGAATTAAAAAACTTAAGTTAAAGGTATTGAGCGACAACATTATTCAAGTAATTGTAACACCTTCGAGTAAGTTTTCCATGCGCGGAAGCCTGATAATTACTGAAAAGTTGTTGACATCGCCAGTTTGGAAGGTTGAAGAGAACGGTAAAAACATAGTATTGTCAACTGCATCGGTTTCAGTTCGTATTGATAAACTTACTTCGAACCTTGAGTTTATTAAAAAAGATGGACAAATGATTCTGGCTGAAAGTGATAGGATAGTTAATAAGGCTAAGGTTGTTGGTGAAAATTGTTTCAATATCAAGCAATCATTTCAATATACGTTAGGCGAAACATTATATGGTTTAGGAAGTTTCCAGGATGCCGATATTGCTTTAAATGGTAAAAAAATAACATTATTGCAAAAAAACCGCGACGATGTTGTACCGGTTATTATTTCTACCAATCATTACGGATTGATTTGGGATAATTATTCCTATAGCGAGTTTAACGACACAAGGTGTAACTATTACCTGTGGTCAGAAGTAGCCGATGAAATCAATTACTTTTTCATTTATGGTGAGAATATCGATACAATAATTTCTGGATACCGCAAATTAACAGGTGTTGCGCCCATGTATCCCAAATGGGTCTATGGTTATATACAATCGAAGCAAAAATACAATACTCAGGATGAAATAGTTTCCATAGTAAAAGGGTTTCGCGAAAGGAAGTTCCCGCTTGATGTAATTGTTCAGGATTGGCAATACTGGCCTGATAATCAGTGGGGACAAAAATCGTTTAACCGGAAGAATTATCCGAACCCCACTAAAATGGTAAATGATATTCACGATATGAATGCAAAGGTAATTATATCAATTTGGCCCAACATGACCAAAGGAACACCCAACCAGGTTGAGCTTGCCAAAATTAACGGGTTGCTGAAAGACAAGGAACATTTGAATATACTTATGCCCGAAGCAAGGCAAATGTATTGGAAGCAGGCTGACGATAGTCTTTTTTCTACTGGTATCGATGGCTGGTGGGCCGATTGCTCGGAAGGATATGACTCCGATTGGACTTCTCCATTTTTTAAAATGTCCAATGTAAAATCGAATGAAGTAAATTCCGGTAATTTAAAATGGCTGATGAACAGTGGGCGTTATATCAATATTTATGCGCTGATGCACACCAAAGGCTTGTACGAAGGGCAACGATCAACACCCTCTCATAAAAGGGTTTACATTCTCACGCGTTCATCTTTTGCGGGAATGCAAAAATACGGGGCAAGTTATTGGACTGGCGATGTATCGGCCAATTGGGAGGAATATCGTATGCAAATACCCGCAGGTTTAAATTTTTGCATGACAGGGATTCCTTATTGGACAACCGATATAGCCGGATATTTTATCAAACACGAACCGGGTTGGTGGTTTTCAAATGGTGTATTTGAAAAAGGTCAGGAAGACGAGGGATTTAAAGAACTTTATACGCGTTGGTTTCAGTTTGCAGCATTCTGTCCATTGTTCCGTGCGCACGGAGCTGATTTTTCCCGAGAACCCTGGGCTTTTGGAACTCCCGAATCGCGGACTTATCGTACATTGCTCAAATTTACCAACCTGCGTTACAGGTTAATGCCATACATCTATTCAATGGCATGGAAGATAACCAACGAGAATTACACCCTCATGCGCGCTTTACCATTCGATTTCATGAATGATTCTGCAACCTATAATATCAATAACCAGTACATGTTTGGTCCTTCAATTATGGTAAATCCGGTAGTTAAACCAATGTACTACCATACCAACAATGTTAAAATAGATTCATCGGATTACAAAAGTGAAGTGTATTTGCCCAAAGGCGCACAATGGTTCGATTTCTGGACAGGCAAGCAATATGATGGTGGCCAAAATATTAAAGCAGATGCATCTTTCGAAACCATGCCCTTGTTCGTTCGGGCAGGTTCAATTATCCCATTCGGGCCTTTTATTCAATATTCAACAGAAAAAACCGATCCTCTCGAAATCAGGATTTATACAGGTTCCGATGGTGAATTTAGCCTGTATGAAGATGAAAACGATAATTACAGTTATGAAAAAGGTGTTTATTCATTAATCTCATTCAAATGGGACAATGCCCAAAAAATATTAACAATTAGTGATAGAAAAGGTGATTTTCCCAGTATGCAAAAAAATAGGACATTTAATGTCGTAATTGTGAGTGATAGTAAAGGAAAGGGTGTTGAAACTACAGAAATACCTACAACAACTATTCAGTACGTTGGTAAAAAGATGGTTGAAATATTTTAAGCTGATAAGTTATGAAGAATAGAATAAAATGTCCGCTAACATCGGCCCATACTGAATGCAGGGTTCGGCGGTTTGTAACAGCGGAAACATTTGCAACCGCGAAAACTCTCGCTGCTATAGCAGAGAACTGTTAAATAACATTTTCACCGTTTGCGTTCTAACCAGCGGCTCAAGCTGACCCGACTACGTCTTGAGAAACAGACTTCCGCCTCCATCCGCCGCCGGTGGATTCCGGCGGACAGGCTCGCCTCGCTCCGCTCGGCGGAGCGGGTCGTCGAGGCCAGGCCGAACGAGCGCCCGCCTTCGTGCTTTGCACTTCGGCGAGTAAATGGGTACATTTTTCATGGCTAATAGTGGGTTATCGTACATTAATTAGGTTTATAGTATATTCAATTTAAGTGGTAATCAATTTAGTGTTGAGAATAAACTTGTTTCGCTTGGTGCAAGTTGCGAGTAATAGTTGCCGCAGCTTAACCGCCATCCGTTATGCAATAACTTTAGATTATAGATAATTAATGATTATTTTTTTTCGAACATCTAAATGAAGGGAGGATTTAATGAATCAATCCATTACTAAAGTCGAACGTACGAAGGTTCTTCCGGTCAACCGTTATCACAAATCAGATTCCGTTCCCTTTTCGGTTTTTGACATTAATAAGGCTCCTCTGAAGGATCTTGTATCAAAATTCAAAATAAGCACTGGCGCCGCAAAGGCGGTTATATCTGCAAGGAGAAGAAATAAAATCAACGTCTCAACTGAAATCTTGAATCTCAAAGAATTGCGGCATCGTGATTTGGAGATTTTGCGGAGATGTGGTTATGGCAAAAATAACTTGAAATTTGCTATAGCCGATGTGCAGCCCGATAGCAATTATATTTATAGTTATAGACCTTTTGCGCTTAAAATTTCTGTCTTGAATCCATCCTTAAGAAGACTATTGTTGGTATCGGCGAAAGTTTTTTGGAAAGGAAAGCCCTTTATTGTAGAAAAAGAAATTTCTCAAGCCGAAATAGAGCAGGGCAGCATATTGCTGAACTTCAATGAGAAGCAGACATTACCCCCTAGACCGGCGGCATTTCATGTCGATATATTTGATAGTGAAGGTGGGCAGAGTTCATTTAAAGTAACTTGTGTCGTCTTACCTTCCAATCCATTGTCGCTCTACCTTGCGCCGGAGATATATAAGGTGACCGGTACGTACAGTCTTAGAGGATACTATGATTCAGGGACAAATAATTTTGTCACCGTGGTGAAAATTTCAATTTTTAACGGGAATCCTTTCAGCGTTGCCATATCACGCTACATTAAATGGGAATATTGGGACGGTGGTGTCGGTGGTTCACTCATTGAATCCAATACCCACGATCTCGGTGGTAATTTTACCATCGGTGCAAATAATACGTGGAGCATTGATCTCTATTTTACTTCACCTCCCGGAAGCGGTATCTATAATACGTATCAAAATAAAGAAGATATGACGGTAAAAATTGAGATGAACAGTACTGACGGGACCATTATTAACGATACGATTACTGCAAGGGTGATGCTTGCCTTTGGTGTCGACATCACTAGGGTCGCAAGCGATACATTCGTCGGACAAGAATATACCGATCTCTATGATGCCGTTGATGTAACAAAAACAATTTATGAAGCCCGAGATATCACTATCAGAGATATTGGCAGGTATTATATTACGGACAGTGATGCAGGTAGTTACAAATATATTAATTCTGATTCTGAATGTCACAATTTGTTTAATGATTGGACGTGCTACGACCCAACTGGTTTCAATATCGATGTTTTTATCGCACACGATTTTGTTGGTGTGAGCTTCGATGGACTTGCTGGTAGCATCCCCTGGACCGATGAGTGACTCGGGAAGTAATAGCGGAGTCGTGGCTGATAAAACCGGGTACGTCGATGGTTCAGGAACAAAAAGGCTCTCGGTTGATTATCTAGGAATGCTAGTCGGACATGAAGTTGGACATTACCTTGGTCTCGTTCATATCTCGGAAGCCGGGAATCTGATGCTTGCGAGCAGCGGAACAAATGATACGAACTTAAATTACGATCAATATAGAACCATTATGGGTTATGGTCGTGTATTTATCTTTTAAAAAAAGGAGAATAAGCAAATGGCTATACCACTTACCCCGATAGCTGGCAAAGAAGTAAAATTCATTCTTAATGAACCGGCAAAAGAAATTAAAGGTGGACTTGAAAGAGAATCTACACTTATTTCAAGAGAAAAATACAAACAGATATTAGTAAGAGAACACCTTAACAAGATATTGCTTAATCATTGCAGTAATGAAGAAATTGCAAAAATGCTAAGGCCTGAACATGAACCCATACTTCACAAAATCTGCCTTGAAAGTGTTACAACAGGCTCACATCCTATGATAAGAAAAAAAGCTATTTTGGCACTTAGACATTATTTTACAAAAGAGAGTATAAACTTACTAACAGAACTTGCCATTAGTGGTGAAGATGAATATATAAGGAGCAATGCACTAGGCTCTCTCTCTGCTTTTAAAACGGCATTTTCAGTTCCTTTGCTGATAGAAGCACTAAAAGACACTTCGGATATGGTAAAGAATTCTGCGAGGGTGGGACTTAAAAATGTTATTTTGGATACCGAAGGTAAAAATGTACTGATAGCAGCGATGAAGAAAACAAAAAATATTCAGCTTAAAAAAGAACTGAAAGAAATAATTGAAGGAAAGATACAAAAGAGCAAAAAGCCACTATCTAAACCACGACATGCAAAAAAAGACAAGTAATGTAGCCTAACAAATGCTTCCACATAACGCTCCTTTCGCCAAGTTTGATCGAGCGGGTAAAGTACGCCGTTAGGTAGCCAATCTATCACAGGCTTGTCAACAGAGCGAAGAATGCGAGGAAATGATGATTCACCCATTGGTTACTCAGTTGCAGTTCACCCGTAGCGAGTTCGTGCGCTGTTTTGAAGGAGTGCCTCCCGAAGATGCGTGCCGTCGCCTGGAGTCGATGAATTGTCTGAGCTGGATCGTCGGTCATCTGGCATGGCAAGAGCACTTCTTCTGGGTACAGATGGCTCAAGGTCAGAACATTGCCTCTGGCTTGCGTCAACTCGTAGGCTTTCGCCAACCAGCCAGTACACCACCTTGGGATGAGATGTGGACTTTGTGGCACGCTATCACCAAGGCAGCCGACGTGTACCTGTACGGGCTGAAACCGGAAGAGATGAACACCCACTTCGTATGGGAAGGCAACCCCATAGCGGAGAACGTTGGCATTTTACTCTTGAAAAATATCTATCACTACTGGTTTCATCTTGGCAAAGCCCATGCGATACGTCAGATGCTGGGACATACCGATCTGCCAGTGTATGTTGGCAATATGCCCAACGTGAGATTTGCGCTCGAGGGATAATGGAGGCGATTGGCTGCCTAATCAGCGCATCCCCGAAAAAAGAATTTGGGGCAGGCAAGACCCGATAGATCCTACTGGACCCCACAATCCCACATATCCCACAAACAACGTGGGACCGTAAAGAACACGAAACGTGGGACGTGAAGAACACGGGAGAAGGGGATGTAATTTGCATGTCGAGTGTCGATCATCAAAAGTCATGGAGTCCCGTAGGGACGGAATCTTGGTAGAAAACGCAAAACAAAATCCATTGAGCTCCGTCAGGGGCGGAATCTTGAAATATGTACCATGCATAAAAAGATTCCACCCCTACGGGGTTATGATATTTATGTGAAAGCGAATACTACCAAGATTTCACCTCTATGAGTCGTAGACCCCATCGGGGTTTGGTAATTTCGAAGGTGTACGATATGTGATCTCTACGAACCCTTCTTATAGAACATGGAACCATATCGGGGCAGGCCGAATGAGCCCGCCAAAAGATTCCGCCAGTCCCGTACAGAGCACGGGACGTAAAGAACACGAAAACGGCGGACGCACGAAACGCGAAAGCATGGTGGGCAATGAAAAAATATTTCCTTCCCTCATATACAGGACCCGCGAGCGAGGGATGCATCATGTAACTGCTTTCAATCCTTCATATAATAACGCTTGACATTAATAACGGGAAGTGTTATTATACCATATGATAAAGACCTTTAAGAATAAAGAAACAGAAAAAATATATGACCGTGAGTACTCGAAGAAGTTGCCAAGCGATATTCAGAGAATCGCAATGAGAAAACTATGGATGCTTGATGCAGCCCCTGATATTTATTCTCTTCGAGTTCCTCCTGGTAATAGGCTGGAATCGTTACACGGAGCTCGCGAGGGGCAATATAGTATCAGAATAAACGATCAATGGAGAATATGTTTTCGATGGCATGATGGCAATGCCTATGACGTTGAGATAATCGATTATCATTAAGGAGAGAAAAAATGTCCACAAAAAAAATACAGCCGATCCATCCAGGAGAAATTCTTAAGGAAGAGTTCTTGGATCCGATGGGAATTTCTCAATATCGCCTTGCGAAAGATATCAATGTACCAGCAAGAAGGATCAACGAAATCGTCCATGGAAAACGCTCGATCTCCGCTGATACCGCATTGAGATTATCGCGGTATTTCAAGGTGTCTCCCATCTTCTGGATTAATTTACAGGCGCATTATGATATCGAGATTGCGCGAGACAAATTATCATCAAGACTCGACAGGGAGATTAAGGTATATGCTGCCGCGTAAACGAACGTGGTAGAAATACATTCCATCTTCGGGAATTTCTCGGCGTTTTTTGTGTTCATATATTTAGTGATTTAATCGATATCTATGAATTCTAACAATACAAAAATACCTGAGATTGCACGCCGCCCACCCTGGCTGAAAGCAAAATTACCGGGCGGACAAAATTACGCTCATCTACGTTCCATTATCGACACATATAAATTGAATACGGTATGCGAGGAAGCACGGTGTCCTAATATGGGCGAATGCTGGAACGCCGGAACCGCCACATTCATGATTCTCGGAGATATATGCACACGAAGCTGTACGTTCTGTGCGGTGAAAACCGGACGTCCCACATTGCTCGATACCGATGAACCACGGCGTGTTGCCGAGACGATCAAATTGATGGGAATCAAGCATGCCGTAATTACATCGGTAAATAGAGACGAACTGGAGGATGGGGGGGCAAGGATTTTTGCCGAAACAATCCGCTCGGCACGGGAAATCGTGCCTGTACTCCGGATCGAAGTGCTGATCCCCGATTTCCAGGGTGATGAAGATGCCCTCAACATTGTTCTGGACGCCAAACCCGATGTTCTCAATCATAACGTCGAGACGATTTCTCGCTTGTACCCGACAGTCAGACCGCAGGCGAAGTACGATCGTTCACTCCAGCTTCTCGACCGTGCTAAACGCCGTAATGCCGTCACCAAATCAGGTGTCATGGTAGGTCTCGGAGAGGAGTTTGATGAAATTGTAGAGGTCATGAAAGAACTCAGAGAAGTAAATTGTGATATTATTACAATCGGTCAATACCTCCAGCCTACGAAGAATCATCATCCCATTATTCGTTATGTCCCCCCCGAAGAATTCCTGAAATTCCGGGAGATAGGATACTCGATGGGCTTCAAGCATGTCGAATCCGGTCCGCTTGTACGCAGCTCATACCACGCGGAACAGCAAGCTGGAGCGCATACTGCAAATATTTCCTCGGAAAATTCTTGACTCTAAGCCCAAAAAGTGCTAAATTTAAAGGCTATTGAAATCTTTGTTGTAATTCATCGGAATAGAGGCCTAAAAGTGTTAAAAAATGCAGGGAAAATCACACGCTTTCTGAGAGAAGAAGAGATCGCAAAGAAATGGTATGTCGTTGATGCAGAGGGGCAGATACTTGGCCGGATTGCAAGCCGGATTGCACACCTTCTCCGCGGAAAGCATAAACCCGAGTTCACCCCCAATGCCGATGTCGGTGATTTTGTCATCGTCATTAACGCCGATAAGGTGCGCCTGACGGGGAAGCGAGCAGAGCAAAAAGAATACTTCCACTATACCGGATACCCGGGTGGAGCGGTATTTGAATCGTTCAAAGAAGTGATTAAAACAAAACCAGAACGCGTTGTTGAGCATGCCGTGAAGGGGATGATTCCTCATACGAAATTAGGCCGACAGATTTTCAAGAAATTGAAGGTATATGCAGGCCCATCACATCCGCATGCGGCACAGAAACCAGAACAATTTACGATTTGACAGGAGACTTAATGCATCAGGTTATCACAGTTGGACGCCGGAAAACTTCCGTTGCGCGCGTTAAAGTAGTTCAGGGCTCAGGGACTATTATTGTGAACAATCGTTCGCTCGAAGAGTTTTTCCCTCTCGCAACGCTTCGTCAGGAAGTAACTACTCCCCTCAGATTAACCAACACGACATCGAAGTACGATATATTTGCCAATGTCGAAGGTGGCGGATCGACAGGTCAGGCAGGGGCAGTCAGGCTCGGAATCGCTCGTGCTCTTGTGAAACTCGATGATGATCTTCGCACGTCGCTTAGAAATGCAGGACTTATCACACGCGATCCACGAATGGTAGAACGAAAGAAGTACGGTCAGAAGAAAGCCCGCAAGAGATTCCAATTCTCCAAGCGGTAATTGTATATATAATCAAGCATACTTCCTGATTTTGTCGGAAGTGCTCATATGTGCTGAATCCCCCCCGATATCCAGTCCCTGCCTGCCCGCCGACGTCCTCCGGACTAAGGCGGGCCTGCGTGCCGGAGGCACTCCGGCCGGCAGGCGCTATAACGGCCCGTCCACCGGGCCTAAAAGGAGAGGCGGAAGTCGGAATCGGGATTAAGCAATAGAGTCCTGACAGAGCGTGACGGAAGTAGAAGGCGGCAACTAAAAACTAAAGGACACAGCATGGCACGGGTAGAACTTACCGAATTACTCTCCGCGGGGTCGCATTTCGGACACCTCACTCGCCGTTGGAATCCAAAGATGAAACCTTTTATTTTCATGGAGCGGAACGGTATTCATATTATCGATCTGAAAAAAACACAGGAGCAAATTGAAACGGCGGCGAACGCTCTTTCCAACATCGCTTCCGAAGGAAAGCGCATCTTATTTGTGGGAACAAAAAAGCAGGCGCAGGATGTGCTCGCCGAAGAAGCAAAGCGTTGCGGTGCGTCGTACGTCACAAAGCGCTGGCTCGGGGGCATGCTCACAAATTTCAGCACGATCAGGAAAAGTATTAAACGGCTTACCAATATTGAAAAGATGGAATCCGACGGAACTTTCGATAAGATTACAAAAAAAGAAGGACTCCAGCTCTCACGTGAGAGAGACAAGCTGCAATCGGTGCTCCAGGGCATTATCGATCTTACACGTCTCCCCGGCGCTCTGTACGTTGTGGATGTGAAGAAAGAGGCAATCGCCGTCAAAGAGGCAAAGAGACTTGGAGTTCCGGTATTCGCTATCGTCGATACAAATTGCGATCCTGAACAAATCGATTATATAATTCCGGCGAACGATGATGCGATTAAATCGATCCAGGTGATTACAAAAGCGATTTCGGATGCCGTACTTGAAGGTCGTGAACGCGCGCGTGCGCATCAACTTGAAGATAAAGATGATACTGCAGCAGAACAGAAAAAACTGGCTGAAGAAGAAAAACAAAAAACAGAAGTATAAATCTTTTTCGTGAAAGCGATATAAAAGTATGGCAGGAATTTCAACAGAACTTGTGAAAGCAATCCGTGAACGAACCGGCGCCGGAATGATGGCCTGTAAGCAAGCCCTCGAGGAAACCAACGGCGATATGGAAAAAGCCATCGAGGTCTTGCGAAAGAAGGGGGCAGCGCTGGCGGCGAAACGTGCATATAGAGCGACAAATCAGGGCGTTATTGAAGCATATATTCATGCCGGAGGGCGAATCGGCACACTTGTCGAATTAAATTGCGAAACGGATTTTGTAGCAAAGACTCCGGAATTTCGCACGCTGGCTCACGATCTTGCGATGCAGGTGGCTGCGATGAGCCCGATCGTTGTCTCACGCGAACAGCTTGAACCTGCACTCGTCGAACATGAGAAAGAAATTTATAGGACTCAGGCGCAAAATGAAGGAAAACCCGCCCAGGTGATTGAGAAAATTGCCGAAGGGAGGATGGAAAAATTCTGTCAGGAAAATTGTTTATTGGAGCAGAGTTTCATTAAGGATTCCAGCAAAACAATTAAGGATCTTTTAAACGAAGCTGCCGGAAAGATGGGAGAGAATATCAGTATCCGACGGTTCCATCGATTCCATCTCGGAGAGGTATAATAGCGATTGTATGGAGGGATGATGAACAATGGCACAGCCGATTTATAATAGAATTCTCCTGAAACTCAGCGGCGAGTCGCTCATGGGGAATAAGGAGTTTGGAATTGATCACACAATCATGCGGCATTATGCCGAAGAAATCAAATCGGCGCGTGATTTAGGCGTCCAGATTGCGCTTGTCATCGGCGGCGGGAATATTTACCGGGGAGTAGCCGATTCATCCGATGGAATAGATAAAGTCACGGGCGATCATATGGGGATGCTCGCAACCGTCATTAATTCCCTTGCACTCCAGAACACATTTGAAAAGTATGGCGTTTACACCAGACTGCTCTCGGCCATCAAAATGGAACAGATCTGTGAACCGTTCATACGCCGTCGTGCGATCCGCCATCTTGAAAAAGGTCGGACGGTGATTTTCGGGGCGGGAACGGGAAATCCGTATTTTACTACCGATACCGCTGCAGCGCTTCGTGCAATCGAAATTGAAGCCGACGTTATCATAAAAGGAACACGCGTAGACGGGGTCTACGATGCCGATCCGGAAAAATTTCCCGATGCGTTTCGCTTTCAGGAAATTTCATATTATGACGTTCATAAAAAAAGACCTCCGAATCATGGATATGACTGCCATAACCTTATGCCGCGAAAATAATCTCCCCATCATTGTCTATAATATGACGAAAAAGGGGAACCTGAAACGGCTGCTGCTGGGCGAGGGGATTGGAACAAAAGTATACGACCTGCAGGTGAAACCGCTGCAGGAACAAATACCACAATAACTCCAGCAACAATAGGAGTATGCTATGGTCTCAACTATTTTAAAAGACGCCGAACACAAAATGCAGAAGGCGGTCGAGGTTGTGCGGCAGGAACTAGTTAAAATCCGGACAGGTAAAGCTACAACGGCATTACTCGACGGTATAAAGGTAGAGTATTACGGCACCATGACGCCTCTGAATCAGGTTGCAAATGTGAGCACACCCGACGTTCACACCATCACGGTACAGCCATGGGAAAAAGCCATGGTAGGCCCGATTGAAAAAGCCATCCAGGCAGCAAATCTCGGATTGAATCCCATTGCCGGCGCCGATGCACTCCGTGTACCGATTCCGCCGCTGAATGAAGAACGGCGGAAGGAACTCGTGAAGCTTGTGAAAAAGTTTGCGGAAGAAGGAAAAATCGCGGTTCGGAATGTACGACGCGATGCAATTGAACATCTGAAGAAATCTGAGAAGGCCGAACATTTCTCGGAAGATGAACGTAAACGCGGCGAACAGGAAGCTCAAAAATTGACCGATAAATATATCAAAGAGATCGACAATCTCGTAGTGCTGAAAGAAAAAGAAGTGTTGGAAGTGTAAAAAAGGTCAGGTAAAAAATAATGGAGCCTCATTCTATAAAAAGAATGAGGCTTTTTATATAGCGTTGTGTCGAAGGTATCACAAAATAATTAAATCCAGGAAACTCACCGTTATCAACGAATTCTTTTATGCATCCTCTTCCGGTTTTTTCTCCCAATTAAAACAAGCGCGAAAGAGGTTTTTTCAATATTTCTTGTGCTAGGTTTATATCGCCTGTACTTCAGCCGGCGGCGGAGTCGCTGCTCGACCTCATAGGGTATATCGGGTGATTGAAGTATGAGTTTCCGGATTTCACGCCTGATTCGTGCATAAGTCTCCAGACGTTGTTTCCCTTCAGGCGTTTCCATTATAGAAACAGGAAATCCTTCAACTTCGTCGTTATTACCTTCATTATCAAAAAGAACGCTTAAAGCAACATGATAGCGAAAATGATTCATAGGCATTCCCTCCTTACTCTGATAGCACCACTCCAACAAATTTTTAAGAATATCATTGTAATATTTTTAGTTGGAGTGGTACTGTGGCCCTGTCGTTTGTAAGAATTGAAATTGTCAGGACCCTAGTGAATGTAATGCAATCCTTAGCTTCTCGCGTGCACGGAAGAGGCGGACTTTCACGCTAGCAAGCGTTGCACCCGTCAGATCAGCAATTTCCTGATAGGAAAACCCCTGGATCTCCCTCAGGATAATGATCTCCCGCTGTTCCGGCTTGAGTGCATCGAGCGCCTTTCGAAGTTCCTCACGATGATCAACTGTATCGTAGGAATTCGTCGGTGAAACGAGATCCTCAACCTCGTCGACCGAAGGGTGTTTGCGTATCCGCCTCAGGGCATCGTAACAGAGATTCCGTGCTATACGGAATATCCAGCCGCTCAGGCTGCCGGTTCCACGGAAACTTGCCATTTTCTCATGCACGCGGATAAATGTTTCCTGAAAAATATCTGACGCAAGATCCTTATCTCCGACAATTTTCAGACAGTACAGCCATACCTGGCGTTTGTGGCTGTCGTATAATTGTTCAAATGCCTTTTCGTCCCCCTGATAGAGACGAAGCACAAGCTCAGAATCATTCTGATACAAGTGTTGTTCTCCCGACGATTATCAAGCAACTGTGGATATTGACCTATCGTCCCATGAAGGACGAACGAAAGGTGGGGATTGTTACTGCAGCCCACCGAGATTCTATAATCTCAGTAGCAAGGGGTAAAGTGCGGATTTTCCTTTATTTTTATGAGGTTTTAATAACTCCTTGAATAACATACGAAATTCTATTGTAGATGTCAAGAGAAAAAATGGAAAGAGAGAAAAGAATAAGATCAAGGTCAACCCTTCGACTCCCCCTCGACTCGCACTTCCCAAAAAACGGGAAGTACTCGCTCGGGGTCGCTCAGGGCGAGGGTCAAGATTAAGAAATGTCATATTTATGTCTATGACGATGGAAACCTTAAAAAACGCAAAAAGCCCTGCGTCTTCACTGTTCGAATGAACTGAATAGTGCTCCTTATGTCCAGACCGAAGAAGAAATGTTGAAGGAAGAAAAACGGTTTGCTGAAATTTCAGAAAAAATGGCAGCTATACTTGATTATCTTGATAAAATATAGCTATCTCTTTCTTCCAGAAATATTTTCGGAGAAGGAAACCATTTGTCATTTTACTTTGAATGATTTCCCTTCATCACGATCTCGTGCGTATCGAGTGCAATCACAAGCTCTTCATTTGTGGGAATCACAAGGGCGGTAACACGCGAACCGGGCGTTGTTATGATTTTTTCCTTTGCCGCGGACGTGTTCGCCGTCTGATCAACGGTAATGCCGAGGAATTCGAGTCCTTTGAGTGACGCAGTCCGGATATCGGACGAGTTCTCGCCGATTCCTCCGGTGAACACAATTGCATCCAGTCCGCCCATAGCGACAGCGTATGCTCCGATGTATTTTGCCACCCTGTAAGCAAAAATATCGAATGCAAGTTTTGCCCTCTTGTTTTCCGCCATTTCAGATTGGATTTCGCGCATATCGCTGCTCACACCGGAAATACCGATCAATCCGCTGTGTTTATTCAACAGCGTGTTCGCATCGGAAATTGTAAGACCTTCTTTCGCCATGACATACAGTATGATCCATGGATCCAGATCACCGGTACGGGTGCCCATCAGGAGTCCTTCGAGCGGAGTAAAGCCCATCGTCGTATCAATCGACACGCCGCCGTCTACAGCCGCCATACTGCATCCGTTGCCAAGGTGGCATGTGACTGTTTTCAATTCCTTGATGGATTTCTGCAGCAGCTCCGCTGCACGCTGCGAGACATATCGATGCGAGGTACCGTGAAATCCATATCGCCTTATTTTGTATTCACGATAAAGAGAATAAGGAATTCCATATACATATGCCTTTGGAGGCATCTGCTGGTGGAAAGCGGTATCAAATACAGCGATCTGCGGAGTCGTCGGCAGATGGATCATACAGGCTTGAATACCACGAAGGTTGTGCGGGTTATGGAGCGGAGCCAGTTCGATATTATCCTGAATTCCTTTCAGGACATCCGGCGTAATGAGCATGGACTGTGTGAAAGTCTCACCGCCGTGGACAACCCGGTGACCGATGGCGTGAATCTCGGATTTTTCCATGATCACGCCGTGCTGTTTGTTCAAAAGAACAGCGAGGATATATTCGATTGCCGTTATGTGATCGAGGATGTCTCCGGTAATTCTTATTTCATCACCATCGGATCGTTTATTTGTCAGCAGTGCACCATCCATACCGATGCGCTCGACGATTCCCTTGGTGAGAACGGTCCTGCTATCGGTTTCTATGAATTGATATTTGACGGATGAGCTCCCGCTGTTCAGAACAAGAATTTTCATGATTGCTTTCTATCGAAAAGAAATTAATGAATTCGTTTTCCGTTATTATCGTACGCAAAAAATCCCTTGCCATTTTTTTTCCCGAGCTTGTCTTCGCGGACGAGCTGTTGGAGGAGGGGAGAAGGGCGATATTTCGATTCCCCGAGCTCATTGAACAGTGTCTCCATCCATGCCAGAACCTCGTCGAGTCCCATCGTATCTGCCATTTCAAGCGGACCCATCGGAAGATTGTATCCGAGTTTCATCGCCTGTTCGATTCCTTCGGCTGTCGTAACTCCCTGCATCAGGACGTTCATCGCCTCGTTCAACATCGGAATAATGATTCGCGTCGTCACAAACCCCGGATAATCAAATACTTCGATCACCACTTTTCCCAGTCGTTCCGCGAAGCCTTTTACCAGCTGGAAGGTATCGTTCGACGTTTTTGTTCCACGGACGAGTTCGACCACCGGTATTTTCGGAACGGGATTGAGGAAGTGCATACCGATAACTTTTTCTTGCCTTGCCGTAACTGCAGCAATTTTTGAAAGGCTGAGCGTTGATGTATTTGATACGAGAATTGCAGCGGGTTTGCAGAATTGATCGAACATTTGAAAGACTTTTTTCTTGGATTCAAAATTTTCGTCGACCGCTTCGATCAACAATCCGCAATCGCGGATCTCATCTGGTGAAATTGTTCCGTGAATGCGGGAGAGGAGCGATTTTTTATCGGCTTTCGTCATCGCCCAGCGTTGGATTTCTCTGTCGAGGTCGATGCCGAGAGTTTCAAGCGTTTTTGCGAGCCTTTCTTTGCTGATTTCCAGTGCAACGACATCGATGCCGGCAGCAGAAATTGTCTGCGCAATTCCACGTCCCATGATACCAAGCCCGACAACCGCAACCTTGTTTATTCGTCCCGTGTCACTCGTTTTAAACGACGACTCGCCGACAATATCTTCTATTTTGAGCTTTGCTTCTGACATAATGTTAAAAATCTTTCCTGTTAAAAATGATGATTGCAAGAATGAGTGCTGCAATTCCGGATGCAGCTGAATAATAAACCGGTCCAGGCGTCATTGATCCACCGGAAATAAGTCGCATTGTATTTGACTGAAGATCGCTGATTTGAGGTAATGCATAGTATAAACCGTCGATAATTTTTTGTGCATAGCTGTTCTCGATGAATCCATAGAGTAAACGCTGACGATGATATAAAATATTATCGAGAATAAAAATATAGATGAATGATAGCATTATCACGAAACCGGAACTGCGGAAAAGAATAGCGAGCAGTGTAACAAAGCAATAGATTACTGCATAACTGAATGTAAGCGTCACAAATGTATACAGGAATGGAATGCTCCATATTCCCGTCTTCATTCCAAATACTATCCAGAGACCACCGACGGCATAGAGTAGGTTCAGAGCAATTGCGGCAAGTGCCCCAAGATATTTTCCGAGGAGGATGAACGGACGGCCTATCGGTTTCGAGAGATAAAGATCGATCGTACCGCGGGTCATCGTATCCGGAAGAATTCCTGCCGTTGCAATAATACCGAATAGTATAAGCCCGATAAATCCTGAAGAAATAAGACCGGCCTGAAACCATGCAAGATACTTCGGGGCTATATCTTTTGGTATGGCATTTCCGAAAAGCGAGAATGTCGCGGTCCCCCCAACCGTTACACTCTGGAAGATAAAAGACAACACAAGGATGGTAATGGTGGACATACCAAAATAAAAGAGCAGCGTTCCCTTAGAGATCGTCTGACGTAACGTATCGATAATGATTGCAGAAATTTTCATTGAGGCAACTCTGATTTAATAAGTGAAATAAACGATTCTTCTAGAGTTGTCCTGTGAGGGATAATAGATTCAATCTCCATGCCGTGTCTCCTGAGAATATCGATGGCCTTGTTAAGATGCGCGGCATCTCCGGCCTGTAGAAAGATCTCGTGATCCCGCTCTGTCAGTATGAGAGAATTCGAACGTAATTCCGTTTCAATTTCAGAAGAAATCGGTGTACTGGTTTTAATGATATATTCTTCAGGATTCTGCGTCAGGTCGTATATCGATCCGGTCTTGATGAGGACGCCTTTATTTAAAATTCCTACCCTGTCGGAAATCAGCTCAACTTCCGAGAGGAGATGAGAGTTTAAAAAAACTGTCTTCCCGTTGTCACGGATTCGGCGCAGGACATCACGAATTTCTTTTCGGCCGATCGGATCAACGCCATCCGTCGGTTCGTCGAGAAAGACGATTTCGGGGTCGTTCAGCAAAGCTTGAGCGAGTCCGATTCGTTGAAGCATTCCTTTCGAATATTTTTTTATCTTCGTCCGGCTCCACTGTGATATATCGACAAGTTTCAACAATTCATTAATTCGTGGCCCGAGTTCACTCTTATTCAATCCGCTTAATTTGCCGAAAAAAGAGAGTACTTGCTCTCCGGTAAGGTATGCCGGATAACGATGGTTTTCGGGGAGATACCCGATTTTTTCTTTTATGGTATAATCGGAAATCGGACGGTCGAGCAGCGTGGCGCTTCCCGAAGAAGGGAAAATAATACCGAGAAGAAGCTTGATAAAAGTGGTCTTCCCGGCTCCATTCGGGCCGAGAAGTCCAAAAATTTCTCCCTTTTCAATGGAAATACTTGTGGGTTCGAGAGCGTGTATATGCTGTCTTCCGAAAAGGCCACTATGGTAGGTCTTCGAAAGGCCTTCTGTAACAATAACTGACATCCTGATCCTATACTAAGTGGTGGAAAGTATACCGAGTTTTTCCTTGACTTTCAAGTAGAATCCCATTATTTTTAAGCAATAAATTGAAGATTTTGTGTTTCAAAGGAACCTAAAAAAAGGACAATTCGTTGTATAAGGTGACTGATAGAAGTCATTTTTTTTGAGCTAAAATAGGACTGTAATGGTCGGAGATTCATTATGCTACGGTTATCCAAAAAAGTTGAGTACGGAATTATTGCAATCCGCCATATTGCGACTCAGCATATGCACGGTACGGTGACAACCGCGAAGGAGATTGCCGACATATACGATATCTCGTACGAGCTTCTTGCCAAAGTTTTGCAGAGGCTCGCGAAAGAGAGATTGATATCTTCTTACCAGGGTGTACACGGGGGTTACACTCTTGCCGGAGATGCTAGTTCAATTTCGATCTCCTCGATCATCAATGCGATTGAAGGATTCTCGCCGGCTATCGCTCAATGTATTTCGGACAAGGCGGGGAAATGCGAGATTTTCGAGAGTTGTACGATCAAAAATCCGCTTGGAAAGATCCAACATAATATAAATGAAGTATTCGAAAAAATGACGCTTTCAGAAATTATCTGAGTGAGGGCGATGAAACTCCCTGTATATTTCGACAACCATGCGACAACGCCGATGGACGATCGTGTCTTCGATGCCATGGTGCCGTATTTCAGAGAGAAGTTTGGAAACGCGGCAAGTCATGCCCATGCATATGGATGGGATGCTGAAGCGGCAGTAAACGTTGCACGAAAAGAAATTTCCGCTTTAATAAATGCTTCACCTGAAGAAATTACTTTTACAAGCGGTGCAACAGAGTCGAATAATCTCGCACTCAAAGGCGTCGCCGAGGCATATCACGAAAGCGGTGGACATATCATTATTGCTGCCACCGAGCATATATCCGTTCTGGATACTTGCCATTTCCTGGAAAGGAAGGGTTTTATTGTTAAGGTTGTTCCGGTCGATCGTGACGGATTTGTCCATATAAAAAAAATCGAAGAGGTAATCACTCCGAAAACTATCCTCATATCCATCATGATGGCAAATAATGAAATCGGCACGATTGCACCAGTTGCACAAATCGGAAGCCTTTGTGTATCACGGGGAATTCTATTCCATACAGATGCAGTGCAGGCAGCTGCATATCTCCCTATCAATGTGAGAGGAATGCATATAGATCTTTTATCGCTCAGTGCCCATAAAATGTACGGACCGAAAGGGATCGGAGCACTCTATATCCGTCGCCGGCATCCGCGTCTTGTTCTCATTCCTCAAATTCATGGCGGCGGTCATGAAGGAGGATTCCGTTCGGGGACACTGAACGTCCCCGCAATTGTAGGATTCGGAAAAGCGGCGGCTATTGCAAAGGAAGAGCTCTATTCTGATAGTGACAGACTCACTCATCTGCGCGACCGCTTCATCTCGGGATTGCTCGAAAGGATCGAAGATATTCGATTAAACGGGCACTCGCTGCAGCGCCTACCAAATAATGTCAACGTCACGATTGCAAACGTCTCTGCCGATATGCTTATGATGGAACTTAAAGATATTGCATTTTCATCGGGATCTGCATGCAGCAGCTCAAATCCCGAACCGTCTCATGTACTTCAGGCTCTCGGATTGGAAGAGGCCGAAATCAATTCATCGATCCGTATCGGTCTCGGCCGCTTCACCACCGAAGAAGAGGTTACTTATGGAATCCAGAGAATATCCGAGGTGGTAGTACGATTACGACAATCACATAGTCATCCACAGAAAAAAAACGTATCGACGCAGGTACTTCTATGAAAGAGCAATTAGAATATGTCATCAATAATCAGACCGAGGTTTTATACTTCTTGAAATCACGATATCCGTTATATCACTGTTCAAATATTTTTTTGCGTGATGTTCAATTCGGTCTTATCCTATATTTTCAGAAGAAGCACCGCAAACTCAGGAATCGTGATGCGGAAGAAGTTGCCCGCGGATTTTTAGATTATCTTAACAAGCTTAAAATAGTACATCAACTTGATCATCAAACATGGTGGCTGAATTATCCCGATTTCCAGGTAAAACCGGTTACGAAAAAACCGCCTTTGAGGAAAATACAAACAGCGGCGCCGCATTCGGCAGTGTAATCACGGGGAATGCGTTCAATTATATTCAGAAGAGGAAGACAGAAAAAATATGGCCAAGACACTAGAAATAAAAAATCTCCATGTAGAGGTTGACGGGAAGGAAATTTTAAAAGGACTTTCACTTTCAATTGAAAAAGGTGAAATACACGCTATCATGGGACCGAACGGTTCCGGTAAAAGCACACTCGCAAATACATTGATGGGGCATCCGGGATACACTGTGACAAAAGGCGAGGTTAGCTTCAAAGGGCAGAATATTCTCGACTTGAAGGCCGATGAACGGGCCGTAATGGGGATGTTTTTAGCATTCCAATACCCGCAGGAAATACCCGGTGTAACGCTTTTTAATTTCTTGCGGACTACAACGAATTCGCTTAGGAAACGGCGTACGGGCGAGGATGTCGGCAGCGATCGGAAGATTGCAGCCTCATCGTTACGCGAGTTTAACAAGAAAATCAATGAAAAAATGAGACTCCTCGAGATGGATCCTGCGTTCAGCTCGCGATATCTGAACGAAGGATTCTCAGGCGGTGAGAAGAAACGCGCCGAGATATTACAACTGGCAATGCTGGAGCCTGAGATGGCGATTCTAGATGAGACAGATTCCGGACTCGACATCGATGCGCTGCGCATCGTGGCGAATGGTGTAAACAGTCTTATCGGACCCCAGATGGGCGTTCTCGTCATTACGCACTACCAGCGATTGCTGGATTACATCAAGCCGCATTTTGTCCACGTTCTTGTTGATGGAAGACTTGTGATGTCTGATGGTCCGGAGCTTGCGGTGAAACTCGAAGAAAAAGGATACGATTGGGTTAAGGAAGGATCGCTCTCAAGCGTTCCGGCACAAGGATAGGAAGGGGAAAAAACAATGAATCAAAAAACGATAGATATTCGCGGTAGGGAGGCCTATAAAGAAAAATATGGTTTCAACGACGCCAATGAGTTCGTTTTTCGTATGGAAAAAGGACTCTCGCGGAAAGTTGTCGAAGAGATTTCGAAACTCAAAGATGAACCGGAGTGGATGACGAAATTCCGGCTCCGTGCGCTTGAGTTCTTTTATAAAAAACCATTACCCGGCTGGGGCGGCGATCTCTCGACATTGGATTTTGATAACATCTATTATTACATAAAACCTTCCGACGGAAAAGGAAGAACATGGGATGATGTGCCGGCGAAAGTAAAGAAGACATTCGACCGATTGGGTATTCCGGAAGCCGAAAAAAAATTTCTCGCAGGAGTCGAAGCGCAGTATGACTCTGAGAGCGTGTACAGCAGTCTGAAAGGCGAGTGGGAAAAACTCGGCGTCATCTTTTGCAGCACGGATGAGGCGCTTAAACGATATCCCGATATTGTCCGTCAATATTTCGGGACGGTTATTCCACCGGCCGATAATAAATTTGCGGCTTTGAACAGCGCGGTATGGAGCGGGGGATCGTTCATCTACGTCCCTGAAGGAGTCCACGTTGATATCCCGCTGCAGGCGTATTTCAGAATTAATTCTGAAAATGCCGGCCAGTTTGAACGTACGCTAATCATCGCCGAAAAGGGAAGTACACTCCATTATGTCGAGGGTTGTACGGCTCCGACATATGCGGTCGATGCACTGCACAGCGCCGTTGTCGAAATTATTGTCAAGGAAAGCGCGCGTGTTCGATATACGACCATCCAGAATTGGTCTGATAATGTGTACAACCTTGTTACCAAACGGGCGGTTGCGTATAAGGATGCAACAATGGAATGGGTCGATGGCAATATAGGCAGCAAGCTGACGATGAAATATCCGGCCATCTATTTGATGGACAAGGGTGCTCACGGCGAAGTGCTCTCTCTGGCATACGCGGGAGATGGACAGCATCAGGATACCGGCGGGAAAGCCGTTCACATTGCCCCGCATACATCGTCAATCATTACATCGAAATCGATCAGTAAGGGAACCGGACGCGCAAGCTATCGCGGACTCGTGAAGGTGCATAAGAATGCTGCCGGTGTCAAGTCGAGCGTTAAATGCGATGCACTGCTTCTAGACGAGGCTGCTCGCAGCGACACATATCCGACAATCGAAGTCGACGAGCAGAGCGCCCGGATCGGACACGAAGCGACGGTCAGCAAAGTGGGAGAGGAGCAGCTCTATTATCTTGAGAGCCGCGGATTGAGCGAGGAAGAATCGACGGCATTGATTGTCAGCGGATTCATCCAGCCTATCGTTCGCGAGCTGCCGATGGAATATGCCGTCGAGCTTAATCGCCTCATTGCCCTTGAGATGGAAGGATCGGTGGGTTAATTAGAGAACGGAGTAGCGACGTTGGATAATGAAAATATAAAAGTAGATAAGGAAACAATCGATACGGCTAATGCCGCCTATGGGATATTCAATCGTGAAGCAATCGAACGGTTTTCCCGCGATAGGAATGAACCACCGTGGATGCTAGCAAAACGTTTGCGGGCATGGACAATTTACTGTGAAATGCCCGGGCAGGTTGGGAATACGACACTGCCGCCGTCCCGCCGGCTCGATATTCGTGAATTGAGAATTCAGGATTTTTCCGGACCATTGCTTGAGAACACAGAGAGTATTCGGAACACTGCCTTCTCCGATCTTTTTCATCAGGGAGTGATTTTTACGACGTTATCAGAAGCTTTACATAATCACACAGGACTTGTTGAAAAATACTTCATGACGGAATGTGTGCAGCTTAATGACAGCAAATTTACAGCTCTCCATGCGGCTTTCTGGAATACGGGATCGTTTTTATATGTTCCAAAGAATATGAAGATTGATGTCCCGATAGAGAACAATATTTTTACGGGATCTGAAGAAGATATATTATTCCCCCATACACTTATAATCGTGGAGGAGGGCGCATCAGTAACATTTATCGAGGCATCTTATTCGGATACAGAGGATAAACAGGCCTTTGTGGACGGTGTTGTGGAGATTATAGCCGGTCCCGGTGCGACAGTCAATTATATAAGTACTCAACTATTCGGAAACAACACCTATCATTTTGCATTCAAAAAGGCAATTGCTAAAAAGGACAGTACAGTGAATTGGCATGAAATCGGTATCGGAAGTAAAATTTCGCAATCGAACATTCGATTGATTCTCGACGAAAGTGGAGCCACAGGCGAGATGCTCGGTGTCTATTTCCCGCGTGATCATCAGCAAATGGAATATAATACGCTTCAGGTTCATGCGGCGCATCACACGAAGAGCAATTTGCTTTATAAAGGGGCGCTTCAGGAGAAGGCAAAAACGGTATTTAACGGCATAATCCAGGTCCATAAGGGTGCACAGCGTACTGATGCATATCAGGCCAACAAAAATATTCTTTTAAGCAATGATGCACACGCCGATTCGATCCCGACACTGGAGATCGAGGCGAATGATGTGCGCTGTACTCACGGCGTGACGGTCGGCCCTATTGACGAAGAAGTTTTATATTATCTTATGAGTCGCGGATTGAATCGCGATGAGGCCACCCGGATGCTTGTTGTTGGTTTCCTTGTCCCGATCATCGACAAGATACCGGTTGAAAAGACCCGTGAAGAAGTCCGTGAACATATTGAATCACGTATAGGATAATCATGATCGACATTGGAATCAAGGCTGCAACAATTGATGAATTTGGATCAAAGAATTGGAAAGCAGTTCGAGTTGAAGGAAATCGTGTGCTTATTGTGAAACTCGATGACGGATACCATGCAATCGATGAGCTCTGTTCGCATGAGGAAGAATCGCTTGCGGGAGGATTCATCGATGGCGTGGAAATCGAATGTCCTCGACATGGGGCAATGTTCGATATTACTACAGGCGCTGTTCGGTCGCTTCCTGCTGTCTGTCCTTTGAGGATTCATCATGTTACAGTCAGAGGAAATGATATTTATATTTCGATCGGTTCGTCTCGCTCAAAGCCGGAAGCTTATGCGCCTCTTGCGCAATAGAAAGGAATAGATGTGTTCGACATTACGAATATACGGAAAGATTTTCCAATTTTAAGTAGGGAATTCA
>CAVZMI010000031.1:0-16498 GCA_963776275.1 Ignavibacteriota bacterium
TCGTCACGCTTACTAAAATTGCTTACCAGTTTGGGCCGTTCTTCTTTGCCCTGCTCTTCACCCTTGTTATTAGCCGCTGGGCCTATAAGATCTACCATAAACAGCAAAAGTCTACTACCAAAGAAAAGAACACCTATCGATGGGTTTTCATAAGCACAACTTTTTTCGGAATGCTTCTGGTAATAGTATCGGTCATATGGTGGTGGAATTACAGGCCTACGACATATGTATTTAGAGGAGAGGTAAAAAAACTCAAAGATTATGAGCGGGTTGTGTCCGGTAACCTGTACTTCAGGTCGCGATGGACAGGCAAACTCGGAGAGAACATACCACAATTTCACGATGAGGAGTTCGCCGTTATCCAGGAAACGCCATTCTCCCAAAATCAACCATTTGACATGCTATTCTCAAAAGAACCCGACGATCCAAATCCAAAGAGCTTTACAATTAAATATCTCCCAGGCGACAAGTTACCCCGGTATGAGATCGTATGGGATGATTCGACGCACGAAAATAAGCTAAAGCGGTTGTCCGATTCAACTACATCCTCGAACAATGGATTCCGCTTCCTTTTCTTTGATCGTGCCTTTGCTCAGGATATAAAATCACAACACCTTTCTCAGGGGAAACAATCCACGATATTCCAAGTGCCAGATCAAGCCGCAAACAAGCATGAAGACATTATCAGTATACTCCAGGATGAGAGAGCCGATGTAGGAAGCAAGATTGCAGCACTGGACAAATTGCGTACGTTCGACAAGAAATCTCTTTTCAATGTTATTACGACACAAACCGAAAAAGAAAACATGATTCTGACCATCGCCGATCTTGCCAGACACACCGATAGAGAGCTCGCATTCAAGGCTCAGCAACTCAGCAATTTAGTTAACTTGAACAAGATAATCTCTGACCGACTCAATTCAAAAAACGGAGTGGTTGTTAACGATGCCCAACAGATTGTTCATCGCCTCGACAAGGCACAAGCAGCAACGATATTGAAATCTGTAAATACCATGCAATCTGGTGAAATGAAAAGGTTCGCCAAAGATATTTCGTCAGGTCGGGCCTTGACTCCCCTCAAGCCGACTGGATCCTCAAAAGGAGATCGTTATTATGTAAGAGCACAATGGAATCCAAATGATAAGATGACTGTGGATTGTCTAACACGGCTTTTTAACCAAGAGCTTTTCGATCGACCGTCATTGCAAAAAGAAGCAGATTTCATGAGAGGTCGCGGTGAGCGGTGGGTTTACTGGTATTCAAAGGAGTGGGCACTCGAGATGGCCGCAAAGATAAATAAGTGCGGCGGGAAGGCATCGTTTGGAAGTCCATAGAAACGAAAGTAACGATACACACAAAACAACTTCATATAATACGCTGCACCACGACCCCGACTGGAAACGTGAGCGGGACTGCGTCGTGCGGCGAGACGTTATTCATCATTCACGGCGTGGCCACTGAACATTAACGCCATGCGATTACATGGCATATTTATTCACTATTAACGAAAGGAGAATTATCATGAGAAAAGTCACATTTGTATGCGCGGTGATCGCCCTAACCCTCGCATCGGCCGTCTTGGCACAGCCAGCGAGCACCCGATTCATCGGCTTCGTCGATACACCGGCAGTCGTCACGTTCAACCAATGGGGCCAAGCTATGGTACCTCTCGATCCTCAAACCGGCAGCGTTATCAGCACCACCGGCTATCGTAAAGTCTGCATTCGAATCGGTACAACAAGCGCCACATCAATCATGATCAACATGGGAAAGATCAGTGGTGCGACGTTATCTCAGATGATTACCCGGCCCATGAGTCAAAAAATTCAAACTTACGATGTGGTTGGACCTGAAATGGTGCTCTTTCTAACGGGAGAGCCTCCCAACAAGACTGAAAAAGTGCAGCTTTGGGTTTATCTAAGCTCGTAAGGAAGAAGCCATGACCTATTGTTCGGTCTTCGGTTCTCATCGTCGGCAATCCGGCGGCCGTAAGAAATCAGAAGCTGAACGCGCCGACTTCATTGAAACCGATCCTCTCTAGGTCGTGGGCATATGATGCATTAGACTTTTCGCCAGCGGCGGGTTTAAGCGTATATTGAGAATGCGAAGTATTAGTCCAGAGGCAGAGCGTTCCTCCATGCGTCTGGCTCAGGTATTGATCGCGTCAACGTGTACGTTGATCGACGAGCGCTCAATAACACCCAACCAACAATGTCACTTTCCAGAAAGGGAAAGGAGAACTATGGCAAATTCACGAGAGCGCACTTTTGCTGAAAAGATCAGTACGTGGGTACAGATCATAGGAATTGTTGTGGCAACCGTGTGGGGTGCTTATACTTTTATTTACAAAGAAATTACCATTCCACGATCCGCACCCATAAATATTTCTGTCAACTTGGAACTGAAAAAGATCGGGACGACCATGACGAATGTTTATAATCGCGCTGGATCAATCATCAACGTCGAAATGCAAATCTCGATGAAAAATCCAAGCTCGCGAAAGGTTGACCTTTTGCCAAGTGTTTGGATAGCATATGGATATACGGTTGCAGCCACAAAATTTGAGAGTATTGATTCCTTTGCCACACGTGCCACTGCTTTACTGAAGTACCCCCTTGGTTTCGTCGAAAGAGGATTCACTAGAACATCAGAAACTGTTCTGTCAACCGGGAGGCTGTTCACAGACACATATCTTAAACCAAATGAAACGGTTGCTCGAACGCATATACTTCACATTCCAGCGAACACATATGATGTGCTTGAAGTTGTTTGCATACTCCCTAGTGCTGCAGACGCAAGTAAGTTAGAAATCGAATGGAACCTCGATTCGAATATAGTCCTGAATGACGTGTGGTTTCATCTGGACAGAAAAGGACGACGTACACTAATAAGTTCCGATGAACTGGAGTCCTATTCAAAGCCGCCGTTCGAGTGTCAGTATTCGCGTTCAGTGTCCCAAATCTCATTACGTTGAGGAGCGAATGTGCTTCTCTACTTTTTGTTAATGCTAAACACAATCGAAGTTAGTATATTATGGTTCGACCACTCGACCGTTCGACAAGGTCTCGACAAGTGGTTCGACAAGCTCACCACGAGCTCGACCCAAGACTCACGGCAGGCAAGCTCGTGGTAAACAAGCTTGTCCCGAGCTTGCCCCGAGTTAATCGAGGGGTATATCGAGGGGCTCACCACAGATTGTATTAACTCAACACCGTACCAGTGTCGAGTATTGAATAAATCGTTTGCCCCGGCCTTGGCCGAAGGCTCGTGACAAGCCGGCGGGACTTCGCATAGAACGTGCCGCCCCGACATATAACGTCGGGACTTCGCATAGAACGCGCCGCCCCGACACATAACGTCGGGATGGCGCACAAAACGCGCCACAAGACAAAAGACAAAAAAGGAATCCTAAATGAAATTCCATAAATATCATGGACTCGGAAATGACTACATTGTTATCGATCCCAATGAAGCTTCTATTAATCTTAAAAATGAAATCATCAGACTAATATGTGATAGAAATTATGGTGTTGGTTCTGATGGAATACTATACGGGCCTGAAAACAAGGATGGCAATCAATTTTCAGTTCGGATATTTAACCCGGATGGAAGTGAGGCGGAAAAAAGCGGTAATGGAATGCGGATATTTTCAAGATATCTTTGGGATATTGGTCTTGTCACGGAAAAACCATTTCAGATTTCAACAAAGGGTGGAATTGTAACATCGCAAGTTTTAAATGATGGCGACATGATAAAAGTTGAAATGGGAAAAGTCTCTTTCAATGCAATCGATATTCCAATAACCGGAAAGACCGGTGAAGTAATTAATCAAGAAATGGTAATCGGACAAAGAAAGCTGAAATACTGTGCTGCAACCATCGGGAATCCACATTGTATTATTCTTGGTGAACAGATTTCACCGGAAATTGCTAAGGAACTTGGACCTGTCATAGAATGTAGTCCGCTATTTCCTAATCGGACGAATGTCCAATTCCTTAAAGTATTGAATAATTCAGAAATCCAAATTGAGATCTGGGAAAGAGGAGCCGGTTACACGCTTGCATCTGGCAGTAGCAGCATAGCGGCAGCTGCAGTAGCACATAAAATAGGCCTGTGCGGAAAAAATATTACGGTTCATATGCAAGGTGGCAACCTCGACATATCATTTTCTGATGATTTTACGGCGACGATGATCGGACCCGTAACGGCCGTATACGACGGCGTAATCAAGAATGACTTTTTCAATAAATGTATATAAAGAAGAAAGGCAAAATGTTAATATGAGTTTCTTCGATGATAAAATTGCAGACCGACTTGGCGGCATCAATTTTGGAAAAACTACAGAAATTTACAAATTCGAAATGATCAAACGGGCTAAAGCAGCGGCGAAAATTGCGCGCCCTGAATTATCCCTAATCGATATGGGGGTCGGAGAGCCTGACTGGCCGGCAGATCCTATGGTTGTAGAAACCCTGTCACAGGAAGCAGGAAAACCAGAAAATCGTTGGTATTCAGATAACGGCATTCCTGAATTTCAATATGCCGCTGCTCAGTATTTACACAATGTTTACGAATTACAAATTGAAAATCCTTTAGAGCATATAGTTCATGGAATCGGATCAAAACCGATTCTTGCATTACTTCCAATTTGCTTGATAAATCCAGGGGACATTCTTCTAACAACTATACCCGGATATCCGGTATCGGCGACATATACAAAATATCTCGGAGGTGAGGTTTTCAACCTTCCTCTGTATGAGTCCAACTCATTTCTACCGGATTTAGAATCTATTCCACCTTCAATTTTGAAAAGATCAAAAGTCCTCTACCTGAATTATCCAAATAATCCTACGGGAGCTACGGCAACTCCGGAATTTTTCAAGTACTCAATTGACTTTGCACACCGTTATGGAATCGTTATAATTCACGATGCTGCATATGCTTCGCTGACATATGATGGTTATAAATCGTTAAGCTTCTTGTCTATCGACGGCGCCATGGATGTCGGCGTCGAAGTCCATTCATTATCTAAAGCTTTCAACATGACGGGTTGGAGAATGGGTTTCATTTGCGGAAATTCCAAAGCCGTCAAGGCGTATGCAACGGTTAAAGATAACACTGATTCAGGACAGTTCCGGGCGATACAGAAAGCAGCTATACAGGCTTTAAGTCATTTGGCTATCACAAAGGCTACAGTAGATAAATATTCGAGGAGATTTGATCTACTTGTAAATGCACTTTGCGAATTGGGATTCAAGGCGAAAAAGCCAAAAGGATCATTCTATTGTTATGTAAATGCGCCAATTGGCATAGATAAAGGTGAAGAATTCAAAACAGCATCAGAGTTTTCGGATTTTCTAATTCGAACATCCTTGATTTCAACGGTTCCCTGGGATGATGCAGGGAAATACATTCGATTCTCAGTGACATTTGAAGCCGATTCAATCGAACGCGAAAAAGAAATAATTGAAGAAATGAAAAATCGGTTGAGAAAATTAAAATTGAAATTCTAAAACGGGCGCCTGGAGAAGAGCACCAGCCGGCAACAGCAAACAACAGCGTCTATGCGGCTCGGGTGGAGTACCGCCCTCACTCTAATTGCCCTGCGTTTTGCTTCGGGCAACTTCGCATAGCCGCGGACCCTCGTTTGCAAATAAAATAAGGATTCTAATACAATGACAAAAATCGAAGAAGGCGTTAAAGAAGTAATTTCCCAAAATAGTAGCTACACCGTCGATCAAATTCAACTTACAGACCCGATCGATAAATTTATTTCGTCGTTTATGGCAGACCGACTGGCAAGAGAGCTCAAAAGGAAGTTCTCTCAAATAGACACAACCGCAATGACAAATGAACTTTTCACGACATTAAAGAAAATATCTGATTTGATAAAACGTATTAACGACTATTATCCAAACACATGAAAAACATAATTTCACTTATATTCTTTTTTATCACTACTATTTCCTGCTTTGGGCAAGAAAGAATATTCTCCCTGGGTTATGGAAAAACCTTCGTAACCAACGACTCCTCAGCTTTAAGTTTATCGTTGAACCTAAATCGTGTTCCCGGACAAAGTGAAAGAGCCGGCGGCTATTATTTTATCAATGAGGTTATTGGCAGTGAGGGCTGGGGTTATTACCTAAAACCGACTATGGATATCAATATAGGAAGTAATATTTCCAGCTCCCCAAACAATATTTCAGTTGGAGCGCCTTTAGGATTAGTGTACGACTTCAAAAAGTGTGAATTAGGAATATTTTCCTTCTATATCGAGGGCTCTCCTGAACTGGTTGCAGATAAAAGCTTTAAAAATATTTTATATTACTTTTCGGTAAATTCATACTTAAAATATGAATTTCTAAACGACAAAGTTTTATTAAATATATTGTCGGGCGTTTCGAATGCAAACGGTGCCAGAAACCAATTCGATAAGGGTACAGACACCTATGGAAGACTTACCATTCCCTTCTTCATGAAATTAATTTGCTGGAATGCCGTATCATGCAATGGGAAATTATTTAAGCGAATAAATTGGACAAATTCATTCAAATTTAATTCAGTCTATGCCGACGACAGTAAAATAAATACCGACAACAACTATATATATTTCAACTCGAAATTCGATTTCTACTTTACACCGAACATAGGTTTCAATATCACCTACTTTAACGGAAAAGAAGAGCCGGCTTTCAAACGCAACAATGCGGTTATATTTGGGCTCACATTATCGAGATGAAATCAGTTGCACATAAAATTGATTGAGTATAAGGAGGTATAATATCATGTCTGAGAACACTATCAACGAGTTCTTAAAAGGGAAACGGTTTTGGAGAATATCACCTCCAAAAGAAAAACTCCTGGAAAAGATTATCAGCCTTGAAAAGGACATCGCTGAGTATAAAACAAGAAAATTGGACAACCGGCAAAAGCAGATTTTGGAAACCTGCGAAGATTATCTCCGGATTGCCAGGGAACTCCATACTAAAAGGTTCTCTCACCCTCATCTCATTTGGAGTTTGCTGCACCGTGTCGATGAGCGTCTTATTCTTCTGATGCCGGGACATGAATTATCTGCAAGAGTGATCGACGTGAAGACAGCCTTTGACCTTACCATCAAGGAAGAGTCGGTACGAAAGGAATGGTTGTCCGACAAGGGGAAACTCGTGGAAGCGATTAATGATATTACAAGCGGCGGTAAGAATATTCAGAAGAGCAGATATATGGTAAAAGAAGCACTACAGTATCTCGATAATCTTGTGGACTACGGCTTCTGGAAGCTGTCGATGAATATCTTTATGAGTGTTACGAGTGCTTTTTTTCTGGCAGTATTTATGCTCATATACTTTGAAGTATACCGCCAACACTTTGATGAATTGTTGACGGCACACAATCTGATGCCTTTTGCGATACTTGGTCTCATGGGCGGCTATCTCAGCAATCTTCTCACCAAAGAAGATTTCCTCTTTGTATGGGGTGAACCGTTCCTCAGATATCTTTTCTACAACTTGATGGTAAGGCCCGTCATTGGTGCTTTCTCCGCAGTGTTTTTCTTTCTGGTGGAACAGTCAAAGTTAATCTTTTCAATCAATCGCATCATGGAGGGTAAGTCTATATCTGTGCAGCCGACTATTATTAATATAAACGTTAACCCGGATGCCCTTCAGTATGTTTACATTGTTCTTGCGATTACAGTCGGCTTTGCAGGTGAAAAAGCCCTGAGGGGAATGATGGACAAGGTCTTAAAACGCCTGGAAGAAAAGGCGGAAAAGACAAAAGAAACAAAGCCGGAGACAGTGAAGAATAAAAAACAGGAATCATCCTGAAAAATGTGGAACTAGGATGGAATAGATTGGATCTTGATTTTATAGACAAAAGGTAGCATTTTGGTGTACCAGGTTTTTACCATTCTCTTTTTGAAGAGGTCAGTAATGGATTCACTGACTACAGTTTCTAACAGAGAGCTATGCCCCCACTTTATACCGATATTTATGTTGCACCCCACCCGTTTTTGAAATTTCAAGGAGGTCCTATGAAAAACCTTTCATGGTGTTTTCTGATAATCCTTTGTGTGGTTTTTGTGAGCCACGCAAGGAGCGAGGCGATCTACAATTTTAAATTCTCACCACCGTCGCCAGCGTTGCTTCAGCTTGATCAAGATCTGAATATTATGTTCGACTATATAAGCACTGAGCCCGGTGGTATCCGAGTTTTCGTTCTACCATATACCGATGGATCACCGACAAACGGTTACATCGTTCCACCATCGCCTGTCTATCCGATCGGCAGCGGCCACGCTTCCGCGTGGATCAGGTTCACAAAGGATAGCGTCGTTGTCGATCAAATACTTTTCCAGGTCACAACAGCCGATCAGTCGCGCGTAATAATGGAGTTTTTTATACCGGTAGACTACCACTTCTCGTACAATTCAATTTTCAACATTGTCATGACACCCGCATCTCCGGCACCGCTTCAGTTCTACAATGATATACAACTGACATACAATTATACGACCGATCATGCAGAAGGAGTGCGGATTCAAGCCCTGCCGTATACACATGGTCTCCCGACTCAGCATTATTCCGTAACGGGATCTCCTTTATACCCGACGGGCAGCGGTAGTGTCAGTGGTGGCATCACAATCATGTCAGATGAGGCAATCGTCGATTCCATTCAATTCCGGATGTACAAAGAGGATGGGAATCAGGTGCTGCTGGAGTTTTACCTTCCGGTTCAGTACCATTTTGCCAACAATGCAATCTCCAATGTTAAGTGCGACGTACCATCTCCGGCGGCGGTTACATCGGGTCAGTACCTGAATTTCACGTTTGACTATACCACAAACCAGTCAGGAGGCGTGTGGATCTTCACCAGACCAATTACAAACGGGGGATATAGTCCGGGCTACGGTGCATCGGCTGGTGCACCGTGTGACTCGGGGAATGGAAGCGGAAGCGGATATTTCACAATCTCAGGCGATGTATGGGTGGACTCGGTGCTATTCGAGATATGGAACCGCGAAATGTCCGCCGTATTACTCGACTACTTCGTCCCTGTTACCTATCACTTCGGAAGTCATGCTATAACAAACATTAAGTTCTCGCCCGCATCTCCGGCATATTTCACCAACGGCCCGCTCGATACCTGTACGTTCAATTACACGACAAACGTACCCAGAAGCGTGTTAATAGATGCAGTACCGTTCTCCGATACTGCAAAGACACCACACTGCAGCTGGTCTCCATCTCCATTCTTACCGCCTGGCACCGGCATTGACACTACAGATTTCAATGTCACTTCCGGAAATGCTGTAGTTGACAAGATAAGATTCCGGATGTATGATTCGACTTTCAACATCGTCTTGCTGGAGTTTTTCGTACCGGTGGAATTCCACTATGGATCAGAAATCTTAGTCGGAGTGAAGAAATATAATTCGGATGTATCTTCTTCATTCAGTCTCTCACAGAATTATCCGAATCCGTTCAATCCCGTTACTACAATCGACTATCAACTGCCGAAGCAAAGTCATGTAACGCTCAGAGTGTTTGATGTGCTGGGTAGAGAAGTCGCGACGCTTGTGAACGGAATTGAAGAGCCCGGCTATAAATCGGTAAAATTTAATGCAGACAGATTCTCAACCGGTGTGTATTACTATCGACTGCAGGCCGGAGATTATGTTCAAACTAAAAAATTACTTTTGCTAAGGTGACATATAACAGGCCGGACAATCGGCGTTTGCTCGTTTGCAAATAGATATAAATAATAGAAATCAATCCCGTCCCGCCACACCGACGCACTAGAAAATAATTCTAATTACGCCGGGAGGGGGACGGGTCTGCAATACGTTGAATTTCTATTAAGAAGAATGAATTTATATACATAAGAACAGAGTAAAGTTCAACCACTGCCCGGTGCTGTATTGCATTTCTCTCCCCCATTTCGTACTTTTCCCACACTTTTTAGAACCTTCCGAAATGCATTATCCAAGATAAATCAGAAAGAAGTTTAGGTAATTGATATGCTCCTTCCTTCAGCAGATACACTGGCTTTATACGAAAGGAAATTCCTATGAAACGGATTTACTTTTTATCCGGTTTGATTTTACTGCTCGCCTGGGCGGCACAGGGGCAAACGTTTCATTCAGGCTATGTTTCAGGAATATGGTATGCAGGCAGCAACCCGCATGTCATTACAGGCGATGTGGTTGTGCCGCCCGATAGCCTTCTCACCCTTGAAGCGGGAGTTGAAGTCAGGTTCGACGGTCATTATAAATTCTTAGTCCACGGAACTCTCCGTGCGATTGGAACACCTGCAGACAGCATTATCTTCACATGGAACCGTACGGCTGATGACAGCAGATGGTGGGGTATCAGATTCGATACCACATCTGTCGACACGAATATTCTCCGGTACTGCATCATTGAGCACGGATATGCCGACGATGGTATCTACAATGGTTCCTACGACGACAGGGGTGGCGGTGTTTTTTGCCGCAACTCAAACTTGATCATCGAAAACTGTCATATCACATATAATACCGGATCGACTGGCGGAGGCATCTATGTTCTTAATTTTCTTTACAATGGAGCAATAAGGTGCGCCTATATCAGATCTAATCTGATCGACAGCAACAGTGCGATCAGCAGCGGCTATAACGCTTGTGGAGGAGGAGGTATAAATGTTGAGATGGGAAATACTCTTATCGAGCGAAACCTCATTATAGGCAATTCATATTCCGGTAACAGTGGTAACTTTGAAGGCGGAGGAGGAATTTTCGTTTCTCACTCAATTGTGAACGGTTTAATAACGATACTGAACAATACAATCTACGGAAATACGAGTCCGAAAGGAGCTGGTATACACACCTCAAGAGGATTCGACGGCGTGATTGAAAACAATATAATCTGGAGAAATAGGGGAAGCGTCAACAACGATCAGATCACTATTGAAACCGATTACGATCCAAAGCCGATACCTGCCGGATTAACAATCAATTACAATGACATACAAGATTCGGCTATTGTCGTGGTGTATCAAAATGACCGGCAGGATACAGCGTATGCGTGGCTCAACAATATATCAGCCGATCCGGGATTTGCCGACACGGCGAGTTACAACTTCAACTTGACGGAGAGCTCTCCATGCCTCGATGCCGGCGATCCTATATCTGTACACGACCCCGATAACACAGTTGCCGACATCGGTGCATTCTACTTCTGGCATATCAACGGGATCCAGGAGAGCAATCAAACGCCCAGATATTTTTCTCTGGAACAGAATTATCCGAATCCTTTCAATCCATCTACAACTATTCGATTCTTGCTACCGCAGGCATCCGATGTCAATTTAAGCATCTACAACGTTTTAGGTGAAAGAATAGCCGTGGTGGTGTCCGAACATTTGAACGCCGGGACACATTTGGTAGAATGGAATGCATCCGGACTTGCAAGCGGCGTGTATTTCTATCGGTTATCCGCCTTTCCTCTGGAAAGTCGAGACAGGCAGGCCGGATCATTTAATAAAACAAAGAAGCTCATTTTACTCAAATAGTATCATCCATCTAGCTAAATGCGGGTCATTCGGAATTGAAGAAGCAAGAATAGGATTATTTCAATTCGTTTCTTTTCCATTAAAAAGCTATATTCGTAATAACTTCAGGAGAAACAGTGAAGCCGGTCAACGTACGTCAGACGGCTGGCAACTATACGATGATATTTGATGTAAGAAGTTAGATAAGTGGAGTTTATAACTAACCATAATATACGAGGAGGTGTCCATGAAATACTCTATTACAATATTATTATTTCTATTTCTTGTGCAAATGAGCGCAGCACAAACAAAACAGATTGCTTACATCTATTCTTCAGCTTTGCCGTCCGATTCGAGCGCTGCATTTGATTATAAATCCTTCCTCGATTCGAACGGATATTCTACATATCTGATAAGAATGAGCGATGTTCAGAGTACCGATTTTTCTTCCTACAGTGCAATCTTGATCGGTAACGGTACAGGAAACCTTAATATATGGGGAGATTCTTCCTCAGTAATGGCAATCAATAATTTCAACAAACCCATCATAGGTCTCGGTGAAGGTGGATATGCATATTTTGGAAAGCTTTCGTTGATGATCGGTTATAGCAATGGAGGGCACGGTTCGGCGAGCGGCGTATATGTTGTTCAGCCTCAGCATACCATCTTTAATACTCCTAACTCCATCACAATCCCTTCAGATTCAGTCGTTTCATTGTACAATGTTCCAAGCAACGAGGTAGCAATTTTTTTACCGGTTCCACCTCTTAATGTCAATTTGATGGGTCGCGATGTGATCCTAACTAGCTATTATCCTTTAGTTCAAGAAAAAACAAAATACTTCCTCTGGGGATTCTCCGATCCACCATCAAAGATGACTCAAACCGGCAATTTACTCTTCCTTAATATCGTTAATTGCATGATTAAAATGGGTCAATCAATAAAAATCGCTTACATTTTCAATTCAAATTTGTCAACTGACTCGAGCGACGCATTTTCTTATCAGTCCTTCTTGTATTCGAGCGGGTATTCCACAACCTTGATAAAGATGAACGAGGTTCCTAGCATCGATTTTTCTTCCTACAGCGTAATCTTGATCGGTGACGGTACGGGAAACATGGATTTATGGGGAGATTCTTCCATCGTTGGAGCAATCGATAACGCAGCCAAACCAATCATCGGTCTCGGTGAAGGAGGATATGCATATTTTGGTAGGCTTTCGCTCAAAATTGGCTGGCCTAACGGATGGCATGGTCCAGGAAAGCAGCATATATATTGTTCAGCCTCAACATGCGATCTTCAACACTCCTCATCCCATTGTAGTCCCTTCAGATTCAGTCGTTACATTGGGTAATGTTCAAGTTCCAGGCAACGAAGTGGGAATCTATATACCGGTTCCACCTCTTAATGTCAATTTACTTGGTCGCGAAGTGAACGAGAGCGATACCAGCCATAACCATTATCCTTTAGTTCAAGAAAAAACAAAATATTTCTTCTGGGGATTCTCCGATCCACCATCAAATATGACTCAAACCGCTAACTTACTTTTCCTTAATATTGTTGATTATATGACTAAGATGAGCCAATCGATCCCGCAAAGCGACCTCATAGCATATTATCCGTTAGACTCGAGTCCCAATGACTCTACAGGGAATTATGGCAAAATGATACTAAACAACACTCCTTTCCAGGATGGAGGAATCTATTGCAATGGCAACTACGGAGAATGTCAGGCTGAAACTCCGGTTTTCCCCCCATCAATTTTTAATTCATTCTATGTCACTGTCAAATTCAAGGTGAGTACCATCCCAGGGTACGAAAGACCTGTTATAATAGGTGGAACTGGATGGAGATGGATTGGGATCCTTTTAACGCCCGACAGCACTGTAACGCTTTACTACAATAATAATAACCGGCAGCATAGCACCTTGCACTATTCCAGAAACACCTGGCATGAAGCGGCACTTGATTATGATAGTTCTAATGCCATAGCACGACTATATTTGGATGGAGTATTGGCGTGTTCTGTCCGCTATACGATCGAGCACGGGCCTGAATATGATCGAACTTTCGGCATTTCGAACCCTAACAATGCGACGATTTTTAACGGAATTCTAAGAGATCTAAAAATTTATTCTTCGGCAATTTCCCTGACAAATATATTTGATACGCCTTTTCAGGAACTGAAATCTTTCCAGTTATTACAGAACTATCCGAATCCTTTTAATCCATCTACAACTATTCGATTTTCGCTGCCGAAGGCATCTGATGTCAATTTGAGCATCTACAACATTTTAGGCGAAAGAATAACTGTGTTGGTGTCCGAACATATGAATGCCGGGCCCCATTTAGTAGAATGGAATGCATCCGGTTTTGCAAGCGGCGTGTATTTCTATCGGTTAGAGGCCGGATCATTCAACAAAACAAAGAAGCTCATCCTCATCAAATAGGTTCTGCAGGCAGAGCTTTGTTTGAAAGAAATAAATTAATTCGCATTGATGATCGCCAATAACTCTTAAAAAAAGAAGAGTGGATTGACAAAATACTTGTGGATTTCGAAGACTAACATCGGGAGAAAAAGGATGTATATAAGATTGATAGTGGTAATACTCATACTCGTTTCTGTTGCCTTCTTTACCGGCTGCGCACCGGGAGGCGGACATTATTCCCAGGAAAAACCGGCAGGCTTTTTTTCAGGAATCTGGCACGGGTGGATCGCACCGGTTACACTGATAATCGGCCTCTTCGACGGGAATATACGGATCTACGAACAGTACAATACCGGCTGGTGGTACGATTTCGGATTCTATATCGCGGTCATCGGCGGGTTCGGCGGTATCTCATTTATCAGAAAGCAATCGAAGAAAAAACCCGGACAATAGAAAAACGGGATTAATAAATGAAAAAGAAAACGATGAAAGATTCAAAAACAAACTATAATAATTCTCGATGGGCAGATGACAGTTTCGTAAACGAATACTTGAGAGATGGCGATATATATATTCCTCAAAGAAAACAAGTATTACAATTAATTAAATCAATATTCTCTTTTTATGTCAATAAAAACACAAAAAGACCTTATATCATCGATCTGGGATGCGGCGATGGGGCTATAACCAAAGCACTATTGGAAATCAATAAAAATCTTCTGGTAACGTTAGTCGATGGCTCAAAAAATATGCTTGAGTCTGCAAGAAAAAACATTCCGGATATCAATATAAAGAACGCCATCAATATTTCATTTCAAGATCTTTTTAATTCATCTGCCATCGAAGATGATGCGGATTTTATCGTTTCGTCGTTGGCAATACACCATTTAAATGAAAACGAAAAAGGCCGCCTGTTTAAATATGTTTATAGAAAATTAAAAACCGGCGGCCTATTTGTAAATTATGATCCGGTTTCGTCTCCTTCTCAGGAACTGGAGCGACTTGATTTAATTATCTGGAAAGAATGGATATTGAATTATGAAGCAAAAATAAGACCAAAGAGAAAGAAATCGCTTGATTATATTCCATCACAATACAAAAATAATAAAGATAACGTCCCCAGTTCTATAGAATCTCAATTAGAAATGATGAAAAAAGCGGGTTTTTCAGATGTTAATCTCTATTACAAATACGGATTGTTTTGCCTATTTGGCGGGAGAAAATAAAAACCCGAAAATAATTCATTCACTTAAAGGAAAGACGATCTAATGACAGGAAACGTTTGCCCAAAATGTGGAAAGGCAGTCATGCCTTATTCCCGGTTTCTGCGTGAAGCAGAACCGTATCGAATTTCAAATTGTGGAAGCTGCGGTGTTAAACTGCGCAGGAGTCCTAAAGTTTATCTTCTTTTCCCTATCATGTGTATTGTGCTCGGTCTCATCGGAGTACCGGTTTTTCTCCAGCTGACGAAAGCGCAAGTTCATAACTGGATCAGTATGATAATTATTATTGTGCTCTTAACCGGATGGACTTTTCTCACAAATTATTTAGGATGGCGCTTCATCGGCTGGGTTCCTCTCGAGGATGATAAAAAAAGTCAAGTGTAAATCGGGGTTCATTTCTACGGGCTTCAGTCGGGAATTTTCGATAAAACAAAGGAATTTGTCCTGCGTAAATGAGAGGTAACAGCACATATCATTCCGCACAATAGTCAGCATAATTTGATAGACGGTCGAGAAACCACAGATATAATGAAGGAATATTCATGCGAAAGATTCAAATCTGCAATCAAATGCTTCAACAATTATAATCGATGCAGGATTTAGAATTCGCCTCAAGCATTCCGGAGCCATAGACGATCTTTACGATTTCTTGAATGTCTATTTCGAACCAGTGCTGTCCAAAATATATTATTATTAGTTGATAATCCCCTCAAATATGTTACTTAAGGTATAGGTATTTCGATTTATGAATTGGGGCCATAGAAAACATGGTTATTTCCATAATAAATAATTTCTTGACGACAAAATCGCTGGTTCCGCCGAAGGCGGGAGGAAGAAGCGAGGCCGTGTGTTGGCGCAATTTCGTGCGTTTCTCTGCCACGCCATAGAATACGGTGAGGCAGATCCGCCTTTGGCGGAGATCGAGGCATATAAAAAGATATTCATCGCATTATCCTTGAATAATAAGGCCGAGATCGACGGACTCGCGGCTACCATCGCAAAAGCGCGGGTGGGATGCCACCTTACGCGGGTTGCGATTTTGTCCTGTTTTCTTTCTGTCACTTTCTTTTCAAAAAGAAAGTGACACCATTAACACTGTTCTTTCATAACAGCTATTTTGGACAAGTCTGATATTGAACAATTACTATCTGAAAATTAGGAGAGTTCCACATTTTTCACATTTTATTGCTTTTTCCTTGACTTTTAATAAGCTTTTCGTTAAAATTCTCCTGCCTTCCTAAGTTTCCTTCAATCAATGTATATGTAAAGTCACTAATATCTAATATTTTCCATGAATTTGTCGATAATATTATATGA
>CAVZMI010000032.1:0-120358 GCA_963776275.1 Ignavibacteriota bacterium
CCGAACTACCCGAATCCATTTAACCCAAGCACGACGATACAATTTTCGCTCCCACACGCAACATATGTAAAATTAAATATTTACTCTTCCCTTGGACAAGAAGTAGCTCAGCTTTTGTCAGAGAATATGAATGCCGGCACATATACGAAAGAATGGGATGCATCAAGTTTGTCGAGCGGTATTTATTACTGCAGGTTAGAAGCCAGTGGTTTTATTAAAACAAAGAAGCTTGTTCTCTTACGATGAAAAGGCAACTGCGCATAACAGCACGCATTACGACGTTCACTTTTTAAATAGAATTTTTAGAGTTCACTCCACCCCGTTGCTCGCGGGAGAATGAATCGTTCATAGCTCGCAACGGGGCGGCGTAATGCGTGCACACGTTAGTTGTAATTGCCCGCAATAATTAAAAGCAAGGAGTTAAATTAATGAAAAACATACAAATGATTTTAGTGATTACAGTTTCTATCATCTTTGCCATAAGACCCTTACCTGCTCAATGGGTACAAACGGACGGACCCTACGGCGGCAATATCCACTGTTTTGCTGTCTCGGGCACGAATCTTTTTGCCGGAACTTCTCGCGGTATTTTTCTTTCCACCAACAATGGTACGAGCTGGACAGAAGCCAATGCAGGTTTGACGAATACTTATATCAATTGTTTTGCAGTTTCAGGCACGAATATTTTTGCCGGATCTTCGGGCGGCGGTGTTTTTATTTCCGACAACAATGGCGAAGGCTGGTCAGATGTTAATATAGGGTTGACGAATACTTATATCAATTGTCTTGCAGTTTCAGGCACGAATCTTTTTGCCGGAACTTATGGCGGTGTTTTTATTTCCACCAATAATGGTGACAGCTGGACAGAAGTCAATGCAGGGTTGACAAATACTAATGTCCATGCTCTTGCTGTCTCAGGAACAAAAATATTTGCCGGAACTTGGGGCGGAGGCGTTTTTCTTTCTACCAATAATGGTGACAGCTGGACAGAAGTCAATACCGGATTGACGAATACTGAAGTCCATGCTCTTGCTGATACACGGAACAGAAATTTTTGCCGGAACCTATGGCGGTGTTTTTCTTTCCACCAACAATGGTACAAGCTGGACAGAAGTCAATACAGGATTGACGGATACTTATTGTCAATTGTTTTGCTGTATCAGGAACAAATCTTTTTGCAGGAACTTGGTTCGGCGTTTTTCTATCCACCAACAACGGTACAAGCTGGACAGAAGTCAATACAGGATTGACGGATACTAATATTAATGCTCTTGCATGACTTCGGGAAAAATCTTTTTGCCGGAACTTGGTGGCGGCGTTTTTCTTTCCACCAACAATGGCACATAGCTGGAAAAAGGTCAATACCGGATTGACGAATACTATTGTCTATGCTCTTGCTGTCTCAGGAACGAATCTTTTTGCCGGAACTTGGGACGGAGGCGTTTTTCTTTCCACCAACAACGGTGACAAGCTGGACGGAAGTCAATAACGGGTTGACGAGCGACTTATGTTCTAATGCTCTTGCAGTCACTGGCACGAATCTCTTTGCCGGAACTGGCGGCGGCGTTTTTCTTTCCACCAACAATGGTGCAAGTTGGACTGAAGTCAACACAGGCTTGACAGAACGAGGTCCATGGCTCTTGCGGTACATGGCACGAATCTTTTTGCCGGGACTGAAGGCGGTGTTTTTCTTTCGACCAACAACGGTGCAAGCTGGACTGCAGTCAATACAGGCTTGACGGATACTATATAGTTTGGCTCTTGCTATGATCAGACACGAATCTCTTTGCCGGGACTACAAGTCACGGCGTCTTTCTTTCGACCAACAACGGCACAAGCTGGACTGAAGTCAATACAGGCTTGACGAGTACTTAAGTCCATGCTCTTGCCGTCTCAGGGACAAAGATCTTTTGCCGGAACTTGGTCCGGCGGCGTCTTTCTTTCCACAAACAACGGTACAAGCTGGACTGAAGTCAATACAGGATTGACGGATACATATATTGAATGTCTTGCAATCTCAGACACGAATCTCTTTGTAGGGACTCCGTATGACGGCGTTTTTCTTTCCACAAACAATGGTACAAGCTGGATAAATATCAATACTGGATTACCGGAGACCAGTAATGTCGGTGCTCTTGTAGTCTCAGGAACAAATCTTTTTACCGGAACTTTAGGCAGCGGCGTGTGGAAGCGGCCGTTGACAGAAATGATTACTTCCATAGCGTACTCAAACAGTATGCCCTCTAGATTCAATCTTGAACAAAACTACCCGAATCCGTTCAATCCATCGACGACCATCGTATTTAGTCTTCCGTTAAGAACATTCGTATCTCTGAAGGTCTTCGATGCTTTAGGTCGAGAGGCGGCGACTATTATTTCTGAAGAACTGTCTGCTGGCACTTACTCACGTCAATGGAAGGCAAAAGGATTTCCAAGTGGTGTGTATTTCTATCGATTACAAGCTGGTTCCTTCATGGAGACAAGAAAATTAATTTTTGTTAAATAAACGGGCAACTGCAACTAACAGGTGTAAAAAAGTTGGCGGTGTGGAGATCGGAAGGACATTGCGTCACTCACAGATGAGAGGGAATGAGTAACCCAGTGAACCCAAGTGAAGGCCAGCGATTAGCCAAATTGGCCAGGGCTGTTCGCGAGTCCACCCTGAAGCGGCTCCTTCAAGTGCCACTTGGCAAGGAAAACTGGTGTCCCTTGTCAGACATGATGACTTGCGCTGATATCGCTCATCATATTGGCGAGTCAGATCAATGGCTATTTGAGAAACTGAAAAACGCGGCATTGCCGAAGATGGTGGGCAAGTCTGGAGAAGCAGAGCATCTGAGCCCTGAAGGGTTCCAAGATCTTGTAACGAGGTTGAGAGAGTCCGGCGTGCAGCGTACTGAACTCCTTTCAACTCTGACCGATTCATTTCTTAATTCGCCGATGTTCGATGATCGATTTGGTGATGTCACAGTCTGGTGGGTAATCGTTCGCGGGAATCTCGATCACGAGGCCCATCATCGCGGGCAGCTGGCGGTTTATCTAAGGATGCTGCGACATGAAATAGGAAGTTGAGGTTTACAGATTGAACGAGTGCAACGCAACGGGCGCATAACACGCAAAAACACGACGCTGGGAATGGCGTTAGAAATAAAGCCGCGCTCACTACTTTTACTCACATAAATTAGTCATTCATGGTTTGTAAAAGTAGTGCGTGTTTTTGCAGGACGTTATACGCCATTGCGTTGCTACACTAATGAAATCCAGATACATTCCATGGCAGCTCTGGGTGCAGGTGGCGCAAACTTCAACTCAATCAACATATAGAAAGAGAAAGTTATGAAAACAAATTTTTTCATGTCGTTGCTTTTGCTCCTTTTCTTCGGATGTACCAAGCAAGAATCCGCTCAAATGACTCCTCAAGAGCAGGACAATGCGAAAAAGGAGATCCGAGCGATTGCCAACCAGATCCTTCATGGTGCTGAAAACATGGACGTTGAAGCAGTTAGTCAGCCGTACCTGAACTCCCCTGACTTCATACAAATTAACACCGATGGATCGATGGTTGATTTTCAAGGGCGCAAGAACGGTACCACCGAGTTCCTCAAATCTCTAGTCTCTCTGAAATTCACAACCATCAAGGACGAGTTCAGATTTCTTCCAGACAACATAGTACTCTACGCTTGGCTCGGCAAATGTGAAATGACGCTCAAAACGGGCGAACACTTGAACATTGACTCGTATGCAGCAACCGATGTATTCACCAAGATGATCAACCAATGGAAAATCATTTACTCGCACGAGTCCGCATCGCCAGCGGTTCAGGAGAAACCTAAGAAATAGGCACGCATTGAATCGATATATTCGACTCTCAGCGATGCAATCACTTATCACTCACAGGAGGTTTACATGAAAACAATTAGGTGCTTCGGTGCAATCATCGCTTGTTTGTTGCTCATTCTAATGACTTCATGTCAAGACCAACAGGCTAAAGAAGAACTGGCTAAATTCAAGCAGGGTGAATCATTAAAGGCAACCAATATTGAGCTTGCCAAAAAGTTCTACAAGTACCTTGATGCAGTGAATCTTGATTCTCTCAGAATCATGTGTACTTCCGATGCAAAGATCTTCTACGAGTCCGGTGCCCCAATGTCTTTTGCCGATATGGAACCGCTTATAAAAACGTTTTACACATCCTTTCCAGACTACAAGCATGAGATTCAGGATCTTTTCGCTGCAGATGACAAAGTAGTTGCTCGAATTTCCTATACAGCTACCTTCGCCAAGAAATTCATGGATATCAAGCCAAATGGCGCCAAATTTACATACAAAGGTATCCAGATATTCCAGTTTGCCAATAACAAGGTATCAAACTTCTGGGGCGTTGAGGATGAATTGGGAATGATGACACAACTAGGTATGGAGCTGAAGCTAAAGAAATAGTCGCGTGCAAGTGTCTGCGTCCCAGTGTGTTCGATACCGGCACGCAACGCAACGAACGCATAACAAACGGCACAACGACGCTGGATAAAGTCATTGCCAATAAAAGCCTCGCTCAACACTTTTGCTTCACAGACAATTTGTCTATTTGTAGTTCGCAAAAGTGCTGCGTGTTGCCGCTGGACGTTATGCGTCATGGCCGCCCGCTGTCTATAGTGGAGAGGATGGGGTGAAACGAGAAGGAGTATAAAGTGAAATCAATTGTTTTTACTTGTGTTCTCTGCATCATTTTGTTTGGGTGCAAACAACCCTCAGAGCCAACGTCATTGGTTCCATTGACTGCAGCGGCAAAATTTGTTGATGTTAACTCTTTTGCTATGTCCTACAAACAAGGAATAGCACTTGCGACGGTAACGAGTCACGATGTAAGCATTGAGGGGCTATCAGATAATTGGCAGTATTTATATATAGACACTATCACAACAGTACTACCAAGAAGATACTATTTTCATGCTAATTCAAACGGTGTTGGATTTGATAGTAGTACTGCAATATTTGAGGGTCTTTATTTAATCACTCTTAGTTGGTTTGATAGCGACTCGGCTGTTTATATAGCTGAAAAGAATGGAGGGTCTCAATTTAGGAGTAATTATCCGAATTCTACAATCGATGCTTTCCTTGGTGGGGCGGTTTTTCCCAAAACAGCGTCAGATTGGTATATAAGTTATAGTTATTTTTTGAATGACGGTCATGAGAAGTTTCTTATGTTAGTAATCGATGCTAACACGGGCGATGTAAAATCCAGAAGCACTGATTGATCACTGCAAATATAAATTGCGGGCGGCCACGAACGCATAACAACACAAACTACGTCACTCACACATTTGCCAAGCGAAATAGAAATCGGGGTGATTATATTATTGTGTTCGTTACACCTCGCCCCGGGGCAAATATTAAATGAGTCATCTGCTAAATTACTGGGTCGAGGCGTCGTAGTTTGTGCAGACGTTAGTTGCAATTGCCCTTACCAAAAATCTAAAAGGAGGTTATTATGAAAAATTGTTTGATCATGTTGGCGTCCTTGGTTTTATTCTTTACAGTTGGGAATGCCCAGCAAGGTTGGGTCTCGCAGACATCTCCGCTCGGCGCGCAAGGATATGGAGAGATTCAATTTGTGAGTCCGACTGAAGGATGGATTGTGGCAAGAAATGGACTGTTGATTCACACGACGAACTTCGGAGCGACATGGTCTGTCGATACTGCCTCTGGAACTGATACGGTCTTTGTCCTGAATGATCCGTCACGATCGATGAGTTTCGTTAATGACGTTACCGGGTGGATGATCGGTAGCTTGGGAAGCACCTCCGCATCGAAGGGGGCCATTCTTTACAATACTACGAACAGTGGAACATCGTGGAGCAAGCAATTGCTGGCTCCATGGTCAATGGGTTTGTTCGTTCAATTTGTTGACGCTAACAATGGCTGGGCCGTTGTCGCGAATGGAACAGGGCTGAACAATATTGCCGGCGGTGCCGTACTTCATACAACCAATGGAGGTGCCAGCTGGGATTCACTCCCCGACCCTCCACAAGGCATAACATATTTCATTGACGCTAACAATGGCTGGAGCTTCGGCGGCGATACCATCAATTATGTTTGGCACACGACGAACGGCGGAACAAACTGGAGTAATCAAATTACCGATAGCTCAAGCGGTGGATTTAATGCCATGCAGTTCGTGGACGCCAACAATGGTTGGGTCGTAGGTGGCTCTGGAAAGATATTTCACACAACCAACGGCGGGACGAACTGGACACGAATTACCAACACTGGAAATAATTCCGGACACAAGGCTGTCTTCTTTCTCAATGCGGATGTCGGTTGGGTCGGAGGTCGTCAGTATGATGAGAACCAGGGTCAGGGAATCATCCTTCACACGACGGATGCAGGTGAATCGTGGACAATTCAAAATACGCCGGCGCAAGAGGGCATTTTTAGCATCTATTTTATCGATGCCAACAATGGATGGCTGACAGGCGACCAAGGTGCCCTTGCTAAGACGACGACGGGCGGATCGACATCTGTGCGAGAAAGTGGCTCTTCTTTACCGGGTCATTTTGACCTCATGCAGAATTATCCAAACCCATTCAATCCGTCAACGGTAATTAGCTATCAGCTTTCAACAGTCAGCAAAGTGACTCTGAAAGTCTATGATGTACTCGGAAGAGAAATTGAAACCCTGGTAGACGAACGCCAGAGTGTGGGAACTCATTCGGTTTCCTTCGACGCAAGCAACGTGCCGAGTGGAGTGTACTTCTACCAGTTGCAGGCTGGCGGTGCAGCTCAAACCAAGAAGCTTGTGGTGATCAAATGAACGGGCAACTGCAACTAACAACACAAACCACGACACTCACACATTTGTATATAATATAGAGTTCGTTCAACCCCGCACCGAGACAAATATGAAATGAGTCATTTGCAAGGAATCGGTGCGGGACTGCGTAACCACGCCATACGTTATATGACATTGAATATTTTTAGATTATTACAGGAGGTATATTATGAACTTTGATCCTAAAGTTTTTGGAGAAGGTTTTCACAGATTTGTTCAAATGGAAATTGACATATTCGGAATTCCTTTAAGTATAATTTTTCATATCGCTACATTGGTAATTTTGTATTTGGTTTTTAGATATGGAAATAAATACAGGAAATTGTTTGCCATATACTTTGCTTTTAACTGGTTTTTTCTTTTTGGCTATTGGGGTGTTTACGCTATGTTTTACTGGTCAAAAATAGGTATACCATATTTAGCTTCATTTATATTAACTCCTTTTTTGTTAGGTTTTATCGTCTTTTATTGGACAAAAGAAATTATCAATCCTAAATTCGACTTGGATTTTAAAGATGTAAAAGGATATAAATTCGTTGTCTTATTAATTATGATATGGGGATTCTGGTATCCAACATATATTTATGGACAAGGTTTCATATTTTGTTTAAAGGATACTTTATTGTCAAATTATGGTTTGATGCCATGTCCGACAACAATGGTTATTCTTAGTCTTATGACATTAAATTATCCGAAAGGGAATAGATCACTTTTTAATTTATTCACAATCTATGCACTTTTTATAGGAACCGCGGTTGTTGCATCTGGATGGTTACCTGATATACCTTTTATTATTCTTGGGATATATTCACTATCCTTAATTTTGTATAATAAAGTGAGAGGGATCAAAGGCAAAAAAGTCAACGTCATATAACAATACAAATTACGTCGTTCACTCATTTGCTAAGCTAAATAATACCGAAAAGATTATATTATTGTGTTCACTCAATCCCGCCACGGATCAAGTATTAAATGAGTCATTTGCTAATTACCGTGGCGGGCCTGCGTAATTTGTGTGAACGTTAAACGAAATATCGCCCTATTGGGGTTGTGCCATCCTTGACTAATAAGTTATCTTTTATGTTGAAAGGAAGTCAATTATGGAAGTTAAAACGGCACGAAGATTATTGAAGATTATTAAATTCTGTATCAAAAGAGTTTTTCCCGGTTTATTAATTGCAATATCTATTTTTTGGTTCATACAACCTAAATGGAATTTCTTAAATATGCCTTATGATAGATTACTTGGGATTGCTTGGATTAGTATGGTGCCTCTTATAATTGCCCTTAATTTTTTTGAAGAGGTAGTAGAAGGAATAATCAGCAAGCGTAAACGTGGTCGATTTATTAAAGAAGAAGCTAACTGGTGGTGGGAACACCCTCGAGGGAAAAGAGTAATAATAACAGATAAAAATACCGGAGAAATAATTGGAGCAATAAAAAATGAACAGTTGAAATTTTTGATTGATGTTTTTACTAAAGAAGATATGGAAGAGAATGATTTTTGTTTTATAAACGAATTATTTGATATTTTTGTTGAAGAAAAGAAACCCGATCCATCCCTAATAGAATTCATTCGGAATGCTTTAAAGGATAAAGACGAAATTATATTACATTGGGAAAAAGAATAATAACCGTCCGTGGCACGGACGATACTTCGTTTAACACGCAAAATAACGATCCCGCCTCCCTTCGACGGGAATTGCCACAGGCAATTCCCGCTCAGGGCGGGCCGACGGGTCACTACTTTTGCGAACCGTTAGTTGCAATTGCCCTTTAAACCATAAAAAAAACTGGCTTATTACTATTGCACAAAAGGAGAATTATTATGAAACGATTGCATCTTCTGTTTTTCTTTATGGTCAGCACCTCGGCATTTGTTTATTCCCAGATTCCTTCCATTACTTCCTTTACGCCATTATCCGGGCCCATTGGCACAAGCGTTACTATCATCGGCACAAACTTCAGTCCAACGGCGGAGAATAACATAGTTTTTTTTGGTGCGGCGAGGGCTACGGTTACGTCATCCAGTTCGTCTTCGCTCACTGTGATGGTACCTGTTGGCGCAACTTACGCGTCTTTTACTGTCACTGTTGGTGGATTAACCGGTTATTCAGCCTATCCTTTTATAGTAACATTTGCTGGAGGGAGCATTTCATTCGATCCAAAGGTGGAATTTACAACAGGTTCCTGGCCAGCTAGCGTTCATATAAGTGATTTAGATGGAGATGGCAAGTCAGATCTGGTGACAACGAATTTTGGTGATTCTAAAGTTTCCGTGTTTCGGAATATAAGCTCTATCGGCAATATTACTAGCAGTTCTTTCGCCGCTAAAGTTGATTTTGAGACTGGCTTTGAGACCTGCCGGTTTAGATATAGATGATTTGGATGGAGACGGTAAGCTTGATCTAGTAATTGCAAATTGCGACAACAGAAGCTCTACAGTTTCTGTGTTTCGGAACACAAGCTCTAGTGACAGCTTTACGACCAGTTCTCTTGCCAGCAGGGTGGATTTTGCGGCAGGCGTTAGACCCGATGGTACCGCGATAGGTGATTTGGATGGAGACGGCAAGCCTGATGTGGTAGCTGCGAATGATAGGTCAAGAGATTCAGTTTCAATATTTCGGAATACGAGTTCCAGCGGAAATATTACGAGCAACTCGTTTGCTACGAAGATGGATTTTACGACAGGTGTTAGACCCGATGGTGTTGCTATAGGTGATTTGGATGGAGATGGAAAACCTGATATTGTAACTGCGAACAACCTTAGCAATACAGTCTCCGTTCTTCGGAATAGCTCATCTTCAACCGGATTCAATTCTGATCAAAGCAAGATTCCTACTGTATATTCTCTCGATCAAAATTATCCCAATCCCTTCAATCCGTCAACTAACATTTCATTCAGTATTCCGTCAAAATCGTTTGTGTCACTGAAAGTCTTTGATGCTTTAGGGAGAGAAGTGGCGGTACTTGTTTCCGAAGAGCTGCCCGCTGGAACATATTCACGCCAATGGAATGCAACGCAAATATCAAGTGGAGTGTATTTTTATCGTCTACAAGCTGACTCATTTACAGAAACAAAGAAACTTGTATTACTGAGGTAACGGGCCTGCACGCCGACCTGTTCGCCGGAGTTCGTTTTGTGAACGGAGGCGAAAGGGCTGCGTTTCGGCCCGCAGGCCTGCCTGCGTGCCTCCGGCAGGCAGGCGGGCAACTGCAACTAACAGCAACAAAAATGTAAAATGAACCATACCGTTTACCGCAAACGATATTGTTCGATCATAGCGGCAAACGGTACGGCATTTTTGTTGCAAATGTTAGGCGAAATAAGCCCTTAATGAAAGGAAGTACACGATGGATGAAAAGAGATATGGCAATCAAAAGTGTTTCACCACTAAAGCAGGAGGAAGTCTGATGGTAAGGTTGTTATCGGTTGTTCTTTCCACGACGCTTATCGGGGCAATGCTTTACAATCCGGTATCGGCCCAAAACCCCTGCGAGGAGATAGGCCCCGACTGCAGAGTGCTGACCTCAGCCGAGGTCAAGGCTTTCAAGGAACTGGTCCTGGCGGTGAAAGTCCTGCTGCCGGTGCCCGACACGGCCCGGTACGCGCCCGACGGCGCGATAGAGGCCAGCAATATGCCGTTCGTAGCCGAGACGAAGATCCCGGGCGGGGTGATCACGGGAGGGTCCTGGCAGGCAGGCTGTTTCCCTATCTATCCGAACAACAGCCTCCACTTCGGATACGACGCCAAGGCCGCGCAGGGAAAACCAGCCGACAAGGCGAAGGACCCGCTGGCCGCCGTCCAGGCGGCGATGGCCGTTATGGAAAACAAGATCGAGTTAAGCGTCTGGCTCAGGCCGCACCCGTACCTGGTGAACGTCGAGGACGGTAAGACCGTGCACGTGCGCGACCAAGACGCGTACAACATCGAGAAGAGCGCCGAATTCCTTTCGTGGCAGACCGGCGATGATAATGTCACGCTCAATATGATCTTCGGGCCGCGCACCGTCAAAGAAGCGGAGACCCTGAACACGGATAAGCCGGCCCCCAAACTTGCGCCATTAAAATCGATCGAGCTAGTCATCGGCGGTCCCAAGGACGAGGTGGCCGCTCTCAAAAAGAGGATCGACCGCCATGCGTTCGCAGCGCTGCTGGGCCCGGTGGTGAAGTGAGTAGCCTGCAAGAAAACCCGTTATCGATCACGGCACGTTAAGCAAGATCGTTATCCCGATCATACAGCATTTAAACAAGTTCTTTATTGGGTTGAAAAGAAAGAGGATGCCTGTCAATATCCGCACCCATTAATAAGTGCCCGAAATGCGGAGCAAATTTGAAACTCGAATAATTAAAATTTATAGGTTTACTTCGCCTAACACGGGCTTTTCGGCTCACTCCGTTCGCCCAAATCGGCTATCGCCGACTTCGCAAAGCCTGGAAACGATAAGCACAATGCCCCACAATCCACAATTACCATCACATCTAACACGAAAGGACACGACTATGAAAACGCTCTGCAACTTAACCGTCTTGACTGCTTGCTGCCTGGCACTTCTTCTGCCCGCCTGCACACAGCAACAGCCCGACACTCGTGCAGCAGACGAGGCAGCAATTCGCGCGACCGATGTCGCATTTTCCAAGGCAGTCGAAGCCAAGCAACTGGACGCTGCGGTGGCGTTCTACGCTGACGATGCAGTGGTGATGTTTGTGAATGTTCCGATGCTCACCACTAAGGAAGCCATTCGCAAGGCGTTTGGGGAATTTTTGGTGATGCCCGGCGTAGCGATGAAATGGCAGGTTACCAAAGTGGAAGCTGCACGCTCAGGGGATTTTGGCTATGCCGTTGGAACGTATGAAATAACAATGAACGACTCTAAGGGCAAGCCAATCACGGACCACGGCAAGTATGCTACGGTGTATAAGAAACAGGCCGACGGAAGTTGGAAAGCTGTCGTCGATATTTCTAATACCGATTTACCTGTAACACCACCGTCAAAATGATATTGGGCACTGCGCTTAACAAGCGTGGTTACGTCGCCCGCCTGCCCGCCGTAGCACTTCGTGCTCAGGCGGGCCTTCTTCACGACCAATTTCGTCGTGACTCCGGCGGGTAGACTCACAGCCGGTGTAGGCGGGCTCAATACCGCACCGGGGCAAGTATTGAATAAATCATTCGCCCCGGCCTCTCCCGACAAAGTCGGGATCGGCCGAGGGCGAGCAAGTTATCGTCGCGGGGTTGCGTGTCTTTTCGACACGTTAATTGCCATGCTCTCACCTCCATTCGAGGGTGGTGGCATTGACGTTAGTTCAGTTACCAACGGGGTTGGGCAAATCGGGCTAAGTGAAATCTAATCAGCCCCAAGACTCTTAAAGGAGTTCCAACAATGAAGAATTTGTTCACTACTATAATCGTGTTGCTCTCATGGTTCATTCTCTTATCTTGCAAGAAGGACGAGAGTAATCCCACCCAAAACCCCACGACGGGCAATGTTCAAGGTATAATAACTTATTCGGGTACTGGTACACCAAGCGCAACTAAACTTTTAGTTGTAGCAATCTATCTCTTCAGCAATACCAACATGCAAGGCTCGCCAAATGGCTCAACAATCCAAGGTAGTAGTTCGTCAACATCACCATTTTCGTACTCTTTTGCTGTGCCACCAGGAGACTATCATCTTATTACTATGTTTGATGCGAATGGTGATAATAATTTTAATTCAGGCAATACTGATCCATATTTGATTTACACACCAAACAACGCAACAGGAACCGGAACATTTGGCACAGCTACTGCTAAATTCACTGTTATTGAAGGTCAGACTTTTACTACAAATGTTTCATTCGGAGATACGTACAAGAAATGAGGTTCAGGAACGAACGTTCCGCAGCGGTCATTCAGCAATCGATTATGAGAGCACGGCAGCTAACAGCAACAAAAATGTAAAATGAGCCATACCGTTTGCCGCAAACGATATTGTTCGATCATAGCGGCAAACCGGACGGCATTTTTGTTGCACACGTTATGCAAAATTGTCGGTTGCTAAGACACGAATTTTGGCTTTTGGGTGCAAGACAACAATCGCGCGTCCTGCACTCGGAGAAACAAAACAAACAGAACCACTAACAATGGAGGTATATAATGGCAGATAAGAAAGCGGATCTGGCAGGGCCGGGCATCAGCACTTATGAAGAGGTGGATAAAATCCTTCCCCACAATTATAAGGCGTTGTTGGGTCCCAAGGAGAGGATGAAGGCACTCTACAAAATAAAAAATTTCATTGAAGAGAACCTGTGCAAGGAACTCAACCTTTTTATGGTTCAGGTTCCGCTCATCGTAACCAAGGACAGCGGTGTCAATGATTACCTTGACCGGGATGGTTCACGCACGCCCATTGAATTTCCTTGCGGGCTCGGTCTTGAAAAGAGAATCGAGACTCAGGTGGTCCAGGCGGCCACAAAATGGAAACGGATGGCCTTGAAGCAGTTCGGCTGTGAAGTGGGTGAAGGGATTTGTACCGATATGAGGGCAGTTAGAAAGGACTACTTCCTGGACCATGACCACAGCGCCTATGTCGATCAATGGGATTGGGAACGGGTTATCACTAAGGATATGCGTAATCTGGAATTTCTGCGGGATGTCGTCGAGAGAATCTGGTCGGTTATCTATGAGGCCGGTCAGATGGTCAAGAAAGACTTCCCCGGACTCAATACCGATAAATATCCGGATATACCAAAAAAGTTGGAATTTTTTCACGCGGAGGAAATCCTGGAACGCTATCCGGACTTCACCCGCAAACAGCGAGAGACAAAAATGGTCCAGGAGGTGCATCCGGCGATCTTTATCATCGGAATCGGCTATGTCCTGGAAGACGGTTATCCCCATGAGATGCGAGCTGCGGATTATGATGACTGGATCTCGCCAACGATTAAAAAGAACGGAAAGCAGTTCCATGGACTCAACGGCGATATCCTGGTCTGGAATCCGGTGACGAAGCGTCGTCATGAACTGACATCCATGGGTATCCGTGTGACTAAAGAAACCATGGTGCAGCAGCTCAAAGAGGCCGGACAGGAACATTTTCTACAGTTGCCCTACCACCAGGCGATCCTCAATGACGAGATACCATTAAGTATTGGAGGCGGCATCGGTCAGTCACGTACATTTATGTATCTGTTAAGGACCGCTCACATTGGCGAGGTAAGCACCACGGTCTGGCCTGATGCCCTCAAGTCGATTTGCAAAAGAAAAAATATCCATGTATTGGAATAAATATTGAGAAAAATCAGATGTTCGTTTAATCCAGGTTCAACTGCTTAGCGAGATTCAGAAAAAGGAAGGACGGCTTTTTTCCGCAAAGGATTATATTTATTTATATTTGACAACGGCATACATTTCGCGGAACGTTAGGCGTCATGTGGCACAATAACCAGTAAACCGAATAATTTCAAGAATGATATAATACTATTGGATGTCAGATATGGAAGAAGAAATCAAAGCAAAAAAAACATTACATCTATTTTGGCGAAAATTTGGATTTTCGCTTGTTCAGATAATCATTGGCATTGTCATAGTGAATGTTCTGACATTCTTTGTTCGAAGTATCGCCCAGATAATTCTTTCCGCTTTATCGGTTGAACACTCAACCATCAGGTCAACAGTTGTTTTTGTCGTTCGGTCATTAACGGTCTACTATGGATATGCGTTGTTTGTGAGGATTTCCGAAAAAAGAAAAGCCGATGAAATCGCCATCGATCGAAAATCTCTGACTCAATTTTTATCAGGAAGCGCTTTGGGTATACTTTCAATTGGAGTTGTTGTGGCGGTACTGTGGATACTCGGATTTTTCTCAATCGTTGGTACAAACAATTCGCCTACAATTTATGAAGACATTATGTTCCATTCCTTTTTCGCATTCATACAAGATGTGGTGTTCATTGTGATACTCTTTAGGATTTTTGAACAGAGTTTGGGAACATGGTTTTCAATGGTTGTAGCTTCGGTAATCTTTGGTTTTCAGCATTTGCTGTACCCGGGACAAACTCTCTGGAGCGCTTCGACTCAGACTATAGAGGTAGGTATTCTCTTCTGTTCTCTATTTATCTTGACGCGTAGAATTTGGATCATCTTTGGCTTTCACTTCGTCTGGAATTTTATTCAATATGCGATAATTGGTTTTCCCGCTATGGGACATTCTCGGCCACTTTTCTTGTGTAAATTCTTCGGTCCAGATATCATTACAGGTTATCCTGTCGGATTTGAAGCATCTTTGCTGACATTTATTATTGGAACAGGACTGGGATTATTTTTTCTTAGGAAGGTATTTGTCCTTAAAAATTTCATTGAGCCAAAGTGGAAAAAATGGCCACACGAGTGAAAGATACATGCTAACCGTCGAATAGAATTTACTCCATATGCAATGCGAACAGATGCCAGGTGCCGCACAACCTAATCAAATTTCTTGGAAAGCAGAGACGTTATATCCACAGCGCGATTTTCTCACACATATACACGCATTGCCTTGGGGAGAATATCGAACGAGGCTGGTGGTTTCCCGATCACTTCACCGTCTGCCTCGATAAAAACGTTATCATCTGACTCGACGAATACCTTCTTTGCTGTTGCATAGGTAACACATGGATGATCGATCGTTTTCCCTTTCATCAGGTAACTGATTTTTCGAACGTAGGTTGGAATGCTGATATCACCGAACACCGCGATGCTGAATAGTCCGTCGTCGATCTGTGCAGTCGGCGTGGGCGACAGCCCTCCTCCAAACCAGCGCCCGTTTGCAACGACCAGTGTAATGATCTTTTCTTCTTTCATCGGTGCCTCATCGAAAGAAAAACGGAGCGTCGGTTTTCTATAGCTGATGAACGTCGATGTCGTTGCCGCCAAGAAGGCGATTCTGCCGCCGAACGGTTTCGAGCTTCTATTTACCTTCTGAACGACCATAGCACCGAGTCCGATATCGGCCACGTTAAAGAACATTCTCTCGATTTCACCGCCGTCCATCCCCCGGCAGCGGATTCTGCCTACATCGCACAGCATCACGTTGCCCCGGGCAAGCTGCCTTATCGCCTGAGTAACATCACGAGAAATACCCAATGTTCGGATCGTGTCGTTTCCTGAGCCGCCGGTAAGGATTCCGAGTGTAGCCTCAGGGTTGATCAGAACACCGTTTTCGAAAAAGCCGTTCACTGTTTCGTTTATTGTTCCATCTCCGCCAAGAACGACGATATTCTTGTACCCTTCATGCAGGGCTGTGCGGGTCATTTCCGTGGCATGCCCTGGGGCTTCAGTGAATTGAAATTCTGTCGGATACATGTGGTGCTCGCGGACCTGCGGTTCAATGTCCTTCCAGTGGCGGGCGATCGTTCCGGCGTAGGAATTGATGATCAGTAGGTTTTTCATCTGAAAGGGCTTACCCTCATTGTGTATAAGGAATATAGAGAAGCCTGGAATGAACTGCAAGAAGACTTGCATTTTTTCCCGAAACTCGTTATCTTCTTACAATTAGAGAGTATGGAAAGCGATTCATTTTTTATGCTTGCATTGTTAATGAATTACAGGGAATTACATTTTCCAAAACTTTTAATCAAAGCAACACCCGAAAATTTTCTCGAATAACATCAGGTGTCCCGACAAAATCGGGACACTTTTTTTTCATAAATGTACACATATGACAGTCGGCGATATCATCCGGATCTGTGAGCAATGGGCGCCCCGCGGGGCAGCATGGGAGAAGGATAATGTCGGACTACAGATCGGGACCACCGGCAAACGGGTGCGAAAAATCCTCATTGCACTAGAGGTTACTGAAAGGGTGGTTCACGAGGCGATCCGGAAGAAGAGCGATCTGATTATCACTCATCATCCGCTGTTTTTCCGGCTGCCGCGGGCACTGACTGATTCGACGAATCAGGGAAGAATCGCACGGGAAATCATCAAGCATGATATCTCCCTATATGCGATGCATACGAACATCGATCGTGTTCGTGACGGTGTCAACTGGACACTTGCCCGACAGCTCGGTCTTCAGGAGATAACCTTCCTCGAATCACTCGAAAAGTCGATGGTGAAAATCGTGACTTTCGTACCGCGTGAGATGACGGAGCGTATCTCTCAGGCAATGGCTGTGGCAGGCGCCGGAATTATCGGGAAATATAAGGAGTGTTCTTTTCGTGTCAAGGGTGTGGGAACGTACCGGCCAGATATCGATGCAAAACCCTGGGCAGGAACTCCCGGTCTGCTCGAAAGCGCGGAAGAAATTAGGCTCGAAATGGTCGCACCTCGCTGGAATGTACCGGCTATAATCGATGCGCTGCTGAGCACACATCCCTACGAGGAAGTGGCGTACGATATCTATCCCGTAGAAAATAGAAGTCCGAATTACGGCATAGGCGCAATCGGAACTTTTCCAACTCCACTGCCGGCCTTAGCTTTTCTGAATCGTGTGAAAAAGAAAATTTCACGGGAAGGATTCCGCTATACAACGGGAAAAAAAAGAACGATCAGACGGGTTGCTGTTTGCGGTGGCAGCGGTGCAGAATATCTTGATGCTGCGATCCGTTCAGGAGCAGACGCTTTTGTCACTGCCGATATTTCGTATCATGTTTTTCAGGAAGCCGAAGGAAAGATTTTTCTCATTGACGCCGGACATTTTGAGACCGAGCGCGGTATTATTACTGCGATGAAATCGTTCCTTGAATCATCATTTCACCGCACAAAACGTTTGATTATTATAGAGACAACAGGTGTGCGAACAAATCCCATTTATTTCTCATAAAGGAGATGGAATTGGAAAACAAGCTCCGATTGTTGTACGCACTGCAGACCGTTGATAACAAGCTTGATGATATTGAGGAATTGAAAGGCGATCTTCCTGCAGCAGTGCGGGAATTGGAAGAAGTCATCACAAAAACAAAAAATACAATATCGACAAATGATGAAGCCGTCACTCAGGCGTATCAGGACCGAAGTAAATGTGAACTCGATATCACTGCGCTGACGGAAAAAATCGAACGATACAAGAATCAGCAATTCCAGGTCCGGAATAACAAGCAATACGATCTGCTGACGAAAGAAATTGATGCTGCAGAGAAGAAAATATCTACACTGGAAGCACATATCGATGAACTTATAGTCACGACTAAAAAAATAAAAATTTCTTCGGAAGAACTTCAGGCTCAAGTCGAAAAATTAAGCGAGACCCTTGCCGAACGAAAAGCAGAACTTGCAGAAGTTTCAAAAGAAACCGAAAAAGAAGAGGCAGCTTTGCAACATGAGCGGGATAAAATCGTGCATAAGATTGTGAAATCCGACCTGGCAACGTACACTAGAATTCGTGTGGCAAAGCAGGGCCGGGCGGTCGTTCCTGTAAGACGCGGTGCTTGCGCGGGATGCTATAATGCGGTGCCGCCTCAGCGTGTCCTCGAGCTCCGGAAAAATAATCGTATTTATACGTGCGAAGGGTGTGGAAGAATTCTTGTCTCTGATGAAATTGTTGAATCCAGCAGCTCCATGCCATGAAACTCACTGCTTTTATCGACGGAGCTGCGCGCGGAAATCCGGGAAAGAGTGGAATCGGAATTGCAATTTTTGACGGCCAGGGTCGATGCCAGGCAGAGCACTTCGCATTTCTCGGAATCACGACGAATAATGTTGCCGAGTATTCTGCTCTGATCGCCTGTCTGCGTTTGGTGATGTCACGATTCGCACATTGCTCAGAGTTGTTGATCAATTCGGACAGCGAGTTGCTTGTACGGCAGATGAATGGAGTATACCGGGTACGGAATAAAAAATTACAGCGATTTCACAGGGAGGTACGCCAATTGCTCGACAGTGCCCCCTTTCGATTTTCAATATCACATATCCCCCGCGAACTGAATGCGAAAGCTGATTCACTCGCGAACCGGGGGATTGATGAACATCAAGTGTATTAACTAACAAAATAATACTTCTCATAACCGCTAGGAGTACGGAAAGCGCAGATTAGGCAATCGCGTCCTATCCCGACTTCGTTGGGATAGGGTGAGGAAAGTCCGAACTCCGTAGAGCAGGATGCCACCTAACAGGTGGGCTGTTTCCCGTTGCCTGACGGCCGCGGAAGGCAGACGGATAGCGTCACAGAAAACATACCGCTTCATCCTATCCGAAAGGAAAGGATGAGGTAAGGGTGAAAAGGCGAGGTAAGAGCTCACCGTCCCGCTGGTAACAGCGGGTGCACGACAAGCCCCATCCGGAGCAAGACCGAATAAGGAAACATGACGACTACACCTACCGGCGTAGTCGAAACGATGCTGCTCGTATCGTAAGATTTCCGGGTAGGTCGCATTCCGTCCCGCCATAATGACGGGCGAAAGAGCTGCGCTGTGAAGCGTGGTCAAGATAAATGATTGCCTCCCCCCTCACGTTTGTGAACGGGGAAGACAGAATTCGGCTTATCGACCTGTGCCTTTCCGTATTTCTTTTGAGCCAGAGGCGCACCTAAGGCAAGCCTTGGGTGTCCATAGGCTCATTAGACTTTGTCTAAATGCGGTAAGCCGTTCCTGCAGGAGTCTTCATGGAGCATCGTTGGAATTGTGCACCTCCATCAGATCCGGGTACATTAAAAAAGCTTGTTGACGAACTCTCTATTCCCGAGGTGCTTGCACAGGCCCTTGTGAACCGGGGAATCGATACTTTCGAAAAAGCTCATATGTTTTTCCGTCCGAGCCCGGATCTCCTTCATAATCCATTCCTCATGGATGGAATGGAAAAGGCTGTCGGACGTGTGCTGAAAGCAATCGAAACGCACGAGCGAATTCTCATCTATGGCGATTATGATGTCGACGGGACAAACAGCGCCTCGATGATGTATCTCTTTCTCAAAGAAATAGGGGCGAATGTCGAAGTTTATATTCCGGGACGCGTAACGGATGGTTACGGAATTTCAAACGGCGGTATCGACCGTGCGAAGGGAAATCAGATCACACTCCTGATCTCCGTCGATTGCGGAATCACGGCCGTGGAACAAGCCGTGTACGCCCGTGAACTGGGAATCGAAGTCATCATTTGCGATCATCACGAACCGGGGCCGACACTTCCGGATGTTTATGCGGTTCTTGACCCGATTAAACCGGGCTGTAGCTATCCGTTTAAATCGTTATGCGGCTGCGGCGTCGGATTCAAGCTGATTCAGGGAATCGCCGGCAGATTGGGAAAAGATGAACTCCCTGATAAATATCTCGATTTTGTTGCACTGGCAAGTACAGCCGATATAGTTCCTCTCATCGGTGAAAATCGCACTCTGGTGAAACTGGGCATGGATATTATTAACACCCATCCCCGACCGGGTATCCGTGCACTGATCGAGACATCCGGACTTCGATTCGGCTCGATTTCAACCGGTCAGATCGTCTTTGTTCTGGCACCGCGAATCAATGCCGTCGGGCGCCTTGGAAGCGCTGAACGTGCCGTCGAACTGTTGACCTGCGATGATTATCCCGCAGCGCTTGAATTCGCGCAGGTCATGGAAGAAGAGAACCGGAATCGCCGCAAAATCGACGAGGAGACATTCATAAAAGCACAGGAAATCGTTGAACATTATTTCGATGTCGAAAATGATTCTGTCATCGTCCTACATCAGGATAAATGGCATCCCGGAGTGATTGGAATCGTCGCCTCTCGTCTGGTTGAAAAATATTATCGCCCAACTGTAATGATGACAACAATCGACGGAGTCGCAAAAGGATCGGCGCGGAGTGTTGCCGGATTCGATATTTACCAGGCATTGAAGCGTGTCGAAGATAAGCTTTTACAATTCGGCGGACATAAATATGCGGCGGGACTTTCGATCGATATCGATCGGGTCGATGAATTCCGTGCTGCATTTAATGCAGTTGTGAAAGAACTTCTGCCCGAAAATTTAAGAGTTCCGGAGATCAAGATTGACAGCGAAATTTCTCTTTCTGACATTACTTCGAAGCTCGTCCGGATTTTGAAGCAATTTATTCCGTTCGGAACCGGGAAATATGCGCCCGGTTTTTCTCGCCAGGAACGTCGAAGTAGTCGGTTCACCACGAATCGTCGGAAAAGACCACCTGCGTTTTAAGGTACGAAACGGTCAGCTCGTATTCGATGCTATCGGTTTTGGACTTGGCCGCCTTATCTCCCGTATTGAAACGGGGCGGAAAAATCTCGATATCGTTTTTTCGATCGATGAGAATGAATGGACTGGTAACGGAGATGGCAATAGTAACGGCAGACCACATGATCAATACCCCCAACTTAAAATCAAAGATTTAAAATAAAAGGAGAACATCCACGCATGTCTGGTCATTCCAAATGGGCTACGATTAAAAGGAAAAAAGCTGTTATCGATGCAGCCCGGGGACGGGCATTTACCCAACTGATCAAAGAGATCACTGTCGCGGCGAGGATAGGCGGCGGCGATCTCAATGGCAATCCCCGCTTACGGCTTGCCATCGATAAGGCGAAGGCGAGCAACATGCCGGCCGATAACATTAAACGTGCAATAATGAAAGGGACAGGGGAACTTCCCGGAGTCACGTATGAAGATGTGACCTATGAAGGCTACGGTCCCGGTGGTGCAGCTCTCCTTCTCGAATCCGTCACGGATAATAAAAACCGGACGGTATCAGAGTTGAGGCATATTCTCGAACGTCACAACGGTAAGCTTGCATCGACGGGCGCAGTGGCATTCCAGTTTTCGAAAAAAGGAACTATCATCATCCAGAAAGCAGGATTGAATGAGGAAGATGTGATGAATATCGTCCTGGATAACGGAGCTGATGATATGCAGACGACCGACGATGCATATGAAATCATTACGACACCGCATGCATTTGATAACGTCAAAAAAGCTCTGGAAGGAAAAGGTATTAAAATCGAGCACGCCGATATTCAAATGGTTCCACAAAACCATGTTAAAGTTGAGGGAAAAGAGGCCGAACAATTGCTTAAGCTTGTGGAGGCGCTCGAAGAGCACGATGATATACAACATATTTATGCAAACTTCGATATCGACGACAACATTCTTGCCGTATTCAATTCATGATTATTCTTGGCGTTGATCCCGGGACACTCGTCACGGGATATGGTGTTATTGAGGGAACAGGCCGCTCGATCAGGGTGCGGACATACAACGTCGTCCGAAACCGCGGTACGAGTCCGCTTCCGGAACGACTGAAGATGATCTATCAAACGCTCGAAGATGTCATTAATCGATATCATCCGGATGAGTTTGCCATCGAGACTGCATTTTACGGAAAGAATGCACAATCAGCCTTGAAGATCGGACATGCCCGGGGAATTTCGATTCTTTCTGCTGTTCTCCAGGATATCCCGACAACTGAATATTCTCCACGCGAGGTGAAAAAAGCTGTGGTTGGAAACGGCACTGCTTCAAAAGAACAGGTTCAATTTATGGTTAAAACACTCCTCCGGATGAAGGAGACGCCGAAATTTTTCGATGCCACCGATGCTCTCGCCGTGGCAATCTGTCATTATCACCGAATAACGGCTCCACGGGCAAAATTTTCAGATTGGAAAACGTATGTTGAATCGCACCCGGAGCGGGTTGTTACTCACTCTATTCCACGAACACGACGCTCATTATGATTGCATCACTTCACGGTATACTCACAAAGAAAACACCCACAGAACTTCAGATCGATGTTCATGGTGTTGGATATTCGGTTTCAATTCCGGTCTCAACATATCAACGTCTGACGGAAGTCGGAACGGAAGTCACCATCCTGACCCATCTTCACGTTCGTGAAGATGCACAACAGCTCTTCGGCTTTGCGAGCGAAGCTGAAAGGTCGATGTTCAGGCTTCTCATCTCTGTCTCCGGTATCGGACCGAAAATCGCTCTTGGAATTCTCTCCGGTGTCGGCGTTAACGAGCTCAAGGATCACCTCCTCCATGCCGACACGACCGCACTGACGACAATTCCCGGAGTCGGTAAAAAAACGGCAGAACGTCTCATCGTCGAACTACGGGATAAACTCGGTAAAGACGAGATATCGGCATTTCCTCTTCCGCCAATCGGCGACGATGCTTCGCACGTTCGATCAGAGACTCTGCTGGCACTCGTTGCTCTCGGCGTTTCGCGCCCGGTTGCAGAAAAAGCGATTCGCCTTGCCCTGCAGGGAGCCGACACGAATGCGCTTACGGTGGAAGAGCTGATAAAAAGAGCATTGCGCCATACGGCATAAAGAGCAAAAGGTTTCCTTTACAAAAAGCAATTTCAGCGGAAGGAAACCATTGTCATTCCCCGAAAATAATTTTCTTCTAGTTCTTAGTAAAACAGCGCTAGAGTACCGTGCGCTTGTAAAAACTCCTATTCGATAGACAAAGGTCTACCTTTTGCTCTTGATTCTTCTTCTTCGTACATTCATTCATCATGCGATCACGATCGACAACCACACCGGAGCGGCTTGAGAACGAACGGGAGTACGATCAGACCCTCCGTCCTCTTCAATTCGCCTCGTTCGTGGGTCAGCTAAAAATAGTCGAGAACCTCACCGTATTCATCAAAGCTGCACGTCAGAGGCATGAACCACTCGATCATGTGCTGTTTACGGGTCCACCAGGCCTCGGGAAAACGACGCTTGCATATATCATCGCCAATGAATTAGGATCGAACATCAAAGCTACTTCAGGCCCCGTTCTAGATCGTCCGAGCGATCTCGCGGGAGTACTGACAAATCTCGAAGAAGGCGACGTCCTCTTTATCGATGAAATCCATCGGCTCAATCCGATTGTCGAAGAATATCTTTATTCCGCGATGGAAGATTATCGGCTCGACATCATGATTGATTCCGGGCCGAGTGCACGGAGTATTCAGATATCGCTTCCGCGATTCACACTTGTCGGAGCAACAACACGAACCGGATTATTGACATCCCCACTCCGGTCACGATTCGGAATTACAAACAGACTTGATTACTATTCAGCCGATGATCTTACAGCGATCGTCGAACGATCCGCAACAATCCTTGGTATTAAGATCGAGGACAACGGTGCCAGCGAGATCGCACGACGTTCGCGTGGCACTCCGCGCATATCAAACCGCCTCCTGCGGCGCTGCCGCGATTTTGCCGAAGCGGATCCTTCATTAGTACATTACAACGGAATTGTCACAAAAGAGGTCGCCAATGTAGCCCTCAGCGCCCTTGAGGTCGATGAAAAAGGGCTCGACGATATGGATAAACGCATATTGCTTGCGATTATCGATAAACACAACGGCGGTCCTGTCGGACTTACGACCATTGCTGTGGCGGTCGGCGAAGAAGCCGGTACTATCGAAGAAGTGTACGAGCCATACCTTATTCAAGAAGGATTTCTGAAACGAACACTTCGCGGACGCGAGGTAACACCGTACTGTTATACATATTTCAAGAAACGAAGTCCAACTTCACCTCAACAGAGCCTGGGTTTCGATACCAATCAATCGTAACATAACAATGGAGAGAACTATGGAGTTACGCAAGTTCTTTTTCCACGACTTCCCCGAATATTTTCACAAACATAATCTTCTCCCCATTATCGTAGCCGTTCTTATTGGAGAGTTGTTATTGTATGTTTTGAATGCGTTCCAGTGGCTTCTCGTCCGTGCCATAATGAACGCCATTGATTTTTATCCGACAGGTGTAGATGAAACTACAATCTATCATACCTCGGGTACATTTCTTCATGCCGTGCTCATCGCAGCCGCGATTTACATTCTTGTGAAAAGTTCATTCGATTCCACTGATAAGCACGATGCGCAATAAATCGTTTCATCCGTCAAAACCTCTTCCCAGGTCGTACTATCAACAGTCAACACTCGATGTTGCGCGCGGATTAATCGGAAAGATTCTTGTACGCCGGTATCACGGTTCCCTTCTGGCAGGTATGATCGTCGAGGTGGAGGCGTACCATGGATTCGACGACAAAGCTTCACATGCCTACCAACGACGGAGCGGCCGGAGCGAAATCATGTACAATCGCGGGGGAATTGCTTATGTCTATTTTACTTACGGAATGTATCATTGTTTGAACGTCGTCACAGAAAAAGAAGGATACCCTGCCGCGGTCGTCATTCGTGCTCTTGAGCCGATTGCCGGAATTACCACCATGTATAAGCTTCGGGGAAACCCACACACCCAACAATTGACAAACGGCCCGGGAAAATTATGTATGGCTCTCCATATCACAAAGAATGAAAATGGCATCGATCTTCGGAGTAAAGAACTCTTTATCACGAGAGGCCGGAATATTCCATCACATTTAATCGGGACGAGCCGCAGAATTGGAATATCACGGAGTGTTGAAAATGAATGGAGGTATTTCTTGAAGGGGAATCCTTTCGTCTCACGTCATCGATAGCTCTTTCCTTAAAAATTGACCCGTGTACGAGTCTGGAACCCTGGCAATATCTTCTGGAGTACCTTCTGCAACAATTTTCCCGCCTGCATCTCCTCCTTCAGGTCCCTAGGTCAATAATCCAATCGGCTGTTTTAATGACATCCATATTATGCTCGATCACTACTACAGTATTTCCTTTCTCGACAAGTTTATTGAGAACTGCGAGCAGCATGCGGATGTCTTCGAAATGCAATCCTGTTGTCGGCTCATCGAGGATATACATTGTTTTTCCGGTTCCGATTTTCGAAAGTTCAGTGGCAAGTTTTACACGCTGAGCCTCACCACCACTGAGCGTTGTCGCCTGCTGTCCAAGCCGGATATATCCGAGTCCGACTGCATGGAGTGTTTCGAGTTTTCGCTGAATGCGGGGAATCTCGGAAAAAAAGCTTACTCCTTCCTCGACGGTCATTTCCAGAACGTCCGAGATGGATTTCCCTTTGTATCGGACCTTCAAGCGTCTCCCTGTTGTAACGCTTTCCCTTGCAGACATCGCATATGACATACACATCAGGTAGAAAATTCATTTCGATTTTCCGGAGACCATCCCCCTCACATTCATCGCATCGTCCGCCTTTTACATTAAAACTATAGCGTCCCGCTTTATATCCGCGAATTTTTGATTCGGGTAGCTGTGTGAAGAGATCGCGTATCACCGTGAAGAGTCCGGTATATGTAGCCGGATTTGAACGCGGTGTCCGGCCTATGGGAGATTGATCGATATTGATTACTTTATCGATATTCTCCAATCCTTCGATACGCTCATATTGAAGCGGTACATCCTTCGACTTGTACAATGTACGTGAAAGAATTCGGTAGAGCGTTTCGTCAATTAATGTCGATTTCCCCGAACCGCTTACGCCGGTAATGCACACAAAAAGTCCCAGGGGGATATGGACATTGATCCTCTGCAAATTATTCCCGGATGCTCCGAATAACGAGATCTTCATGGACAGTTCTTTTTTCCATTGCTGAGCGGCCGGTTTCCGGTGCACGGGTACATCAATCTTTCGTTTTCCGTGGATGTATTGTGCCGTCAACGATTGGCCATCGATCGACATGGGTGAACCACTCGCAACAAGATATCCACCATGTTCTCCTGCTCCCGGGCCAAGATCAACTATGAAATCTGCCCGCATGATAGTCTCTTTATCATGTTCTACGACAATGACTGTATTTCCGAGATCTCTTAGATTTTTAAGGCTCCGGATAAGTTTCACGTTATCGCGCTGATGAAGTCCGATACTCGGTTCATCAAGTATGTAGAGAACGCCGACGAGCTGTGTCCCTATTTGTGTGGCGAGGCGTATCCGCTGAGATTCACCTCCGCTGAGAGATCGTGCAGTCCTGCCGAGCGTCAGATAATCCAATCCGACGTTTAGAAGGAAATCGAGGCGTTGTGTAATCTCATGCAGAATCTGCCGGGCAATTTCCATCTCCCGGCGAGTCAAGGTAAGTTCCCTGAAAAGTTTACGTACATCGACGATAGACCGACTCACAATATCATGGATATTCCATCGTTCTCCTTTTTTTGCATCGACAAGCCGGATAGAAAGCCGATCTTTTTTTAACCTTCCTCCCTTGCATACCTCGCATGTCGTTGTGGTCATATAAGCTTCAATCCACTCACGAATGTGAGCCGATGAAGTTTCGGCATACGAACGGCGTAGCATATCAAGAATGCCCGTAAATCTATGGCGATACGTTACAGATCGTCCGCTGGAATAATTATACTCGATCTCGAATCGCTCATCTCCCCCTCCATAGAGCAATACCTGGCGCGCTTTCTTTGAAAGTTTTTTTATTGGTGTATCGAAATCAAAGCCATAATTTTTTCCGACGGCACGGATCTGATTGAACATCCATGTCTGCCTAGGTTTGCCAAGTGGGGCAATCCCCTCCTGATTAATCGTCAAATCCTCGTTCGGAAGGATTAAATGTAGATCCAGCTCCCGTTTTTCACCCAGTCCCTCACACGATTCGCACGATCCATACGGAGAATTGAATGAAAACGAATTCGGTGCCGGGTCGTCATAGCTACGACCGCACTCAGGGCATGAAAAATGTTTACTAAAAAGGAGATCTTGTCTCCCGTCATTGACGATCACTACACCGCTGCCGAAATCTAACGCAGTCTCTATGGAATCGTTGATGCGTGATTTCACGTTCTTACTGACCACAATTCTATCAACAACGATCTCGATATTATGGATTTTATATCGATCGACCTTCATGCCAGAATGAATTTCCTTCACTTCTCCATCGATTCGCACACGCAGGAATCCGTCTTTTACAATCTGTTCAAAGAGCTCGCGATAATGCCCTTTTCTTCCCCTTACAACCGGTGCAAGGACCTGAATCTTGGTTCCTTCTGAGAGTGCGAGGACCGACTCTATGATCTGATCAGTTGATTGTTTCTGGACTTTCCGGTCACACTCAGTACAAAATTGAGTTCCAACGCGTGCAAACAGCAGGCGGAGGTAGTCATAAATTTCAGTGACTGTACCGACCGTCGAGCGCGGGTTATGGCTGCTTGATTTTTGTTCGATGGAGATGGCCGGACTCAATCCTTCGATGTAATCAACATCGGGGCGTTCCATGAGTCCGAGAAACTGGCGTGCATATGCCGAGAGGCTTTCAACGTACCGACGCTGTCCTTCGGCGTAGATTGTATCGAAGGCAAGACTGGATTTTCCCGATCCCGACAAACCTGTAATAACAACGAATGCATCCCGCGGAATTTCAACATCAATATTCTTGAGGTTATGCTCCCGCGCACCCTTAACAACAATGCTTTTATATTCATTCATACGTTGAAACGATACCTTTCAGGTAATTACCCAGGATTCTTAGTGTCGAGATTCCCGGTTATATTCCTGAAGACTCTTAACTCTGAGTCGTCCTTCTTTCACTCTCTCGATGCCCTTCACAGCCGCCGACGCAGCCGATAGAGTCGTTACAATCGATACTTTATTCTCGATAGCCGCCCATCCTATGGCATACTCGTCGTATCGCGATGTCTCGCCGAGCGGTGTATTAATAATGAGCTGTATTTCACCATTTTTTATCCGATCCACAATATTCGGCCGTCCTTCATTGACTTTAAAAACAGGTGTGGCAGGAATTCCTGCCGACGAGAGAAATCGCGCGGTACCCGCGGTTGCAACGATCGAAAATCCATGTTTGAAAAACTGACGGACGATTGCCAGCGTTTTTTCATTTTTATCTCTGTCGTTAACGCTGACAAATATCCTCCCCGATGTCGGGAGAGTATTTGATGCGCTCATCTGTGCTTTGGCCGTCGCACCCCCGAAGTTTCCGTCGATTCCCATCACTTCACCCGTTGACCGCATCTCCGGTCCCAGGAATATTTTTACACGCGGAAATTTATTAAATGGAAACACCGACTCCTTCATCGCAACATGGTTGAGTTTCCGGAAATCGAACGACATGATATCGAGATCCTTCAATTTCATGCCGATAATTACCTTCGCTGCAATTTTTGCAAGAGGGACACCCGTAGCTTTACTGACAAATGGTACGGCTCGCGATCCGCGCGGATTTACTTCAAGGACATATACAACTCCATCCTTCTCAGCGTATTGAATATTCAACAGGCCTCGGACATTCAATGCATTGGCGAGTTCTACCGTATATTTCTCCATCGACGCAAGCTGGTGTTCCTGTATCATGTAGGGAGGAATCACGCACGCACTGTCACCCGAGTGGATGCCGGCCTCCTCGATATGCTGCATCACTCCGCCGATGAGCACGTTCTCGCCGTCGGCAACTGCGTCAACATCGTACTCAAACGCATCTTCGAGGAATCTATCGATCAGGATCGGGTGTTCAGGCGAAACCTTGACGGCTTTTGTCATATATTCGCGCAACGAATCTGTATTATAACAAATTTCCATTGCACGACCGCCAAGAACATACGACGGCCGGACAAGGACAGGGAAACCGATTCTATCGGCTACCTCGAGTGCTCCATCGACGGAAGAAGCTGTTCCGTAGTTTGGATGTGGTATATGTAATTCTTGAAGTAATGCACCGAATCTCTTGCGATCTTCTGCGATATCGATTCCCTCGGGTGATGTCCCGAGAATCTTAACTCCATAGGCTTCCAGCGCTTTTGATATTTTTAACGGGGTCTGCCCTCCAAAACTGACAATAACGCCTTCCGGCTGTTCGGCCTCGTATACATTAAGTACATCTTCGAGAGTAAGAGGTTCAAAATACAGCTTATCGGTCATATCATAGTCGGTCGAGACAGTTTCAGGATTACAGTTGATCATGATCGTCTCATACCCTTCTTCCTCTAGGGCAAAGACCGCGTGCACACAGCAGTAGTCGAATTCGATCCCCTGTCCGATCCGGTTCGGGCCGCTGCCGAGAATGATCGCTTTCTTTCGATGACTTCTCACAACTTCGTTTTCGCTCTCATACGTGGAATAATGGTACGGAGTGTGGGCCTCGAATTCTGCTGCACACGTATCGACCGTTTTGTAGACAGGTTCAATTCCATGTTTCTTGCGGGCTGCACGCACCGTGAGCTCGTTCGTTTTCCATAGAAAAGAGAGCTGTTTATCGGAGAATCCATATTCCTTTGCTTTTCGAAACAGGGAAACATTAATGGAATCGAGCGTATATTTCCCGAGTTCTTCTTCTAGATCGACAATCTGTTTGATGTTCTCCAGGAACCATGGATCAATCTTCGTGATATCGTAAAGCTCTTCAACCGTGATCCCGAGTTGAAGGGCATAACGGAGATAAAAAATGTTCTCAGCTTTTGGAGTAGTTAATTTTATTTTAATTTTCGTGCGCCACTCTTCTTTTTCATCCTCCGGGATTTGTATCGCATCGATGATATCTTTCCCGTCGGCGCCCAGTCCTGCCCGTCCTTGCTCTAGCGATCGAAGCCCTTTCTGCAGAGCTTCCTTGAATGTCCGGCCGAACGCCATCGCTTCGCCGACAGATTTCATTTGGACGCCAAGCGTATCCTCAACCCCTTTGAATTTTTCAAAATCCCAACGTGGAATTTTTACAACGACATAATCGATCGTCGGCTCAAACGATGCGGGTGTTTTTTTCGTTATGTCATTGGGTATTTCATCGAGCGTATATCCAATTGCCAACTTTGCCGCAATTTTTGCAATAGGGAATCCTGTTGCTTTTGAAGCGAGAGCCGAACTGCGCGATACTCTTGGGTTCATCTCGATGACGATGGACCCTTCCGTCATGCGGATTGACGGCAAACTGAATATTCGATCCGCCTGTTTCGACCCCGATCTCACGGATGATTCGTATTGAAGCATCTCTGAGTCTTTGGTATTCTTTATCTGTCAATGTCTGAGCCGGAGCAACGGTAATCGAATCGCCTGTATGAATCCCCATTGGATCAAAATTCTCGATCGAGCAGATGATTACGACGTTATCTTTCAGATCGCGCATCACCTCAAGCTCGTATTCTTTCCATCCGATCACGGATTCTTCAATTAACACCTCATGGATGGGCGAACTGCCAAGTCCGTGTTCGACAATCTCCCGGAATTCTTCGATGTTGTATGCAGTTCCGCCCCCGGTGCCGCCAAGTGTAAACGACGGCCTGATGATTAGAGGAAAACCTATTACTTCTGCAATCTTTATCGCTTCGCTATACGTTCCGACAAATCCACCCCGCGCCATCTCGAGTCCTGCGCGCTGCATAGCTTTCTGAAACAATTCGCGGTCTTCCGCCATCTTGATTGCTTCAAGCTTTGCCCCGATTAATTCGACGTTGTATTTTTCGAGGATTCCCTGTTCTGCAAGTGCGACTGCAGCATTGAGTGCGGTTTGTCCACCCATAGTGGGAAGCAATGCATTCGGACGCTCGCGTTCGATAATTAACTCGATAAATTCCGGGGTGATCGGTTCAACGTAGGTACGATCCGCAAGCTCCGGATCTGTCATGATTGTGGCAGGATTGCTATTGATGAGAACGACGCGGTATCCTTCTTCTTTCAACACCTTGCATGCCTGGGTACCGGAGTAATCGAATTCACATGCCTGACCGATGACAATCGGCCCGCTTCCAATGATCAGTATCGATTCAAGATCAGTCCGCTTCGGCAAGCCTTCTGCACTCCCCTATTTTATATTATCTGTATAATATACAAAAAAAGAGAATTATTTTAAAGGGTTTTTTTGGAAAAAATCTATGCAAAAGTCGGTCATACGGTAATGCGTTATAAAGGGAAAAGACTTTCGCCCTGTCGTGGTTCTTCGACAGTGTAACCTCATTTCGTTCTTATTATTAGGGAGGTCGTACTCGTTCACAAATTCCCGGATTATATCATGTGAATTACAGGGTGAATAATGCATAAAGGTGAAAACCTGATAGGGCCTCATGGTGGTTATCAAAAACTTAAATCCTTCCAAATGGCTGAGATTGTCTATGATGCGACTGTCGTGTTCTGTGATCGTTTCATTGAGCGGTCGTCAAGGACTCGCGATCAGATGGTTCAAGCGGCTCGCAGTGGAAAACAAAATATTGCAGAAGGAAGCATGGCTTCCGGAACATCGAAAAAATTCGAGTTCAAGCTGGTAGCCGTTGCAAGGGCAAGTTTGGAGGAATTATTGCTCGATTACCAGGATTACCTGAGACAGCATGGACTCCCCCTCTGGCCAAAAGACGCTCAGAAAACCCAAGAAATAAGGGGAATGGCTTTCTTAGAGAATAAGTCCTATATGACTTATAGGACCTATATAGAAAGCTCTCTAGATGAAACCGCTGCAAATACAATTATTTGCCTAATTCATCAGGCGGATTATTTGCTGGATCATCAATTGCGACAACTCGAAAAGCAATATTTATCCGAGGGCGGCTTTACAGAAAAGTTATATGGTTTTAGAAAACGACAATCACAGCCACGCTAAAACGGTGTACGCTGTGATAGGATTCGGCGGACTTCGCCGACGTTTGGTTTCGTCACCAGCACCAGAAATGATCCGAAAAAGAGAAACAACTCGAAAGAAATCATATCAGAATGATATTGTTCAGTAATATCAGCAAAACGTCAACAGCATCGAAACGGCGGCGGCGTTACCTCATCGTCCGGTTCATTCGTTCCCGAACCGATGGCATAATCACTTCCATATTCGCGACTGCGCAATGCGCGATATGACCTGCGTACTCCTTCAATAAGAATTGTGATCGCACAAATCATCATGGCCAGTGTAAGAGCCGAATTCACATATCCCTGGACTGCAGTTCCGGGATTCCGCGTCAAAGGAAGAAAATTTGCCGTAATATTCAGCCACGAAGCCGTGAGCGTCGTCGCCGCCACAAACAGCAGCGGCAGCAGTGTCACCCACACATACCGGATTTTCCCCGCATTGATTATTGCCGTCGATGCCACACATAATGCGACGCAGGCAAGAAGCTGATTGGCGTGCCGAACATCGGCCAGATGGTGCTGATATTTCCCGCATAAATGAAATATGCCCATAACGACACGACGACACCAGTGGCTACTATATTTGCCGGAAGCCAGTTCATTTTCCCAAAAGGCTTATAGAATTTCCCCACAAATTCCTGAACGAGGAAACGCCCGATTCTTGTTCCGGCATCAATCGTCGTGAGTATGAAAAGCGCTTCAAACATTATCGCAAAATGATACCAGTACGACATGAGACTTTTCATACCGGGTAATGCCGTAAAAATCTGTGCAAAGCCTACAGCGAGCGAGACCGCTCCACCGGGACGTCCTGCAACGATTTCGCCTACCTCTCGCGAAAGCATATCAAGATTGACAGTCGAGTATCCAAGTGCCTTAAACTTCTCTATGGGAAGATTAATTGCGTAATAATCTCCCGGATGAAGCGAGCTTGCGGCGATAAGTGCAATCACACCTACCAATCCTTCCATCAGCATCGCTCCATATCCGATCATCCGTGCATGCGATTCCTTATCGAGCATCTTCGGCGTTGTCCCTGATGACACGAGAGAATGGAATCCCGAGATCGCACCGCATGCGATGGTAATGAACACGAACGGGAACAGCGGACCCGGAATGATCGGCCCGCCCCCTGAAATAAATTCTGTAAATGCAGGCATCTGTAAATTTGGATGCACAACGAAAACACCGATGACAAGAGCGGCGATTGTACCTATCTTCATATATGAACTCAAATAATCGCGTGGGGCGAGTAAAAGCCAGACAGGAAGAATCGATGCAAAAAAACCGTACAGGGCAAGGGCAAAAATAATTCCTTCCCGGGAGAGGGTGAAAAACGATCCCAGCGATGAACCGGGTATCCACGCTCCAACAATTACTGCGGCAACTACTGCTGTCACACCGATTAAACTCGCCTCGGTAATATGCCCCTTTCGAAAGCGGTACATCCATAATCCGACGAAGATAGCAATAGGGATTGTCATCCCGATAGTAAACGTGCCCCATGAACTTTCACGAAGGGCATTTACCACGGCGAGACCCAGCCCAGAGAGCGCAATAATTATTATGATCATGATCGCGACCGAGCCGACCGTTCCTGCAAGAGGCGAAATTTCTCTCCGTGCAATTTCAGCAAGTGATTTTCCTTTATAACGAATGGATGCGGCAAGAATGACAAAATCGTGCACCCCCCCGGCAAGCACAACTCCGATTACAAGCCAGAGAAAACCGGGCATATATCCAAACTGCACTGCAAGTACCGGTCCGATTAACGGCCCTGCTCCTGAAATAGCGGCAAAATGATGACCGAAGAGTACCCATTTATTTGTCGGCAAATAGTTGCTTCCGTCGTTTAGTGTATGTGCAGGTGTGACACGCAAATCGTTCAGAGCAACCACTTTGGCAGCAATAAACGCGCTATAATAACGATAGGCTATTGCCATTATACAAAGTGCAAAAAGTAGTAATGGTAAAGCGTTCATGAAGATCCTCCTGAGGAGAGACAGAAGACTAATATATTTCTGATTGATGATTGACGATTGATGATTGACGATGTATGATTGATAATTTATGTGTTGAAATGCTATCTATTTTTTCCCTTTTGATCTAATCGCTGTTGCGGCAAAGATGGCGATAAGTTCATTTGCTTCAAGAAGTAGTGGTACTAATTGTTTTTCCGGTACTACTTTCAGCTCCTGTATCATCTCTAACCAGTACATCGACTCATCGGCTTCTTCCTCAACAATTTGAATCTTAGAAATGAAGTCGGCTTTAGAACGAGCTCTACAAGCAGACCGATAATTCGCGCCTACCGAAGTAGCCGATCTCGTCAACTGTTTTCCCAAAACATCTGTGATTTTACTATTCGGTAAAGACTCAATTAAACGAATAGAATCCAGTCCGAATTTTTAGTTCTTCTTTTAAGTTCGTCGGGAGTCAACGCAATGATCTCCATTCATGTGTTATATTATGAAATAATATCTGTACATTTTTGAAACTCAACAATCAGAAATCAGAAATCATCAATACAAAATAACTCTCGCCATCTAAAAAGCGTCTTTATAATATCGTATAACGTGCTCTTTTTCATTTCCAACGATTGCCACCACATCGCATCGGCAGGAAACATCCCGTATGCCATGCTCGAGCAGGTATCCTTCCGCGATGCGCCTGATCTGCGACTGTTTACGCGCATGGACTTCATCCTCGGGTCTTCCGCCGCTATCCGACAGTTTTGATTTGACCTCGATAAAAACGAGTACTTCGCCGTCACGTGCAATAATATCAATCTCCCCCTTATCATACCGGTAATTCTTTTCGAGAATTATAAATCCCTGTGTGCGGAGGAATGATTCGGCGATCTTCTCTGCGATCGACCCTTTCATCCGCGCCGAAATTGAATCCTTCTGTTCTTTCGATATATCGTCATCCATTATGCAGCATACCTTTGATATGGAAGGATCTGCGATGAATTGGACAATAACCGTGGACTTCGATTGCCCGAACATGCGCCGATGTGCAATAACCTTTATGTTTGTCGAATCCGTATTCCGGGTATTGTTCATGAAACTGCAGCATCATACGGTCCCGGGTCACTTTTGCGATAATCGACGCCGCGGCTATACTAATCGAACGAGTATCACCTTTGACAATTGCCCTCCAGGGAATTTGATCGTGGTTAAATGAGTTTCCATCCACGAGAATATATTCCGCCTGCGGTTGAAGCCGACACAGAGCATCCCGCATTGCCTGATACGTTGCCTGTAAGATATTTATTCGATCGATTTCATGATGATCAACGATTGCCACACCATGCGTAATCGACGAACATACTATTTTTTCGAACAACCGCTCACGATGGGCCGGCGTCAGCTTCTTCGAATCGTCAATACCGGCAATCATCGTACCGGGAGGGAAAATCACTGCGGCTGCGACGACCGGACCGGCGAGCGGACCGCGGCCGGCCTCATCAATACCGGCGACATTCAGGATCCCTCGATTCCAGAGAACCCGCTCGAATCGCAACAGTGCCTGAAGCCGGAAATATTCTCTGTCAGTTATCGTGCCACTAGAAATCATTGATGATTCCAAAATGGATTTTTCCTGTTGCGAAAGTATCTCCTTCACCCAATGCATAACTCACACGGACAATCCCCAACCCCGTTTCAAGCTGGAATCCTATCCCGTATCCTATCTTCGATGCTTGAGTTTCGGGGAGCGACTGTACAGGGTTGCCCGGATAGAGGTAATACCCTAAATCGGTAAATGCATAAGCAAACGAATGGCGGCCGATTGACAAACGATATTCCAGTGAACCCCACACCAGCCGGGAGCCGATGAATTGGTTCTCACGGTACCCGCGGAGTGTCTGTGCGCCGCCGAATCGAAAAAGATCGGGCTCTGTCATTGCATTGCTGCGGAGTTCTCTTGCATGGATACTCGAGGCAAGTACCATACGTGAAAATGTGGGTACATACCATTCAAAATCAAGCGAATATCGCTGTAGCGATGAATGTTCCTCTGTCCCGGCTTCTCCATCACCGATGGTTTTCTCTCCCACCCGAACGTCACTCCGATAGAGATATCCGCGACTCGGAGCAGTGGGGTCGTCACGAGTATCGTAGCGCACTTCGATTCCGGAACTCACTGACGTGCTTGCGGGAATCGATGAACCGGTAGCGGATGCCGATGGAATGACCTGATCAAATGAAAAGAGAACGGATAATGTCAGATTATCAAATGCTGTAACCTCAGCCCTGACGTCATATGTCCGCTGAACGTATGTCGTATCCTGCTGACGTTGAAAAAAGCCAAGTCCGACATTCAAAGGAAGTCCTGCAATCCAGGGTTCGAAATACTGGAGTTGAAGTTCCTGGGTCGACACACTCTCGTGCTGCCATCGCGCGCCAAGACGTCGCCCCGTTCCGAATATGTTTTTCAAGAGCACATTCACCATTCCGGTAAACATCCCACTTTCATTCCCCGGAGACGGAGGGAGATAACCGATGATTCCATCGAATGTATTCATCGCCGCTTCCGAGACCCGGAGTTTCAATCCTCCTCCCTGTTCCGTCATGATAATTTCGGGTTCATCAACCGTACTGAAGAAACCCAGCCGAAGAAGCCGCTTACGTACCGCTTCCATTTCGCTTGACCGGTAGAGATCGCCCAACGTAATGCGCGATTCACGCAGGATAACTTCGGGTCGTGTCGTTGAATTTCCCACGACATCGATCCGATTGATTGTAACACGAGGTCCCTCTACTATATCCAATCTCAGAACAAGACCGTCGCGTTTCTCATCCAGATGATGATGGGAAGTGATTTCTCCTATTGTAACCGACGCAAAAGGATAACCACGTTCCGAATATTCTCTGATGAGTGCATGGATATCGCTTTCCAGAATCTTATCGATAAGCACAGAATTAGGTTGCGTCTCAAACCATGATAGCGCTTCATAGGCAGAGAAGAGTTGCATCGAACGAAAACCGATAGAGTCGATTATAGTGAGAGGCCCTTCACTTATCCATACATCGATGATTTTCGCCGGTCGATCTGATTCCCCTGTTGTATCAATCGAATCGATCCGAGTATAATAAAAACCGAGGCGTTGATACTGTTCCAGTAATGGGTTAAAAAACGAGCGGAGCGAGTCGGAAATACTACGAGTGTGAATTTTTGGAAGAACAATCTGCCGGGCTTCGTTCTGTGAGATGTTTGTGAGACCGTGAAATCGGATATCGGTAATACGTGAATTTTCTTGAGAAAAAACGATGGCGGGTGCAAAGCACACTAGAAACAGTATGTCTCGCAAATCACGGAATAACCGGCACCATGGTGTCATTGTAGTATAAAATTATTAGTGTGGGAGGCGTCTCCAAATCTCCCAATCTAAATTCTGTAAACGGTAGTCTCCAAAACCTGTCTCATCAATAAATATTAATGATTGCTTGATATCGTCATACGTCCAGATTTCATAAGGTTTTGAATCCATTTCGAAAGGATGACGATCCACAGAATTCGGCGGGCCGAAAATGATATAGATCATCCCCATGTCTGTTTTCCATCCCGGGCGGTATCGTGTGAATCGTTTATTGGCGAACGCTACACGCCGGTAATACTCATCCATTATTTCATTCTTAGGCGTACCGGGAGTTGGATCTTTTTTCTTCCAGAAATCCATGAATCTCTTTTGCTTTTCCGATACTGTTTGTGCTTCAAACATGGAATCCAATTCTGCATCCTGTGCAATATATTTCATTTGTTTAATTGCCTCATCCAGATCGCGTATCGACAACGGCATTCCTCTCCAATGTAACGATATCTGTTTCCGGCTTGTACTTACAAATACCGTATCAGCATTCCTTCCCCTTGGATGACTTTCAAGATAGATTGTATATTCCCCCGCGGGTACGCTTACAGAGTCGATCTTTATAAATTCCTGAATCCCTTGTGATTCTATATGTCGTATACTCGATTCTGTATATACTTTTTCTCTTTTAGAATCGATAAAGGAATATCGGAATTCCACCGAATCCGGCTTTCCAACCGGATAATATTCGAAGAAGAGATAAAAACCACCCTCCAGATTTCCGACATTCCCTGAAATATTCGGAGTGATAATCCGCCGATTATCCTCCATCGTGAGCTTACTCACCAGCATGATATCGCTCAACTCGGTCTGCCGATGAGCGTAATCCGGAATATGAATTTTTCGCGTTTCCTGCAATCCACGTTTCGATTCCAAATCAAGATAATTGATTTTTAAGGTATATGCCCCAGGTTTAAGAGTAAAACTTCTCTCCGACATGATGTAATATTGGGGGGAAATTGAAACGTCAAATGTATCCGTGGTTGCACGATCATTCCATGTTTTTTCAATCACCATCCGGTCTTGGTCGTCATATACACCCACTGTAACCTCGTACTGTGCGGTGTAGGACTGTTTCAAGCGGATAAAACTCAATTGATCATATCCCACCTGAACGTACATATCAAGCCGCGCGTTTGTCGAATCTCCTGTCGAGAAACTCATCGCATCGATAAATACTTCTAATGGATTATCACTCGATTCGCTATAAGCCTCAATTTGAGCATATCCACGGAGTGATGAACAAAGGATAATCCCTAAGAACATCAATATCTTCGATACAATATGTATACATTTCATGACTGCATCTCCTCTACAATAACATTCATACAACTCGCACAAATCGCTCTATACCAACCTGCAAATTATATCTCCGTACAGATCATACTCAACCGCATCCGAAATCGATACCTCATAGAATTCTCCACAGCGAGCTTCGACACCGCGACAATATACTTCATTATCGATTTCCGGAGCATCCGATTCTGTGCGGCCGATATACCACCCCTGCTCAATCCTATCGATAAGAACGGGGAATTTCTTCCCCACCATACTCTGATTCCGGGCTTCCGAGATATCGCGCTGGAGCTCCATGATTCGAGATAACCGTTCTTCCTTGACTTCTGATGGAACAGGATCGCCAAGTTCATGGGCTGGAGTCCCCTCTTCATGCGAATACGAAAATACTCCAAGCCGTTCGAACCGTTCTTCGCCAACATAATTAAAAAGCTCCTCAAAATCCTCTGCTGTTTCTGTCGGGTATCCGACAATGAGCGTCGTGCGCAGCGCGATATCCGGTACCATATCACGGAACGCCTTAAGAAGTTCTCTCGTCGCCTTCTGTGTAATCCCACGGCGCATCGACCGCAGCACCCCATCCGAAATATGCTGGATCGGTATATCAATATACCGGCACAGTTTCGGCGTTCTCCCGAATATATCCAAAATCTCCATGGGGAACTTCGCCGGGTACACATACATCAGGCGAATCCATTTAATGCCATCGACTGCCGCGATTTCTTCGAGCAACTTTGCCAGCATCCTATTGCCAGTACGATCAAGACCATATGCTGTCGTATCCTGCCCGATAATGATAATTTCTTTTACTCCTCGCAATGCAAGAAGCTCGACTTCTTTTAGAATTTCTTCGATCGGACGCGAAACAAGCCGGCCTCGCATCAGAGGAATCGAGCAGAAAGAGCAGGGATTATCGCATCCCTCCGATATCTTCAGATATGCATAATGCGTCGGTGTCGTCAATACCCGCTCACCGATCATCCCGTAGCGATAACGGCCTCCAAGCTCTTCGAGCAGAGCTGGAATTTCGTGTGTTCCAAAAAATCGGTCGACTTCCGGTATTTCCTTCGCTAATTCCGATCTATAGCGCTCGACAAGACAACCCATCACAAGTACTTTTTTAAGCTTCTTCACATCCTTCTGACGTATTGTCTCAACAATAGTATCAATCGATTCTGCCCGTGCTGCATTAATGAATCCGCATGTATTGATGATCGCGATATCGGCGTCATCTATATTCCCGGCAAGTTCAATACCATTAAGCCTCATCTGTCCCATCAACGTCTCGGAATCGACGACATTTTTCGGACATCCGAGTGTGATCATGCTGACTTTTGTTCGCGCCGCCATATCCCCCGATCCCCCCTTTCCTTATGGACGCAATACGATGCCTCCGAGATACAGGTATAAAACGGGCGATACAAATAGCAGACTATCGAACCGGTCCAGCACCCCACCATGTCCAGGAATGATGGACGATGAGTCTTTCACTCCTACATCTCTCTTCAAGAGAGATTCCACGAGGTCGCCAATTTGTCCGACAACGCCCACAATCATCCCCATCATAAGGCTCTCACCAAGAGTAAGATACTGCAGGACTAAATACTTTGCTGCTATTGCCGCGATAACCGCTCCGGCCAACCCGCATATTGCACCTTCCCAGGTTTTTTTCGGACTGACCCGTTCAAAGAGTTTATGACGCCCCATTGCACGGCCGCCAAAGTATGCAGCAGAATCACAAACCCAGATGACGGCGAAAATTGAGACAAGTGTCATCCCGCCCCATTGTTCGATCGTCGACGAATTATATCCGAAAAATCGTATCGCAGGAATCTCTGCATCGAACAATTCGCGAATTCCGATCAAGGTCCCAAAGAATAACGGTATGTACAGCACTCCGAATACCGTCGCTGTCAGATTCACCAAAGCAGATCCGTTTTTCCTGAATAATTCGCGGAGTAACACCCACCAGACAAAAAAAACGAGGACGATAACGATGAGATGAGCCTGGGATGGAATATATTGTCGAATCGTTTGCGCGATCCCCCCGAATGGAGCAAGTCCGAGTATACGATCCATTTCGAATGCAAGCGTGATGATAATACCCGCTATTGCACCCTCAATCGCCAGTGGTTTCGCTCCTTTTACTTCTGCGAGGCGATACAACTCGAGCAGGGCGACCGTTTCTAATACCGCGACCATCCCCCACACCCAGAATCCGCCAATTAAACAGATAACAACAATACACGGTATACCGACGACCGCAACGAGTATCCGAATAAAAGTATTACTCATGAAAAGTTATTCTGACATCAGTACATTTTACTGGTTCTTTCCTCCATAGAAGAGACGGGAGTCACACTCCATGATAAGAAAAATTTTTACCTTCTGCAAGAATATTCTGGAAGAGCAGAAAGTGTGAAAAAATTACTCTAAAACGACACAATCGAAAAAATATTTTATTTAGGACAATTGATACTGATGCAAATATGAAGTATCTTTAGTCAGAAAGGACGGATGAAGTAATCATCCGAAAAAATTTATGAAAAATTTTGTTAACAAGTATTTCCGGCTCTGTCCGAAAACAGGAAAATTTATGGGTATCGGACGGCTTTCCGGTTTATCGCGTTTATTATTTCCTCTTATAGGTCTAGCCGCTCTGGTGTGGATACTTATTCGTGTTATTCCAAAACCAAGCCGTTTGAGTTATCCTTGTGTCCGGACTGCTATGCCGTTCGCTTCGGGATTCATCGGCTACCTTGCGATGCTGGCGCTCTCGGCCACGGCATTTCTCAGATATAAAAAACCTCTCAGATATTATCCGGTATTTTTCATCCTTGCTTTTACTGTTTTCGGGATCACAGGTTCATATTTAATGAACAGCGATACGGAACAAAATCCAAGGTTTAAAACAATACAGCTCGAACCTAACAACCCGATTGGTGTAGCGAAAGGAATATTTCCCGGTCGTGTAGTATGGGTACATAATCCCGATGCGACAAATGAAGACTGTATTGTTGATGCACCTGGTCATGGCTGGTACATGAGTGAAAATATGGATCAGTCCGTCGTGGATGGAATGGTTTCTTCCGCTTTGCAGAACCTGACCGGAGAGACAAGTGACAGCGCAGCGTGGAGGGCGATATTCCAGTATCACAACACGACCCGGGGAAAAGGAGCTGTTAACTATATCCCTGGACAGAAGGTGTTTATTAAAATAAACGCAACGAGCAGCTATAGTTTTTATCCCGATAGTTTAACACCTACTGCATATGTCTCCGAAACATCATCAGCGACTGTTCTTGCAGTTTTACGCCAGCTTGTCAATGTCGTTGGTGTTGCACAGAGCGATATTTACATCGGCGATCCGATGAAGCATATCTATAAACACTTATACGATGTATGGCACGGAGAATTTCCGAATGTCCATTATCTCGATAATACTGGTTTCTATACAAAACTGGGAAGAGAACAAGCAATTAAAAGTACAACTGCCGTCATACATTACTCAGATCATGGAACGATTTTACGTGCAAATGTCTGGGATCCCGGAAGAACTGGTGGAGCTCCCATCTATAATGATCACCTCTATACTATCCTTGATAGTGCTGAATATCTGATCAATATTCCAATGCTTAAGGGACACAAGCGTGCCGGAATGACGATGTTTGCAAAAAATCATTTTGGCTCACAGACACGGGGCGATGCATCTCATTTACATAACGGACTGCTTGCTCCAATGGAAATGGAGAATAGTGCCACACGAATACGGCCCGGATACGAATTATACCGCATTCAAGTTGATATAATGTCGCATTCATTGGAAGGCAAAAAGAATCTTGTTTACTTAATGGATGCATTATGGGCTACCGATTATGAGCTCGATGTACCGATAAAATGGCAGATGGCTCCTTTCTATGATGATTATATGTCATCCGTATTTGCATCACTCGACCCAGTTGCTATCGAATCGGTCGGTTATGATTTTCTACGTTCCGAGTTTACAGCAGAACGCAGTCCATTAGCAGGTACTTATGTGCAAATGGATGGAGTCGACGATTACCTTCATCAGGCGGCAGATTCGACAAATTGGCCAACGGGCACTAAATATGATCCGGATAGCACCGGCGTCCATATCTATAGTCTCGGCGTTCATGAACACTGGAATAATTCCGATGACAAGCAATATTCAAGGGACCTGGGAACAGGTTACGGTATCGAATTACTCCAAGTTGATACGACTACTTCTATCGCCATGGATAATCAAGGAAATCGTCCAAAAGGATATGAGCTCTATCAAAATTATCCTAATCCATTTAATCCCACTACGACGATAGCCTATTCATTACCCAAAAAATCATCGGTTGAAGTAACAATTTACGATCTGCAGGGACGTGCAATAAAGTCATTCAATTACAACTCACAATCGGCGGGGTATCAAAGAGTTGTATGGAATGGGACAAATAATTATAGCAAACATGTATCGAGCGGAATCTATATATACAGGGTACGAGCTTCATCGCTGGAAGATGGAAATATATTCGATAAGTCGGCAAAGATGATCCTGTTGAAATAATATTTCTCAAGTTAAGTCAGAATTCTTTGAAGCCGGAGGATATTCAATGATCCACAACCATCCTGCGGCTTCAGAATTTTGACCCGTTATCTTCCAATCTTAAAAATACAGTAATATTATCGGATGGGATCATATGCGAAAGACAATTATTCTTGCAGCTTGTTTCGTTTCTGCACTCCTTCACGCTCAAACACCGGACGTCACCATTGATACGGTTTCCAATTATAACTCGTGGGTATGGAAGGCAATCGTTATGCAGAACGGTCTCGTCACGCACGCCACAATACCGGCTATCGGCGGCCGCGTGATGCAGTACGATTTAGGAAGCCATCCTTCAATCTTCGTCAATCCCTCATTGGACCTACTTGGAAAAACCTTCAAACCAGCTCTGAACGATAAATGGTACAATTTCGGAGGATACAAAACTTGGCCCGCACCTCAAAGTGTATGGAATTGGCCACCACCACCTACTCTTGATTATGGTTCATATACTGCAAACAGCATGCTTCAATCGTATGATTCAGTCTCTTTAACTGTTACAAGTCCGATCGAATCGTGGCGTGCACCGAACATCCAATTCCAACGCAGGGCAACGATATATCCCGGAACCAGCCGCGTGAAGATGGAGCAAACCATCATCAATCAAGGTGCACAACCAGTGAGCTGGAGCATGTGGAGCATCGTACAATCAATCGTCAACCATTCCGGTAAAAGCGATTACGAGAATTTCTGGGTGTACTTCCCGATTAATCCTAACAGTCGATACGGAGAAAGCGGAGTCTATTATTCAGCCGCCTCGAATTCATGGAAAGGAGAAGTTGCCCCGGGAATTTACGGTGTTCAATGTATGCCGGCCTACAGCAGCGATGTAAAAAAAATATATTCTGATTCACACAAAGGATGGATCGCATATACCGATCGACTTGATTCCGTCGTCTATGCGAGGACGTTCGACATCTTCGAAGGGGCCGAATATCCGGACAATGGATCCCGCTCTTCGGTGTACGTAAGCCCTCGCTATACTCCCGTCTATATGGAAGTAGAAGTCACCGGTCCCATAGTCGAACTTGCAGGCGGTGGAGGAAGCTATACTTTCACAGAAAATTGGTGGGCTGCGAAGATGCGGGCACCGGTATTGGATGTAAATACCGTCGGGGCAATTGCCGGCAGATTGTCATACGATTCGGCGACACAAACCCTTTCAGCTGTCTATGGCGTATTCCATAAAGGCACGGCAAAGGTGGTGTTCACAAGCACTGACCATCAGATTGTTGCCGAAGGAGAAGCACATGACGTCACGCCGCTCCAGGAATTTCAATTTCAGGAAACAATTGCAATTCCAGAGGGTGCGGCAACAGCCGAAATACGGGTTTACAACTCAAATAAAGAATTGGTCGGCGTGCTGGATAGTGCAAGCGTTTCGCAGCCTGTAACCGTAATCGAGACAAAAGCACCTTCGTTAATTTCAGAGTATCGTCTTGAACCCAACTATCCCAATCCATTCAATCCCGGTACGACAATTACGTACACGCTGCCAAAAAAGTCATCGGTCGAAATCACAATCTACGATCTGCAGGGTCAAAAAATAAAATCATATACATATAATGCTCAGCCGGCAGGCTTTCAAAGAGTTATCTGGGATGGAACAACCGATCAAGGTAGTACGCTATCCAGCGGAGTATTTATATACAGGGTAAGAGCGATATCCATGGAAGATGGAAAAATTTTTGATAAGTCGGCAAAGATGATTCTACTTAAGTAATTCTCCGGATACCCAAAAAACACTTTTAAAAATCCAGAGAGAATAATAATGAAAACGATAATTAATATCTTCACAATGAGCCTGGCACTGTTGTTCTTTGTTCAGCAGACATTCGCACAGGATACCAAAGAAACAAAATTAAAAGAAATACGACACTGGTGGAATGAAGCTCAATTTGGAAAACGTTTTCAATATCCGGACGCCAGAAAGCTTCCACTGATATCGGTAAAAGGAAACAGATTCGTCAATTCTCGGGGCGATACCGTCCTTTTCAGGGGAATTTCAATTTCAGATCCCGACAAGCTCGAGACGCAGGGTCATTGGAATAAAAATCATTTCATGAAAATAAAAGAAATGGGTGCGCGAATTGTCCGTATCCCCGTTCATCCGGTCGCATGGCGGGAAAGTGCCCAGAAAAATATCTCGCCCTGCTCGATCAGGCGTTGGAGTGGTGCACGGAACTGGATATGTACATCATTATCGATTGGCACACGATCGGGAATTTAAAAACGGAACTATTTCAAAATCCGATGTACAACACAACGATGAAAGAAACGTTTGAATTCTGGCGTGCCGTCGCCGCCCGCTACGCTGGAATCAATACGATTCCCTTTTATGAAATTTTCAACGAACCGACCTCAATTCAGAATCGACTCGGACGCATAAGCTGGGATGAATGGAAAAAGATTAATGAAGATATTATTGCCCTGATCAGATCGTACAATAAAGAGAGCATACCATTGGTTGCACCCTTCGACTGGGCGTACGATCTCACTCCGCTGCACATTAATCCAATCGAAGCGGAAGGAATTGGATACGTAACGCATCCTTATCCGGATAAAAGGTCGAAACCGTGGGAACCAAAGTGGGAGGAGGATTTCGGATTCGCTGCCAATCAATATCCGGTTATTGCCACTGAATTTGGATTCATGGGGAGTCATGGAGTTGTAAATGAATACAGTGATTATGGAGATAGGATCATCAAGTATCTCGAAGAAAAGGGTATAAGCTGGGTCGCATGGATATTCGATCCGGAATGGGGCCCATCGTTGATTTCATCATGGGATACCTACAAACTGACTGAAAGCGGTGAATTTTTTAAAAAGGCAATGCAGGATACTACACACACAATTCATTAAAATCTCCGGAGTACATGATGAAAATATTTTGTTTACTTCTCATAGTATTTCTCCCGTTCATCGCTGCAGCACAATCACCGATTCCACCCGGTGCGAAATTAGATACTGTGGTCTCTGGACTGTCTCAACTCGAAGGACCTGTCTGGAAAGACGGACTCGGATTGCTTTTCAGCGATATCGCCCGGAGCAGGATATACCTGTGGTCGCCTTCCGATAGTTCGACCACAATCTACCTCTACCCTTCAGACAGTTCCAACGGTTTGACCCTGGATGCTCAGGGACTACTTATCCTCACCCAAATGCAAAAGCGCCGGGTATCACGTCAGGAATCGAACGGAACTATCACTCCCCTCGCTTCAACATTTCGTGGGAAAAAATTTAACAGTCCGAACGACCTTGTGGTAAAATCCGATGGATCGATTTTTTTTACAGATCCCGATTTCAATATTCCGGCAGGTCAGACAAAGGAACTTAGTTTCAAGGGAGTATATAGAATAAGTCCTTCAGGTACTATTGCGCTTCTCGACAGTGTGTTTGATAAACCGAACGGTCTCTGCTTCTCGCCGGACGAGACACAACTCTACGTCAATGAATCGCCCCAAGGGAAAATTTATGCCTGGGATGTTGTCAATGACTCAACCATTACAAACAAAAGGTTATTGTATACGATTCCGTTGGGCGGGTATTCTGACGGAATGAAAGTTGATCCTGAAGGGAATATTTACTGCACAGGACCGACCGGAGTGTGGATCATTTCACCGGACGGAGAATATCTCGATAAAATCGCCACACCGCCAAATCATAATCCATCAAACTGCGCATGGGGCGATGCTGACAGAAAAACACTCTATATCACGACAGGTAATGCCACTCCGGGTACTGGATTCATCTATCGAATCAGGCTCGCATCGGGTACAGGAATCGAAAATCATAGTTCTGTCATTCCCGACAAATTCGAGTTATATGCGAATTATCCCAATCCATTCAACCCGAACACACAGATAGAATACGGTTTGCAGAAAGCGGCCCATGTCAATCTGACTATCTACAATATTAAAGGGCAGAAAGTGGAAACACTCGTCGATGGAGACCGTAACGCCGGAATCCACAAGCTCACCTGGAACGGCTCAAGCGTTCAAGGAAAAGAAATTGCCGGCGGTATATATCTGCTTCGGTTGCAGGCAGGCGAATCCCAGAAGATCCAAAAGTTGGTACTTTTAAAATGAAAAATTTTAAAATGCAATAAATATAAGGTATACTCCCGTATAGAGAAATGACAGATAGAACAATTATCCGAGAAAACCTATGAAAAATATTTTTAGTAAATATTTTCGGTTCTGTCCTAGGACCGGAAGGCCGATAGACTCCAGACCGCTTACTGGTTCATCACGTTTATTATTTCCACTCATAGGGCTAGCCGCCCTGTTGTGGATAATTATTCGTTTGGTTCCGAAACCAAGTCGTGCCGCATATCCATGCATGCGAGCCGCAACACCGGTTGCATCATCATTTATCATCTATCTATTGGGCCTTATTTCATCGTTGGTTTTCTTTAAGAAGGCCAGGATATATCTCTATCAATCAAGAGTTATTCTATTTTCATTATCGTTATTGCTGGCGTTGATTTTTGGTATTTTTTCCTACGTAAACACAAATCAAAAAGTATATGCGGATTCCCAGTCGGTTCTGGAAGGCCCTAACCAATCGATAGGAATCGGGAAAGGAGTCTATCCCGGACGTGTTGTCTGGGTCCATAATCCCAATGCACTTAATCAGAGTTGTACAAATACTTACGGAGATTATTGGTCGCAGGATAATAACACCCATCAAACCGTGGTAAACAATATGGTATCCGAAGCGATACAAATGTTGACCGGCAAAGGATCAGATGTAGAGGCCTGGGATGCCATCTTCCGATATTATAATCAAACTCATGCGAGAGGAGATATTGGTTATACAGCCGGAGAAAAAATTGTCATCAAGATTAATCTCAACACCGGAGTTTCAGGGAGTAATAACGTTCGAGTGAACTTTCAAACGGTTGATACATCGCCACAGATCCTCTATGCCGTTCTGGATCAACTCATCAACCGCGCTGGGGTGGCACAAGCAGACATCAGTGCAGGTGATCCGGGTCGAAATATCGACAACCTGTACTGGGACAAATGCCATCCGATATTTCCGAATGTAAAATATTTCGGTAACGGCACCGGCCGGACTCCAATAGTACGATCAACACTACCCGAATTGATGACCAGTGACGGCCAGATGCAAAATTATTTACCGGCCGCTTACGTGGATGCAGCCTATTTGATCAATATTCCGGTGTTCAAGCAGCATCATCGCGCCGGCATATCACTATCGAGCAAAAATCATTTTGGAACATTGCTCCCCTACCTGAGTGGCGGCAGCGCTTTCCCTGCCCATTACAGTCTTCCATGTACACAGGGAAATGGCAATGTTGATAACGGCGGGTATGGTAAGTATCGTATTTTTGTCGATTTTATTGGGCATAAAGATCTCGGAGGAAAAACAATTCTCTACCTCTTTGATGCATTATGGAGTTCGACGAACTACGGTGATCCGCCTTGGAGGTGGAGAACGTCTCCCTTTAATACAAATTACCCTGCATCGGTATTTGCTTCACAAGACCCTGTGGCAATAGAATCAGTTGGTTTCGATTTTCTCCATAATGAGTTTTATGCAGGCAACCCAAGTGGGAATGCCTTTCCACAATATTCGGGTGTCGATGATTTCTTGCATCAGGCAGCCGATTCGCTGAATTGGCCGGCCACGATCAAATACGATCCGGAAGGTGACGGTACTTACCTGCCCCGAAGTATGGGTGTCCATGAACACTGGAATAATGCCGCCGATAAAAAATATACAAGGAATCTTGGAACAGGCGAAGGTATCGACTTGATAGAAGTAGAACATCCTTCCGATATCAATACAGGTGATAACGCCAATCATCTGAATGAATATTTTCAACTCTACACAAATTATCCCAACCCATTCAATCCCGGCACAACGATAGTTTATACGTTACCCAAACAATCATCCGTTGAAGTGACGATTTACGATTTGGAGGGACATGCAGCAAGAACATATACATTTAACGCACAATCGGCTGGTTATCAAAAAGTCGTGTGGGATGGAATAAATGATCTTGGTAGACCGGCATCCAGCGGAGTATATATGTACAGAGTGAGAGCCACCTCGCTGGAGGATGGAAAAATATTTGATAAATCGAAGAAAATGGTCTTGCTTAAATAGGATGATGTGATTTTCATAGCCGGACGGGTGAAGTTGTACCGTCCGGGTAATGGCGAATCGTTCCGGCCAAAACTTATTTTAAAATCGGATAATGAATTTTTGGTTCTTTTACAGTGACCCATGGTAATTTATCTAATGTAAGGACTTCCTCACACTCGTAAATCGCCCGAAATGCCTGGAACCCTTGAAAGCCGCCTGCATCACCCCAGGCCATAAACCATGTCCACCGCGGCTGTGCACGGAGGTTTTCGGGAGTTGGCACCGCACCAACTTCACCCAATGCAATCGGTTTGTCACCTGCCAGAGCTAAAAGCTGATCATAATCGTTTTGAGCATACCCGTTTCGATAGACATCCATCGCAAAAATATCAACTACATCCTGTCCCGGGAAATATTTGGCGAACGGATCGAGATTTTCACGCAGCTCATTAGCATTGAACACCCAGATTAAATTGTTCAAGCCGTGAAAATTCACAAGCCGATCAAAAAGCATGCGATATAATGTTTTATAGCCGCTTTCCCCTTCTTTCTTCCCCCACCAGAACCAATCGCCGTTCATTTCATGGTAAGGACGCCAGAGCACCGGTACGCCGGCATTCCTTAATTGTTTCAGAAACCATGCAATCACATCAACCTGAGATTTCCAGCGCTCGTTGATCTCGGTTCCGGGTGTGATCAGATCCTGCCATTCCCGTTCTGTGAGTTTTCCCATAATAGATTGCTGGAAATCTACAGGCTCTTCTTCGATCGGACGTACCGCATGCCACATGAGTGTAATAATGAATCCTTCACTGTTTCTCCTGATCGCTTCGTCCACAATCTGTTGACGGTAGTTGATGCCATCCCATGTTCCCGGTTCGCTGAATCCGAAATCCTGTCCGAAGACGGCAGGGTAGCGCTTAGTCATTTTCTGAACACCGGCGAGCCGTATAGAACCGTACAGCGGGTTACAGTGCTGACCCGTAAGCGTATGATTTCCGGAAATGCTGTATATATATTGCAGCAGTCTTACAGCTTCAGGTGATGGATTTGGCGTCACCGGCCTGACGGAATTATCACCGCTGAAGAGAGAGAATGTATTAAAAAATAATGCTAGATAAATTCCAGAGATTATTTTTATGGTACTCAAGGATAAACCTCCTCTTATGAATAAATAACAGAATATTTTCGATCACAGATCTTTATTTTAACAACATTGCCTTCATCGTTCGAGTTGAATATATACCGCTCCGATCCCGCGAGGTTAATCGAAAAAGATACATACCGCTGGAAAACTTAGAAGCATCCCAGATAATCTGGTGAGGTTCGTCTTCCCTCTACATCGTTGATCAGTGTGGCGATTTCCCGACCCAGAGCATCGTACACTTTCAACGATACATTAAATCTTGATCCCGCGCCCGCTATCTGATATCTGATCACAGTTGTCGGATTAAACGGGTTCGGAAAATTCTGGTACAGAGCGAACATATCCGGCAGAGCACCATCGTCATTCGTAAAAATTCCTCTTCCGTGTATGGCATTCTGAGAAGTTCCCCAATCGATTGTGTTTATGACAGCAATAAGCGTATCGGCGATTTTGTGATGAGTACTGACATTGGGGTGTCCTTTATTCACATAGCCATCGTTATAATAGGGGAACCATGCATAAAAGACATCACTATTGCCCACCTCATTTTCCTGATCGACAATTTCCGATATGGTTGACTTAAGCCATTCCGGATGAGCCGAGACGGCCAGAATTTTCGTACCGGGATATAGGGACCTGATCGTATCGATAAATTCATGATATCGCGTTTGAAAGAAAGTTTTATTTTGGTTCGGTATGGTTAAACTATCATATCCGTGCCAGCTGTTGAAATCATTCAGTCCGAGACAGATGACAACCAAGTCGGGAATCCATTGTCCGAAATTCCATTTCGGCAGACTGATATACTCGAGCGCACGGTCGAAAATAGCGGGCAAATTGTTGCTCGTGTTCCCCTGCCAATCCTGTATAAGACCGAAACCTGATGCACTTGTCAAATGAAATTGTGCATCATAATATCTAGCAATGATCGCTCCAAAGCCTTCATCAATGTTGGTATACGAATCGTCTGGAGGGGCTGAGTCGTTCGAAGTCCATTCATTCCCGGAGGCGCAGGTGAATGAATCGCCGATAAACTCGATTTTCTTTGCTGGTTTTTGTTTCGGCGTCAGGAGATTTTTTCCATCGTCAAGGACGAATCCATTGAATGTAAATTTTCCCCAGTTAGTCTCATTCCTTTTCGTCACGCGGATCGTATGATGGCCGTCCGAAAGACCCGATCGCAACGTGTAAGAAGCGGTTGTAAATATTGTGGGATGGAATACAAATTTGATTGTATCGTCAATAGTAACATTGTAGTAACAAAAATTGTCGGTCATCCTGATTCCGATGCTTGTTCCTTCGAACTCGGCATATACAGAGACGCCGGGCCATGAATGTGTCGGAGCTGTTGGAACGCTGAAATCCCATCTTCCAAAATATTGTATGTTCGGATCACTCGCGGGAACGATGTTTGTGGAGTACGATAGATTGCAGAAAACTATGAGCAACACTGCAGCGGACATAAAGATGTATAAGCTCCTCATATATCCTCCCTTCTGATGAAATCCATTCATTTTTAACCGACTTTGATGATCGGCTTCTTGACGTAAATGTTTCAAAATAACTCTTTTATTCCTTCGTTTCAATCTATCGACTCTAATCAATTAATAAATTCTAAACACATGACACAGATTGAAGTTTTTACTACAACGACCAGACAATTCTACAATATATTCTTCCATGGATAATAAGTAGACCATAACTTTATATATTTATTCGGAGAAACCGTATTATAATACGAATATAGCTGGCACATTTTTTGCAATACTTTTATAAAGAATGGAATGATTTTTCAGGAATGGGAAGAGTACTTCATATCGAAAAGACCGAGTGTTGTAAGTTTTTCCAGCTATCATTAAGAATCGTGCAGTAATTAAATTCTCTGCGACTCTTGCACGAAATGGTGTAATGTGACGTTCTCAGTAGAATATTAGCGAATGTAAAACTGCGGCAGTCGTTGCAATTATCACATTTCATGGCAATATAATTTTTGAAGCGATTTTCATATCTTACGTAATATGAGAAAATATTCTTAAATTACAGACGTTGACTAATGAAAAATATTTTCAGAGGATTAATCTTGTGTCGTATGACTTATAATAGATATACGAATACCATACTCCCAGTAATTGTCATGACTTTTGTAATCGGATTCATGTCGCAGGTCTATGCTCTTGATCCTCATAAAACTATTAATCAATACGGCCATAATGTCTGGATGCGAAAAAATGGTTTACCGGCAAATGCAATAAATGTCGCTCTTCAGACTCATGATGGTTACTTCTATATCGGGACATCGACAGGTTTATTTCGTTTTGACGGCGTACACTTCAGTGAGGTGAATATTAATCCACATGATAGCGTAGCGGATGAAAAGATATCTGCTTTATGCGAAACAAGAGATGGGAGTCTTTGGATCGGCACAACATATAATGGATTGCGCTGCATTAAGGATGGAAAAGTCATTCTATATGGACAAAACGAAGGGTTGACGGAGATAGAGATTAAGAGACTATTTGAAAGCCGCGCCAGACATTTTTGGGTGGGCACGGCTCATGGACTCTTTCTGTTCAGTGAGGGAAAGTTCAAACAAGTACCTATAAATCCCGCCTACATAACCAGCATTGCCGAAGATGCTCAAGGAAGAATTTGGATTGGGACACATGCAGGTGTGCGAATTTTTAAGGATGACGATGGGTCAGAGATCTTCAATTTTACATCTGCTGACGGTTTACCCAATAATATAACTTCATCCATCTGTGTCGATCGAAAATCAAATGTTTGGATTGGAACTGAAGATGGATTGGCGTGTTGGAAAAACGGTCTGCTAACAACCTACACAACAAAAAATAGATTGTCAAATAATCATATTACCACGATTTATGAAGACAAGGATGGCAACCTCTGGGTAGGAACGCGTAATGGCCTTAATCGTTTTTATAATAAACAATGGATTACATTCACAAATTCGGACGGCCTTACAAATAATTTTATTTTATCATTTGTTGAAGATCATGAAGGAAGTCTTTGGGTTTGTACCTTGGAAGGATTGGATCATTTCAGAGATGTGAACGTCACTTCATACACCATGAAAGAGGGGCTTGCCAACGACTACCTTTCCAGTGTTGTTGAAACACCGGATAGAAGTCTGTATTTTCTCAGTAATTCGGATATCAGTATTACACGATTGAAGAATGGCAAATTCACAAAATTTTCTAATCAAGTTGGGACCGCCTTTGTCTCACGCGACAGCAGCCTCTGGATTGGCCAAAACGGATTACTCTTCAATATTAAAAACGATCAAATTAAAAAATTCGATACAACCACCGGTCTACCCGCCAAATGGATTTCGGCAATCACGGAAGATGATAAAGGTCTTATAATCTATGTTGATAATATCGGCATTCGGCGGTTCATGAATGGACAATTGAAACCTTACTTGATGAAAGACGGGCAACCATATCCTAATAATGAATACGTAGTATGTCTTTACGCACAATCAGACGGAACATTATGGGCAGGTACAACACGTGGGTTAGTAAGGATACATGACGGGTATAGTACAACGTTTACAACAAAAAATGGATTGGCAGGTAATTGGATCAGTTCTATTTCTGATGATGGACAGGGGAGTGTTTGGATAACTTCGCCACATGGAGGTTTTACACGTTACAGGGATGGAAAGTTTACTGCATATACCAACAAAGTTGGATTGTTCACCAACGAAATATACTGTGCTATTTTTGACGACCAGGGAGATATTTGGCTGAGTAGTCCACGAGGAATAGGGCATATTAAGCATCAGGAACTCGATGACTTTGCCGAGGGTCGATTGAACGCCATTCATTCAGAAATATTTTTAATGGTGGATGGAATGAAAACAGATGAATGTTTCGGTGAATGGCAACCTGCCGGTTGGAAAACGCACGACGGCCATATTTGGTTTGCCACAAAGAAAGGGGCAGTGATGATTGATCCGAAAGCAATCAAGAAGAACTCACTTTCCCCACCGGTGATAATCGAGAATGTTATAGTAAATCAGCAAAGAGCAAGTATAAATCAGTTCACTAAACTTGCCCCTGGCTCAGATAAAATTGAATTTCATTATGCAGCATTGAGTTTTCTCGTGCCGGAACGGGTGCTGTTTAAATATAAGCTTGAAGGATATGATTCGGATTGGATCGAAGCAGGAACCAGGCGAGTCGCATACTATACGAACCTACCGCCCGGCAATTACCATTTCAAGGTAATAGCATGTAACAATGACGGACTCTGGAACGAGGCAGGAGCGCATTACGGATTCAGACTTGAACCGTTTTTCTATCAGACATACTGGTTCTATGCACTTCTGGTGCTTGTGATCGGTGGAACCGTGTACGGTTTTTTCAGGCTGAGATTATGGCAGCACGTAAGGAAAGAGAAGGAATTGCAGGAGCATATACACGAAGCGCTAGCAAATATCAAAATGTTAAACGGATTAATTCCGATATGCTCAAGATGTAAGAAAATTCGAGACGACAAGGGGTATTGGGACCAACTCGAAGAATATATCGAGACACACTCCGATGCAACATTTTCACACGGTATTTGTCCCGATTGTGCGAAAGAATTATATCCGGATATGGTTTCAAAAATGAAGAAAATATAGGCGTTATCGACTTCGTAGCACCTTTACCTATACAGAGGCGATTCTTTTTCCTCAATTCACCTTAATACAGCGATTGTTTGAAGATATCAGTCCCTGCAACGAACGGATCTTGTTTTCTAAGGCTTATATGAGAGATGAAGAAGATACTCCTATCTTAAGTTTAATATGATCCCTGAGATTGTATCCGTGCATTTTCAATTTCCGACCATCAAAATCCAGATTAGGGACATATGACGCTGAAAATTTTTGATATGCCGGCGTACAAATTTGCCTTGTTAATGGGCACTTTATTCGTTCGCCTCATAAAAAATCTTGTTATAATAAAGATAACAATGATTGTTGCCGAATATATATAATGAGGGGGTATAGCCGGGCAAAACCACAGCGATTAATGGGTAATACATAATTATTATGCAGAGTCATATGCCGAAAAGCAAATATAAACGAGCGGTGCTCTTAGTATTCGCAATGTTGTTTATATTCGGAGCGATATCGCCGATCTTCGCACTCGATCCCCAAAAAACTATTAATCAATACGGACACACTGTCTGGATACGCCAAAATGGTCTACCGGCAACTGCCGTGAACGTAGTACTGCAGACCCATGATGGTTGCATCTGGTTTGGTACGTCGGCGGGTTTGTTTCGTTTTGACGGTGTCAGCTTCAAACAGGTGAGCACAAATCCGGAAAATTCTCAATCGAACGAATCAGTTACTTCATTATGTGAAACAAGAGACAGCAGTCTCTGGATCGGAACGGGGTATAATGGTCTACGTCGCTATAAGAATGGCAAGATGTATAATTACGGCTCGAAGGAAGGTTTTTACGATATTCAAATTCGACAACTAGTTGAAAGCCGAACCGGATCTCTCCTCATAGGTACTTCCAATGGTTTCTATGCGTTCAGCAATGGCGTATTTAGACCCCTTCTTCTTATTCCTAATTATATATCCGGTGTTGCTGAAGATTCACTGGGAAGAATTTGGGTTGGAACACATCTTGGCGTACGAATCATTGACGAGTCTGACCCGACAAAAGTCGTCTGGCTTACAACCAAAAACGGATTACCACAAAATGTGACTTCATACATTTATACGGATCGACAGGCAAACGTGTGGGTCGGAACATACAGTGGATTAGCCATATGGAAGGACGGTAAGTTTACAATATATAATGTGAACAATGGCTTGTCGGATAATTTCATACTTGTAATCTATCAAGACAGGGACGGCAACGTTTGGGTTGGAACCCATAAAGGACTCAATCGATTTTATGGAGGCAAATGGACAAGCTACATAGATTCAGATGGCCTGACCGATAACAATGTTGTATCACTCACAGAAGATCATGAAGGCGGACTCTGGGTTTGCACTTCAAATGGACTCAATCTATTCAAAAACGTCAACATCACTACATTCACAACTTACGAAGGACTTCCGAGTAACAACATTTCAAGTATCATTGAAACATCGGATAAAAGCCTATACTTCTTTAGTAATGAAAGATCATACATTACCCGATTTATAAATGGGAAGATCACCAAACGTGGCATACAAATCGGTCCCCTTTTTGCAGGACCGGTTTATTCGGCACGAGACGGGAGTCTGTGGATTGGTCAGAACGGATTACTTTTCAACATCAAGAATGGAAAAGTCAAACGCTATGATGCTACAACAGGATTACCCTTAAAATGGATTCCTGCAATTACTGAAGACGATAAAAGTCTAATTTTATACATCGACCACAAAGGTATCTTTAGATTCGTTAATGGACGGTTGACGCCTTATTTAATGAAAGACGGAAAACAATATCCTGCCGAAGAATATGTGGTATGTTTTTACCAACAACATGATAATCTTTTGTGGATCGGGGCCGCTAGCTGGCTGATGAAAGTAGAGAATGGAGAAGCTACAACTTATACAATTAAAGACGGGCTGGCCGGTAACTGGGTCACTTCTATTTATGACGATCGACAAGGGAATCTCTGGATCAGTTCACCCCAAGGCGGTCTCACGCGATACAAGAACGGTAAATTCACTGCATACAGCAAGAAGGCGGGTCTATTCACTGATGAAATATATTGCGTGTTAGGCGACGATCAGGGCGATCTATGGTTGAGCAGTCCGGTGGGCATCGGGCGCGTCAGCTGCAAGGAACTCGATGATTACGCCGAAGGACGGACAAACATCATTCATTCACAGGTCTATGAAATCGCTGACGGGATGAAAACGGATGAGTGCTTTGGAGAATATCAGCCTGCAGGATGGAAAACACACGACGGCCATATATGGTTTGCGACGAGGATTGGTGCAGTAATGATTGATCCCAAAACGTTCAAGAAAAACGAACTCCAGCCACCGGTGTTGATCGAGCATGTCACTGTGGATCAACAGATAGTACCACCCGACCGTTTCATTAGTCTTCCGGCTGGTACACAAAAGTTGGAATTTCATTACACCGCACTCAGTTTCCTTATGCCTTCAAGAGTGTTATTCAAGTATAAGCTTGAAGGATACGATCATGATTGGGTAGATGCAGGTACAAGACGTGTGGCTTATTATACAAATCTTCCGCACGGTGATTATCGTTTTCATGTGATGGCATGTAACAACGACGGATTATGGAATGAGGTCTGCGCAGACTTCGGTTTTAAACTTGAGCCGCACTTCTATGAAATGTACTGGTTCTATGCACTCGTATTGATTGCATTGGGAGGAATCATCTACGGCTTTATCCGATTACGATTATGGCAGCATATAAAGAAAGAGAAAGAGCTGCAGGATCGCATCCAGGAGGCACTCACCAATCTTAAAATATTGGGAGGTCTTGTTCCGATTTGCGCCAATTGCAGGAAGATTCGAGACGACAAAGGGTATTGGGACCAATTGGAAGAATATGTCCAGACCCATTCAGATGTGAGATTTTCACACAGCATCTGTCCCGAATGTGCAAAAAAATTGTATCCTGATATGATTTTAAAAAAGAAGAAAACGTGAGCGTTAGCGACTTCATAGCACCTTTACATATATAGAGGCGATTCTTTTTCCTCACTTCACCTTATATACAGCGTAGGAGATCCCCGGCACATCCAGGCTTACGATTTTATTTTTCCTTGATATTTTTATCGCTTTCCCTACCAGTAGCTGCAGCTTTTTATATTCTATGTTCATCTGGAATTCCGCCGATGCATCCTTATCGGCCGGATTTAGAATCATCAGAATCACATCTTTTCCGTTGGCTCTGGCATAAATAAAGGGATATGTATTTTCTTTTGCATATAGCGGTACAAACTCGGCATATGCAGCCAGAGCAGGCTCTTTATGCTTCAATTGTATCAGTTTCCTAACCCGGTTCAGCAGCGAATTCGGATCTTTATCCTGCCTTTCAATATTGGGTGCGTTGTTTGTCGTATCCACAGGCAAATACAGATTCGAAAAATCAGCTGCAGAAAAACCGCAGTTCTTACCCGACGTCCATTGCATTGGAGTGCGGGCACCTGAGCGTGGTTTGTAGGCGCCTTCAATTTGGGGCATGTCGGCCAATTGACGCATACCTATTTCATTTCCATAATAAATAAATGGCACGCCGGGCATGGTTATCCCGAATGCCATAATCATTTCAAGTTCATCGGTGGTCCGGTTTATATTCAACCGTGCGTTATCGTGGTTCCCGAGAGGCAGCAGAATATATCCCTTGGTTTTTGTGTCATTGTATTGATCCATGTATTTCGAAAGGAAATTAGCTATGTTCCCCTTTCCTTCCTTATCGAAAAAACTGTGCCCTTCGGAATATCCGTTCAGAATGCGCCAGCTTTCTTTTTGCATAAGATCGTTGTAGCCGTCGAACCAGTGGAAAAAATCGGCGTGGAAGGCACCGTCAAGCGCGTCTTTCGGATACGACCATTCTGATACCATAAATGCCTGGGGGTATTTCGTTTTCACAATCTGACGAATCTCGGTCCAGAATTTTTTTGTATCTCCATTTACATCGCTGCCTTTCACCAACGCACCGGCCATATCTGCGCGTATACCGTCGGCGCCCATGTCCATCCAGAAGCAGAATACTTTTTTTAACTCCTCGCGCATCGCTAGAATGTCTGGATGGTTGACCGGCAGCTGCCATTTTTTTGTCGAATCGGGTTTACCGAAACCAAAGTTGAGCGCCGGCTGCGACCAGTAGAAATTCCGCATAAAATTTCCATTACGTTGTCCGTAACCCTGAATAAATCTGTTACAGTACTCGCCTTCGTCCATCTTCCATACATTATCTGTCCATACATACCAGTTCGAATATTTATTCTGTTGTTGTTTGCATGATTCAATGAACCACGGATGATCAATGGCAGTGTAGGTTATGACATAATCGAAAATCACTCTTAAACCGCGTTTGTGCGCTTCTTCAAACAGCCGTTTTGCATCATCGTTTGTTCCGTAACGGGGCGCCACTTTATAATAATTTCGAATATCATAACCTGCATCATTAAACGGCGAGTCAAAAAACGGATTAATCCAAATGCCGTCGACCCCGAGGCTTTTAACGTAATCCAATTTTTGAATGATACCGTTCAAATCGCCTATACCGTCGCCATTTGAATCGTAGAAGGTTTGCGGGTAAATCTGGTAAAACACCGCGTGATGAAGCCATGCAGGACCATCGGGGATGGTGCATAATCCGGTTATATCAGCTCCTTGCCCATATGCAGGAGCAAATCCAATGAATATGTATATAGCAACAAGAATTAATTTCTTATTCATTTTTTATCTCTTCAATTTTATTGTCATTGCTTTTTGTCTGTAGGTAATGATCTTATCAGGATTCGCGGTACTTTCAACACCAACTCCATGATCAGCACCCACAAGCACAATGTGAAAGGTGCGCTGCACCGGTGCTCCATGATATGATCCTATCTGTGCACCCAAGGTAAGCATTTTCCTTTCTTCATTCCACCGGATCGGAATTTGAATACAGAGATGCTTTTCATAATCATATGTATCGCCCTCATCGTCATACAGGGTGAACTCGGCATCCTCACCGGTGTAGAATGTATCCGATGCTGAAATACGGACGCGCACAACAACCGGCGAGAAAAAAGTGATTCTAATTTTGTACTTCCCGATATCGAATACTTCCGTCGAATGTCCGGAGAAGACATTCCCTTGACAGAGTACTGTCAGACAGAAGATCCACGATACTATTCTTCTGCTCATAATTGATTCTTGGCAATAAGAGTTGTATAATAATATAATGAACTCTAAAATATAATCCTACCATCCAATAATAAAAAAGCAATCCTGAGGGCGATATGAGCACAGATTCAGTACGCGTGGAAGAATTGATGCTGCTTCTTACTGAAGGAATTTTACACAGGTGGTATCCATTAGTCATCGATAAGGAATGCGGGGGATATTTTACCAACGTGTCTCACGACTGGACGTTGCCGCCGGAGCAGGAAAAAATGATAGTATCTCAGGCACGTCATGTATGGACGTTGTCGAAGGTGGCCGAATTTCTTGGAGGGAACAGGGAATATGAGCAGATGGCTCGTCACGGCTTTCCATTCCTTAAGAATAAAATGTGGGATGAGAAATACGGCGGTTTTTTCCAGATCCGAAGCCGGGATGGCGGTATGTCGGATGTTCGCGGATGGCGGGATGAAAAGCGCGCGTACGGGAACGCTTTCGCTGTGTACGGCCTTGCCGCACTCTACGAGAAAACACACGATCTGGAAGTTCTAGAGTTTGTAAAGACCGCTTTTCGTTGGATCGAAGAACATGCACACGATCCGAAGCACAAAGGATATTTCCAGTTTTTCACGCGGGAGTCGAAGCCGTTTGACAAAACGTCGGAATATAAAACAATTGCTTTCGATAGCAATGAACTGGGATTTAAGGATCAGAATTCATCGATACATTTGCTGGAAGCATTTACCCAGCTGTACGATGTCTGGAAGGATCCTCTGGTACATTCAAGGCTGCATTCGCTATTGGAGCTCATCCGGGATACAATGGTGGCAAAACAGGGTTATCTGCAATTGTTTTTCCACAATGATTGGACGCCGGTCTCTTTCCGTGACAGTTCTAAGGAAGAACGCGAAGCCAACTACGGATTGGATCATGTCTCATTTGGCCATGATTATGAAACCGCCTTTTTAATGCTGGAAGCTTCGTACGCATTAGGATTGACCGGCGATATACGTACGCTGGTCGTCGCAAAAAAAATGCTCGATCACGCCCTGACGTACGGCTGGGATGAAAAAGCCGGCGGGTTCTACGACGGCGGATATTACTTCAAGGGGGATGACCGCTGTACAATCATCAAGGATACAAAAAACTGGTGGGCGCAGGCTGAAGGACTGAACGCGCTGCTCTTGTTTTCAAAAATATTTCCCGACGAATCCCGCTACTATACATATGTCCTGCGCCAATGGAAGTATGTAAAATCGTACATCATCGACGGGGAAAACGGAGATTGGTTTGAAGGCGGCATAGATAAAGAGCCGCATTTCCGCACAGGAATGAAAAGCCACATGTGGAAATGCACCTATCATACATGCCGTTCTCTTATGAACTGCATAACGATGATCATCAATAATTCCGACAAACCATTGAACAGAGTGATTGAACACTGGCGCAAGACCGCTAAGCAGTTACCAAAATAAAAAAACCTGCTGACGTCAATACTCTCGACGCAGCAGGTCGTGAAAAAATTAAATGTATTATTTTCGATGTGACAGCTCGAGATTTTTCTTTATGAGCTGAATTCGCTGTTGAACACTTGCACCAGTACGAAGTCCGTCTTCCGGCGTGGAAAGAACATAATCAAGAAGCCTATCGACCGTTGAAACAGCGACGTGCATCCTCGTATCAGATGAACCGTAATAGATAAATACGTCGCCGTTCTTGCGTTCCACCCACCCGTTACTAAAGGTGACATTCGAAACATCTCCGACCCGTTCGTCGCCCTGGGGAGCCAGAAAATATCCGCCGGGCCTTGCGATAACTTTTGCAGGGTCTCTTAAATCAGTAAGTAACATATATAATACGTAGCGCAATCCTGCGGCGGTGTTTCGAACGCCGTGCGCAAGTTGAAGCCAGCCTTTGTCTGTTTTAATCGGTGCCGGACCCAGGCCGTTTTTCACTTCCTTTATTGTATGGTATGCCCGATCATCGATAATGGTTTCATTATCGATCACGGCATTCTCGATACTATCCGACAGTCCCCACCCTATCCCGCCGCCCGATCCGGCTTCTATGAAACCATCCTGCGGTCGTGTATAGAATGCATATTTCCCGTTAATGAACTCGGGATGAAGGACGACATTCCGCTGCTGCGGAGATTTTGTTATGAGATCCGGCAGCCGTTCCCATTTCAATAAATCTTTTGTTCTGACTATACCGCACTGGGCGATAGCAGAAGACATGTCGGTACGGGGAACATCAAGATCCTTCCGCTCCGTACAAAACAAACCGTAGATCCAGCCATCCTCGTGCCCGACTAGGCGCATGTCGTAGACATTAATATCGGGATCCGAAGTCTCCGGGATCTGGATGGGATAATCCCAGAAGCGGAAATTGTCCACACCATTGGAAGATTCTGCAATGGCAAAAAAGGATTTGCGATCCACACCTTCAACGCGCACCATCAATAAAATTTTTCCCTTATATTCAATAGCGCCGGAATTGAATGTTGCATTCACCCCCAGGCGTTCCATCAGATACGGATTGGTTTTGTAATTCAGGTCATATCGCCAGAAAAGCGGCGTATGTTCGGCAGTGAGTACCGGATTCGCATACCGTTGATAAACACCGTTTCCTTTCCCTAATTTTCTATTCTTTTTTGTGATGAGACGTTTGTGCTCTGCAAGGAGCCGTTTCAACTGCCGGTTGAATTCTTCTTTTTTCATTCTATCCTTTCCTTTTTATTATCCTTAAATATACTACAAGGTTTCAGAAATATCAAATTGATGAAATGAATAATCATAGAGCCCGGGTCTTTTTCTTATCGTTAAGTTTTATTATCTTATACAGACACAATTGTCTAAGGAACACACTTCGGAAAGGCACACAGAAATGATACTTCCATCACGCTCGTACTTGAAAACTATCTTATGTGGGTGTGTTATGATTCTGACAACAACTGTATGCGTTGTCCCTTCGTTATCCCAACAATCAACTTTCCAACTTGCTCCGCTTTTTACAGATAATATGGTTCTACAACAGCAACGGCATGTGCCTCTATGGGGAAAAGGCATTCCGGGAACCTCAGTCGTTATTCGGGCATCATGGGGAAGACAGGCGACCGCAACCGTCATGGGGGACGGCGCGTGGTCGGTGAAACTCCCGACTCCAAAAGCAGGTGAACCATTCCAAATATCCTTTATTCACGATACATCGACGACGGTATTACGAAATGTTCTAACAGGCGAAGTATGGCTCTGTTCAGGTCAATCGAATATGGAAATGCCGTTGGAAGGCTGGCCTCCGGCAGATACGATCGCGAATTCCTCCAGTGAAATTGCACAAGCTCAATTCCCTTCCATACGTCTATTCTCGGTTAAGCGTGCCAACGAAGCAGAACCGAGCGATATTTGTGAGGGAAGGTGGCAGGAATGTTCGCCCAACACCGTGCGCAGTTTCGGCGCAGTGGCGTATTTCTTTGGCCGGATGCTGCATCAGAATCTCAAGATACCGATTGGTCTTATCAATACAAGTTATGGAGGCACTCCGATAGAGGCATGGATGAGCAGGGAAGCACTGCAATCATTCCAGGAATTTACCGAAAAGTTGAAAAGGTTGGATGAAAACAAAGACGGTATGCGGTTGCAGAAACAGTGGATCACTCATCACGCCGGTATTAAGATTCGTGAAGGCGACCCATTGCATAAATGGGAAGGATTGAAATTCCAGGATGATAATTGCGCTGCGCGTGAGTACGACGACAGTACATGGAATGAAATGAAGCTGCCGACGCTGTGGGAACAGACATCGCTCGGCAACTTTGACGGAGCCATATGGTTCCGGAAAAAAATCGCGATCCCATCGGCCTGGATAGGAAAGGATCTCGTTCTTAAACTCGGTCCAATTGACGATATGGATGAAACCTTCGTCAACGGTCGGCCCGTTGGTAATTATCTCAGCGAAGATTTCTGGAAAATCGACCGTGCGTACAAAATTTCAGGGTCGATTATCCGTGATTCCCTTCTACAGATTGCAGTTCGAGTCATTGATACACAGGGCGGCGGCGGGATCTGGGGAGATGCAAAGAACATGCAGGTGTATCAGGATAGCAGCAGCACCCGGATATCACTTGCAGGAAACTGGAAGTATCTACCTGTGGCAGAGTACCGCGCGAATACCTTCTATATGTTCGGAGCAGCGGGGAAAGAATTCTACAACCGGCCCAAGCTCACAATCGACTTTTCAGCAAAGACACCGACGGCGCTCTACAATGGAATGCTCCATCCGCTCATTCCGTTTGCGATCAAAGGCGTAATATGGTACCAGGGGGAAGAGAATACAGGACAACCGGCGCTTTACAAAAAGCTATTTCCGGCAATGATAAACGACTGGCGCTCGGCATTTTCATGCGGCGATTTTCCATTCTATTTCGTACAGCTTGCACCCTGGGATTATGGAATTGTGACGAAATCCCAGCTCCTTCGGGAAGCGCAATTGCAGACTCTCTCGGTAAAGAATACGGGAATGGTCGTTACACTCGATATTGGCAATCCGAATAATATTCATCCTGCCAATAAACAGGATGTCGGTAAGCGGCTTGCTCTCTGGGCGCTCTCGAAAACGTACGGCAGGAAAATCGCATACTCCGGTCGTATCTATAAGTCGATGAAAATACAGAGGGGCAGAATCATTCTTTCGTTCCAGTATGCTGAGAAAGGATTGGTTTTGAAGAATCTTAAGGCCGGAAATAAATTCCAGATTGCCGGCAACGATATGCGGTTCAAAGATGCGGACGTAAAAATTCAGGGAAACAAACTCGTCGTCTCACATCCTGAAATTCTTAGTCCGAAGGCCGTGCGCTACGCATTCCACAACACAGACGAAGCGACACTCTTTAACAAGGAGGGGCTGCCTGCATCGTCATTCAGGACAGACGACTGGGAGAAATAGCATCATAATCATTTAAATTGCTTTTTCTAAGGAAAAAGTAAAAATTAAAAAGTGTAAAATAAAAATATTTTTAAGTGCCAGGTAGTACTTTTTACTTTTTCATTCCCGTCCTGAGCGAGTCCCGATTTTATCGGGACGAGTCGAAGGATTTACTTTTTAATTTATTTTTCTACGCTGGAGGTCTTCGTGCTCTTTGTTCGAATGATCGGTTCTCTCTCCATCCTTTTTCTTTGTATAGCAACTCTCTTCGCTGCAGGGCACCTCAAAAGATCCAGAAGAACATCATGATCGACCAGTTCGGTTACAGACCTGATGATCAAAAAATTGCAGTGGTTGTCGATCCTAAAATTGGCGGTAATTCAAACGAGAATTTTAATCCGGGTTCGACATACGAAGTACGTACCTGGGATGATGACAAGGTTGTTTTTACAGGGAATCCTGTGGAATGGAATAACGGCGCCATAGACTTTTCATCCGGAGATAAAGGATGGTGGTTTGATTTCTCCCGGCTGGACAAGGAGGGTGAATATTATATCTTTGATAAAGAACAAAACGTGGGTTCTTATAAATTCGAAATATCGAAAAATGTTTATAAGAATATTTTGAAAGCTGCGATGCACGTATTCTACTATCAACGGTTAAACGATCCTAAAAAGAAACCATACGCCGAGGAACCCTGGACAGACGACGCCGCTTTTATTGGCCCTGGCCAGGACAGAGAAGCGTTGTATGTTAACGATAAACAAAATAAGTCTCTTGCAAAGGATCTTTCCGGAGGATGGATGGATGCCGGAGACTATAATAAATACGTCACCTTCGCGGATAATCCTATCCATCTGCTTCTAATGGCTTATACTCAAAAACCAAAAATATTTACAGACGATTACAATATACCTGAGTCAGGTAATGGAGTACCGGATATTATTGATGAAATCAAATATGAACTCGACTGGCTTAAAAAAATGCAGGAAGATGACGGAGGCGTGTTGATAAAAATGGGGAATATCGATTTTAACATTTCCTCTCCCCCAAGTACTGATAGACGCCCCAGATACTACGGACCGAAGTGTTCATCATCGACTATTGCAGCAGCCGGAATGTTTGCACATGCCGCGATCGTATTTTCGGATTTCCCCACGTTAACGGAATATGCAAAAGATTTAGGAAAAAGAGCCGTGAAGGCCTGGGAATGGTATAAAAGTAATCCGCGTTCTGATTCATGCGACGATGGAACAATTGAATCGGGGGATGCGGATTATAGCCTGGACATGCAGGATGGAATGGAAGTCGTATCCGCGATCTATTTGTTTGCACTTACCGGAAAATCAAAATATAATAACGTCGTCAAGAATAATTTTTACGCCGCTTCTCCATTCTATGACTCGCATCTCTCCCTTTATTTTAGCCACCAGGAAGATGCATTACTCTATTACACAACTCTCTCCGACGCTGACGAAGATGTAAAAAAGGCGATTCTGTCTCATCGTGCAAAACAAGGAATGGGAATGGAGTTGTATCGGTATCAACAGGCGGACGATTTGTATATGGCATATTTGCCGAGGGCTCTATATAATTGGGGATCGAATAGTCTGCGTGCTGCACTTGGCAGCGCAAATTATGATTTCATTATATACAATCTTAACAGCGGGAATAAGACCGTCTATCTGAATAGGGCATTGGGAATTCTTCATTATTTTCACGGAGTTAATCCGCTGGGAATCGTTTACTTAAGCAACATGTACAACTATGGCGCCGATTATTGTGCCGATCAAATATGGCACGATTGGTTTAGGGATGGATTGAAGCTGGGCCTGAAATCTCCGCCGGGCTTCGTCCCCGGTGAAGCCTAATTGTATGTATGGCGGCAGCTTGAAATATTTATCCGTGCAGCCTCTACAAAAGTGCTATTTAAATTGGAATAACGGCTATCCGGAAAACTCCTGGGAAATTACGGAACCTGCAATTTATTACCAGGCCTCTTATATTAAACTACTTTCAAAGTTTGTCAATTCTGAATAATGCATTCTATACTGGAAAGTACACTTGAGACTATTGAGATCGCTTCAGCGGATCGACGCGTCATCTATACTACCCGCGATCACATCGAGGCGCCCAACTGGTCACGCGATGGAACATACTTTCTCTTCAACAGCAACGGCCTGATATACAGACTGGCAGTTACCGGCGGAACCCCTCAATTGCTCGACACCGGATTTGCCACGCATTGCAACAACGATCATGGCATCTCGCCCGACGGCAAGCAGCTGGTTATCAGCGACCAAACCGGCGATAATAAGTCGCGTATTTATCTCCTGCCAATTGACGGCGGAACCCCACGCCTCGTCACTCTGCTCGGTCCCTCCTACTGGCATGGATGGTCGCCGGACTGCAAAACCTTGGCATACTGCGGCGAACGCAACGGCGAGTACGACATCTACACGATTTCCACCGATGGCGGCAAAGAGAAACAATTGACTAACGCTCCCGGTATCAACGATGGACCCGATTATACGCCCGACGGCCAGTATATCTATTTCAACTCTGAGCGAACCGGCTCGATGCAAATCTGGCGCATGAAAACCGACGGCGGCTCTCAGGAACAGATCACAGCCGACGAATACAACAACTGGTTTGCCCATCCATCGCCCGACGGCAAATGGATGGTTTTTTTATCATATGAAAAAGATATAAAGGGACATCCTGCGAATAAAAATGTAATGCTTCGTCTCATGGCTTTAGATGGAGGCAAGATTCAAACATTGGCCACACTCTTCGGCGGGCAGGGCACGATCAACGTACCGTCATGGTCACCCGACAGTCGAAATCTGGCTTTCGTAAGTTATAGATTAATCGATCAATAGGATATTAACAGATGACGAAAAATAAAGTCGCAATAATCACAGGAGCCAGTCGCGGAATAGGCCGGGAGGTTGCCATAGGTCTTGCCAGAGACGGTTATAGTGTGGTTTTAGTAGCACGTTCAAAAGGCGATTTAAAGAAGGTGTTGGACAAAATTAACACCGAACCCGTCAAAGGTGCATCTACTGCCATACACATGATGTATGCTGTTGATGTAGCTGATGCTCAGTGTATTAAAAAAATAGTCAGAGACTCCGTAAAGAAATATGGCCATATCGATGTATTAATCAACAATGCCGGAGCATATTTCAGAGGAACATACAGCGTAACTCTCAAAGAACTTGAGTATATGCTTCGGGTCAATCTTATTGCCCCATTTGCCTTTATGCAGGAAGTAATACCGATAATGAAAGATCAAAAAGACGGCTATATCATCAATATAGCCTCGCGGGCAGGAAAGATAGGTTTTTCAGATGAGGGCGCTTATGCTGCCAGTAAATTCGGACTGGTGGGGTTGAATGAATCGGTTTATAGAGAACTGTCGACATACGGAATAAGAGTAACTGCTATTTGTCCGGGGTGAACCAATACCAAAATGGCACAAAAAGGAGAACCACCAATCGCCGGCACGGAAATGATACAGCCGTCGGATATTTTAAAAACCATTCGTTGGTTGTTGAGCGTTTCGCCGTCGGTAAGAATTCGGGAATTGGTCATGGAATGTAAAGAAAGCATTTGTTAATCATAAGAAGATATGCACTATACCAAATCGATAACTATCATCCAGTAACTCTGAGGATAAAAAATTGAAGACTCTAATCTCGCTCATGACTTTTTTCACTGTTATTAATACTTCATCTTCCAATGCTCAATTAATACGGACTTACGGCTTCAAGGCCGGATTTATTAAAGCAGAGCAGCAATGGGACTATTCTCCACAATCCGGTATACATGCATCCGGGATCGGTCTAATATGGGGATTTGACGGAGGTGCCTTTATTGAATTATTCAATTTCCAAAATTTCAGTTTACTTACCGAACTTCATTATATTCAAAAAGGAAGGACTGTTACTGTAATTGCGACTGCGGCTGCCGACAATCCACAGGGTTACATCGATCTTGGCCCGGAAGAAATCAAACAGAGATTTGAATATATTAGCATCCCTGTCCTTGCTAAATTGCGCATCGAAAACGATATGGTGACTCCGTATATTGCTCTCGGACCACGCCTCGAGTACCTGGTTGCACATCCTCCCTCACCCGTCTATGATAAGTTTAATAAAATTGAGCTCGCCGTCACTGGTGCCGCGGGGGTGGAGTTGTATTTCGGATTCACCCCGAAGTTCTTGTTTGAGGTCAATTACAGTCTAGACTTAACCAATAGTTACAAGAACGAGAATGTTACAGTGAACAATCGCTCAATATCATTCCTTTTTGGTGCGGAATTTTAATATCATCTGTTTAATGCCGACTCAATAATCATAGTAACTATACTGAAGGAGAACAGATCCAATGGAGACCAAAGCAAGGTTGTCTGTGTTTCAGAAATTTTACTGGGGACTCGGAGGTTTCGCTGAAAATCTTGCCAATAATGCGCTTCTCTCTCTCATCTACCCGATTTTTGCTGTCGGCATGGGAATCAGCCCTTTCTTTATCGGCCTCGCGCTGACCGGTTCGCGTATCGTCGAGGTGATCACAGACCCTATGATCGGAAATCTATCCGACAATACGAAATCACGATGGGGACGCAGAAGACCCTGGATTTTCATCGGCTCGATCCTGATGTCGATTCTCTTCGTCGCGATCTGGTTCACCCCGCGTCCCGATGGCGGATCATTTCCGATCGTCTATCTCATCGCGATGTGTTCTCTGTTCTACTTCGCATTCACCGTCTGGAATATCCCGTACAGCGGTCTAGGACTCGAGCTGGAGACCGATTACGATGAACGGACAAAACTTATGATCTACCGCGTAACCCCTTCATTCATCGTGGGTATCGCGATCGGATCGCTCTATAAACTGACGCTAATGAGAGATGTGTGGGGAGGAGACGAGATCATCGGAGCCAGATACGTCTGTACCATTATCGGTGTCCTGATGCTGATCACCGGAATTATTCCGTCTCTCTTCTGTAAAGAACGCTACACTCTGCCGACCAAGCATGAAAAATTAAGCATCTGGCGCGCGATGGGGCTGACATTCAAAGATAAATCATTTCAATTGCTCATCGGCTCGGCCTTCTTCGTCTTTGTTGGCTTATTCTTCATGATACCTCTGCTCACCTACATATCGCTCTACTACGTCTGCCACGGAAGCAAAGAGTTGATGGCAACTATCGGAATGTATACCGCATTCGTCCAGGCAACAACACAGATACTGAGCATGATCGCCATCGGTGCCATCGCAAAACATTTCGATAAGAAAATCGTGCTTATTGCCGGGCTTATCATCGGTATCATCGGTTATGTCTCAGGCTGGTTCCTGTTCACACCGGATGCTCCATACCTGACCATTATTCCTCCAGTCATCATCAATATCGGACTCTGCGCATGCTGGGTGCTTAATGGCTCGTTCAATGCCGATATCTGCGATTACGATGAGCTGAAGACCGGCCGCCGCCGCGAAGGGATGTTCAGCGCTGTCTTCGCCTTCCTTACAAAACTAGCTATCGCATTCGTTTCTGCGGTCAGTTCATGGGTTCTCGTAAAGCTTGGATTCGAAGGACAGGATATTCACCCAACCATCGAACAACTGTTCACACTACGGTGGATCTACATCGCCATTCCGGTTGGTGCCATGGTTGCGGCGATCCTCTGCATGTGGAAATATCCTCTTACGAAGCAGCGAGTGGTTGAAATTCAGGAGCAGTTAAAACAAAAAAGAGTTGAAATGGCGGTGCAATAATAATCTCATAACGATTACCGTCTAAACATTTTTTTTCTCTTAATAATCCCGCTGATCTTGCGTACTCCGTACGAAGTCTTTTCGTGTAAAAGATATTGAGACAGCGGGATGGAACCTACCCCAATGGCTGTCGGGGAATCTCGAAAATAAATAGGGACAGGTTAAGTATTTGGAATAGTAACATCATATAAAAGGAAAAAATATGAACTATATCTCCGAACTTAAAAAACAGAAACAAATTCTGAACGATCTCTTCGATAAAAAAGAAATTTATCGCAAGAGATACAGAAAAGGGGGATGGACAGGAAAAGAAGTCCTGATTCATATCAAAGATTCCGAGACTGTTAATTATGACAGGCTCAGAAGAATCATTGCGGAAGATAAGCCTATTTTGTGGTTTTTTTGGCAAGATCAATGGCAGAAGAATCTCAAATACATGAAACAGGATATTGTACTGGCAAAAAACTTATTCATGACAACACGGGACTCACTTATCGAGACTGTCAAGATGCATTTGAAAAAGTCTGAAAAGAGGGAAGGCGTTCATTCCCGGCGTGGGGTGATGAACATGAGACAACTGATAGAATTTCATATCCGTCATGTCGACCGTCATATTAAACATATTCAAAGAATAAAATAAACCGATCCTGCAGCAAGGATACACTTTTTCAGATATTGAATCCTAAATAAAAAATGAGGCTATCGGGGGGATAATACTTTTACTACAGGATCCTTCCTTCATCATCGAGCAAGTTAAGCTCACGGAGAATCCCGCGAGCATCAGACGCTTGCGTACGCTGCACCATCACTTTCACAATGGCCGATTTGTTATTCATTGCAAAAGAGAGATAATCGTGTTGTGAAAACACCTTCGAGGGAAATCCGGCATTCTCGAGATTTTTCCTGATCATCTCGGCTTCATATTCATTCTTCGTTGTAAAAACAGCCGACCATTGCCGGTGTATCTTCATATGCTCGGCAGTTTTGCAGAAGATGGTATTTCCCTTTTTTCTTGCACAATCGTTGCAGACCGGCTTTCCACAGACCACGCAAACACCGACGGCATCCTGTTTCGGATGCTCCTCGCATTCGATTTCCCCTTCGCCGGGTTCGAGAATAACTCCACAATGAGAGCAGAAGAAATCCTTTGCCCTCACCCGTCCGTCGCAATTTTCACATGACTGCTCTTCGTGCAGCTCAAGTTCCTCACCGCACTCCCGACATTTGGCGTCACCTTCTGTGTAGTAATTTCCACATACGGGACAATTCGGCATACGATTATCCCTCCTCCCCTTTCGGCTTCACCGAGAAATGGAATGCGACAATGGAGAAGGCCAATATGACTGTAAACACGATGAAATTTGCCATAATTACCGGTATCGTCATTTTTCCCGCTGCCAGAGTTCCCACCATATCATCGTCGATTTTAAAATAGGCTGCCAATATAGCAACCGTATTATTAAAAAAATGTACAATGACGGCGACCATAATACTATTCGAATGATATACAATGTAGCCAAAGAAGATTCCAAGTGCAATAAGTGGAATGAGCGAAAAAGGACTGAGATGATACACTCCAAAAATTATCCCTGTAATAATAATACCAAGCCACCCGCTAGAGCCGCTTTTCTCGAAATTCCTCTGGACCAATCCGCGGAAAAGAAACTCTTCACAAATCGACGGAATCAGTGCAGCGACGGTAATGACAAAAAAAAGCTCGGTTATTGAATGTGCCGTAATAAGCATACGATAGATTTCTTCAATCATCTTTCGGACTTCATCGATCTGCGGTTTAAGCACATGAGGCAGCGGGATTTGATCCTGGAAATAGAGATACACCTGCAGAACCTGCTGAAGTGCGAAGACGCCGACTATCGCAAAGAACACGCTCTTGATTGACGGGGTATTGAATCGAAAAAGCAAACGGAGGTTTTTTGTCTGGAGTCGCGCCAGAACGAGCGTCGGAATCAGTAAAAGAAAAATCTGTGCAAGAGCTGTTTGGATCCGGACTCCCCGAACATTTTCAGGCGTGACCTGTGTAGTCTTAAAAATAAGAACTGAAATGATGCTGCCGATGATCTGATACGAAAAAAAAATAACGCACAGAACAATGAGAGCGTACACCCAGGGTGAGATACCGAGTCGATCGATTACCGAAAATTCTGAGAGTTGCGGTACGTTCTGGTCGGGCGCCCGGTCGTCGTTTTGATATTCTTCCGTCATTACATCCGCTGTTTAATCATCGCGGCAAGGAGTGGTATCATGATTTCATGATGCCCGGTGATCTGAACCCCCCATCCCCCTTTTTGCGTCGGGCGTTGGACTACATTGACTCTTGGCCGGTAATGCTGTAGCATATCAAAATTCGCCGTTGTAAACCCGCGGGCATCGAATCCGAGGTTACGAGCGACAGTGAGCGATTTTAAAAAGACTTCGGGCAGGATGACCGCCGAGCCGACATTCAGTACAACGCCTCCGCCGCGCAATCTCTTCACGACTTCACATAGTACCCGGAAATCCCTGAAGCTCAATTCACCGGTCACGGCTCCGTTCATCGATGGCTGTTGATGAATCGTATCGGTTCCGATCGCCGCATGGACTGTCACCGGGACGCCATGCGTGACGCATGCCGCGAGGATGCTGTATTTTCTCTTCGGCGCTTTCAGAAGTGCGTTTCCGAGCGCCTCGCCATATCCCATATCACCCTCGATACGGGCCCGCTCTAAAACTCCATTGATGAATTCACCAGTTTCTCTGGACATCCCAAAACTACCATCCTCTATTTTCACCGCAACGTCTTCCGACGTTTCCCCCCACATTGCAGTCTCCACATCGTGAATCGATGCCGCGCTGTTCATCGCAACTGCAGTGATCATTTCACGCTCAATAAGATCTATGACGACGGGAGAAAGTCCGACTTTAATCACATGCGCACCAATCATTAAAATGACGGGTTTGTTTTTTCTACGCGAATTGACGATATCATCGACTAATTTCCGAAGATCCCCGGCAACGAGAATTCGCGGAAGAGAATGCACGAAAGACGAAAAAGCCTCTTTCTTCGGGTTGTATACCTTTGCGAATGCTGAAAGCTTGACCCTGCTCCCACGTTTTTTAATAGAAACCGTCTTTACCTTGCTGAGATCCGCTTTTTTAAATTGTGACATGATATTCCTACTTTCTTCATAAACAAAAAATAACACCAGGCTCATAAAAAATAATGCACGATGCTGTACTTATTCATTAAAAAATAGTTGTATGAGTAAGGCAACAAAGAAATTTATTTTACCTTTGCCGGTATCGGCCCGCGCAGACCGGAATATTCCCGCAGCTCCACATCGATCGATCCTATGACAACCTGTGTACTTACCTTGACCGGTATTTTCCGCTCATCATCAGATAACCATACTATAATACGCCCTTCGCTCTTGAATAAACCACCTTCTTTGACAAGAGGCTCGAGAATTATGCACTTGAATGTCCCTGCCTCAACCTCGATTTCCTGACGGCCCAGATATTTCACATCGAGTGCATACGCTGAGTCTTTATAAAAATTCTTCAGATGAAACCGTTCCCCGGGACGCCGATTATCGTAATTTTGAGTCCGCATGAAATAGAATGCCGACATAATATCGTGGACGAATTCCGGAATCCGGTAATTGCCTTCACTCGTTCTGGCAATATGATTCCGCTGATCGAAATCGGCAGTAAAATCGCGCGTGTAACCTCCTTCGCGTATGTGCTGTTCAAATCTCCAGGGGAAGATTCCTTCCGCATCGATATATGTTTCGTACCGATCCCTGACGCGATAAATCCATGAAAATGCCGGCAGGGAATTCACCTCAAAGAGCACCTTGTACGTGCTCCTACCCTGCATAATCATAGTATCGGTAACCGACATAAATGCTTCACCGGCGGTGATGAAGCCATAACCGATGTCGAACACCAGCTTCTCGCCAATCCCAAATGCAGTGTTCGCGATGCCTGACGGATTCAGATTCATTGTGTCCGGAAGAACACGAACGGTATCCGTCTGGCAAAAAGCGTGCTGCTGCAAGACGAGAACTAACGCAAGAGTCCGGATTATGATTTTCCAATTATATTGCGGCATATTTCTCAAGAAGCTGGAGCACTCCATTTTCGACATCGTCAACTGCAATTTGTTCCATGCATAGCGAGTGCAACGGCAAGGACCTCTCGAGCATTCTGGACATTTCGATTTATCCGGCTCAAAGATTAACCTCTTCTCCGTATATGGCCCCCAGCGTGCCGGACTGCACTGTACAATCGGCGGATAGAATCCTATTACCGGAGTACCGACGGCCGCCGCAATATGAATCGGACCCGTAGAATTTGCGACGAGAACATGTATTTTCTCATAAAGGGCCGCAAGGTCTCTTAGGGAAAACCTCCCTACTGAGTTGATACACCCATTTCCGATTCCCGTGAATATTGAATCAACCAAAGATTGTTCTTCCTCACTTCCGGTCAGGATCACTCTCAATCCCCTGTGAAGTAATCGACGTCCTATGAATATGAAACGTTCCACCGGCCAATCGCGTGCCGAACCGCCGCTTCCCGCATGAAGCACAACCAGACGATCGGCCGGCGATATATGATATTCTTCAAAGAATGTCAGGATTTTCAGCCGTTCCTTTTCTCCAAACGGCACCGAAAAATCTCTCGACGGCTCTCGGCTGCAACCGAGCGGCTCCAGCAAATGAATATCGTATTCCAGCTCGTGACAGCGTGCATCTTTCCGGTGCTCATACACACGCCGGTTGAACAGGAAAGAATACCACCTGTAACCTGTCCCTATTCGGATCGGAATCCTTGCTGCAAAAAAAAGAAGAGCAAGCCAAAAACGCGGGAAGGCCATAACTACGACATCATACCGTTCTTTTCTTACGCGATGGAACAACGTCCACAATGATCCTAATTCTTCGAGAGTCAGTGCAGCATCCAGGTAACGATGTCCTTCCACAAGACCCAACGTGTATTGACGCACAAGCATTGATATCTTTGCCTGTGGAAATTTCCGGCGCAATACCGCCAGCATCGGAAGAGAAAGAACTACATCGCCGATGCGATCCGTTCGCGTAATAAGGATGTTTCTATATTCCATAAGAGAAATATACGCGTACAAAGACCGAAGTGCAACCTTACTCCTGATGATGTGTTTGAAATCACACTCAACCTTGCCACCATTTTTTATCAGCCAGTTTCCCGAGTCCCTTTCTGCCCACAGGACGGGAAGAGAAACATACTATGGAACAAAGATATATCGTTATACAATTTTTAACCGGTTGTCTCGAGTGGCTGTTTTTACAGCCTTCGATCATTCACAATTCCGCCTTCACTTCCGCCTTCGTTCCAAAAAACGGAACTTCGGCGGACAAGTCGTTCCGGCGCCTGCCTGCTCGCCTCGCTTCGCTCGGCGAAGCGGGCCGGAGTGCCCGCCTTCAATGAAGCCTTCGGCAGGCGAAGGCCTCCGGCACGCAGGCCCGCCTTAGTCCGGAGGACGTCGGCGGGCAGGCAGGGACAGGTCGCAAATCACAATTCATACATACCACTCCTGACGGCGCTCGATACCGAAAAACAATTCTTCATTCACCGTGGTTTGACTCGCTCACCATACTAAAGTACTGCTCACACCACTTACCTTCGACCCCTCGATGAACTCGGGGCAAGCAAGCTTTGGATTCCGTGGTGCTCGCTGCAGGCTCGAGCCAAGACTCGGCAACCTGGCTGTTTATATAACCTTCGATCATTCACAATTCAAGAATCACAATTCACAATTTATTTGTAGCCTCGACTCGTTAACGAACCCCGGTAGGGGTGGTATATTTATAGAACCGGATTTCAGAAAAATACAAACCCTGTAAGTGTGACATGTTAAAATTTCTATTTCAGCAAAACCATCCGTTTTGTTATCGTGACATTTCCGCTCTGGAGACGGCAGAAATAGACTCCACTCGACACCGATGCTGCATTCCAACGGATCACGTACGATCCCGGTTCGAGGAGAGCGTTCAGAAGTGTTTCGATTTCCTTCCCTGTGATATCAAAGAGTGTGATCGAGACACGATCATGTCTGGGCACATGGAATTTGATAGTGGTTCCGGGATTAAAAGGATTTGGATAATTCTGCTCGAGGATGAATTGCGGCGGTGTTCCGTCCACATTCTGTTCAACTCCGAGTGTGGCTTCATATGCGATTGCCGCGTTGAATATCTCTTCAACAAGAAGCGGCGCTACATGAGCCGTTGCCGCATCATTCGGGTGGCTGTTGCCGGACTCGGTGCGGTACGAGTCGGGCAATTTGCCGTCCGAACCGGCAAGATGGTGGAAGAAATCGAAAACATAGACGTTCTGCGGAAACTGTCCGAACGCCGGGTCGAAACCGCCGGCAAGCGTATCTTTTGCCCAGCGGCAGAATTGGTCGGACAGGAGTGCCGATTCATCGCTGGTCGATTCTCTCTCCTGAGGTGCGTTCGTCCATACGACGAAAAAGTTCGCCGGGTGGTTTTGCATGACACGGATAAAATTGCGCCAGTGCCACTTGTAATTGAAGATCGTTTTCGATGCCGGATCGGTGGTATCCGAGGGCTCGCCCTCGCCCCACAGGTCGGATGATGGAAAACACGATTTAATCATGATAATTTTGTTGGCGGCAAGGTACGGACCGATATCGGAGGTGGTATCGTTGCTATCGAAAATATCGTGCCACCTGGACCATTCATTATCCCACGGATCCACCGGCCACCATTCTTCGTTGAGCGAGACTGCGAATGATCCGGTATATCCATGACTTGAATTATAAGCATCGATCTCCTGCGGAACGCTAGTTGCACTTCCATTCGGTCCCCAGATGCATCCGCCTGTCGAATGGTGCAGGAATATGCCGCTGCGGAATAGATTTTCTTGCGCGGATGTGGATGTGAGAAAGGAAATTGTCAGCAAGTAAAACAGTATGGTCTTGTGCATGTACTCCTCCATATGTAGTTTAGTTATAGTAGATTGCATGTGATAATTTCTTATATCTGCTCACGCACATAATCTACTACCTTTTTACGGCAAAGCCAACTCGACATAACCACCGCCAAAGGCAGTGGACTTCTGCTTCACACTAAAATAAAGTGGGTCGGTTTTGTTGTGAATTTACCTTGACTTTAAATGTGGAATATAATAACATGTCAACATCCTACAACTATGTTTCCCAAAGCCGTGTTTGGAATATTGGGTGGAGCAATATAGTTATCGTTAGCCACTATAATTATTAAAGTTAAAATATGATTAATAGCATTTTAAAAGTATTAAAAAATATTCTAAAATTTTATTTTGATATTTGTTTAATAATTATGTCGGTTATTATTATATCAATCATTTTTACCCATCTCTTTCACTCTTTATTATCTACGGGTAAATATCTAAAATCCATCTTCATAATATGGATAATTCTTTTACCGATTTTAATAATTTTATATTATCTTATTACAAAATCTAAAAATTTTGATACGTTGGGTTTTAGAATTCTAAAATTAAATAATAATAAGAAATACGCCATTAGAAATTTTTTCGTTATTACTGCTTTCACAATATCATTGATATTTCTATTCCAATTATATTATGTAAATGTCTATTTCGTACCTGTAATGTGTTCAGCAAAACCAAATTTATTTGAAGGTGATTATTTAATGGTCGATAGGTTTTGGGTAAGAAATAATTCTCCTTCTCGTGGTGAAGTAATTGGATTTAAAACTCAAAAAATGAATTTTGATCTTGTCAAAAGATGTGTAGCTTTTGGTGGAGATACAATAGAAATAAAGCAAGGAATTGTATTAATCAACAACGAACCAGAAGGCAAACTGATATATTTGAAAAATGCATATGATTTCGTTGAACAGGAAGAATTGGAATATTATAAGATAATCAAAAAAAATGGTTTTGAGCATCTAGTTTGTTATCGACCAAATGGTTATTTTCGCAAGGAACATTTTGGTCCAATCGTTATCCCGGAAAATCATTATTTTCTTTTAGGGGATAATAGAGATAATAGTGGTGATAGTAGGTATTATGGCTCTTTTCCTAAAAATGAAATGTTTTGTAAAGCAGGATTTGTATATTTTTCAATTGACCCAATAACTAAAAAAATACGATGGTCAAGAATTGGGATAACAATTTAAGTAATTATAAAATAGGCGGCTAACAAAAGTATTGATTTTTTGTGTCGGCGGGTAAGCGTGGTACATTAAGCATGGCTGGCAGAGATCTCGTGAAAACTGTAAAGCAATCTACCATATTTCGATAGATATAGTTAAAATGATTTTTAATTTCGGGTGTCTTATGTGTTTCCCAAAGCCATGTTTGGAATATTAGGTGGATCGATATAAATTAATTATTGTTAGCCGTCATGTCAACTACACATAGTCCCGTAGAATGCGGGGATTGCGGGAGCGCAATCGATGTGAGCGCAGACCCTCCTGAGGGACGAGCCCCTTGCCCGAAATGCGGAAGCAAGAAACGCGCATACTATGCCACAATGGCAAATGCACAACCAACAGACTACATGCTTGACCACTTCGTCGCGCACAAGCTTTCGCAACTCACTGAGTGCGGGGCGGCTGAACTGCCTGAGAAATCGTCTTGGTTGAATGCCTTCATTCTCAATAACCTCTTCATGGTCAACTTCCCCCTGAAGACACGCGCGTACCTGTTCAACTTCCTCAGGCGTGCTGAAGGAGCACTTTCGGGCTATCGCGAGGCGCGTCTCGCGCTGATTAACTACGTCAATACACCACGCAGCACCATCTACCCATATTTCAAGGCACTCTCGCTATTCGAGATCTGTGTCTCGCAGTGCTACCAGGGATACGAGCTCCTCGCTACTGCATCTGGTGAGAGGTTCTTCGAGCAGGGCGATGGAAGCGCCGCAGAACGGCTTCAAAAGCTCTATGTAGATTCCAAGCACATGGATTGCATGATTGATGGCGAAAAAGTACCATTAGAAGCAACAGTTCCCCTATGGATCACTAATTCTGGACTTGAGAGCGGTAGGGCCGCGCTCTCATTTCTGGAACTGGAAGAGATACTGCTCAACATGTACACATTAGCGGAAAAGGTTTCTATGCTTGACTAGTACGCAGATCAAATGCGTGAGGTAATTCGATCACGCCATTACAGCTACAAGAGTGAAGAAGCCCATGTTCTCAACCTTGGCCCGGCCGGTGTCCGCAATCGAATCGATACCCTTATGTTTCCCAAAAACGTGTTTGGAATATTATGTGGATCAATATAATTACCGTTAGCCCGTTTGTCGCTATAACAAATCGGAGATGCCCAATATGAGCATGCAATCAGTTAAAAAAAGCAAATGGCTATACCCTCTCCTTTATGTTGCCTTTTTCATTATCAGTATGTTACCGCCTTATACAGAAAAGCCATATGCTCCACAAGATACACAGAATGTGATTTGTTGTTATTTCTGTATATGCCTTCATATTACCGCGAATATACAAGAAGCGGGCTAACATTCGGCTCGACAGCGCATGAAAAAGCGTTCCGCTTTTTCATCGAGTCAGGCTTTTGTTAAGCGCTCGCACATTAGGTTCGACCCATTAGAAGAGGACATACAATGCGAAAAATCGAAATAGCGACAATAGGTGTTTTATTTGGTGCAGTACCCATCATCATTTGTTTTCTCGCAGGGTGGTGGATCAGCATCCCTCTTGTTCCTGAATCATGGATATTCCTATGCGCTCTAACGGGTTTTCTTGTTGGAGTACTTGTCGATGTTCTTTTTCTAAAAACGTGGGTTCGACATGCCTATTCGATGAAACCTATAGTCTGGATGATGATTTATCTGTTCTATTCCATTGGGATGTTCGGTTTCTTCATGGGAGTTCCGGTTTTCAATGTAGCGCTTGCCTTGCCTGCTGGTTTTTTCATCGGGGGATGGCTGGTTCATAGCGGTGCAGATTCCACACGCATGAAGAAGGTAGCGCGACATTGCGCTATATTCACTACAAGTGTCCTAGCACTTATTTGCATCGCATCAGCCGCAATTGCTCTGGCCAGTTCCTCCACAGCTTCCGATCTTCAAAAAATGTTCGGTCTTTCAGTTCAGGTTACACCCGCGATGATCATTGGCATCATCTTGGGCGGAGGCATCTTCATCCTTATTCTTCAATGGTGGCTCACATTCAAGTCTGTAGAGCGAGCGTATAGATATTTTTTTGCACGTGTCAGTCCGTCAACGTTCACATGAAGTATATCATAGTTTGTATATAGTTACCGAGCGCTAACCAGCGGCTCCTCGGTAAATCCCACTGGACCCCACAATCCCACATAAAACGTGGGACGAGTACAACACGAGAATGTGGGACGTAGTGCAACATTGCATGACAATTAATCGGAGATTAAAGGGATGGAAATTAGAGATGCCATATTTAATGATCTTCCTTCAATATTAAAGCTACAAAAGTTGTGTTATCGGGAAAATGCGGAACGATATAACGACTATCAAATACCACCAATGATTCAGACAATTAATGATTTAGAAGATGAATTTAATTATAATGTAATATTAAAAGCTGAAGATCAATCTAAAATAATTGGCAGTCTAAGAGCATATGAAAAAAATGGTATTTGTTACATCGGGAGAGTTATTGTTCATCCCGACTACCAAAACAAAGGAATTGGAACAAAATTGATGATAGAGATTGAAAGAAGATTCCCCAATGTTTCAAAATATGAATTATTTACTGGATATAAAGACGAAAAAAATATTTACTTCTATGGTAAATTGGGCTATAAGATTTTTAAGGAAGAAAACCTTGGCTATAAGATAAAACTTGTTTTCCTGGAAAAAATAAGAATAGGATGAAATCATGAAACAGATTGTCACAAAGGAAGCCCTCAAGGATTTGTCGTCTGATAATCCGAGAATAAAATACAAACGGGTCAAAAATCTCCTGACGATTGCCGGGAAGAACCCGGAACAACTCTACCCACATCTCCCCTTCTTTGTCAAACTTCTCAAGAGCGAGAACAACATTTTAAAGTGGATGGCAATCGACATCATTGGATCTCTATCCAGGGTCGATACGGCGAAGAGAATCGATGGATTGCTGACGACTCTCTTTGGATTCCTTCGAGCCGGGAAAATGATTACTGCGAACCATGCAATCGCCGCCCTGTCTGCCATCGCTTCAGCTAAACCATATTATCAGAAGAAAGTGACACAGGAGCTTTTAAAAGTCGAGCAATATACGTACGACACAGATGAGTGTCATAATATAGCCCTCGGGAAAGTCATTGTGGAAATAAATTCGTATTTTAAAGAACTGAAGCAGAATGATCAGGTCGTGGAATTCGTCAGCAGGCAGATAAATAATTCGCGTGCCGCAACAAGGAAAAAAGCTGAGAATTTCTTAAAAATTCATAAAAACCAACCAACGAAGGAGAATAAACAATGAAATCGATTAAATTGGTTTTCCTCTACGGATTTCTCATCTGGCTAATACCCTTCATCGTATCGTTCATTATATTCCCGATTCATGAGAATGACCGTACGCTGTTCGAATCTATCATGCCTGTCGTATTGACTATTAGTACAGTTCTGTTTTCAATTCTTTATTTAAAAAAGGTCGAAACTAAATTTTTAAAAGAGGGCATTCTCCTCGGCGTTATCTGGTTTCTGATAAGCTTCATTATCGACCAGTTTTTGTTCAGCGCAGGTCCCCATGAAAATGAGTTTTATCGACTATATAAAAGATATCGGACTTACTTATTTGATCATTCCCACCGTCACAATCGGATCCGGTTATCTCCTTGTAATTAGACAGAAACCTCAATAAAATTATATAATGCAGATTGAAAAATTACTATCCGGCGGCGATCTGCGTTCGATCGGGAAAAGCAATTCTGTTGTTTTGAAAATAAAAAATCAAAACGACTTTGACGAACTTTTTCAATGCTTGTTTCATAAAGACAGAATTGTTGTAATGCGCGCGGCCGATGCAATTGAAAAAATAACAATAAAGGATCCTCTGTATCTGGCAAGGCATAAGAAAAAAATACTGGAATTGTGCAACACCGCTGACGATAAAGAACTTCAATGGCATCTCGCTCTCATGATTCCAAGGCTGCATCTGACCTATAAAGAACTTGCAAGAATGTGGAATTTACTATCACGCTGGGCATCGGATAATAGGGAGAGCAGGATTATGCAGGTGAATTCGATTCAGGGTCTTTTTGAATTATCAAGAGTCCACACTAAATTGATCACCGACTTCAATATGATTCTTTCCAACATTGAACGGCAAAATATACCCTCCATCGCGGCAAGAATAAGAAAATTGAAGAAGTCGTTCGGTCGAATCAATCCATGACATCTTCCGTATAATCGATATGGCATGCGACGATCAAATATCGTATATTATTGAAAATAATCTTCAATAATAGAAAAGTAATTTTCCCCTTTGCGCTTTTACTTTTTCCTAAATAACGTCATTATACCATTGTCTCACAGTCGGAACATATCGGAATGAAACGATTCATACTTTTAATCTTGCTATTTGTTGCTGTTGGCAGCACTTCATGTAAGGAAGACACAGCCGGTTCCGATGAGAACCAGCCACCGGCAAATTACAACTCGGCACTTGCAACGCTTCTCGATTCGCTCAGGAATGTATATAATCTTCCCGCCCTCGCCGGTGCCATTGTAACAGATACGGGTGTGATCGATGCGCAGGCAGTCGGCTGCAGACGATACGCCGGGCCGGCAAATGTAACTGTAAACGACCAATTCCACCTCGGTTCGAATACCAAAGCCATCACTGCAGTCCTCTTGGGAATTCTTGTCGACAGCACTCTTCTCGGCTGGGATTCGACATTGCCGTCGATATTTCCAGAGTATGCAGAAACAATGCGAACTGAATACCGCTCTGTCACAGTACGCGATATCCTTTCTCACAGCGCAGGATTCATCCGTGATCCATCCCTGACGCTTACTACACAAACACTAAGGGATCAGCGTGCGGAAGTCGTCGCTTGGGCTCTTAAACAACCCCCCGCAAACGTGCGCGGACAATATCTCTACAGTAATCTCGGGTACATTATTGCCGGAGCTATCGCGGAAAAGTTGACGAATCGTCCGTACGAGGATCTTCTCATGGAACGGGTTCTCCAGCCTCTCGGAATAACCACGGCTGGTTTCGGCCCCATGGGAACGGTCGGACTCGAAGATCAACCGCTTCAGCATACACCTCAGTACATACCTCTTCAACCCGAAGCGGCCGCAGATAACCCTCCAATATATAATTCTGCGGGGAGGCTTCATATGTCGGTTGGTGACTGGGGCCGGTACATACAATGGGTACTGGCATGTGAGGCTGGACATCCCACGCTGCTTCGTCCTGAAACCGCACACACTCTGACTACGGGGGTAGTACCGATGCCCGGAGAGGGTTCGTATGCATTCGGGTGGGTAATTGTCGACCGGCAGTGGGCCGGCGGGCGCACACTCACACATACAGGGAGCAATGGGCTGAACTTCGCGGTCGCATGGCTCGCCCCGAATCGAAGATTCGCGGTCCTTGCTGAAACGAATATCTGCACCAGCACGACACCCGGCTCGATGGACGCCGTCGTCGGCCGGATGATTATGTTCCATTTGAACGGACACTAGGACACGATGAGCAGCGAAAACTTTTCAACGATAGCCCAACGATATAGAGAGACTTCGATAATCCAGAAGTCTGCAGCAGAAACATTATTTTCATTACTGGATCTCAAGGATGGTGAAAGTGTTTTGGATATCGGCTGCGGAACCGGAAACCTGACAAAAAAGATTTTCGATATCACTCATGGAAGAACCGTCGGCATCGATCCTTCAAAAGGTATGATCGATGAATCGATAAAATCTTACGGTAATATCATGGAATTCCGGATGATGAGGGCAGAGGATCTTGACTTTAAAAATGAATTTGATGCGGTCTTCTGCAATTCTACCTTTCAATGGATTCGGGATGTCGATAAAGTCACAGCCAATTTCTATCGCGCACTCAAAAAGGAAGGACGTATAGGAATTCAGGCTCCGGGGAGAAGGCAATATTGTCCGAATTTCATCGCGGCTGTTTCAGAAGTACTTAAAAATCCCGGCACAAGAGAGTATTTTCGGAATTTTAAACATCCCTGGTTTTTTCGCGATACCGCCGACGAGTACTCACAATACTTCCTCAGACAGGGATTTCACATTGCTTTGAGTGAAATACAAACAATGGAAACATACCACAGTCCTGAAGAGATATATGAGATATTTGCATCGGGTGCGATTGCAGGATACCTGAATAAAGAGTATTACCCGGATGGATTCGACGAGTCATATAAAAAAGAATTTGAACGAATCGTGAAAGACTCATTCTATAAGCAGGCCGGCAGTGATGGAAAGGTAAAATTAGTATTTAATAGAATATTTTTAATCGCCGAAAAAACTGCATGAAAAGAATATTTGTCGCTATAGTTATATCTGCACTATCCGTTGAAAAATAACATAATACATTTTATCAACAGGATGGCAAAATGAAACTATCGAAAGCCATGATAGAACTATTCATCGTCGTTTCGCTACTTATCACAGCCGCTGCATTATGCTTTGGACAGCAAAAGAATATCAATTCTTCCGGCTTCGAAATTCACAGAGGCGTCAACCTGAGCCATTGGCTGTCGCAATGTTTAGGGTGGTCGCCCAGGGAGACTTTTATCACAGAGAAGGATATACAATTTATCGACAGCATGGGCTACGACCATGTGCGAATACCTATCGATGAAACCGAGATGTGGACAAGCGACGGAAAGCCGATAGAAGAATCATTCACATATCTCACCCGCTGCCTCGACTGGTGCGCGAAACACAATTTAAGGGCTATTGTCGATCTTCATATCCTGAAATCGCATAATTTCAACGCCGATAATGAAGGCGGGGAAAATATATTATGGACAGACTCTTCAGCACAGCACAATTTCATCAAACTCTGGAATGACATTTCGGATTACCTGAAAAATTATCCTGTCAACATGGTTGCCTATGAGCTTATGAACGAGGCGGTTGCGCCTAACCATGAAGACTGGAACAGGTTGATTGCCAAAGCTGTAAAGGTGATCCGCATACTTGAACCCAATCGTGTTCTTATCATCGGATCGAATAGATGGCAAAGACCCGAATTTTTCCCGCAGTTAAAAGTGCCTGAGAATGATAAAAATATTATCCTCAGTCTGCACACATATTCGCCAATTCATTTTACACACAATCGGGCCGACTGGACATCCTTCAAATTATACACCGGGCCTGCACACTATCCCGGCCAGGTTGTTGCCGACGCCGATTATAAAAAATATGTCGACACAAATAATTTAGCTCTTGTGCATGGAATGGACGGATCGGTCCAGGTATTCGATAAAAAGAGGCTTACAGAAGAACTGCTGCCTGCTGTACAGAAAGCCAAGGAACTCAATCTTCAGCTTTACTGCGGTGAATTTGGATGCCTTCCTCATGTCGACAGAACTGAAAGGTTGAAATACTACAACGATATCGTCTCGGCATTCGAAGAGAACAATATCGCCTGGTGCAACTGGGAATATAAAGGCGACTTTGGAATATATTCTTTTGACTTTGAGAAAAAAGTCTCCCTCTCACCCGATTTCGGATTGATCAACATTCTGATGCAAAAGAAATAATAAACTGCCCCACACCTCACCTGCCGGCTATAAATAGGAGAAAATCTGATGAATGAAAATTTAAACTCTGCACAGGAAGATTACACGGGTGGTGGGCGGCAAGATCATGAACCTCCGGTCGTCATCGCTTCATATGGCTGGCGCTATCATCATCTCGGTATACCAACCGATATCCCCCGCCCCGGCGAGCGATTTCTTGAGCAATTCAAGATGTATGTGTCGGGTTTCGAAACAAGTCCTTACGGCATCGAATGGATGCGATTCGAGCAGGATAGCCCTGTTTCTGAACTGATCAGAAATGTTCCCCACTTAGCCTTTGAAGTAGACGATCTCGATTTTGCAATAAAGGGTAAATATATACTAACTGAAGCAACCTCTCTCTCCAATGGCATAAGGGTTGCCATGATCATCCATGACGGCGCCCCTATCGAACTCCTTGAATTTCGAAAGGGCTGACAATCATTGCTTTTACACACAAGAATAATTAATTTTTATAGATCGGGACGTTTGAAAAACTCTGTTTATATATTTTCTATGGACACACTTGAGCCGGCGGTCTGAAACAACCTGTATTTTCTGAATTGCCACGAGCTCGGGCTTTTACGCCCCACGCTTTCGTGCTTTTCACGTCCCACGATCTTTGTGGGACCAGTGGGGTTAACTCGTGGGAAATAAGAGGAGAAAAATGAGGGGTTTTAACCCCACATTAAATTGATGTAGGGCTAAAGCCCGCAAAGATTTTTTAGATTTAAAAATCCACGACCTGACCCCACTGGAAAGCGTGGGGCGTAAATCCCACAGGAAACGTGGGACGGAAAAAACCCGAAGCACGAGGTCGTGGCCATTCATTCGGCATTAATTTTTCTCCGACCGGATATGTTATTCAGAGGTCTCAGCATTTAAAAGCCATGGAGAGATTCAATCATTGGCTAAGGCACTTACAATAAGGGAAGTACCTTGCAACGGCTGCACGCTCTGCTGCCAGGGTGATGCCATCAAGCTTGAAGAAGAAGACCGGGCGCTGGATTATAAGACGGAATCCCATCCGTACATCCCAGGAGCCCTCATGATTGCACATAAACCGAACGGTGAATGTTTCTACTTAAATGAACAAGGCTGCAGCATCCACAGCTGGGCGCCTTCATTGTGCCGTAGCGCTGATTGCCGCAGTCTCGCCATTAAATTGAATTATGATGCAGTACGTTCACTCCATATGATGGGCAGGCTGGATTTCCGGGTATGGCTGCAGGGACGCAGACTTATCGAGGCAATGACCGCTCATGGCGGAAAGGATAATCAGTAAAATAAAATGCTTAAAATCAGCGATATTGCCAAGATGATCGACCATTCAATTCTTCATCCTACATTTACAGATGATGATTTAAAGAAGAACTGTGATATAGCAAAAAAATATCATGTTGCCACAGTATGTGTCAAGCCCTATCATACTCGGATGGCGGCTGAATTACTTAAAGGCTCCGATGTGGGGGTATGTGCAGTAATCGGTTTCCCGCATGGAAACAGTTCGACTGATATTAAAAATGCAGAAACACTTCAGGTAATTAACGACGGCGCAACAGAAGTGGATATGGTGGTGAATATCGGAAAAGTAATGCAGGGTGACTGGTCATATATCGACAACGAACTTAAAACAATTAATGATACCTGCCGTAAAAACAGGGCACTGTTAAAAGTCATTTTTGAGACGGACTTCGTATCGCGCGACAAGGATAAAATAAGACTATGCGAACTTTGCAACAAACATGATATTGCTTTTGTGAAGACATCGACCGGTTACGGATTTGTCAGGAATAACAATGGAAAATATTCGTATGCCGGAGCGACCGAACACGATGTAAAGCTTATGCGTAAACATTGCGCTCCCGGAGTAAAGATAAAAGCTGCCGGTGGTGTACGGACACTTGATCAATTATTGAAATATCGCGAGCTGGGTGTGACTCGAATAGGTGCCTCGGCAACGGAAGCTATTATGGAAGAAGCGAAAAAACGTTTCGAATCGAAATAGAGGTTGTTCAGTGAATATCGAAATTATCGAAGCAAAAAAAGAAGATTTGCCCTCAATCTTAAAGCTCTATGCCGTTGAAGACATTGATAACGGCGATATCCTATCAATCGGAAAAGCAGAAGTAATATTTAATAGAATGCAATCGTATCCGAACTATAAAATCTATATTGCAAAATATAATGGGAAAACGGTGGGCACATTTTCACTCTCGATAATGGATAACATAGCACATCTCGGTAAATCTTCCGGTCTGGTTGAAGATGTGGTGGTTGATAAAACCATGAGATCAAAAGGAATTGGGAAGATAATGATGGAATATGCCATGAAAATATGTAAAGAAAGTAACTGCTATAAAATGAGTCTATCCAGTAATTTGAAAAGAGAAAGAGCACATAGTTTTTACGAGAAATTAGGATTTGAAAAACATGGGTTCAGTTTTTTAATTAAAATATGATTTCGCAGGGCGAGAAGAACTTCCGAAAATAATCAGCTGTTCTCAAAGCCCGCATAACGGTTGCAGAATATTTTTGTATGATCATAAATGATATAATAGATTTTTAATGAATACCGATTATGTCCATGGATATACAGAGCGAGAGTCGATCAGATTGGAAGATCAAGCCAATTGCCTGAGCGAGCTTCTCCACCACGATTCTATTTTTCCTAAAGGCTCGATAATACTCGAGGCCGGCTGCGGAACCGGAGCTCAGACAAAGATCATTGCCCCCAAAAATCCTGACTCAAAATTCATATCAATTGATATTTCCGAAGATTCATTGCGTAAAGCCGATTCTCTCATAAAATCACTTAATATCAATAATGTCGAGTTTCAAACCGGCAACATTTTTAATCTGAAATTTGAAGAAGAATCCTTTGACCATGTTTTCGTTTGTTTTGTACTTGAACATCTTCCCAATCCTGTCGGAGCGTTACGAGCATTAAAAAAAGTATTGAAAAAAGGGGGATCCATTACGGTCATTGAAGGAGATCACGGCTCTGCCTATTTTTATCCTTACAGCCGGTATGCGCAAGAAGCGATTGATGCACTGGTAAAATTGCAGTCGACAAACGGCGGAAACGCCTCAATAGGCAGAGAACTTTACCCGCTTTTAAGCATCTCGAATTTTAAAAACTGCAAGGTTTCTCCCAGAATGGTTTATGTCGATTCGAGTAGACCTGAACTTGTTGAGGGCTTTACAAAAAATACTTTTACGGCTATGATTGAAGGAATAAGAAATAAAGCTGTCAATAGTTGTCTCATCGATAAAAGCTCCATTGAAAAAGGTATTCAGGATTTGTATCGAACGACTCAGATTGACGGTGTTTTTTGTTACACATTTTTCAAGGGAATTGGGTATAATATTTAAAAAAGCAGTCGATGCAAGGAACAAATCCCTCGGGAGAATAATAAAAGAAAAATGAAATCATCGTTGGCATTATTGAGTTTGCTTTCACTGCTTGCCTGTTCGATTAATCCGCATGTCTGTGCACAGAACGATATACAAAAGACTTACTGTGATAAAGCGTATAAAGAATATCATTATGGTGTACCGTTTTTGCATCTGGAAGGGACCGATTATGAAGTAGGTTACCAGTACGGTTATCTCCTTAAAGATGAGTTACATGCCGTGTACGAGGGATTCAACGATTTCAAAGAAAACATGATGGAAAGGGAAATAAAATACCTGCCCTGGTATCAAAGATTTTTCGCTAATCTGTTTGGCTCGTTAATTTTAAAACACAAAATAAACAAATATGTCGATCAACTTCCGGATGATATCCATAATCAATTGAAAGGCATGGCTGACGGTGCTGATATGCCGGTCAGATTTTTTTATGAAGTCAATCTCTTCGGCGATTATTTATCTCACGGATGTTCTTCATTCGTCATAAAGAAAGGAAGCATAATCTATCACGCCCGCAACCTCGATACGCCGCTCAATCTGATCGCCAGATATCCTGTCATTGTGTGTTACAGCATTAACGGACGACAAAAATATACAGATATAGGATTTATTTCCGGATTGATGATTTCCACCGGCTTCAACGAATCAGGAATTTCTTTTTCAGAAGATTCAAATAATAATCCGATGGCTTTCGATAAGAATAATTCGAACCTGCTGGTTGAACGAAACAGAATTATAACCCGGGCTCACAATCTAAAAGAGGCCGATTCATTAGTCAATGCGTTACTTATTCCCGAGGGATATATTTTTACACTCTCGGACAGTGAAGAAAAACAGGCAAATGTCTACGATGTAATCGGAAAAATAAAAGCTGCCACTCCGGTAGACGGTTATCAATATGTGGCAAACAGAACAATATCGCACGTCCTGGGTAAAAAAAGCGAATCGATTTATGCTGGTAATTTCCATGATATCTCAAGGGAAATAAAATTTTCAGAATTAATCGATACAACTAAGACAAATATCGTCGACGAGGCAATAGATATCTTAAGTAACATCCATTTCTATCATTACACCGACTCGATAGAAGTGTGGATCGATGCAATCAATAATTATCAAACGATTCAATCGGCAATTTTTGATCTGGCCGATTCGGCCGTGTATTTCGCATACAATACACACTATGCTGCATGGAGCAGATGGTTGAAGTATAACTATATTACAGGTGAGGTTGGTGTCTATAGAGAAGCCGATGACAAATTGAACCGAGCGGATATCTTGAAATTTGTCGATATCTGTAAAGAGTACCAGGCAGCAGACTGGCGCGACAGCACGATGGTCGATTCACTGGTTCGCCACATCATCGATTCACAAATTGAAAATTACTTTTGCCTTGATGTATTATGTCAGCAATATCTATATCGTTTTAAAGCACCGGATATAACAATCGCTCATGCCGACAAAATGATCAAGAAATATCCAGATGTAGTCACGGGTTATTATTACAAAGGTCTCGCTCTCGAAGAACAGAAACAATACGGCAATGCAATCACTCAATATATGAAAGCATTCAATTGTACTATATGCTGTGAATATTACCTTGCCGGTGTCTGCGAACATCTCGCTTATTCGAATAATTTTCTGGGAAACAAAGAAATTGCCAAAGAATATGCAGTAAAAGCATTGGCAATCCATAATCAGTATTGGATTCCGGATCATTTGAAAGAAAAGATTGAGAAGCTTGAAAAGATTGCGGCTATAGATTCAAAACGCTAAGCTCCTTCGATGAATTTTCCGCAAATTATACATCTCACAGTTACAAATGCACGTGGAGTAAGCTGTCGGATGTACGGGTAGTTTTAGCACTGCAGAGCGAAGTTATATCCAAACATTCTGTCGGTCTCAGTATCGGCATCGACGATTTTCACACAAAGTGGAAATCACATTGTATTTTTTAGCGGCCTATTTCGATTATTTCATATTCGAGCATGCCGGCAGGAACCTGGATTTTAATAATCTCTCCCTTTGATTTTCCCATAAGGGCCTTTCCTATCGGCGAAGTAATTGAGAGCTTATTCTGCTCAAAATCCGCCTCTTCGGGGGAAACCATCCGGTATTCAAATTCCTTTTTCGAGTTCTTGTCTTTCACTTTGACAACTGAGAGGATATATACTTTATCGGTTTGGAGGTCTTTACTATCGATGATCCGTGCACGGGAAAGTGTTTGTTCGAGTTTTGAGATACGCAATTCGAGATGCTGCTGTGCTTCTTTGGCTGCTTCATATTCGGCATTCTCGCTTAAATCGCCGTATCCGCGCGCGTCGGCAATCTTCTGCGCCATTTCAGCGCGTCCCTTAATTTTCAGCTCACGCAGCTGATTTTCGAGCTCCACCAGACGCTCCCGCGTCAGATAGACAATACCATTGTTGGTATTGTCGGACATGTCGCATCCTCCCGAATAATAGATTATAATTTCGAATGGAATGGAGAAAAATAAAAGCCATCACCGCATCCGCGGATGGTGGCTATAATTTAATGTACGACAAAACAAAATTAAATGCAAGAATAATTTTTTACTATGAGAAAATTTACTACTTGCGGTAATTCGTATCAACCAGTATCAAATGGCCTAATTTATCGCGTTTCGTTTTGAGATACCGCTCATTAGTTGCATTCGGTTCGATCTCGAGAGGAACACGCTCCACAATCTCCAGACCGTAGCCGGTAAGTCCCACAATCTTTTTCGGGTTGTTTGTCAACAGCTTCATCTTCCCCACACCAAGATCATGAAGGATCTGTGCCCCGATGCCGTAATCACGCAAGTCCGGCCGGAAACCGAGTGCTTCGTTGGCCTCGACGGTATCGAGACCTTCATCCTGTAATTTATATGCCTGCAGTTTGTTCGACAGACCTATCCCTCTCCCCTCCTGACGCATATACACGATCACGCCCGCACCTGTTTTCTCGATCATTTTCATTGCAGCGACCAATTGATCACTGCAGTCGCATCGTAATGAACCGAAGACGTTGCCGGTCAGACATTCGGAATGAACACGCACCATGACGGGAACATCGGGCGATAATTCCCCTTTCGTGAGCGCGATGTGTTCATTTGCATCGGTCTGACTTTTATATAAATGAATATCAAAATTTCCGTACCGTGTTGGAAGCTTCGCCGAAGCGACACGCGTCACAAGTTTTTCGCGCATCATGCGATATTCGATCAGATCACGGACGGTGATCATTTTCAAATTGAATTTCTTAGTCAGTTTATGAAGATCGGGAACTCGTGCCATAGCCCCATCGTCGGTGAGGATTTCACAAAGCATTCCTGCGGGATAGAGTCCCGCAAGGCGGCAGAGGTCAACGACAGCTTCGGTATGTCCTGCGCGGCGAAGGACTCCTCCTTCAGACGCGCGCAGCGGAAAGATATGCCCGGGTCTGGCAAAATCGCTTGGCTTCGATTTCGGGTCGATTACTGCACGAACAGTTGCCGAACGATCGTATGCCGATACACCGGTGGTAGTTCCATGAATGAAATCGATTGAAACGGTGAATGAGGTCTCGTGTAGCGAAGTATTGCTGTCAACCATGTTTCCGAGTCCGAGTTCTTCGCTCCGCTGTTTTGTTAACGGCGTGCAGACGACGCCGCGGCCGTACTTAGTAAAAAAGTTGATAGTTTCAGGAGTAACAAACTCAGCCGCGATAACAAAATCGCCTTCATTCTCACGATCTTCATCATCGACAACGATAAGGATTTTTCCCGCTTTCAGATCTTCGATCGCTTCGTGAATCGTATTGAATTCCGATATGTGTTTTTCTTTCATCCCGAGATCTTCCTCTCCCCTCGATATTCGGTGAACACCCAGAGAGAAAATCCCCTCTCCATGTTAGTTTATCGGTTTATTATCTTCGCCTTCTCGGAGAATCGTCGAAACCGCACTTCTATCATATTTCACTTTCACGTTGTCGGCGATTTGTATGAGCAGAGTTTTTTCCTCAACACCGATCACCGTTCCATATTCTCCGCCGATCGTGACAACTTTATCTCCCTTTTTTACCGAATCGAGAAGTCTCTGACGTTCTTTTTGTTTCTTCTGCTGGGGACGTAGAATGAAAAGCCAAAAAATCAGAACCATCGCCCCGAGCATAACGAAGGTCATCATGGGGCTGCCGCTACCGCCGCCATTGGGTTGCTGTCCCATGAAGGCCAACAGGTTTACAATTGATATCAAAGGATCCTCCTATATTATGTTATTGAGTAATATAATGAATTTTTTAAATTTATTCAGCAGTCGTTTTTTCAAGATCCCGGACCATCCCATGCCGCCAGGATTCGAACCGCTGTTCCACAACAGCCTTGCGTGCTTCATGTATAAGCCAGAGATAGAAAGCCAGATTATGAATAGTTGCAAGCTGTAATCCCAGGATTTCTTTGGCCATAACGAGATGACGAATATATGCCCGGGAAAAATTCCGGCATGAATAGCAGGTACATTCTTCATCGATCGGCCGGAAATCGTCCCTATTGACCGCATTCCTGAGATTCATCTTTCCGAACCGCGTAAACACCTGCGCATTTCTTCCGTTGCGTGTTGGAAGCACACAATCGAACATATCGATACCACGTGCAATTGCCTCAATGATATTTGCAGGAGTACCGACTCCCATGAGATACCTGGGTTTGGTAACCGGTAAAATATTACAGCAGAGAGAAGTCATCTCGTACATTACTTCAGTCGGTTCGCCGACCGCTAATCCACCGATTGCATATCCCTCGAATTCGAGATCGGTCAGCACCCTTGCACTTCGAGTTCGGAGATCCTGAAAAACACTTCCCTGAACGATTGCAAAAAGAGATTGCGAATATCCATAGTGCGGCATCGTTTTTATGAACCGCTCCTGCGCTCGCCGGGCCCATCGCAGTGTCAATTCATGCGAGTGCCGTGCATATTCGAACTCGCAGGGATACGGCGTGCATTCGTCCAGCGCCATCATGATGTCGGAACCAATCACTCGCTGGATATCCACGACATTCTCCGGTGTGAAGATATGTGCCGATCCATCGATATGCGATTGGAATTGAACGCCTTCTTCGCTCATCCTCCGCAGGACAGCAAGGCTGTAAACCTGATATCCGCCGCTGTCTGTGAGTATCGGATGATTCCATGATACGAACCGGTGAAGTCCGCCAGCCTGTCGAAGTATCTCTGTGCCAGGACGCAGATAAAGGTGATACGTATTTCCAAGGATTATCTGGGCTCCGAGCTCTTCGAGCTCACGCGGTTCGATCGCCTTGACCGCCCCCTGTGTACCGACAGGTATAAAAATCGGGGTTTCAATCACCCCGTGAGAAGTCCGAATACTGCCGGCTCTCGCCGCACCATCGCTATATTCGACGGTAAAGTTCAAAGTGTGGCTCGATATCTAATTAATAAGAAAATTATTCATTCGTGGTTCGACTCGTCCCAACATACAACGTTGGGACTCGCTCAGCGAAGCCGTACTTTAGTGCACCACAAGGTCTCGACTTACTCGACCCAAGGCTCTGCAACCTGGCTATTTATACAGCCTCCGATCAATCACAATTCCGCCTTCACTTCGTTTCGGCGGACAGGTCGTAACTCAAAATTCACAATTTATTCGTTGCCTCGACTCGCTTTTAAGATTGTAATTGCGGTTCGATCCCAAAGAAGACGGGACTTACCACAGCAGCAGCATCGATACGATGATTTGTGCCATAATGATTTTTGCAACCATTGATGCAGGATATACCGTCGCATACCAGACGTTCGGAAATTCATTTTGCGTCACCTGATTTGCATACGCCAGACATGCCGGCTGCGTCTGCATTCCCGAGAGCATCCCCATGATTGCCGACATCGGAAGTCTGAGATATTTATATCCAAGGAGTATTGCTGAGACGGCAACGAACGAAGTAATACAGGCTCCAGCCGCTATCAAACCCAGTCCTCCATTCTGGAATGTCGCACCGAATCCCGTCCCGGCCTTCGTACCAATTGCAGCAAGAAAGAAAACCAGACCGATTTGACGCACTACGAGATTTGCATTGAAGGGCATTCCCCAAGTGATTGGACCTGTTCGTCCAAGCCTTCCAAGGATGAGAGCAACTAGAAGCGGGCCACCTGCAAACCCCAGCTTGAATACCATGCCGTTGGGAAGCGGAATCGGGAACATTCCCACAAAAACCCCAATAACAATGCCGAGTGAGACGGAAAGGAAATCGGTTTCAGCTATCGACTTAATGGAATCACCGAAAAAGTCTTTCATATGTTCAAAATTCTCACGGTTTGAAACGACCCGAATTCTATCACCCATTTCAAGTATGGTGTCCGGTGTAGGTATAAACTCGATATCACCCCGTCCAAGGCGTGTCACGGTTGCACCGAATTGCTTCTGAATATTCAGTTCTGCGATTGTTTTTCCGACAAGTTCTTTTCGCGATACAAAAATCCTTCGATAAAGAAAATTTCCTTGAGTTTCCTCGAGATGTTCCTGACATTGCTCCCCAAAAAGAAAACGCGCCCTTTCAAGTGCCTCGGAATTCCCCACAGCCACCACCTTATCCCCCTTATGAAGGATCGTCTCAGGTTCGACGATTCTTGTTCTTCCTCTATGCTGAATCCGGCTCAGGACAAATCCGGCATTTTTCATCGGCCGCATTGCATCACGAACGAATTTTTCATCGACAGCAGGATTTGTGATAAGGTATGTCCGGCTCAGGATTGCATCACCCATTGCTTCCCGCATTCGCTTCTCTTCTTCCTTCACAAAATCAATTTTGTACAGCCGCATAAAAACATTAAACCAAAAAATAATTCCGAAAACACCGAAGGGGTACGCCAGACCGTATGTGACGACAGGACTATTCAAGTACAAATTTGCCACGTCGGGTGGAAGATGCGTTGACATACCCTTGATTGTCTCGACGGTAGCAGCAAGAGCAGGCGTATTCGTAAGTGCCCCGCAAAAAAGTCCGGCAATACTCTGGCCCGTAAGACCCAATAATTTTGCCAGAACAATCGCCAGTACAGCTCCTCCTACAATGACCAGAGATGCTACCGCATTTATTTTCATTCCTCTTTTCTTAAAAGAGGCAAAAAAGGCAGGTCCGGATTGGAGTCCGATTGCATAGACAAACAGAACAAGGCCGATGATATAAATTTCTTCAGGAAGGCTTAACCGCGGATCAACAGCACCGAATGTAATTCCAACGAAAAGTACTGCAGCGACTCCAAAATTAAATCCAAAAATCCTTATGTTCCCGACTAAAAAACCTAATCCAATAACGGAAAATAACAGAAGAAGTTGATTGTTTGCCAGAAGATCGATGATCGCTTGCATGAATAGGTATCGAAGTGTTGAAGCAAGTTATATGTTTTCTCAATTTACGGCTATTTTTGCTGAGATTCAATTGTAAAAAGTAAACCTTTGTAGATCTGCCACTCTTCATTAGAATTGTGAAAGGTTTCCGTCCTTCACACCGGCATTGGTTGACGGAAACCTTTTGCTGTCACTGCTGCATGCGGATTTTTCGAATGGAATACAACAAAATATAAAGGCATCCTCCGATTGCATCAGCCGTAGCGTCGAAAAGATCGCTAGTACGCCCAGGAATGAACGACTGATGGAACTCATCGGATAATCCGTAGAGGATAACAATAGCGAGAGCAACAAACAGATGAAGACTCGCCAGACGTGAAAATTTTCGTTGATGAAGGAGCGCCCTATCGACAAGAGCGCAGAGGATAAAAAAGATGCCTATATGAACAAGTTTATCGGCATACGGAATCGAAATAACAGGAAATACTGAACTGGGAAGAGATGATAAAAAATAGATCACAACAAACCAGAGAAGAGCCGGCAATTGATAACGAATAAAATGCATCCTATTCCTTTATTTTTATAAACTGGATGGCCTGCGGTAGCCGTTTCTGGATATCGGTCGCCAATAATCCGATGCCCTTGTTTTCAGCAGCCATATCTCCTGCAAATCCATGAAGAAACACACCGCAGATAGCCGCATCGACGGCGGATGACATTTGACCCCAGAGTCCGCCAATTGTTCCTGTGAGCACATCGCCGGCGCCGGCTGTTGCCATCCCCGGATTTCCTGTACTGTTGATGAAGACTTCTCCTTTCTCAGATGCAATAATCGTCGGCGCCCCTTTGAGAACGAGCGTTACCTTATACGTTGTAGCAAATTCACGTGCAACATCGATCAGGTGGCAAGGAATGTCTGCCGATTCGATTCCGGATAGGCGCGCAAATTCGCCGATGTGAGGTGTGAGAATCGTGTCAGCTTTTTTCTTTTTGAGAATATCTATGTCTGCCGCAAGAGCATTCAAACCGTCGGCATCGATCAGCATCGGTTTCCCGGAAGAGGCAATAAGATCGAGGATCAGGGAGTCTGTTTCAGGATCGCGGCCAAGTCCCGGACCGATAATCAATCGATCCGCCCATTCGATCCTTCTCTGAATTTCGGGCATTGCCTTTTTACCGATCGTAAAAGTATTTGTTTGTGCCAGTGCCAGAGGCATGACTTCAACTGATTTTTTTGCCACTGCGTTATACACTCCCTCAGGTACTCCCAGCACCACAGATCCCGCACCGGCCTTTAATGCCGATTCGGATGCCATCTTTGCGGCACCGGTGAGTCCGCGTGACCCTGCGAGAATAAATATCTTTCCGACCGAATGCTTGTGTGCCCTGCGCTCCCGGTGAGGTAATCGTTTAAGAATGTCTTCATGTTCCACAAGGTATGTCGCAATATTCGAAGTCTCATAGACGATGCGCGGTATACTGATCTCGGCAATCACCAGATTGCCGCTCACATCGGGCCCGTCGTTGATCAGGTGTCCGACTTTCGGCATTCCCATGGTCACGGTATACGAAGCCTGGACAGTCGATGCGCTTGCCATACCGGTTTCACCGTTGAGTCCGGAGGCGATATCAACGGCAATCACCGGTACACCGAGAGTATTCATCTCGGCGATCGCCGCAGCGTAATTCCCTTGTGTCTCTCCAGAGAAGCCTGTACCAAATAATGCATCGATAACCAAATCCGGCGGAGTCAGCGGTTTTGATAGAGAAAATTGTTCGAGAAGGATTCGCGGTTTCTTTCCCTCCGCCTGGATAATCGCTCTGACGAACTCGAGGTTTAATTTAGCGTCGCCCGATACATCCCGGCCACAAAAAATAACCTGGATATTCATTCCGAGATTGTACAGATGTCTCGCAACAACAAATCCATCTCCCCCATTATTCCCTTTCCCGCAATAGATGCGGGCAGTCTTTCCATCAAGTGGTGAAAAAGAATTCTGGATAAGGCGCGACACCGATCGACCTGCATTCTCCATCAGGAGCAGACCGGGAATTCCAAATTCAACATTTGCACGTTGATCGCATTCACGCATTTCCTGAGGTGTGGCAACAAGGATCATAGAAGCCTCAAAAGAGTGAACGAGTGAATTGCAGAATTGTCGATGGGAAAAGACCGATCACAACAATGATAATCGCCGATATGAACAGTGCGATTATCCCCGTGATAGGGACTTCGATCTCTTCTTTTTTATCAGGATCGTTGAAAAACATCACGACAACGAGACGTAAATAATAGTATACAGATACAAGACTCGCCAGCACACCGATAACGGCAAGCCATGTAAAACCGGAGCTTACTGCTGCAGCAAACACATAATACTTGCCGAAGAATCCTGCAAACGGCGGAATTCCGGCAAGAGAGAACATGAATAATGCCATCAGTGAGGCAAGAACCGGTTTACGGTGCCAGAGTCCGAGATAATCGTCAAATGTCAGATTCTTATCTTCATCTTTTTCAAGAATCGACAGAACACCGAACGCTCCCAGGTTCATGAATGAATATGCCACAAGGTAATAAATGACGCCGATCTGGCCGAGAGTGTTTGATGCAGTCACACCCGAGAGAATATATCCGGCGTGGGCAACGCTTGAATAGGCCAGCATTCGTTTGATGTTTTTTTGAGCAAGGGCGAGAATGTTCCCGACAATCATCGATGCCGCCGAGAGAATAGCAAAAACCTCGATCAGACGCGGGAGTTTGACCGTTATTGCCTGAGAAAAAAACAATAGAAGCGCAGAAAACGCAGCTGCCTTTGCACCCGTCGACATAAATCCAGAGACTGGCGTCGGCGCTCCTTCATACACGTCGGGAACCCACATATGGAAAGGAACCGCCGCCACCTTGAACGAAAATCCGATAACCAGCAGAGAAACTCCTATCCAGAACAGAACCGGCTGTTGAAGCTGTGGCAATCGCTGAACGATGACCGAAAAATTTGTCGTTTCTGTTGCGCCGTAAATCAGGGCTATTCCATATAAGAGAAAGCCGGTTGCAAACGACCCGAGCAAAAAATATTTCAGAGCGGATTCATTCGATTTTATGCGTTTCCTGAAAAATCCCGCAAGAACGTAGAGGCATACCGACATCAATTCAATTCCAAGAAATACCATGATCAGGTCGAGCGCCGAGGCCATCATCATCATTCCGGCAGTGGCGAATAAAAGCAAAGCATAATACTCACCGTAATTGATACCCTCTTTTTCGAGATAGCTCTTTGAGAAAAGGATCGTGGATGCGCATACAATCACAAATAACATATTGAAAATAGCCGCATATCCCCCGCCGAGGAGCATCCCTTGAAACCCTACGACATGCAATCCTGAAATAGAACCGACGATCCCGGCGGTAATTGCCAATCCCGCCAGCGACACACCGAAGACAATATTTTCTCCTTTTTTTATTGTACCCTCGATCACCATGACAACAAGGGCAAGGACTGTGATTGCCACGAGCGGGAGCGAAGCAAGAAAATCGGCTTGTGTAAACATGAGACCCATTTAAAATTACTTTCTTTTAAAAAGTCGTTTTATATTTCGATTTACGGTTAAACGAATATTTTAACAACGGCGGAGTAACCAACGTCGTTATCATCACCATCATTACCACGGCTGAAAATACAGCATCGCTGATGACCGGGATCATTTGCTGGCTTCCATCAGGATGAACCCAGAGCATCTGCATACTCTTACCTATACCGGCAACAATCAGACCAACCTCGCCGCGCGGGATCATTCCGAATCCTATCGTTAGACGGTCGTAATTTTTACTGACGCCGAGTCCGCATATCTGCTTGCCGATAATAGCAGCAGCGGTAATAGCAATTCCGACACCCAGAAGATCCGGCTGGAAAAAAGTCGCCAGCTTTACCTGAATACCCATGAGAACGAAAAAAACAGGAACAAGAAAATGGTAGATTGGCTGAATGAGTTCAACCGTGTGTTTTTCTTCACCATTACCGACAAAATGGACATCTTCAAGGACGAGACCCGCTGCAAATGCCCCGACTATAGGTGCAAGTCCGATTAGACTTGCAATCCATGATAGGAAGAAAGCAAAGATTAAACTCGTCACCACCTTCATCCCGTCAACCGTCATGAGCGAGATCCAACGCCCTATAATCGGAAATAATTTTGTTCCGAGGACGATTGCGCCGACGAAAAAGAGGACTGCCTTCAGACTGATGATAAGGATATCTACAAAGGAAAAAGAACCTGTACTCACAATACCGACGACCACTGCGAGCACAATCAAGCCGAGCACATCATCGATGACCGCGGCTCCCAGAATGATTTTTGCTTCACCGGTGTGCATTTTGTTCAGGTCTTTCATGACCCGTGCCGTGATCCCGACGGACGTTGCGCAGAGAACGGCTCCGGTAAATATATGAACGGCATCGGGTTCGGCAGAGAAAAAATACTTGCTGGCAAAAAAACCGAGGATAAATGGCACTATCACTCCAAGCATCGCAACGATAAAAGACGGAACGCCGACTTTTTTCATCTCGTGGATATTCGATTCCAAACCGGCCTGGAAAAGAAGAATAATGATACCGATCCGTGCAATCTGATCGATCACAACGGCCCATTGCACCGTCAGATGTTCGGTACGAAATGGTGCAAAGAAATTCATGAGACTACTCTCCGGAAAGAGCATCCCGATATTGCCGAGAATCACGCCGAATAGCAATTCGCCGAGGACAGCCGGTTGATGCAGGCGCTCGGCAAGCTCCCCTCCTACTTTTGCAGCAATAAGAATAATGATCAGTGCCAGCAAAATCGGTGTTACAGGATCAATATGCGATGTCGGCTGCGACGTGCCCGCGAACTGCGAAGTGCTTCGGTACGCAGTAGTGTCGCTAGCGGCAGGATTGATGGTATCACCGGCCAATATCGGAAGAGCCGGGAAGCACAGCACAAGCAGACAGATCAATATCAATGCAGCGTTCTTCATTATTTTACCGCCTCAGGAAACGGTTGTTGCTGTGTCGGAGACATAGATGTGATCTTCCCGCTGATCCTTCCCTGCATCTGCTGGACGGTATGTCGCACGGATACCGCAGAGGTGTTCAAAAATGTCGATGGATATAAACCTATCCAGACGATGAAGAGTACAATAGGCACAAGGACCATAATTTCTCGTTTCGTCAGATCATGAAGCGATTGATTAGCCGGATTTGTACATTCACCAAAAAACATCCGTTGATATGCCCACAGCAGATACACCGCCGCAAAAATCACTCCTGTCGCGGCAAAAATTGTGTACCAGGGACTGTTCAAAAGTGGTGAGCTGAACGACCCCAGAAGAATAAGAAACTCGCCGACAAACCCATTCAGACCGGGAAGTCCGATCGACGAAAGCGAAACCAACATAAAGAAGAATGCAAATACAGGCATCACCTTCACAAGTCCGCCAAAGTCGCTGATCATCCGTGTGTGGCGACGATCGTAGATCATCCCGACAAGAAGGAAGAGTGCGCCTGTAGAAAGACCGTGATTAACCATCTGAATGATGCTCCCCTGTAGACTCACTTCGGTCATCGCGAAAATGCCGAGCACGACAAATCCGAGATGGCTTACCGATGAATATGCGACGAGTTTCTTGATATCTGTTTGGACCATCGAGACAAGAGCGCCGTAAATTATTCCGATTATTGCCAGAATGCTTATAAATGGCGCAAGATGAGCCGACGCAATCGGGAAAAACGGTATACAGAAGCGAAGAAGCCCATAAGTCCCCATCTTCAATAGTACGCCGGCAAGGATGACGCTCCCGGCGGTTGGAGCCTGGACATGCGCATCCGGCAGCCATGTATGAAACGGGAACAGCGGGGACCTTAATTGCAAAACTCAGCGCAAACGCAAGAAGCATCCAGGTCTGGATGCCGATTGGGATATTTGGAGCGACGTTCAGAAGTTCAATATAGTCTGTCGTGAAATGCGAGAGCGTGGAGTTTGCCGCCGTATAGCCAAGCCATAGAATCGCGACGAGCATCAGCACACTTCCAAACATTGTATAGATGAAAAACTTCACCGCCGCATAAATCCGTTCCTGACCTCCCCACACCCCGATTATAAAATACATCGGTATAAGCATTGCTTCCCAAAAGACATAAAAGAGAAACATATCGATCGCACAAAACACGCCGAGCATTCCCACTTCAAGCAGAAGCATGAAGATTACATATTGTTTAATCTTCTGTGTGATTGAATCCCACGATGCAAGAAGAACAAGCGGTGTAAGAAACGTCGTCAATAGTACAAGCAATAATGAAATGCCGTCGATCCCGACGCTGTAGCTGATATTCAATGATGATATCCATGGTACCCGCTTTACAAACTGCATCGCCGCCGTAGCGCTGTCGAAACGAAAATACAGGTGGAGCGAGAGGATGAATGTCAGTATCGACACTCCCAGACCGATTGTTTTTATCGCTGTCGTCCGCTCGGGCTTGAGCAGTACAATCAGCAGCACACCGATCAGCGGTGAAAAGATGACAAGCGTAAGAATTATTTCATTCATTGAATTCATGAACCTCTCCAAAGAGGCTGCTAAAAAAAATATTTTTAGTATTAATGCGTTTTGGCTCAATATCTTTGTACGGCCAAATCACCGGATTCCGACATTCCGCCTCCATCCGCTTCCGGCGCATTTCGGCGGTCTACGACCCCTACGGGTCTGTAGACCGTAGGACCTACGGCCCTACAAGTCTACCTGAACAACATCCATCCCATTACAAGAAGCACTCCGATGACAAAAACAATTGCATAGAATTGCACAACGCCGGTCTGGATGCGCCTTGCGAACGAACTCAGCGATTGCATCAGTTTTGCCGAACCGTTGACTATGCCATCGATTACACCGACATCAAAACCATTCCAGAGAATTTTTTCGGAGACTTTCACAACCGGAGTAACAACAGCTGCATCATAGATCTCATCAACGAAATATTTCCGCCATAGGAGCGTATAGATTCCATGAAATTGTTTTGCTATGTTCTCCGCTATATCGTTTCTCCTCAGATACACCATCCGGGCACCGGCTACACCGAGGAGTGCAACGCCGACAGAAAGCGCCATGAGAATATATTCGATGATCTGAACACCTTCTGTATATAATCCGAGTTTGACATTTGCTCCTTCGAAAACCGGTTCGAGGAAATGCTCGATTCTGTTTCCCCCGCCGAGTGCCGCCGGAACACCGATAAAGCCGCCGACAATCGATAGGAGTGCAAGAATAATCAGAGGTATGGTCATTGTCGACGGTGCTTCGTGGGGATGTATATCATGTTCCCATCGTTTTTCACCGTTGAATGTAAGACTGACGAGCCGGAACATATAGAACGCCGTCAATCCGGCACCGAAAACACCCAGCGTCCACAGAAAATACGATTCGTGCGAAAAAGCCCGCCATAATATCTCATCCTTGCTGAAAAATCCCGAGAAGGGTGGAATACCCGCAATCGCAATTGCACCGATAAGAAAAGTCCAGTACGTCTTCGGCATCAGTTCTTTCAGTCCCCCCATTTTCTGGATATCCTGCTCTTCATGCATCGCATGAATGACCGCACCGGAACCGAGGAAAAGAAGTGCTTTGAAGAAAGCATGTGTCATGAGATGGAATATTCCGGCGGTGAACGCACCTACTCCAAGCGCGAGAAACATATATCCAAGCTGACTGATCGTCGAATATGCCAGCACTTTCTTAATATCGTTTTGAACAAGTCCGATTGTAGCTGCAAAGATCGCCGTCAATGCTCCGACCATCGCGACGACGGTCATTGTCAGGGGCGTAAGCGCATAGAGAAGCGAACAGCGGGCAACCATATAGACACCCGCGGTGACCATTGTCGCGGCATGAATCAATGCGCTGACAGGTGTGGGACCCGCCATCGCGTCCGGGAGCCAGACAAACAGTGGGATCTGAGCGGATTTCCCTGTTGCGCCAAGAAATAACAGGAGCGTTATCCAGGTCATTGTTGTATCGCCGACTTTCCACGATTCCGCCCGGGCGAACACTCCGTCGAAACTTAAAGTCTGAAAATGTGTAAAGAGAAGAAACATCCCGATTAGGAAACCAAAATCGCCGATCCGGTTAACGATGAACGCCTTCTTCGCCGCATCCCCCGTTGTCCCTTTTTCGAATTTCTTGTCATACCAAAAACCTATCAGCAGATAGGAGCAGAGTCCAACTCCTTCCCACCCGAGGAACATCAGGACAAAATTATCGGCAAGGACGAGATTCAGCATTGCAACGATAAAAAGGTTCAGGTAGGCAAAGAATCTCCAGTACCCCCGGTCATCGTGCATGTATCCGATGGAATAAACGTGTATCAAAAAGCCGACACCGGTAACAATCAGTGTCATAAGGATCGATAGCTGATCGACCTGATAGGCAACCGAAACAGACAGCGCTCCGGCGTTAATCCATGAAAATATTTCAACTATGTGTTTACGCTGATCAACCGGTGCACCGAGCATTTCAATTAAGATTGCGTTTCCCACGAGGAATGAGAGCCCCACGGCCAGACTCCCGATCCATCCTATAAATTTCTCTGATCGGATCCTTGATCCGAAGATACCGTTGATGAGAAATCCGATAAGCGGGAACAGGACAATCAGACCGACATAATTAAACATTCTTTACTCCGACGCAGATTTGTCTGAAAAAATCAAAACGGAATGTCATGGACATCCTTTACAAGAGACAGTTATATGACTATTTCTAAGGAAAAAGGAAAAATTAAAAAGGAAAAATTATTCGATGGCTGATAAGAGAGTCGCTCATCCCTTTGACTCGCACTACCTTCCTTCGACTCGAACTTCCTTCCTTCGACTCGTACAACCTTCGGTTGTACTCGCTCAGGACAAGTCGGTAGTACTCACTCAGGACAGACTTTTATCTTTCATCTTTTTACTTTTCCCTTTTTAATTTTTAATTATGAATTCATCTTACTTCAACAATCTTTTATAAAAGACTCCGATTACCACTTTAAGATATTCAGTTCATCGATATTCACAGTCGATCGATTCCGGTAGATCGCAATAATGATGGCGAGTCCAACGGCAGCTTCAGCCGCAGCGACAGCCATGACGAAAAAGACCAGAATTTGTCCCGTAGCGTTTCCCAGAAAAGCAGAAAATGCTATAATAGACAGATTCACCGAATTCAACATCAACTCGATGCACATGAAGACGATGATGGCGTTACGGCGTGTCAGTACGCCGGCAACGCCGACAGCAAACATTATTGCACTGATGATCAGATAATGACTCAACGGAATCATTTTTAACTTCTCCTACTCAAACTTTTTCTTTGCCAGTACGATTGCGCCCATAATCGCTGCAACAAGCAACAAGGAAGTCGCCTCGAACGGAAATAGATACTCTGAAAACAATACCCTGCCGATGTTCTCGACGGTCCCGATCTCAACCGCCCCCGGTGATTGCACAGCGGCTAGTCGTGATTGGTAGCCGACGATATACAAAATCTCAAGGGCGAGGGCTACACCCAACCCGATAGCGACGATCTTTTTCCAGCCGATTTTCTCGCGAAGTTGATCCTCATTCCCAAGGTTGAGCAGCATGATGACGAAAAGGAAGAGCACCATGATCGCGCCGGCATAGACGATAATCTGAACAATCGCAATAAATTGTGCATGAAGGGTGAGATATAGGCCGGCAAGGCAGAAAAAATTCAGAATAAGAAAAATTACGCTTATCACCGGATTACGCCGGGTCACCATCAGCAATGCCGAAGCGATCGCAACTGAACCGAGGAGATAGAATATAACCGTATCTAAGATCATATAACCAACCGCTTTTAATAGAAATAGTAATGGATTCCAATGTGCGGCAACGGCAGTATTGTTCCGTCGCTAAAGAAGGTGAACGCTCCTAGCAGCGAAATATGGAGTGGGCCGTTTACTGCAAATTCGGCTCCCATGCCAAGTCCTATCCGGAAGGGTCCTTTCAAATCGTTTTTCGAAGTAGAACCCGAGTAATAGTATCCGATGCCAAGAAGAACAAAATAGCGGCCGTTGGTACTCCGCGCAAGATCGTATTGGATATCGCCTCCGATTGCATAGTGCAGGTTTTCATCGACCTTGATGATGCCCATATTCAGGGTGTAGGAAAAAGGAGCGGGAAGATGATGCCGGAAACTAATTCCTGCCCCTTCAATCGGACCGGCTGTGACACCGACACCGAAGACCTGCCGTTCATAGTGCATGTCGGTTCGTTCCGAGACAATTACCTGAGAATAGAGGAGCGACGTACTTCCGAGTACTCCTGACAACAGTACCATGATAAGTTTTTTCATAGTTTATGCCCTTTTCAGCCAGTGTACTATTTCACCGATTGTTGGACGTTTTCCCGTGATGAGTATTCCCAGTCGAAAGATCTTTCCTGCCGCCCACATCATAAAAATTGAACTTGCTAAAAGCACCGTGATTGTCCCTATGATTTCCCAGAGCGGCGGCATACTGATTGGAATCCGCAGTACCATAAGCGTCGGTGTCAATAAGGGGAAGAAACTAAGGACTTTGATCCAGACAGCCTCAGGGTTCTGGATCGCCACGAATGCAAACGCGATGGGCATTACCAGGATAATTGTTAAATATTGGGTGAACTGTTGAGCTTCCTGTTCCGTGGTCAGAGGTGCTCCGACAGCAACGAAAATTGCCGCATAAAAAATATATCCCAATAAAAAATATACCAGAATTAGCGGGAGACTGGAAAAAGAAATCAGCGCGACGCCGGATTGAAGAGTGACCACAGCCGCAATCAAAAACCAGAAACCGATCTGTGTCAATCCGAGAGCGCTCAACCCGAGTATCTTTCCCACCATAAGATCTGTTGCACTACACGAAGAGACGAGGATTTCGATTATCCTGTTCGATTTCTCTTCGATAACACTTCTGACAAGTATCTGGCCGGATGTCAGAACCAGCATCATCAACATCATAATAAAAAGGTATGCCGTGATAAAAATCTGCCCGAATCCCGACTCTTCCTCTCCTCCGCTTTTACTCAATTTGATTGTTTTAATCTCGATCGATGTGCTTAGCTTTTTCACGCGCGCCGGGTTCGATTCCCTCCTGTATCAATTTTTTCTCAGTGACGACTTCACGGATTGAACTCGAAAAACGCTCGATATCACGGATATTGCCGACATTTTCAGATCGATATTCGATGAGATTAGTGTCGTACAGATCCTTCCCGATAAGCAGGTACCCTGCGATCGCCTCATTTGCTACCATCTCATTTCCATTTTTTTTCAGATCATCCAGTGTAGTGAACCGGGGATCAGCCATGTTCCGGAGAACATAGTTCGGCTGTCCGTCAGGAAGTTTGTATTTCTCTTCGAGTTTTTTCTGCAAGGGTTCGATCAGCGAGCCATTCTGATCGATCACGCCGATCACCCGCGTCTCAGTATCCGGCCGTGTCGCGAGTAGTGTCGGCAATCCGCCAAACAAGATCATGATGACCGGAAATAGGAAAAGTCCGAACAGAAATGTCTTCGTCTTCACACGCTCGAGATATTCCCAACGCGCAACGCTCCAATATTTCTTCATGCCTTTCCCTCCTTCGCGCCGACAACATCGATAAAAATGGAATTCAGAGAGGGTTCCATGATTTCGAATTTCCTGATCTCGAGCCGCTGGACAAGCTGTTTGAGGATATCATTCACCGATCCATGATCGGCGGGCTGTACCTCGGCGAAGTTTTGATATACATCGGCCTTCTGAAATTCGGGCATTGTTTTGAGGAAACTGCCGTCGCCGTCAAATTCTATATGCAATGAATTCTTTCCGTATCGCTTTTTGATCCCGGCGATATCTCCCTCCAGCACAACCCTTCCATAATTGATCACACAAATATTGTCGCAGAGTTTCTCTGCCTGTTCCATCTGATGCGTTGAAAAGATGATGGCCTTACCCCGACTCCTCAGATCCATCAGAATATCCTTCATTAAGATCTGGTTCACCGGATCGAGTCCCGAAAATGGCTCATCAAGTATCACAAGGTCTGGATTATGAAGAATGGAGACGATGAACTGGACTTTCTGTTGATTCCCTTTCGAGAGTTCTTCGACTTTTCTATGGATGTACTGTTGAAGATTGAATCGCTCGAGCCACTTCCTACCTTCTATCGCCGCTGTGCGAGAGGGAATCCCTTTAAGACTTGCAAGATATTGAATGGTGTGCAGTAATTTATTTTTTTTATAGAGTCCGCGTTCTTCGGGAAGGTATCCGATACGGTTTGAGATTCCAGGATTATAGGGTATTCCATCGAAAAGAATTTGTCCATTATCGGGTTCAATGATATTGAGGATGGCCCGGATGGTTGTTGTTTTTCCGGCACCGTTCGGTTCGAGCAATCCGAAGATTTCTCTTCGCTGGACCGCTATCGACACATCGTCGACGGCCACCGTTGTTGCATATTCTTTTCGTAAATGCGATACCGTAAGCATAGGAGATTATGGAGTCAGTCTGTAAATCATTCGGGGAAACGGGATTGTCTCACGGACATGTTCAAGACCGCATATCCATCCTACCGTCCGCTCGACTCCAAGTCCGAATCCTGAGTGCGGGACGGATCCATACCGCCGGAGATCCAGGTACCAGTCAAACGCTCCAGCAGGCAGCTGATTTTCTTGAATACGACGGACAAGTGTATCATAATCATCTTCGCGCTGACTCCCGCCGATAATCTCCCCATACCCTTCCGGAGCCAGGACATCCACGGCAAGCGCATACCGCTCGTCGTTAGGATCGCGCTTCATATAAAACGCTTTTATGCCGACAGGATAATGATCGACCATTACAGGCCGGTCGAATTGCTCGGAAATAATCGTTTCATCCGTACCGCCAAAATCGTTCCCCCACTCAAACTGCACTCCATGCTTACGAAGAATCTCAACGGCTTCTTCATAATGGATACGTGGTAAGGGCTTCCTGACGTTCTCAAGAAATTTTGTGTTTCGCTCAAGCACAGCAAGTTCTGGTTGCCGATTACGCATTACGGACCCGACGATATGTTCAAGAAATTCTTCGGCCAGCTCCATGTTGTCATTCAAATCGTTGAATGCGACCTCCGGTTCAACCATCCAGAATTCTGTCAGATGCCGCCTGGTCTTCGATTTCTCGGCACGAAATGTCGGTCCAAAAACATAGATCTTCCCGAACGCCATTGCTGCTGCTTCACCGTAGAGCTGACCGGATTGTGTCAGGTACGCTTTCCCGAGATCGAAATATTCCGTCTCAAATAAAGTGCTTGTCCCTTCACATGCCGCCGGTGTGAAAATCGGAGCATCTATCAGGAGAAATCCACGGCCGTCAAAAAATTCTCTGATCGATTGTATAATTGTATGCCTGATACGCATTATCGCATGCTGTCGGGATGACCGCAGCCATAAATGTCGGCGATCTGCCAGGAATTCAATACCATGCTCTTTTGGCGTTATGGGATACTCACCGGCGATATGAATTACTTTTACTTCGCTGACATCAAGTTCATATCCACCCGGTGCACGGTCTTCCTTCCTTACCTTTCCCATCATCACGAAAGAACTTTCCTGCGTCAACTGGTCGAAGATGTTAAATATTTCTTCCGTAACATTCGCCTTTACAACCACCCCCTGAACAACGCCGGTTCCGTCACGAAGGAGTAAGAACCGAACTTTCCCGCTCGAACGTTTATGATATAACCAGCCCCGAAGAGTCACTTCTTCGCCTACATGGTGTGCAAGGTCTTCAATATAGATTCGGCTCATCTGTTCCCTTCGTCATGCTAATATTTATAAATATAGAAAGAAAAAAGGAGACCTTCAATAAAAAAGACTTCGTAACTCCTTATCATCACTCTGTCCAGGAATTTGACATTTCATTAAAAAACAATTATAATCGGTTGCCAGGGCGTATGCACTCAGGGAATCTTCATGAAGTTTTTCGATCCTTCCAGTGCTACTCTGACCATGTGTTTCTTCTCTCAGCTATCGTCGTCTCACAAAGTGCCGTCAGCTATCTCATATGGCTTGTGCCACAATAGAGGAATCAGATCATGAAAAAGATAATTGATTTTCTTTCGATCATCTTCATATTGACGATTGCAGTTATAAGCTGTAAAGACGATTCGACAGGTCCGAATCGTGTAAGCTGCGGTGGTGGCGAAGGATACACTGTCGAATTCTGCCGTCAAGTCCCACATTACACGGCAGGTTATGGAGATCCGAGATTTGATCAGATCACCGCAAATTGTCTGGTAGGCCCTGAAGGAGCGACGGTTTCGAATAGTCAGAACGGCACGTACCATTGTTCCGGCACGTATAAATTAACCACGTTTTCGAATGCCGTGATTTCCTTGAATTGGGGAGGCACAACAACATTCGATGAAATGCCTCAAAATTATACCATATCATCAAAGGGACAGGGCACTTTTTCCGTAAGCATCTCTAAAAAATCAGGCGGTGAAGGAAATATGTTCCTGAGTATGTCGAGCGGATCTTCGTGGATGTTCGATATCGTCCTGGTCAACGTCGACTGTAATTCAGCGTCACCAAAAATAAAGAGAGTGCCGGCGGGCGAAACTGGCTCTCAAGAAAAATCTTCGTCCGCTTTAAAAAAAGTAATGCCTGCAAAATATATTCAGGGTGACTAGAGATCCATTGCTGACGATCTTGAAACGCAATCCGCCCAGTCGCTATTTAAACTCTTCTACCTCAGCGGTCTTCCGGCATCTACCATCCGGTAGATATTCCGTATAAAGAAAGCTATCAAGGGATACCGTAGAAGAACCGATGATAATTTGTATACCATCCCTGGAATACTCACCACCTTTCCCTTCTCCAGATCGGCGAGTGAACAGCGGACGACCCGATCGGCTTTCAACCAGAACAATCGCGGGATATCCGAGCGGGCATCGATTCCGGCATATTCGGATGTATCATGAAATTCGGTAAATGTGAAACCCGGACAGAGTACCTGGGCAGCTTTATACCGGTCTTGCGGAGTTCTTCGTGCAGCGCTTCTGTAAAAACAACCAGGAATATTTTTCCGGCACAATAGACGGAATTCCTCGGTGACGGGAAAAAGGCCGCAACAGAAGCGACGTTAATAATCGCACCTTGATCCCTTGCGATCATTGAAGGAAGAACCAGCCGGCTGAGTCTGACCGGCGCATCGACGTGCACTCGAATCATTGCATTGTGCTTTGCACTATCGACATCCGTAAATCGGCCGACAGTCGCAAAACCGGCATTATTTACCAACATATCAATAGGCTGAGATTGAAGTATCTTTTGTTCAAGTCGGATGAAATCTTTTTCGTCCGCTAAATCAGTTTTGAACACTTCAACCGTAATCGGATATTTTTGCATCAGTGTTGAAGCGATTGTCTTAAGTCTTTCTTCTCGACGAGCAACAAGAAGAAGGTTGTATCCTTTTGCGGCTAGCTGCTGCGCGAACTCGGCACCGAGTCCACTTGAGGCGCCTGTAATGAGGGCTGTTTTAGTGGCCATAGATATATTTGGGGTTAAAGGTTGACCCTTCGACTCCCCCTCGATTCGCACTTCCCGAAAAACGGGAAGTACTCGCTCGGGGTCGCTCAGGGCGAGGGTTCCAGGTTTAAGGTTTCAAGATAAAAATATACTAAAAAAAGGGAAGCTACTCCAGAAATGATTCTAATAATTTTTTAATCCTGTGTCGATGAGGAAACTGTAATTTCCGGCGGATTGTGCAGGTGTTTTTTAACTGCGCACAGCTCTGCAGCATTGATCACCGCGGATCGATATTTTTCCGGAAAATCTGCCGGCAATTGGATATCCAGACCGATTTTCGACACCATGCGTTTTGCTGGATCGACTTCCATTGTCTGCACGAGTTTAATGTTATCCGTGGGAATGCCCCGCTGAGCACAAAATGATTTCACATAGATCCCCGCGCAGGTGCCGATCGAAGCCAGAAAAAGATCAAAAGGCGGTGGCGCCGAATTATCGCCGGTGGGTTGCGGTTGATCGGTTGTAATAACATGGCCATTATAGTGAGCCTTTACTGTTGCTTTTCCTTCGAGCGTAACGATCAAATCCATTGTCTATTTTTCCTTTGTTATTAGAATTCGTTTTTATTATATGATGCACTCCATGTCGAAAAGATTCACACATCATCGACAATGAAACAGACAGAAAAAACCAGCCTCCCGATTCAATCACTGGGAGGCTGGTTTCACAGCTGTTGCTCTATTTCTTCAGGATCGTACTAAGAACCTTTTCCTTGTCGATCTTCTTCGTGCAGAAGAACCAGTCGTAGCATTTTACATCTTCCTGTTTACTCTCCATGCGTTCTTTTGCAACACCACACGACCCAGCAGTAGGTACAATGACATCGTCTCCCGGACGCCAATCGGCCGGAGTGGCAACTGAAAACGCATCGGCAGTCTGAAGTGCAACGACAACCCGATAGAGCTCGTCGAAATTACGTCCGAGACTGAGCGGATAGTAGATGATAGTCCGTATAATTCCTTTCGGATCAATGACGAACACAGCACGAACGGCTTTCGTGGAACTCTCACCCGGCTGGATCATGCCGTACTTCTTCGCAACTTCCATCGTGATGTCTTCAATCAAGGGAAATTTTACTTCGACGTTCTTTCATTCCCTTGTATTCGATCTTTTCTTTGATGGTTCTCAGCCATGCGATATGGCTGTATAATCCATCAACAGATAGACCGACTAAGTTTGCAATTTGCTTGCGCAAACTTGTCTTCCATAGATGCAAAGGTCATGAATTCAGATGTGCAGACCGGTGTAAAATCTGCCGGATGGCTGAAGAGAATAACCCAACTTCCGGAATATTGTTCAGGGAAATTAATTTCTCCCTGTGTTGTAACTGCCTTAAATGCAGGGGCTTTATCGCCGATGCGCGGCATGGAGATAGGTTGAATGGTTGTTTCCATAGTGGATCTCCTTGCTGTTATATTGTATAATTTCGGATTATCTTATTTCCGTCGCCAACCGCTCCAAACAGGAACACCATTTTATCCCGAAGTACCAATATCTCTTCTCCCTTTTTCACTTCGGCAGCGATTATAGCAGGCTTGCCTTCAAATGTGATTCGTGAACCTTTGATCTCTACCTTATCTTTCAGTTCAATCTTGACATCCTGGTTTTCAAGATACCATCCGGGTCCGAGGTGGATAGAAATAGTCTCCTTATCGGTTTTAAGCATCAAATGAATGCCGTAAGACATCCTTTTTGTGGGTGTTATTTTATCGACAGCAATGACTTCACCTATCACAGTCTCCACTGTTTTTGGGTCGTACATTCTATTGTATTTTGAACCCATTCCCCAACCGCCGCTGCCTCTCCATTTCATTCCACGCTGTGCCATCGATTCTGCTGTAAAAACAACCATGAGAATGGTTAGCGTTGTAAAGGTGACTCTGACGAGTTTCATTTTATTTACTCCTTTCGAATATAATACTTTACTTGCTCTACAGATTCGGTTAATTATAGTATTAGATGCATCAATTCCACAAAAAGGTTCTGCCGTTCGGGGCAATCCTTAAATATAAAGTTAGGATTTATTTTCACCGAAAAGTGAATGCGCCGTGAGCCCATGCATAGCAGACGTTTGAATAGAGAAGCTCGGCGGTTGCAAGGACAACTCTTCCTCACTTACCCGCCATCCGGGCGTATGTGCAACGGAACCGCGCTATAATCATCTCAAAGTAACAATATTACTACAGTGGCTGTTAAAAAAATAAGTATTACCAAAGAATAATAAAAAAGACCAATACGCTCGTAAGTTTGTTTCCCGTCTATCTCTTTTATTTTGAAATCCATCCATGATTTTGTATAGGTATCTGTTTTAATGCGATAAGTAAAATGAAGAATTGTCGCACATACTAGAATAACTAAAATCCAAATGATGGCTTTGATAATTCCAAAAATGAAATAGATTAATATTAAACCTGCTAAAAGAAGAAATACTTTTGCTTTTTTCCACCACTTTGGCTGTAAAGTATGTTTTACAAGGAATTCGATATCGTTTTTTATTTCTTTGCCCACCATTACTTATCTTTTAAGTATTCTATGAAGACTCGGGATACTTATTATTACTGACAAAACTACCAACAACCAACCATATAACTTCCAGTTGATGCCTGGCAAATAACTCGCAAAAAGAGTCCCAGAACCTATGCCAAACCAAAACAAAAATCTCCACAGTATACATACGCCTGGCAGTAGAGGATTCAGCAACTTTTTGACTCTGAGGGTGGTGATAATAAATGACAAGAGAATAAACAACCAGCCATACAACTCCCAATTGAGACTTTGTAAATAACTCGCTAGAAGAAATCCAAAACCTATACAAAATAAAAGTTTGCAAAATACATATGTGACTAATAGAGATCTCGGCAGCCTTAAAAGGTTTTCAATATTCTTGGTACGTATTTCAACAAACCAGGTCATATTTTTTCTTTAAACGGAGATCATTCGCTAATCCTCAAGGTTTGCGCCCCGAAGTGAGCATTACTTTATCGAAACAATTTAGTACCTTCTTTGAGTGTATTGAGCGCCAGGTGAATGCATTCATGTTTTAACGTCGGAATCCCCTCGAGATAATTCAGAATATCCTGAAAACCGATTTGAGACGCTTCCTTCACGGTCATTCCCTTCACCATTTCTGTTAAAGCCGATGCTGCTGCCTCCAATCCTCTGCATCCGATATATTCATAAGTCGCATTACTGATTTTCTGAACCGATACATCGTTTCTATTTTCTTTTTGAAAGCAGATTTTATTTTGCCGAATTGAAGAGCCATATAAAATTATTTATAGAGAATATAATCTTTCAAGGTTTTTAAAGAATAAGATTAAGCAATGTACCCGTTAATAGCGCAACTATAATCATAATGGATGTAGCCTTTAGCGTATCTTTTATCCCTAATTCTCTGATTAAAACCATATAAGTAGCAATACAAGGAAAATAAACCGCTAATATCGTTGAGCCAATTACTAATTGCTTGGTAGATAAGATTAAGCGGCCCAAGCATACCCACAGCAACATCTTTTCTTAAAAAACCAACTATTAAAGCAGAAATGGCTTCTTTAGGAAGTCCCCATAGGCCGGTTAAGACCGGAGTAAAAATATCAGCAAAGAAATCTATAATTTTTAGTGTATAAAGTACATTCACAAAAAGCACACCTAAAAGCACTAAAGGCAACGCTTCCTTTAAAAATCCGGATAAACGCATCCAAAGTTTTTTAATCACCGCTTGAATTTGAGGTATTCGATAAGGAGGAATTTCAACTAATATCTCCGGACTCGCTCCTTTTAAGACCCTATTTAAAATTAAACCCTTGATAACTAAAAGCACAAAAAGAGTGAAGAATATAATCGCTACGTATTCACCTCCCCGCTGCCCAACCAACCCTACAATCATGGCAATTTGCGCCATGCAAGGAATGGCAATTGCCATTAAAGTAGCAGCAATAAATTTCTCGCGCCTTTCTTCTAAAAGCCGAGTGGCTAATGCTCCCGGGAACATTACATCCTAAACCTAAAATAAAAGGAATGATTGCATATCCGTGCAAGCCCTAAATGATGCATAAAATTATCTGCTAAAACTGCCAAACGAGGAAGATATCCAAAATCTTCTAAAATCCCTAAGACCAGATAAAAACTAACTATATAAGGTAATACCATACCAATAGGCACAAAAAGTCCGGTAGTTAACAAACCAAAAGATTGACCAAAATCTATTTTGCCTTCGATAAGATTGCCGATAAGAATATGATGTAAAAAAGTTTCCTCACCTAGAAATGTGCTTAGATTTCATCATCAAGGGCAACCAAAGATTTTTAAACAAAGGCTCAAATATATACCCAATAAGACTTTCTCCGATAAAACGAATTACCCAAAAGGCACAATATATAATACACAGAGCAATTGGCAGACCGGTAAGAGGTCTAATACTTAAATCTTCTAGTCTTTCTAAAAATGTGTGGTGGCGGTGAGTTAATTTCTGAGCTTCTTCCACAATTTTTCCTATTTTTTCCCATCTGTCACCATCAGAAGAGACAGGCACCTTTCCCGCCTTTGCCTCCGGTATGCGATCAATTAATTCCTTTATACCTTCACCGGTCAAACCGCAAGTATGAACTACCGGCACGCCCAATTGCTCTTCTAACTTTTTGACATCAATATGGATGCCCCGATGCTTGGTGTCATCCCAAATATTTAAAGCAACAATTACAGGAATATTTTTCTCTAGTAATTCGAGTGTCAAATAAAGATTTCTCTCTAAATTTGTAGCATCCACAATATTGATAACTACATCACCTTCTTTTAACATCCGGACAGCCACTTCTTCGGCTTCGCAGGTTGGCTCTAAGGTATATGTTCCGGGAACATCTATAATCATTACCTTTTTATCACCAAGTTTCATTTGGCCTTGGCTAAATTCTACTGTTGTTCCCGGATAGTTAGAGATTATTACTTTTACTCCAGTAAGCCTGGAAAAGATTGTGCTTTTGCCAACATTAGGATTACCTACAAGTAAAATCTTCTCTATTTGCATTTTTCTATCTCAACAAATATTTTTTTTGCAATTCCAAATCCAACAGCAACCTGCATATTGTCTATCGCTATGGTTTGTGGACCGTGCCAGAAATGAGAACTTACCTTAGTTATTTTCTTGCCAGGCCTCACTCCTATACTTTGTAGTTTTCTTATAAGACCGTGACCGCCCTGAATCTCTTTTACTATGCCGGTTTCTCCTGGCTGCATTTGAGTTAAATCAACAATCATTTTCGATACCTTAATAATTTGTAAAGAACACCTGTGTAAGAACAAACATATTCTTCTCCTTCTCGTATTCAATCCCGGTACAGGGACTATCCTGTCTTTTTGTTATCGGGAACCATTACCATTTAGTAAGAAAAAAAATATCGATCATTCCTTTTTGCTGCATTCTCCGCATAGACCGTAGAATTGAAAAAGATGATTTGTAATCTTAAAATTATACTTTTTCGAAAGTCCCTTTTCTGTCTGGTGAAGAAGATCCAGCTCTTCATCGATAAAATCGGTATAATCAACCACACGGTTACATTCAGTACATATTAAATGATGGTGATGGTTTGCTCCCTTTTGTCCCACAGCCAGTTCATAACGTGCTCTCCTGTCACCAAAATCAAACTTGAAGACAAGTCCATGATTTTCTAATATATCCAGAGTTCTATAAATAGTCGTAAATCCGATGTTAGGGTTTTCTGGATGGACTTTCATATAGATGTCTTCGGCACTGAGGTGCCCTTCGGTTCTTGACAGAACCTTGATGATAGCTTTCCGCCCCTCTGTTAACCGATAACCGTAGCCTCGAAATTTTCCATGCCACCATGGTTGATTATAACGCCCTTTTCTTTGCATGTCCGCTTCTCCTAAATGGAAATGATTTCCATTTCTAATATATGGTAATCTTTGGTATTTGTCAACTGTTTTTTCTCACGCCTCCAATAGAGTTCTTTGCCTTTGAAAGGTCCGGAATACACCCGCATTTCACGTATTCACACTCCCCGGCGTCTTTCGATTGCCGGCGTATACACTCCGAACATCATCGTTGCCTACCGAAGCCATACCTGAGCCCGCCATTCACATTTCATTCCGACAGTCTAAATTAAATGCCGGGAAGATCGTTAATCTCACGTATTCTAGTTTCTTGTAAATCAATAATTCTTGACATTGAAAAGGAGTTTGATTATATATATCTCATGAAAAACAGGTTCTTTAAATTTGAACATTCGATAATAATTGTTGCTCCATTCCTGTTGCTTTCGCTGTTCCTCTCGAGCATTATTCTTACATCTTTTCATGAACACCACTGTGACGGAACATCGGACGATTGCGCTATTTGCAGGTTTCAGACTTCCTCGTTCACAATGCCCGCGACGCCTGTATCAGCCGGCGCTCTTTTTCAGCGGCCGCTTCCCGAACGTGCACTCACTCTCAACGACAACGCCACCGATCCGTCCCAGAAGCTCGTTTGCTCTTCTCACGCACCGCCGCAATACTCCTAATTTCAGAAGTAAAACTATAACGCCATGAATGACCTTCCTTATTGAGAAGGTTCATCGTTTTCGCGTTTTATCCTTTGATAAAACCAAGTAACGTTCATGTTCATTATGTGGTCGCCATATCAATTTAGATGGACTTTAATAGGAGTATCTATGAGATATAAATATTATGTTCTAATACTTCTTGTTGCCGTGATGTCACCATTACGGGGACAGGACAACCCTCCAGAGACTCAAACAAAAACTGGTTCACCATTCAATCAATCGAAGTTTGTGCCGGACATTTCGATGATCGTTGACTTCTCGTATGTCTCCAGAGACCTCGACAATGATCGATTTTCAGTTTTGAGCTTACCTGGATTGAGTGCCCCGCTTGAAATGAGTTATGGGAATAATGGATCAAATGCCCATCGTGGATTCAACTTGAACTACGGGGAAATGTCGTTGT
>CAVZMI010000033.1:0-37174 GCA_963776275.1 Ignavibacteriota bacterium
AATGTATTGCTAGGCGAATGACTCGGCACTCATACGGGTAAAGATGTATTCTATAAGTGACTGTACTTCATATTCGTACATTCCCGGTTCGATACTCATGATCGCCTGTGTTTGAGCAACGACGGTAATCTCAACCGCTTTCCGGATCAACGCAATTTCCTCGGGAGATTTTATTGCCCGCATTTCAGTCAGTATGGGAGTCGGATCCTTAACAACGACCTTTTGATTAATCGAGGGGAGAAGCTTTCGCAACGGCCGTGTGTACTCCGCAATATCACCCGTGAAATCATTCGGGAAAGTCGGAACATAGAGAACCTCTGCTTTTGCAATAAGCGAACCGACCATCCGGCCGAAGTCTGAAATTGGAAAAACATTTTCCATACCGTATCGCGTCTTCAGAATATCCTCAGTCAAACCCGGACCTTCAAAGATAGCATCCCACCCGGAATGCAATTCATAAAATAAAAGTTCTTTTATTGTCTGTGAAGGTACGGTGTCTTTTTGGGAAGTGATATTATATCCACCGGGGATGAGAACCATTATACAATTCGGCTCATTTATGCCGGTAAGGTAATAAAAATTATCGCCCTGCCGGTATCGATATTCCGTATCATTATTGCGATATCGTACTGGACTACTATAAAAGACCGCAACCGACGCAGGTTCGATATCTTTTATTAATTTCTCGCGCCTAACTTTAAAGATATTTGGCTGAGTTCCGGATTCATCTCCCTTTCCCTCTCCTTTTGTACCCGCAACAATGGAGGCATCGCCCGAGAGGTATCCGATTATTATCAGAATCCATAAAATATAGCGCGTCAAACGAGACATAATACACTATCAATTTTCTGTCGGTGTACCGGAAGCGTCATCGGGTTTTGCTTTTATTTCTTGAATTTCCTTACGGATTTCCTGAGCTTTCCTCTTTAGTTCATTCATTGCTTTCCGCACGCGCGTTCCGGCAGACTTGTTTCCTTTATCGTAGAATTTCACAAAATCTTTTTCAAAACTTTGAACCAGAGCGACAAGTTCTTGGAATCGATTCATGGATTTCTCCTCTTTTAATTGTGGATGACTGATGTTGCTTCTCCTATGCTTGTGCTTTAAGTGTTTTCGTACGGATTGATACCCGCGCTGACGATCCGACCGATTAATCCATAGTTATACAGCGCTAACATGCTTTACGGAATCTTGCTTCATACTGCGTTCAGAAATCCGCTTCGATGAGCGTCCAAATCGATATCTTTCGGAATTGGTTTCGGAGTGATCGATCTTCATTCGAGAAACTTACTTATCAATGCAGTGATAGAACTATCATAATATATAAGAAAAAGCAAATTTTGCAATAGAAAATTTTGAAAAAGGACTATTTTGCCCTGCTTCATCTTCTCGCCGATTCATCACGCCGTTGATTCCACATCACGATACCTGTTAAACCGAAGAGACATGAAGAGATGAAAAAACCTATTGTCGAAGGTATCGACTTTGGATGCAGCACTTCAACAAACGGATGGATACCGGCAAGCGGTAATTCGAAAATATAAGAGTTTATAAGAATAATGCAAAGCAGCGAAAACGCCGACAGAAAAAGCGAGCCGGATCGACGGTAGATCATCGATTGGTAAATACCGAGAAATAAAAAAGCCATAACAGAGAGTGATCCGGTGAGGAATGAGAAACCTCTTTCGGAATATCCGAGAAAAACAAATCCCCCAAGCGAAAGAATCCACAGAAAGGATGAGATCGTACTGCGCCGGATGGTTTCGATTCTTTTCCCACTGCGGGGAAGAAATGCGCCCCTCCAGCAGATTTCGGTGCTGAATAAAAGGGGAAACCACAACACATAATTGAGAGGAAGATCGATCATTAGGCCGAGAATTCTGGTTTCGACATTCACGTTTTCCGAAAAACGTACAAGTTTTACCAGTATCATTAATGATGCAGACACACCGGCGAGCAGTATTGGAATGAATAAAGAGAGAAACCACAAGCGAATCTGTCCGAATCTGCCTAAGACATTAATGAGATTCACCCCCTGCGAAGAGAGAAACCAGATCGAGGCTAGAGGGACCAGAAAAAGGGGGATGAAGTGGATGCCGAACATCCGGAAATCAAAGAAATATCCAAATCGAATCCAGAGAAATTCAAATCCCCACGAGACGATGATTATCAGGAGAAGGAAAATTGATTTTCTGTTCAATGCAGTGTCCGACTTATTCTCATGAATAAAATGTATGACAGTACATCCATATATTCAATAAGTTTTTTCCCACCCCTCTTCATTGAACGATGTCCGCACTATAATTCCCTGATCCCCCGGGTCGAAGTGAACTGCCGTATGTGCATCCATCATTCAGGGTGTCCGGCTTCTGCATACAGAGGAAAAATTAACATTAAGGGAAACATATTAGAAAAATGACCAAGAAAATGTAAAAAACTGATTGTGATAGCGGTTTCTTAGGTTTTTCATTCTATTTTCGTATATTGGATGAAACAGCAATAATTTTTACTATGCATTCCGCGACGCCATCCTTTTGATTTTCACGATTGATTCGTGTATTTTGCATCATTACCTATGATTATTAGGCATCAGACAGAACATATTCTTGAAAATATTCCGCTGGCCCGATATACTACAATCGGACTCGGGGGTCCGGCCCGGTATTTTTTCGCAGCCACTTCTACTGAAATGCTACGGGACGGCTTAAGATTCGCACTCGGGAAAAAACTTCCTGTGCAGGTGCTTGGCGCCGGTAGTAATATTATATTCCCCGACGAAGGCTTTCGAGGTCTGGTTCTTCAGATCGGACAGAAGGGTGTGACTTTTAAAGATGATGGAGAGTCGGTGCTAGTCACAGCTTCTGCCGGTGAAGCGCTGGATCGGTTCATCCTGAGATGCATCGATCAAGGATTATGCGGAATCGAATGCCTCTCGGGCATACCCGGCTTTGTTGGTGCGACTCCAATTCAGAATGTCGGAGCGTACGGACAGGAAGTTGCCGATACAATTTATTCATTACGCGTACTCCACCGCCAAAGCCTCACCTCCATGGAAATGACTGCAGCAGAATGTAAGTTCGGCTATCGGCAGAGCCGTTTTAGAACCGGTGCAAACAATCAATATATCATTCTTGATGTTACCTTTCGTTTGAGAAAAGACGGACGCCCAACGATACGTTATCCGGAGTTACAAAAATTTATTGATACGTCAGGCGGTCTCGACCGCTTCGAGAGCGGCGCTTCGGTTCTACGCGCCGTTCGAGAAGCCGTTCTGACCCTTCGCCGGCAGAAGTCGATGGTGATTGATCCGCAGGACCCAAACACACGATCTGTCGGATCATTTTTTAAAAATCCAATACTGACTCAGGAGAATTTTCGGTCGCTCATCAACAACTGGAAAAAAGACGGAGATGGAAATCCGGTTCCCTCATATGCATCATCTAAAGGCATTAAAGTACCAGCCGCATGGCTTATCGAAAAGGCCGGTTTCCAACGTGGATACCGATACAAAGGAGTTGGTATTTCAGCAAATCATTCCCTCGCACTTATTAATTATAATGGAACAACAAAAGAACTCCTCGAGCTCGCAGCAATCATTAAATCGAATGTGTACAAAAAGTTTTTGCTCAGACTCGAACCCGAACCGGTAGTGGTACAATAGATAAAATATTGCAACAAGAAGGAGAATCTATGAATCTTCAAAATATATACTTGAGAATATTCCCTTTTATTGCATTCACGATTATTTTATACTCGGATGGATGTAAGAAAGAAGATCACAATATGACGGCTATTGAAAAAATACAGAAGCAGCTCTCACGATTTGCGCCGACACAGATCAGTGCAGATACGACGAGCCTCAGCCCCGGCGATCGTCATGCATTAAAGAAACTCATCGAAGCCGGCAAGATCATGGATAACTTATTCCTTGAACAAATATGGAGCGGCGATAGCGCGCTCCTGGAAAAACTTGCAAACCGTAAATCGAAGATAGGAAAACTGAAGCTGCAATATTTCATGATCAATGGTGTACCATGGTCGCGCCTCGATAACGATACGGCGTTCATCGACGGTGTTCCACCTACGCCCCCGCCCGGAGCGAATTTTTATCCGGATTATATGACAAAAGAGGAGTTCGAGACATGGCTCAAAGAACTCAGGCCAAAAGAGCAGGAACAGGCAAAGGGATTTTTCACAACGATCAGGCGCGATGAAAATCGAAGGCTAAAAATCGTCCCTTACAATATTGAATATGCGGAAGATCTCAAGCAGGCCTCTGCTTTGTTGAAAGAGGCTGCGGCTCTGACAGAGAATGCTTCATTGAAGAATTTTCTGTTGAAGCGCGCCGCTTCATTCCTGAGCAACGATTATTACGCATCCGATGTTGCCTGGATGGAGGTTGATGCTCCAATCGATGTAACAATCGGCCCGTACGAGACCTACCAGGACAAGATTTTCGGATACAAAGCGACCTTCGAAGCATTTGTGACGCTGCGTGACGAGAAGGAATCGGCGAAGCTGAAAAAATTCAGCTCATATCTCCAGGAGCTTGAGAATAACCTGCCGATGAGTCCGAAATACAGAAATCCAAAGCTTGGCGCCGCCTCACCGATCCGCGTCGTTGACGAGGTATTCGCCGGCGGAGATACGAAAGGAGTCCAGACCGCGGCATTCAACCTTCCGAACGACGAAAAAGTAGTAAAGGAAAAGGGAAGCAAGCGGGTGATGCTGAAGAATGTGCAGGAGGCCAAGTTTAATAAGATTTTAATTCCGATCAGCCGCGCTATTCTCGATAATGAACAACAAGCGGATGTTTTGTTCGAACCGTTCTTCACACATATTCTCGCGCATGAACTGATGCACGGACTAGGTCCCCATAATATCATCGTCAATGGAAAGCCGGCTACTGTGCGCACAACATTACAGGAGCTCTATTCGGCAATCGAGGAAGCGAAAGCGGATATCGCCGGCCTCTGGGCTCTTCAGTATCTCATTGACAAAGGAGTACTCGAGAAATCAATGGAGAAAACAATGTACACAACCTTCCTCGCGGGTGTATTCCGTTCGGTCCGGTTCGGAATTAATGAAGCACATGGGAAAGGCATTGCTCTTCAGTTCAATTATTTAATGGATGACGGAGCGATCAGTCATAATTCGGAAAACGGAACGTTCCACGTAAACATTGAGAAGATGAAAGAGTCGGTCTGCAAATTGACCCGAGAAATTTTGACACTTCAGGCCGAGGGGAATAAAGAGAAAGCAAAAAAGATGCTTGAGAAATATGTTATTATACGCCCGGAGATGCAGCGGGCTCTGGATAAGCTCAACAATATACCGGTCGATATTGCACCGGAATACACCCTAGCAAAATAAAAGATGCCCTGAGTAAGGTTTAATACAACAATCATAAGGAGAAATGATGAAAAGAACACTGGTAACTCTTATATGTTTAATTCTTGTTGCTTTTTCGTTGCAGATTAGTGTGAATGCGCAGGATGTCAGCACGCAGGCAGGCCAGAGTTCGGAGAACGTCGGCGGGCAGGCCCGCCTGAGTTCAGAGAACGTCGGCGGGCAGGCAGGCCAGAGTTCCGACTCCGTGCAGAATATTCAGCTTGCCACAGATAAAGAAAAAATAGGTTATATCCTTGGATACTTTTACGGAACGAACCTGAATAGCGACAAGGTTGAAATGGATACGAATTCCTTTTGTAACGGACTTAAGGATGCTTTCTCGGGGCGCCCTTCTCTTCTTCCGGACACTACAATGGACAAAATGTACACGAATTTCAGAGAAGAGTTGCAGGTCAAGAGAATGATGAGGGCGAAAGAACTGGGTGAAAAGAATAAAAAAGAAGCCGATAGCTGCCTTGCCGAGAATAAAAAGAAAGACAGTGTGATAACACTACCGAGCGGATTACAATACAAAGTTCTCCGCGAAGGAACGGGCATCTCGCCTACCTTGGATGATACCGTTATCACTAATTATCGTGCTTGGTTTCTAAACGGGAAAGAATTCGATAACTCGTATTCACGTGGAGGACCTGCAACGTTCCGGCTCAAGGGAGTTATCAAGGGATGAACCGAAGCACTGCAATTAATGAAAGTCGGATCGAAGTGGCAATTATGGATACCCCCATCTCTCGGGTACGGCGAACAGGGGTATAGAAACGCTATAGAGCCGAACGCATTGTTGCTTTTTGAAGTCGAGCTGCTTGATATTAAAAAAGGGCAGCCACCCGCCGTGAAAACTGAAGAGAAAGCAGCACCGAAGAAGGAAGCGGCGAAAAAGGATGTAAAGAAAGAGACGAAAAAGAAATAACACATTATAAAAAGGAGTATCCTATGAGCAAGCGAATTCGTTTGTTACAATGGTTATGCATCCCGGCAATACTGACAGTCATCATTTTAATGGGGAATGGGTGTAAAAAGGACAATCCCGTTTCCAGTGAAAACACCATTTCCGAAGAAAATCTTATGCCGTTCGGGCTCGGGAGAATCTGGGTTTTTACCGTATATGACCTAGATACAGCGGCAGGCCAAAAAATTCCATCGACAGTCCACCGGGAGGCTTCATATGTCTACTCAGCATCGATAACCGTCGGTGGAAAATCGGCGTTCGGAATGATCGATTCAATCTACACACCTGCCGGTACTCTAACTTCTATAGACACTTCGTATCTTGCAGTCGAAAATGGTGATTACCTTCAATGGGATCAGGGACATTCGATCTGGTTAACAATGTTCAAGAAATCGGCAGGACTTAACGTAGAATATCAGGCCGGTCAGTATCAGGAGAGTTACTATGGAACGCCGGTAGACATCATTTTTAAAGGAATGATCTTACCAAAAGAAACCGTCTCGGTTCCTATAGGAATTGTTCAGGCATATAAGTTGCAGGTGAAGGTGACCGCTGTGGTTGGAGGAGTCTCTTATGACGCACAGTTGGTGTATATCTATATTGCAGATGGGTATGGCCCCGTGCGAATATTTTCCCCCCCTCAGTATGAAGTAGGATCAAACGTGAAAATCAAAGGACAAGAACAGTTATTGGTAAGTAAGAATTTTTAGGCACAATATGGACCATACTACAGAAGAGGTAAGCTCTTTCAATGAGTTTGCCTCTTTTTATATGTTCAAGGTTTCAATTTTTATACGTTAAATCTGAAATAAATGATATCCCCATCCTCGACCATATATTCTTTTCCTTGAACATGTAGGAGACCTGAATCTTTAATAGCCTGTTCAGATCCAAGCCGGGCAAGATCGGAATATTTCATGACTTCTGCGCGAATGAAGCCGTGTTCGAAATCCGTATGGACTGTCCCCGCTGCTTGAGGAGCTTTTGTCCCCCGGGGAATCGTCCATGCATGTGCTTCTTTCGGATTCACGGTGAAAAATGTAAGCAGGTGCAGGAGGTCATATCCCTCATGGATGACCTTGGTCAATCCCGATTCTTTGAGTCCTAAACTCTCTAAAAACTCTTTTCGCTCTTCAATAGGAAGCTCGGCCACTTCGGCTTCGACCTCGGCGCTTATCACCACGACTTTCGCCCCTTCTTTTGCAGCGATTTCCCCGACCTGATGAACATATTTATTTTCATCGTTATTTAAGTCTTTCTCATGGACGTTACACACATACATCACCGGCTTATTAGTCAGCAGGTGAAGATCGCGCATCAAAATTTTTTCATCGTCGTGTGTGAAGGAAAAGTACCGTGCGAGGCGTCCGCCGAAAAGATGCTCTCGAACGGCGGCATAGAAATCGGCTTCGTACCTGATTTTCTTATCACCGCTTTTGGCTTTCTTTTCCGCATCGGCGAGTTTTTTCTCGACGGTCTCGGTATCTTTCAGGATTAATTCCGTTTCGACTACCTCTATATCATATGACGGATTGATATTCCCGTTGATATGAACGACATTGGCGTCATCAAAACAGCGGACCACATGGGCAATTGCATCGACTTCCCGGATATGGGATAGAAATTGATTGCCGAGTCCTTCGCCTTTGTTCGCTCCTTTGACCAACCCGGCGATATCGACAAATTCGATTGTAGTCGGCACCTTTTTCCCCGGTTTGAATATTTTTTCGATCAGATCGAGCCGTTTATCCGGTATGGTCACTATCCCGAAATTGGGATCGATCGTGCAGAACGGATAGTTTGCGACATCGGCCTTAACGGAGGTGATGGCGTTAAAAAGAGTGGACTTCCCGACGTTCGGCAGACCGACTATTCCACAATTGAAGCCCATGATGATTATGCGGTACAGTTAGTAAATATATTTCGCTTTAACCGTTTGCGTTCCTCCATCCAATATATAAAAAACTTTGTCAAGTCACAAAAAAAGACTTGCATATTTATACAAATATTTGTATATTTATACATCAATAAATATCACAGGATTTCAATCGTGAAACTGCGAATCGGCATTGTCGGCGCATCAGGATATTCCGGTGCAGAACTTCTTCGGATTCTACTAAACCACCCTTCGGTGGAGGTGACAAAGGTATTCGCGAATACCTCGGCCGGGAAACGCGTGGACGAGGTGCATCCGTACTTTCTTCAGAAATGTAATCTGCAATTCGAGAAGTACTCGCCGGGATCTGCCGCAGGACTCGACATCGTCTTCATAGCGCTGCCGTCGGGTGAAGCTCCCTCCATTATCTCTTCACTCCTTCCCGTCGTTGGAAAAGTGATCGATCTGGGGGGCGATTTCCGACTGCATGATATGCAGGAGTACCAGCGATACTATAAACACGATCACGAGGCCGCAGAATTCGTTTCGCAGGCTGTCTACGGACTCCCCGAGCTCTACCGTTCGGCGATCCAGTCGGCACGATTTGTTACAAATCCGGGATGCTACCCGACAGGTGCGATTCTCGGACTTGCCCCGGCTCTCATCGAGTACATTATCGTCGATCATGGCATCGTGATAAGCTCGCTCTCGGGTGTTTCAGGAGCCGGCCGCTCGGCGAGCGTCGAGAATCTCTTTACCGAATTGAACGAGAATGTCCGTGCTTACAAAGTCGTTGTTCATCAACACACACCCGAAATCCGGCAAACACTATCCCATATCTTCGGCCATCATGTATCATTGACGTTTGTGCCGCATCTGATCCCGATTAACCGGGGTATCTATTCGAGCATTTATGCGCCGTTGAAGGCGGTGGTATCGACGGCGGATGTGATCGATATATACAAAAAATTCTATGCGAACGCTCCGTTCATCCGGATCATCGAAAAAGATCCACCGGAAATTAAAAACGTCCTCGGGACAAATTATTGTGATATAGGCTTCACGATCGATAAAGAAAACAACATGCTTGTTATCCTTTCGGTTATCGATAATCTCGTGAAAGGGGCAGCCGGCCAGGCCGTTCAGAACATGAATCTCATGGCGGGCCTGCCTGAAACAACGGGACTGGTCTAGTGTCTCGATTCAAAAATAACTTGAATAAGTCGGAGCGCCATATAATGCTACTCCATCCGATTTCCGTCAGTTTTAATCCTATAAATGCTACAAGTTATTTTTGGTACTCGACACGAGGATAAAAGAAAAGGACAGACCTTCAGTGTTAAAAGAAATTTCAAATGGAATCACAGCCCCCCGGGGTTTTCTCGCCGCCGGGGTTCAAGCGGAAATCAAACGGTCTAAAAAAGACCTGGCAATCATTTTTTCAGAAGTGCCTGCCGTCGCTGCCGGGGTCTTCACACTCAATAAAACACAGGCCGCTCCCGTGGTGTATGATAAAGAACAGCTTCAGCGTTCCTTGCGATTTTCTGCAATTGTAGTGAACAGCGGGAATGCGAACGCCTGTACGGGCGAACGGGGATATCAGGACACTATCGCAACGGCTCAAGCGGCCGCCAAGGCACTGCACATTCCTCAGTCTGAAGTTTTAATCTCATCCACGGGCGTGATCGGTCAGCTCCTTCCGATGGAAAAAATTTTAAACGGCATTCAGCTTGCCGTATCAAAACTACGCGTCGATGGAAGCACCGATGCGGCCGCCGCTATCATGACAACAGATACATATCCGAAAGAAACCGCCGTAGAGTATACAGTCGGTACTACGCCAATTCGCATCGGCTGCATCTCAAAAGGCTCGGGGATGATTGCGCCGATGATGGCATTACCGGACGGGACAAAACATGCAACGATGCTTGCGTTCATAACAACCGATGCTGCAATTACGCCCTCCGCGCTCGCTTCTGCACTCAGCGTATCGAATGAATTATCGTTCAACAGACTCACTGTCGACGGCGATACAAGCACGAACGATATGGCACTTGTTCTGGCGAACGGTCGAGCGGGAAATCCTGCCATCACAGAAGGAAGCAAAGAATTCGAAACTTTCACGGCAGCTCTTACACATGTCCTTATCGCCCATGCAAAGCTCATTGCGCGGGATGGCGAGGGTGCGACGAAACTTATCGAGCTTCTGGTTCGCGGCGCAAAAACCGAAGCAGAAGCCGTCCGGGCTGCGCGCGCCATTGCCAATTCTAATCTGGTAAAAACGGCGATTCATGGTGCAGATGCAAACTGGGGACGAATCCTCGCGGCGGTGGGTTACTCGGGAATCGATTTCACGCCGGAATCGGTGCAGATTCTTTTCAACGATCTCACTATCCTCGATAAAGACTTCGATGCAAGATTCTCGGAGGAAAAAGCAAAAGAGATCCTCCAGAAGGAAAATATTTTTCTCACAGTGAATCTGAACCAGGGTTCCGCTTTCGCCACGCTCTGGACATGCGATCTCTCATGCGAATATGTCACAATCAATGCAAGTTACAGGAGTTAAAATGGTCGGCCAGACTATTACAAAAGAAGAAGTATTGATCGCCGCTCTCCCCTACATCACCAAATATGAGACGAAGACATTCGTCATTAAATACGGGGGAGCCGCACAGGTTGATGAGACACTGCGTGAGACATTCGCGAAGGACGTTACGCTGCTGAAAAAAATCGGCATCAATATAATCGTCGTTCACGGCGGCGGAAAGGAAATTACCGAGACCTTATCGACAATGAACATCCAGACCCACTTTGTCGACGGTCAGCGATATACAGATGAGCGGACTATGGAAATTGTGCAGATGGTTCTCTCGGGCAAGATCACTCCGGAAATCGTCACACGGATTAACCGCAACGGCGGGAACGCGGTAGGCTTGTGCGGAGTCGACGCCGAGCTCATTACAGCCAGCCGATATTCCGAAAACGGAAAAGACATCGGACTCGTCGGCGAGGTAACCGGCATCAATACATCCATCCTCGACTTGCTCTTGTCAAAAGGGTACATGCCGGTCATTGCTCCGACAGCTGTCGGAAGCAATGGTGAGTTCTATAATATTAATGCCGATTTCGCCGCTGCGGAAATTGCGGCGGCACTCAGGGCCGAGAAGCTTGTATACCTGAGTGATGTTCCGGGCGTTATTGTTAATGAAAAGCTTGTATCAAGTCTTACAGAAGTGAAAGCCCGGGAGATGATCGCCGGGGGTCAGATCAGCGGGGGAATGATACCGAAAGTGAATTCCGCGTTCCGGACCATAAATGCGGGAGTTAACAAAGTTCACCTGATAGATGGAAGAATCAAGCACTCGTTATTACTCGAAATCTTCACCGATGAAGGTGTAGGAACGGAAATGCTAAGGTCCGTATCATAAACGACGGGATAGAGAGGGTGAAGAAAGGAAATTCCGCATGACGAACAAATTAACGCGTCATTTCTTGATCAAAGAGATTATCTCTCATAAGGCGATTGCGAGTCAGGAAGATCTGGCCGCAGAACTTGTAAAACGAGGAACGGAAGTGACACAGGCGACGCTCTCACGGGATCTTCAGGAACTCAACGTGGCACGCGTTCACTCCATGAACGGCATACGGTATATCCTTCCTCAGGATACCGAGGAACGTCAGATCAAGACACTTGTCGGGTATGAAATTATTAATATCGATGCAAATGAAACGAACGTTATTATCCGGACACTTCCGGGCCGTGCAGGCGGAGTGGCTTCCTTTCTCGACAGCCTGCGAAATCCGAATATCCTTGGTACAATTGCCGGCGATGATACTATAATGATTATTCCATCGACGACGAAAAAAATACAGACAGTCCTCAAGTTTATTAAAAATTTATTGACGGAGAAAACGAAATGAAAAGACCTCGTATCGCAGTGGCGTATTCAGGCGGTCTTGATACATCGGTGATAGTCAAATGGCTTCAGGAAAAATATAATGCCGATATCATCACGGTAACCGGAAATCTAGGCCAGACGAAAGAACTTCTCGGCGTTGCAAAAAAAGCCTATAAAACCGGTGCAAAAAAAGTTTATATTCAGGACCTTGCAAAAGAATTTGTCACGGAATATATTTTCCCGGTTCTTAAAGCAGGAGCAATCTACGAGCATGACTACCCGATGGCCACAGCAATCGGTCGACCCCTGCTGGCAAAAGCGCTTGTAGAAGTCGCACGGCGCGAACACTGCACCATGGTCGCTCATGGATGCACGGGTAAAGGGAACGACCAGGTGCGATTCGAAGTTTCTATCGCCGCGCTCGCTCCGGATCTCAAGGTTCTCGCCCCGCTGCGGGAGTGGGAATTCAAGTCGCGCGAAGAAGAAATCGCATATTGCGAAAAACACAAAATCCCCGTTTCGGCAACAAAGAAGACCCCTTACTCCATCGATGAGAATATATGGGGAACCGCTGTCGAATGCGGTGCTCTTGAAGATCCGATGGCCGAACCGCCGGCAGATGCATTTCAACATACCGTGTCGCCCGAAGAGGCTCCAAACCACCCTGTATTTGTGACGATTAAATTTCGTGAAGGCGTCCCGATCGGCCTGAATGGAAAACGAATTCGTCCCGTCGAACTCCTGAAGAAACTCAATGAGATTGGCGGAGCGCACGCCGTCGGAAGAATCGATCTGGTTGAAAACCGGCTTGTAGGCATCAAATCGCGGGAAGTGTATGAAGCCCCGGCTGCGGTCATTTTGCACTATGCGCATCGCGAGCTCGAGCGTCTTGTGCTTGATAAACCGACGGCTCGCTTCAAAGAGCGCATCGCTCAAGAATACGCCGATTTAATTTATAACGGCCTCTGGTACTCACCGCTGAGGAAATCGTTCGATGCATTCGTGAACGAGACGCAGAGAAACGTGACCGGCATAGTAAGGGTGAAACTCTTCAAAGGTATGGTCACCGTGGCGGGACGGAGATCCCCTCATTCGTTATATGATATAAAGCTTGCCACGTACACGAAGGAAGATCAATACGATCATACGGCTTCAGAAGGGTTTATCAAGATTTACGGACTTCCGGTCAAGACATATTATAAAGTCAATCGAAAAGAGCTCAAGAAACGAAAACCGTTACTTCGACGCCGAAAGAGGTAGTAAGTTTAGGATGCTGTCATAGTCCAATTAACTCAAGTCACGGAGTGACGTTAGATTTTTGCCCATCCCGATCTGTCGGGATGGGATTTTTATTATCAGCTCCCGTTAAAAGAGCCACATAGTGGCGTAAGAATATTTAGCCGATGCGTCTTTCGCCCCTCCGGGGCTCGATCTCTAATTTCGCTGTCTCACTACATCACAACAGCTTGTCCGCCGGCATCATGGCAGAAGTCGGAATATGTCGAATTAACCTGGGACGGCAGGAATGAAATCGGAACAACGGTTTCTTCGGGTGTCTATTTCTATCGAATCTCGACGTCGAAATGGAACTCGGTAAAGAAGATGATATTATTGCGGTGAAGAATCTACAGGATTTCTGATTTGCGTTTCTCAAATTCCAAAATCATAAATCAAAAATCGTACATCCAGACAGCTGTCTAATCTGTTTATACCACCTCATCGACCTTTATTATTCCTCTTACCGAATTACACAGATAAATTTCATCGGCTTCTCTGACATCTCGCTCGGTAAGAACACGTTCCTGCAGCGGAATAATCCGGCTACGCAGCAGATGACGCCTGAACACGCCATCCAGGACTCCGCAGTCGATCGGCGGCGTGAAATATTTTCCGTTATGTCTGATAAACAAATTCGTGATGGCTCCTTCGGTCACTTCGTCATGCTCATTCAGAAAAATGCAGTCGAAAAATCCTCCTTCACGAGCGCGATCGAGCTCGGTGTCGTACAATGTCCTGTTGGTGGTCTTATGGAAGAGAAAACGGTTGGAAGAGTCGGTCCGGTGTGGAGAAAAGCAGACGCGTATACCGGACGGCAGTTCTTCCAGCGGAACACTCTGCACGTAATACAATCCAGTCGAAGTAATGGTCAATCGTACACGCCGTGATTCCTTTCCAAATTTATGCGATTGAGCAATGAGATGCTTACGCAGCTTTTCGATTTTTACGGGAATGTCGAAGTACAGCGCCGATTCCTGCAACCGTTCCAGATGGAGATCGAGAAGAAAATAGCCCCGTACTGAATCCCATGCTATCGTCTCTAGCAGCTGGAATTCAGGGATGGGATCTGTCAGGAACCGCGCCTTGAGAAGGCATTCTTCATATTCCTTTTCCGGCGATGAGTCGTTCACAATCCCACTTCCAATTCCTATGGATCCCCGGCTTGTTTCGCGATCGATCACAACTGTCCTGATCGCAACGTTGAAGATCATCTGGTTGTCGGGTCCGATAAATCCGATGACTCCCGTATAGACATCACGCGGTGATTCCTCCAGCTCCCGAATAATTTCAAGCGTTCGGATCTTTGGCGCTCCGACAACCGATCCCGGGGGAAACAACGCCTGAAAAATCTCCACCAGCGAGAGACCTGACCTTCCCTCCGCCTCGATAGTAGAAGTCATCTGGAACAGCGTATCGTACTGTTCAATTTCATATAACGAACTGACTTCCACACTCCCCGGTTGTGCAATTCTCCCGACGTCATTCCTGAGCATGTCGACGATCATCAGGTTTTCGCTCTGGTCTTTCGCCGAACGGCGAAGTTGTTCGCTCAAGATCGCGTCTTCGCCTCTGGTCCTGCCGCGGCGAATAGTTCCTTTCATCGGTCTCAGGAGCATGTGATTTCCCTGAGACCGGAAAAATAGTTCCGGAGAGAGCGACAGAACGACCTGACGGCCGAGGTTGAGATACGCAGCATATCGGACATGCTGTTGATATGCCAGCATTTCGTAGAAATCGACCGGTGAGCCCTGAAGATCGAACGTCGCCTTCATTGTAAGATTCACCTGGTATGTATCACCCCGGGTGATATATTCTTTAATTTTCCTGACCGCTGCACCGTATCGATCCTTCGTCATCGAGAATTGGATATGTTGTAGGGTCACCAACGGCAGCGGGGCAGGTTTCCTCCGGCCTGCGGCACTCGCCTTCTCGACGACTTCCGCTCGTTTATAGATTCCAAACCATAGGAGGGGGAGATCTTTAGAGTGATACGGAATCATTCCTTCAAATGCATGATTCGCCTCGAATGAGACATATCCTGCGGCATAATTCCCGGCGGATATTTCGTGTTCGATCTCTCTCAATGCAGGAATGACTTCTTCACTGCCAAAGCAGGATATCACCCTTTGCGGCTCGGTGAATGCAAAGCTTCGCCAGCTTGTATCGCCTGATTTGTTGGTCTCGAGTATGAGCGTCCCTTGATCTTCGGCACATGCCCGGAGAATGGAACGTATATCGTTTTTATCGACGATTGAAATGGGCACCAATGTCTCTATGGCTATGTAAATGCGGATTGCAGATTGCAGAATTCGGATTGTTTATATTGAACAGTCTATAATTGTCCATTGTGAAATTTTCTGATGTGCTTTCAATATAGAGTTTCACAGGGTGGATTGCAAGCGAACCTTCAGATGATATTACTCATATCGAAGAGCGTCGATAGGATTTAACATTGATGCCTTGCGAGCCGGATAAAAACCAAAAAAAACACCGATACTCAGGGAGAAGACACATGCGAGTATAATTGAGCCGACCGAAACGAACGTCGGCCATTCGGCAAAGATCGAGATAAGATGGGAAGTGATAACACCAAGGATAATGCCGATAAGTCCTCCGAGTAAACTCAACACGACCGATTCCACCAGAAACTGAGTGAGGATGTCCCGGCTTCGAGCTCCGATCGACATTCGAATTCCGATCTCGCGCGTTCGTTCCGTCACCGAGACGAGCATTATATTCATGATTCCGATTCCACCGACGACGAGTGACACAGATGCGATCGCAGCAAGAAGGGTTGTCAGGATTTGCGATGTCTGTGTTGCGGTCTGAGCAATATCGGTTTGCGTTCGAATTGCAAAGTCATCCTCCTGACCGGCTATAAGATGGTGGGTATCTCTGAGCACACCGTTGATTTGTTCCTGCGTTTGCGGGAGAACGGCCCTCAGACTGTGCCGAGACAAGGATCTGTTGAATGTTCGGCTGACGCTGTAATCGATGCATAACTGTGGTTGATGGCGCGATGACAATATCATCCTGATCCTGTCCCACTGCATTCTGTCCTTTGGCCTGCAGCACTCCGAGAACACGAAACGGCTGATTTCGGATTCGGATCGTCTTGCCGACCGGATCGCCATTCTCGCCGAAAAGATTCGTCGCGACCGTGTGACCGAGTAGACATACTTTTGCACCCGAGCGGACATCGGTATCGGTAAAATACGATCCCGATTCAACATTCCATTCCCTGATCTGGAAAAATTCGGGTGTCGTTCCGACGACTCCGGTATTCCAGTTTAGGTTTTGGTAGACAATCTGTCCGAAGCCCCGACACTGTGGTGCAACATACAGCGCCAGAGGCACCTGATCGCGAATCGCACGCGCATCATCGTCGGTTAATCGCGTCGAGGTTCCTGCACCCATACTGATCCCGCCGGTTGTCTGTGCACCGGGGGTGATGATAAGCATGTTGGTTCCCAAAGCGGCGATTTGCTGTTCGATGGTATATTTGCACCCTGACCGATGCTCACCATAGCAATAACGGCCGCAACGCCGATGATAATACCCAGCATCGTCAGCAACGAGCGCATTTTATTTCGTGCGAGTGCTCGATATGCTACTTTGAGAATCGTCAGGATATTCATGCCTGAACCTCCTCTTCAGCCGGCAACCGTAATAACTCCACTGAAGCGACGCGCTGTCGCAGAACCGGTGAATCGGATTTCACATGGCCATCGCGGAATACGATAATCCGTTTAGCATATTCGGCAATGTCATTCTCATGAGTGATAAGAACGATGGTTTTTCCCTCCACGTTCAGCGTTTGAAAAACCTCCATGACTTCGACGCTTGTCCGTGTATCGAGATTCCCCGTAGGCTCATCGGCCAGGATCACCGCGGGATTGTTGACCAACGCGCGCGCGATCGCAACGCGCTGCTGTTGGCCGCCGGAAAGCTGGTTCGGCATATGATGCTCCCGACTTTCCAATCCGACGGCTTTCAGAGCCTCCATTGCACGTCGATGGCGTTCTTTTGTTGTGACATGGTTTGAGTACATTAAAGGAAGCTCTACATTCTCGATGGCGCTGGTTCGCGACAGTAAATTGAATCCCTGAAAAACGAATCCGAGTTTGTTGTTCCGGATTGCGGCGAGTTCATCTTTTGTCCGCGTACGGATGGAAACTCCTTCAAGATAATACTCACCGCGCGTAGGGATATCCAGACATCCGATAATGTTCATGAACGTCGATTTCCCCGAGCCCGAAGCCCCCATGATTGCAACGAATTCGCCGGCAGTAATTTTCAAAGTAATTCCACGGAGAGCGTGAACCTCTACATCTCCCATCGTGTATATTTTTACTAGTTGCTCTGTGCGGATAACTTCATTATGTTTTGTATCGTTCATATCTCAGAATCCACGCATACCTTGAGAGCGTTGCTGTGATTGTCCACTCAAGGGACTTCCGACCTGCTTTGATGCTGCCTGCAGATTCAGGCCTACAATAATATCGGTTCCCTCTTTGAGAGGAGTCCGTTGTCCGATATTGATCTCCGTGTATGTCCCGTTTGTTACACCCGTTCGGACATAGACGGCTTTTAAATTCTTTTTCTCGTCGAAATACCAGAGTTGCCCGCGCGATGTACTGGAGCCTCCCTGACTTACTCTACCCGAACCGCCTCCACCCGTCGCAGATGATCGTTGCCGGTTCATAGCGCGCAGTGAATCTTGCTGCGGATTCCCCGTTGCAGTTGTGTCGCGATTTCCAAATTCTTTTTGCATTTCATCGAGAACAGTTTTCTTCTCTTCCGCCGTTGGCTGGAATCGTAGAGCTACATTCGGTACTTTGAGTACACCTTCCTTATGTGCTACGAGGATATTCACGGTGGCGGTCATTCCCGGCATCAACTTGAGGTCGGGATTCGGGACATTGATGACAACCGTGTAATTCACGACATTCGATATCGTCTGCGGCTGGAGCCTGATTTGAGCTACTTTGCCGTGAAAAACCCGTTCAGGATATGCATCGACTGAAAAAGAGACATCCTGGTCGTCCTTCACCTGCCCGATATCGGCCTCGTCAATTGTCGCCAGAACCTGCATTTTAGTCAGATCGTTGGCAATAGTATAGATCGTCGGTGCAGAAAGGCTGGCGGCAACCGTCTGACCGACATCGACTTTACGATCAATCACCACGCCATCGATCGGAGCCCGAATCGTTGCGTAGTGAAGATTGATCATTGCCCGATCGTATTGCGCCTTCGCCGATTTCAATGATGCAACTGCCTGTTCGTATGTTGTCTGGGCGTTATCAAGATCAGACTGCGATACCAGTCCCCGGTCAAAAAGAGGTTTCATTCTTCCCAGGTCGCGTTGTGATTGATTCACCTGGGCTCGTGCACGTTCGACATTCGCTTCCGCATCCTGGGCAGATGCTGCCAGGAAGGTTGTATCGATCATTGCAATAATCTGATTTTTTTTGACGACTGAATTGAAATCCACATACAATTTTGAAATGATGCCTGAGACCTGTGTGCCGACTTCGACCGTCTTGACGGCACCGAGAGCGCCGGTGGCGGTCACAAGAACATCCAGATCACCCCGCTCGAGTTTCGCAGTACGATAAGAAGCTTCGGCTGTTTTTCCGTTGCTAAAGAATAATCCGAAGACTCCGGCAAGGATGATAACGAGAATGATACTGCCAAAGATCACTGTTTTTCGTTTCATTGTTGTCCTATAGGTGTTAATATTCCCATGGCACGTTGCAGCTGTACGTATGCTGAACGATAATCAAATTGTGCCTGAATTTCAATAATCCTCGCATTTGAAAGTGTTGCCAGGGCATCCGTGATTTCAATAGCTGAACCTACACCCGAAGCATACCGGGCGTCTGCGAGCCGTAGGTTTTCAGTCGCCTGTTCGACGAGCTTCGCCGACGCGGATATCCGCTCGCGCGCTTCGTTCAGGGAGAGTATTTGTTGTTCAATTTCCAATCGAACCGATCGAACGAGCGCTTCGTATGTGGCAGATGCGATCTGGATACCTGCCTCTGCCTGCTGAACTCCCGCATCAACTGCAAAACCCTGGAAAAGTGGAACACTGATCGTTACGCCCGCACTCCAGCTGCTGGAGAGCGGGAATGTCAACCCCCGCCATATGTACCCGCCGGTTGCACTTATCGTCGGGAACCTTGTCATCCATGATGCCGTATACAGAGCTTCAGAAGCACTGACCTTGCTCGCCGACGAGAGAATTTCCGGACGGGTGACCTTAGCAATCGCCAGCGCGCTATCGACAGTCATGGTGATTGACGGCAGATCCATGTTTTCAGGAGTAACATAAATTTTTGAAGTTTGTATCCCCATGGCATTATTCAGCTGGGCGCGCGCTATCCGAAATTGGTTCTGTGCACGTAGGAGTGCAACCTGCGCATTGGCGACATCGACTTCAGCTTTGGTTACATCGAATTGAGCCCGGGTTCCCACCGAGAAAAAAGCCTTTGCCTGTTGAAGATGCTGTGTCGATGAACGCAATGCATCTTCATTAACTTTCACAAGTGAGGATGTTTCCTGATAGGCAAAGTATGCAAGTTCCGCGTTGAGAATCACTGTCTGCTTAGTCCCCGCCACTCCGGCAACCGACGAATCTACGCCATAACTGCTGGCCATCGTCCGATAAATCGATTTCCCGAAATCAAAGATCAGCATTTGTGCACTGAGACCGGTCGAGTAGCTTTCATAATCCTGGACTCGCTGAATGGGCCCGATCAGTGATGTCCCGGCATTTTTTGTTATTCCCCCCGATGCACTCAGCTGTGGGAAAAAGATACTCCGTGTCTGTTGCAATGCTGCTTCGGAGTTGAGAAGAGCTCCTTCGGCAACCCGAACTGCCGGATGATTTTCCAGCGCAATCTGAACGCATCGTGCAAGTGTTAATGTGTCTTGTTGAGCTTCCATTATCCCGCCCACGATGATGCTGACAAGGAGGACTAGCCCGAGCTGTTGCAGTCTATTCATTAGACCTCGATCGGTATATAAATGTTTAATCCCTAACAGGTTCATTTTCATCTCTATTGATGATTTCCCTTTTAAACCGTTCTTCAAAAACCGTGTACAATGTCGGCACGAGGAATAGTGTAAGGAACGTCGACACTGTGAGCCCTCCGATCACAGCTATGGCGAGGGGAGCCTGGGCTGATTCCCCGCTGAATCCAATCGCGAGAGGAATCAATCCGAGCACCGTCGCCAAAGATGTCATCAGTATTGGTTTCAATCGTGTGCGGCCTGCTTTGACAACAGCTTCATGGAGCTCAATGCCGCTCGCCCTGAGTCGGTTAGTGTAGTCGACCAGAAGAATTCCGTTGCTCACCACAATACCGACCATCACGATCACTCCCTGGAATGAATTAACCGAGAGTGTAGTGTGTGTTAGGAACAGCATCCAGAGCACGCCGACGATCCCCAAGGGAACAGTAAACATAATAATGAAGGGATCGAGCAGCGACTGGAACTGCGATGCCATCACCACATAAACAAGTAGAATTGCCAACGCAAACGCAAGTCCGAGATCCTGGAATGTCTTATTCTGCTGTTCGACATTCCCGGTGACTCTCACCTCGAATCCCGCCGGAACGGCTAGCTCATTAATCTTCGTCTGAATTTCAGCTGCAACACTTCCAAGATCGCGGCCGGTTACATTCGCGGTCACATCTATAATGCGCTGCTGATACTTTCTGTCGATCTGAACAGGCGACTTTGTCCGCTCGATTTTAGCGACATTTCCGAGAGTTACCAGTTCGCCAGAGCGTGACGGAAGCTGAAGTTTGAGCAGATCATCGATCTGGGAACGGTAGTCTTCATTCAACCGTACGACAATATCGTACTGATTTCCTGTAATGGGATCGATATATTGCGATGCCGTGCTTCCGTTGATGCATGTTGTAATCGTGCCCGATATGTCGGCTACATTCACACCGAGTGCACCTGATTTATCTCTGTCAATCTTAATGCGTAGTTCGGGGAGATTATCGTCGCGCGATACCATGGCATCGGTGGCTCCAGGTGTAGAACGGACGATAGCAAGCACCCTCTGCGCAAGGGCACTTCCCGCATCGAGATCGAACCCGCGTATTTCCACATCGATAGGGGCGCTCGATCCGAAGTTCAATAAGAACCGGAGAAATCCTCCCGGGTTGATAAAAACCTGGGCGCCTGGAATTTGCGTCAGCCGCGGTCGAAGCGAATTGGCTATGTCGAAGAGCGACCGGGATCGTTGATCTGCGGGAATCAACGCAACACGGACCTGTCCGGCATGACTCCCATTATTCCCGCCAAAACCTCCCCCACCACGCGAAACAGGTACCCCGACATCGGTGATGGTTGCCAGTACTTCCGGAACATTATCCCTGACGATTTTTTCTATCTGTCGCGCAACTTTATCGGTCTCTTCGACACGTGTTCCAACGGGAAGCCTAAAACTCACCGTGAATTGCGCCTCATCCTGATCGGGGAAAAATTCTGTCCCGATAAATTTCCATAGACCCAGCGAGATAACGGCGAACCCAAGAATCGAAAGGATGACGAGCCGGCGGTGCGCCAGTGCCCATCGCAAACGCTCCTGATACCAATTATCAAGAGTCTCCACCAATATGATGGATTTCCCCCGGAGACGTTCGGTCCATTTTTTGGATTCTGGATCATATTTCTTTTCCGGCGGGAGATAGCGTAAACACATCAACGGAGTCACAGTCCGGGAAACGAAAAACGATCCGAACAGTGCCACGGCAATAGTGATCGTCAATGGAATAAAAAGCAATTTCGCAACACCCGTCAGGAAAATTATGGGGAGAAACACGATGACGGTTGTTAACGTTGACACGAAAATTGGTGATGCGACTTCTTTGGCTGCGGCAAGTGTCGCCTGAAGCTTGGTTTCATCGGTCCTGCGTTGATTGTAGTGTCGTGAAATTGCTTCGAGTTCGACAATGGAGTCGTCGACCAGTCTTCCGACCGCGAGAGCCAGTCCCCCGAATGTCATAATGTTCAATGTTATGCCGCTGAAACGGAAGAAAATAAAAGTCACAAAAATAGAAAGCGGGATGGCAATAAAAATAATCGTTGTCGCACGGCCATTTCTCAGGAATATAAGCACAACCAGCATTGCCAGTATTGCACCAAAGAGAGCCTCATGTTGAAGATTGTTGATCGATTGCCGTATATACTGCGCCTGATCGAATACAAGTTTGATTGTAATACCATCAGGAATACCTGTTAATCTCGGCAGAGCTTTGATCACATTGTCGACGACCTCGACTGTATTTGAGTTCGAAAGTTTTTGCACTCGAAGCGTGACACCATTCTGGCCATTGACGCGAACTATTTCTGTTTCTTCCTGATATGAATCCTCAACCAAGGCGACATCTTTCAGACGGACTGGAACGCCGTTCACCGTCCGGATAACAATATTTTCCATCGGTTTTACGACACTGAACTGACTTTCGGTCTTGAGTGCATAATCAAACGTACCGGTACGGAGATCACCGGAAGGAACGATAAGATTCGATTGTGCCACCGCCTGCGTTACCGTCTGGATCGGAAGCTGGAGAGCCTGTAGACGGTTCCGATCGATTGTCACATGAATTTCCCTGATCCGGCCACCGCCTACCGATGCTGACGCGACACCCGGAATATGCTCGATCTGCGGTTCTATGACATTGTATGCCAGGTCGTACATATCCCTCGGATCAAGATTTCCGGAGACGACAAGCTGGCAGACCGGAAGATTCGTAATATCGAACCTGAGAACACTCGGTTGCTGGATTCCGTCCGGTAATAAAGTCAGTACACGATTGACACGCTGGATAATGTCGACGAGTCCTACATCCAGATTCGCATCCCAATTGAAATTCACACGCACGTATGATACTCCTTCGCGTGTGGATGACTGGACATAATCAACATTATTGACGGAACTGACGGTCCGTTCGATAATCCTCGTTACGCTCTGTTCCATATCGAGCGGCCCGGCGCCAGTGTAATAAGTCACAGTCGTTACCGTTGGAATACTGATATCAGGAAGAAGGTCGATAGGGAGTTGGGTGAATGAAACCAGACCGAGGACAAGAAGGGTCATCGCGAAAAGAAATGTCGAGATCGGATAGCGTAATGCAAGTCGAGTCAACCACATAATATTGTTCTCCCCCTATTACCCTTGAACCTTGACATCGGCATCATTCCGGACCTGATTCTGACCGAGCACGATTACCTGTTCGTTTCCTTGCAGACCGCTGACGACTTCGAAATGATTATCTTGTTCCACTCCAAGAATTACGGGAGTCCGCTTCGCCTTACCATTCACTACCAGGAATACATACGATCCTGTATTGTCTTTCATCACAGCCTGGGTGGGAACCACAATGCAATTGGGTCGTTCACCGGCAATAATACTGACGCTGGCAAACATCCCCGGTTTTAGTTGATGCGATGGATTTGCTACATCTATTTCAGCCTCCATAGTTCGTGTCGCAAGATCGAGTGCTTGACTCACACGACGAACAACACCTTCAAATTCTCTCCCCGGTAAAGCATCAAATAATACCACCGCTCGTCGTATGGAGGGGAGTTTCGGAATATCTTTTTCGAGCACGTTCACAATAATCTTTACCCGGTTGATATCCATCAATGTAAATAATTGTGAATTATTCTGTATGACAACCCCGCCGGCATCGAGGAACCTTTTTGTGATGATTCCGCTGAACGGAGCGGTAACATGTGCATATCCGAGCCGGGTGACCGCAGTAACATAATTTGCTTCCGCAGTCCGCAGGGTCACTTCAGCATTATCGACATCTTGTTGCGCGATAAGATGCTGTTCGATGAGGTTTTTTGCACGCTCATAATTCAATTTTGCATTGAGATATGTCGCTTTTGTTTGAAGAACTGTTTGGGCAAGTTCGATTGTATCAATCAGAGCTAAGATACCTCCCGACTTGACAGCATCTCCCATATTCACGTATGTCTGGTCGAGTGTGCCCGACACCTTTGCATATAATGTTGCCTGCTGATAGGCGGTCACATCGCCATTCAGAGTGATCCTATCGACCAGATTCATTCGATGGACTTTCTCGACTTGAACCGTGAGAATGTTGCCCCGCCGCGGATCGGCAGGAGCATTTGAAACGATGCGAAGAGCAATGATACCGACAAATGCGATAGCGATAATCACTGCAATGACTATCCATCTTTTGTGTTTCATGCCTATTGTATGTTCCCTTTCTCTTTCTCGCGTTGTTGATCAAGTTCTTTTACAAACACTTCAAATCGCGCTTTTTGTTCCTCGGTTAATATTTGTCGAATGCTATCGCGGGTTTCTTCCCTCATATTGCGGTATTGGATGGACATCTGATCCCGGAAAGCATTGAACGGCGTCTTCCGCTTTTGTAGTAATGAATCAAGCCGGAGCTGTTGCACATCCGTCAGAGAGAGACGTTCCCGAAGATCGGTCTTAAGCCGTTGGAAACCAGATCGTGCGACTTTTTGTGTCGGTGACACGGGGATCAAACGGAATCCGAAATATCCGACTACAGCCCCCAGAAGAAAACTGACAATGATAGTCAGCAGGGCTTTTTTTGTTGAAGTCATTCTTCTCTCCCTTCCTGAGTCATCGCGAGTACAAAAATCTCTTCGGTTGTAAAAGCCTTCTTTTGTGTCAGAACGCGTTGTTCCGACGACGTTCGCTGACCAAGATAATAATCATCGGAAGAGTACGCCTCTTCGCCCGACCGGAAGAGAAAGATGAGAAATAGGAACACCGCAAGGAATGAAAATAGAGGTAAAAGCTTCTTTGCTTCATATACCCATGGATCGATTGGATTTGTTTCTTCTTTCAATCGTCCGTGAAGCCGTGTCATGAAAAATGACGGAATCGCGGCATCTCCATGCTCTGAGACCAGAAGGCGGAGGTTCTGCAGTTCTTGAAGTGCCGCCCGACATTCTTTGCATTTTTCACAATGGTGTTCAAACGACTTCTTTTCATGCGATGAGAGTTTTTCATCGACATATGCTGAAGCCATTTCGAGGTATTGAGTGTGGTTCCGTTTCATAAATTTATCATATATACTTTAACAAATGTTCACGTAATTTCATTCGCGCATAGAATAATCTTGATTTCACAGTACCAATCCTACACCGGAGAATTTTCGCAATCTCATCATAAGATAAATCGTTGATATCCCGCAACGTCACAACCGTTCGGTACGGTTCGGGAAGGCCGGCAATAGCTTCGTGGACAAGTATTTTCATCTCATTCCGCCCAATCCTCTCCTCAACTCCTTCCTCTGCCTTCGCCGCCGTAATTTCCTCGAGCCGCCCGTCGTCCAGTTCTCCCATACGAAGGAATCGATGCCTCTTCTGCCGCCGGATTTCATCTATACATACATTCACCGTAATGCGGTACAACCAGGTCGAAAACGTAGACCGTTCCTTGTAAGACGGCAGCGCATGATACACTTTTATGAAAATATCCTGCGCAAGATCGTCGGCGTTCCCTATCTTTCCCATAGTATGGTAAATAATATTGAAGACACCTTGCTGATGCCGCTCGACAAGGAGATCGAACGCCCGTGTATCCCCCGTCTTAAAACGGTGAATCAGTCGAATATCTTCATCGGCGTATCGGACAGATACGTTTGACGTTACCCGCAGATAAAAGTTCATTAATTGATTGCTATAAAAATACGAAAAGCCACCGTTCGAATCATGATGGCTTTTCTGAAAGGGTTTTCTAGACCGGCGTAATTTTATTCAAAACCACTGTACATTTTTTCAATAATATCCCGATATCTTTCCTCGATAGCCTTTCGCTTTACCTTCATTGTCGGTGTAATCTCTCCATCCTCGATCGTCAGCTTCTTCTGCAGAAGCATGAACTTCCGGACCCGTTCGTAATTTGCCAGGTCCTTTTGAATCGTGCCGATATCTTTCTCGATGGCCTTATAAATATCCGGATGGTCGATGAGATCTTGAATATCGTTGTACGGGATTTTATGAGTATCGGCATATTCACGTATCGCATCGAAATCCGGCACGATCAGCGCGCTTAAGAACATCCTGCGATCGCCGATCAGGACGAATTGATCGATGAATTTACTCTGCATAAACATATTCTCAATTGGTTGGGGTGCAATATTCTTACCGCCGGAACTGACGAACAAATGTTTCTTGCGATCGGTGATCATCAGGAAACCCGCCGCATCAAAAACACCGATATCTCCTGTATGGAGCCATCCGTCGCTGTCGATTATTTCCCGGGTGGCTTCTTTATTATTCCAATATCCGATCATCACATGCGGACCGCGCGTGAGAATCTCACCGTCGTTTGCGATACGGACTTCAATTCCGGGGATCGGCTTTCCAACCGTTCCGAATTTGTAATCATCATATCTATTGATAGTAATGACCGGTGATGTCTCCGATAAACCGTATCCTTCAAGTATTTTAATACCGATGGCTTCAAAAAACTCACCCAGGTCACGCGACAGCGCCGCTCCTCCGGAAACAAAGAATTTCATGTTACCTCCTGTTCGAGAACGGATCTTTTCGAACACCAATTTATCGGCAAGGAGGTGTTTTATTTTCAATGATGGACCGAGCATGCGATGACGGCGTGCTTCGGCATATTTTCTCCCGACATCAATCGCCCAGTTGAATATCTTTTGTTTTTTCGGAGGGCCTGCCTCGACGGAACGTTTGATCTTGCCGTAAATACGCTCGAAGAGCCGCGGCACGGTCGTTATGATAGTAGGCTTCACTTCGAGCATATTCTCTGCAACTTTATCGACACTCTCGGCAAACGCAACCGTCGCTCCGCAGGCAAATCCGAGCGTATACCCCCCGATACGTTCAAACGAGTGACACAACGGCAGGAATGAGAGGAGGACATCCGTTTGGTCAATCGGAATATTCTGGACTGCCGACGTGGCATCAAACACAATATTATGATGTGAAAGCATTACTCCCTTGGGATTGCCCGTTGTACCCGACGTATAAATAATTGTCGCCACATCGGAGGGTTTGATCTGATGAAGCGAATGTTCGATGTAGGATGGATTTTCCCGGCTGAACGACTCTCCCATCCGGAGAACATCGGTGAAGAGTAAAACATTATTATCGGGATTCTCAACACGATCGGCCATTACAATTATTTTTTTCAAAGAACGCACGTCAGATCGACATTTCAACACCTTATTCAACTGAAACTGATTCGAAACAACTGCAATTTTCACGACCGCATCATTGAAGATGAATTCAATCTGCCTGGATGTGAGAGTGGGATAAATCGGGCAATCGATCGCTCCGATGACCATCATCGCTATGTCGGCAATAATCCATTCAGATCGATTCTCGGAGATAATGCTCAAATGATCGCCGCGGCGGATGCCGAGCGAAGCCAACCCCATGGCGAATAATTCGACATCCTGCCGGAATTGTGAGTACGATATATCTACGTACTTATCCTCAACCTTCTGCCTATAGACCGGACGATTCGTCGATGCGAACTTTTTTGTCACTCTATCGAACATCTCCGTCAATGTCGAAAATGGCACGGCAACCGACATGTGCACCTCCCATGGATAAGTATGTCAGCATTTCCTGAAATTTATAAAAAGTACATTACTCCAGAAAGAAAATCAAGCGATTTTTATTGTTTTTCTGGGAATATGTTTGTATTCTTTTATGAATATAGAAATTCCATATACTATATGCTCGAAAAGGTACAGGCCCCTTTGATAGCGAAGCTCGCGCTCGAAAACGGCGCTGTTTTTCGTGGGACTTCTTTCGGCGCTTCGGGCGAAGTTCTGGGGGAAGTTGTTTTCAATACAAGTATCACAGGCTATCAAGAAATTCTTACAGATCCTTCCTACTGTGGTCAAATTGTTACGATGACCTATCCGCTCATCGGGAACTATGGAGTAAATCCTGAGGATATTGAATCTATCAAACCGCAGGTTACCGGTTTCGTCGTGAAAGAATACCTCGAATCATACAGCAATTTTCGCGCGTCAGAAAGTCTAGGTTCATATCTCAAACGTCACAACATAGTTGCAATCGAAGGCATCGATACGCGAATGCTTACAAAAATGATCCGCACGGTTGGCGCGCTCCGGGGAATCCTTTCGACGACAGATCTCAACAACGAGAGTCTGATTTTAAAAGCACGCCGTTCTCCATCGATGGCAGGACGAGACCTCGCATCGGTCGTGACATGCACTAAACGGTATTCGTGGAACTCAATCGACCAGACTCAATTTGCACTCCACCCGACACTCGCAGTAAATCTGCAGCACCCGTTCAAAGTTATTGTGTATGATTTCGGAGTCAAGCACAACATTCTGCGGAGATTAGTGACGTACGGATGCGAACTGACAGTTGTTCCCGCACAAACACCTGCCGACGATGTGCTGTCGTTGAATCCTGACGGTATTTTCCTCTCCAATGGCCCTGGCGATCCCGAGGCCGTTACATATGCCATCACAACGGTGAAAAATCTTATAGGCAAAAAACCAATATTCGGCATCTGCCTGGGCCATCAAATTCTGGCACTTGCTCTCGGCGGCCGGACATACAAGCTCAAATTCGGTCATCGCGGAGCCAATCATCCTGTGAAAAACCTCATCACAGGTGAGATTGAAATAACATCACAAAATCATGGTTTCGCTGTCGAATGGGATTCCATGGATAGCAACACCGTCACATTAACGCACCTCAATCTTAACGATAACACTGTCGAGGGATTCCGTCATAAAGAACTTCCTCTATTTTGTGTTCAATATCATCCTGAGGCGTCGCCTGGTCCGCACGACAGCGACTACCTCTTCGGCGAATTTATCACACTAATGGCTGACCGCCATTCCAAGCCACTTTCTTCAATTCGAAAAGGGATCACCGTATGAGAATTATACCACGGGAAGAAAAATTCTTCGATTTATTCAAAGCGATCGCAGCAAACATCGATGCGGCGGCTATCCATACTGCCAAAATGCTGGATAAATTTGATAATGTACAGGAGGATTCTCTCGTTATCCGAAGTCTCGAGCATCGCGGCGATGAGATGACCCATAATATTGTGAGCGAACTCAATAAAACTTTCATCACTCCCTTCGACCGCGAAGACATCCATAACCTTGCCACGACACTCGACGACATACTCGATCTTGTCGATGCTGTTGCTAACCGAATAGTGCTGTTCAAATTACCGCCGGCGATAAAATATGCCAAGCAGCTTGCCGATATAATCTGCCTTCAGACAAAAGAATTGGTAAAGGCCATCGATGGTTTAAAAAAATACGACCAGGTGATGCAGCATTGCATCGATATCCGACGCCTGGAAACCGAGGGAGACCGAATTTATCACATTGCCATAGCGGATTTGTTTGAAAATGAGAGAGATGCCATTGCATTAATCAAACAAAAAGAAATTCTCGAGACACTCGAACAGGCAATTGATAAATGTCAGACGGTGACCACAGTTCTCGAATCAATCATCGTCAAGAATGCATAATGTCGTCTGCATAAAGGAAGATTATCGATGCTCGAACTGACCATTTTTGTAATCCTTATTGCACTCGTGTTCGACTTTTTGAATGGCTTTCATGATGCTGCAAATTCCATTGCAACGGTTGTCTCGACACGGGTTCTTACACCGCATCAGGCCGTTGCATGGGCCGCATTTTTCAATTTTGTAGCGGCATTCGGGTTTGGCGTCGGCGTAGCAAAGACAATCGGTAGTGGAATGATCGATATCAATGTTGTCGATATTCACGTGATCATGGCGGGACTATTCAGCGCAATCGCATGGGACATCATCACTTGGTATTACGGATTACCAACAAGTTCGTCACATGCACTCATCGGCGGATATGCCGGAGCGGCAATCGTAAAAGCAGGCTGGGGAGTAATTATTTTTTCCGGATGGACTAAAACTCTCATTTTTATTGTTATTGCACCGATGCTGGGACTCGTTCTCGGGTACACTATTCAGGTTATCGTATATCATCTTATGAAGAAAAAAACACCGAGTAAAGTCGATAAACTATTCAGGCGGCTTCAGTTAGTTTCAGCGGGATTCTATAGTCTTGGTCACGGAACGAACGACGCCCAGAAGACAATGGGGGTTATAGCTGGCGTTTTACTGAGTGCCGGATACCTTAAAGAATTTTCTATTCCATTCTGGGTTATATTAATGTGTCATCTGGCGATCGGACTTGGAACGTTATTCGGCGGTTGGCGCATAGTGAAAACAATGGGGATGAAGATTACGAAGCTGCGTCCGGTCGGCGGTTTCTGTGCTGAGACCGCAGGAGCAATCACCCTGATTGGTACAGCAGTATGGGGAATTCCTGTAAGTACAACTCATACGATTACAGGGGCCATTATGGGGGTCGGGGCCACACGGCGCCTGTCCGCAGTCCGCTGGGGTGTTGCGACCCGTATTATCTGGTCATGGATTCTCACCATACCGATCTCCGGCCTTATTGCAGTTCTTTGTTATTATCTCCTCTCAGCGTTTTTTAAATAAAGCTCATATAAAATATATCGATTGTACTCAGTTGATTTTTTGATGATTTTTAGACATTTTATTGCATAATACGTTTATTCAACAATTTTCATGATTATGCCGTACAATAGTTACATTAAGAGAAATGACCAGCGGCCAAAGATTGTACAGCGATTTTCAGTGACTGTCGAGGGGAAAACTTTTGTTCGTAATTCGCCTATGTTCTATTCACACGCCGTTGTAGGACATAGAGAATCGGGACCGTTGGAAGTCCTGAAGTGGTGTAATTCTCTCAGTCAGGCAAACAAAGCGGTCGAGCTCCACCTCAATGCCCATTATCATGACGTCAGGGTAATGGAAGTAACAGCATCGCCGTACGTCAAAGAAAACTTGCCAGATAAAAAATAACTTCTGGGCATGGTTGCTGCAATATCCCCTGTTTTTCTAAATAGCCGACATACTGTCAGGAGTGCATTTCTGTCTCGCTAAAAACAACCAGATTATCTTATGCAGCAAAGCCCCATCCCGCGTCAAGCGTGATGGGGCTTCGTTTTTGAACAGTGAAATATTTTTAACGGCGCTGTCGTGAACTGAGAATGCCGAGGCGTTTCAGTTTATAGCGAAGCGTTTGTTCGGTCATTCCGAGAAATTGTGCGGCGCGCGATTGGTTGAAGCCGAAGCGTTCGAGCGATCGTTCAATGATACCTTTCTCAATGACATCGAGCGAATAGTCCAGGACAAATTCCTGTCCGCTGTTGATATTATTGAGCATCTTGACCACTTCGGTTTTCTCGTCGACGAGTTCGGGTGGAAGCGTAAAGCGGCCTCCGCTTGAGAACAGAACGCACTTATCGACGACAGCTTTCAGCTCTCGGATATTCTCACGCCACGGCTGGCGTACGAGGACTTCGATTGAATTGACGTCGACCGCTATATCCGGCAATCCTAGCTCTTCGACCAATTCGTTTGTGAAATGTTTAACGAGCGACGGAATATCGTCCTGACGCTCACGAAGCGGCGGAATATACACTTTTTCGAAATCGATTAGTTTATCGCGAAGATCTTCCAGTAATTTTCTTTTTTTCGCAAGTTCTTCCGCATCTTCCTTCATTGTAATAATCAGGCGAATATCGATCGGCATATTTTTAGCGCCGCCGATTCGCTTCGTTTTCCGCTCATTGATGAAATTCAGGATCTTCATCTGGTTGCGGAGACTGGCTTCTTCGATTTCTTCGATAAGTATGGTGCCACCATGAGCAATTTCAAATGCCCCGCGTTTGGTTGTGTACGGAAGTCCTTCCACGCCGCGGTCATAGCCGAATAAAAGAGCTTCCAGTTCTTTATCATCAATCACAGAAAGATTAAGTGAAAGAAATGGGACCTCCTTTTCGTCGGCTTTACTCAGCGAAAAAATATTCTTGGCGACGGCACCTTTGCCGATACCTGCTTCACCGACAATCAGAACGTCTTTTCTTATTCTTGCAAGCCTGTGAATGGTTTTCATTAGCTGTTCTGTTGTCTTACTTTTACCGATCATTGCGTATTCCATAATTCATTGCCTTTCCACTATGATTTTTATTTATTTAATTTTATTTTTTCGGCGGTGTCACACCAAAAAGCCGATGGATCATTTTACTTTTTATTGTCTTTCCCGCGAAGTGCAAGTAACCTTCCCTTAAGCGCTTTCGGATTAAAATAATGACGTATAAGAAGATCATCAAAAACATCGCGCCAACGAGTAGTACGTTGAGCGTCACAAACCAGTTCTTGCTCATAATCCTTCCCTGTGGGAGAAATGATAAACCGCAAACGCAGGCTGAAGAAGAGACCGAGCAAGACAAGAATACCGGTCGAGATATATAATCCAGCCTGGAAGAGTTCCTGCCATGCTTCCGTCTCCAGGGTTTTAATATACGCCCATGTATGGAGAATCTCAAGCGCACAATAAATTAAAAAGAGAAGCATGATTTTTTCGATGTACGCTCCCAGAGGAGGATCTTTCTTGTATTGATATCCAAAGAACAGCAGTATAAAAAAAATCGACAGGACGTTCATATAGATAGTATTATAGTACACCGGACGTAATAACAGTAACACATAGTTCTGATTTTCTATATAGGGGAAAAGCTCCCGTACCCTGTCGAGTTTAGCCTGATCATAAAGTCGACCTACGGCGACACCGTTGTTCCATATTTGTAGCTCGATCCGCGAGGCGATTTCTTCCGGAGTCGCCGACCGGGATTTCTCTTTGAAAATCTCATTCGAGGCTTGACGAACGACTTTCCAATCCAAATAATCCTGAGTCCTTGAGAGAGATTTCACATCAGAAAAATACGGCGAATAATAATAAGCGAAGATACCTCCAACAATAAGAATTGTGATCAGATATTTTGCGACTATTGAAAAATCGCGAAAAAGAGTGTCGCATGTAATATATACTACTGCAAAAGCTAGTAAACCAACAGTGACACCGCGGCATATATAAATATAAAAATTATAACGAAATTCAGCCGACCCAAAATAACCGCCGATAAAATGGAATATGCTTAGCAGAAAAAAGAAGGCAAAATTTATGAAAATAAATTTTCCTCTTTTCGTCGGTTCTTTACCAACGAGGAAAAAAAGAACTATCGTAATGAATGACTGGATTCCAAAATTTAATGAAGCAGCTAAGGAAATCGGAGTAACAACAAAGTATGTACTAACTGCCTGAGCAAAAAGCAACACTAACCATAAGATCGCAATCTTTTTTGGCAATGACATATCATTTCCTCTTCATCGAGTCAGGAATTAAAATATACTATTACTTTCAAATTGAGTCAAGTAAAAAATTACGTATTTAAAAATCAATGATTCGTATGATATTATGCACAATTCAAAAAAAATGCGATTTAACTTGACAAATAAGAATATTTTTGTGATATTTCGTATGTTATTAAAAATATTTTACATAACTTATGAGAAACAATTAAACTAACTTCAATGAAAAGCTACTCTTAATCATGATAATCAATGCTTTTCATGTTTCTCATCCACAACCAACATTAACTAAAGGGGAAAAATCATGGGAACTAACGACAAACGCCGTACAATCAAACGGGTCTCATCGATTCTATTGCACTCGCACTTACATTCGCCACAAACGCCGCAATAAATGTCCTCCCAGGCCACGTGCGACAGGCAGTCGTATTTGTCGCCGACGTGGTCCCGGTTAATCCACATGACGTGCGGCATCGGCGAGGCAGCAGCCCGTGCTCGATGCCGTAGCGGCTCATGATGGGCCATGCCGTCAACGGCACCAGCCGACCGCGTTGGCGAGGGCCATGCCCGCCATGAGGCTGGCGTAGGCGCACTGCTCGCGGGCCTGGATGTTCTTCCCGTCGTCGTAGGCCGCTTCGACCAGCGGATCAGCCACGCCGCCGCGTCGAACGCCAGGCCATCGGTCAGCGGCGTCGCGTTCACCGAGGTGAACGCCTCGATGAGCTTGACAACCGTAGTCCCAGCGGCCGCGGTGACCCTCGCCGGGCAGGACGCCGTGAGGTTGGGATCGACCAGAGCGAGCGTGGGCATCATCAACTCCGCCAGCGGATGCTCTTCTTCGTGCCGGCCACGCGGTGGCTGAGGACGGCGTTCTTCGTAGCCTTCCGCCCCCGTGCCGGCCGTGGTCGGGGCCCTCAATCAGCGGCAGGCCGGGCTGGGTGACCTCCGCACCATCGTGGTCCGCCGTCGTGGGGTTCGGCTCGCGGGCGAGTCCGGCGACGGCCTTGGCCGCGTCCATCGCGCTGCCGCCTCCCATGCCAATCACCACGTCGCACTTCATCTCCTTGCAGAAGAAGTCCGCCCGCGGCGTCCACGGTCTCCACGTCCGGGTCGTGCTCGACCTCCTCATACGTGGCCACCTCTGGCCCCAGGCCTCGTCGAGGAGGGTAAGCACCTCGTCGAGCGTCCGCTTCGCCGCATGGCCTTCCAGCATCACCCGCAGGACATTCCCGCCGAAGGCTGCCGCCTTCTCCCAGACATCAATCGAGCCCACGCCCGTGATGATCTCGCGGGCGGTCGTGAATGAGTCCATGGCTCGCTCCTTCGTCGGACGACTTGTAGGGTCATTCATCATGCCGTTAACCAGCGCAGAGTCAAACGAGTATGTTCGCTGTTCTTGGGGTTCCGTGTGTCCAGCTTCTGCCGTGCTCGTGCTCCTGCTCGTGCTCGTGCTCGCCTCTTCCCGGCGCGGGGGAAGCAGAAGACCGAGCACGAGCAGGAGCACGAGCACGAGCATGGCAGACCAGGCAATCAGGAAACCCCACGGTACAGAGGCCGTAGCCGGGCCAAACTTTCCCTTGCAAATCCGGCCAGGGTCATTATAATTATGGTTTCGCACGGTGCCTGCATCTCGCTTCCACAGTGGGTGCACGAACCAAGGGGCATAGCCATCATGGCCGACACTTCCTCGCCGACCGCCGACGTTCAGCAGCTTCTCGTCGGGTCCAATCGTTAATCGACTCTTCCTGCTGGTCCACAAGGCAAGCCCAATCGCCGGACCGCACCACCAGCCCTGACCGCCTGGTGATCGAGTTGATGGAGAACCCGACGATCGACGGAAAGGCCATCGATCACGACGAGGCCGACGCTCATCATCGGCGTCGGTCTCTGGGCACTCGGGCGCCTCGAGGAGGCGATCGCCAGCCTCGCCACTCGTCCTCGCCCGAGGCCGATTCGTTCCAGGCCCAGTGCTACCTCGAGACCGGGTTCTACAAGAAGGCGGCCGAGGTCTTCGACCAGACCAGCGCGGCAAGGCCGCGACCAAGCGGGTCGCCGCCATCGGCCACGCCGAGGCCCTCCTCAAGGCAGGCCACACGGACGCGGCCACCAACGAGCTGCACACCCTCGCCAAGTCGGACACCGACAACGCCAACCTCCATTACCTCCTCGGCTTGGCCTACGACAACGCGGGCCGCTACAAGCAAGGCGACGCCCCGAGTACGAAAAGGCCCTGGCCATCGAGCCGCACCACGACGCCGCTTCGTTCCGCCTGGGCATCAACGCCGCTGTCCGCGGCGATGAAGACCCGCCGGCTGGAACACTACAAAGAGGCCGTCACCGCCGGCCCGGCCACCTACACCAACGCCGCTCATCAACCTCGGCGTCCTCCTCGAGGACCGCCGCGAATACCAAGGGCGATCGAGTGCTTCCCGCGTGCTGCGGGCCAACCCGACCCATTCCCCCGACGCCGCCCATGTTCCTCAAGGACGCCCACTCCTCCCTCGACATGGTCTACGACGAGGAGCACCGAGCACGAGATGAACATCACCCACAGCAGCTCATGTCCGTGCCCGTCTCCGACTTCAAGCTTTCGGTCCGCGTCCGCAACTGCCTCCACCGCATGAACATCCACACCTGGGCGACCTCGTCGCACACGGAAGAGGAACTGCTGGCCTCGAAGAACTCGGCGAGACCTCGCTCGCCGAGATCAAGGAGATGCTCGCACTCCGCAACCTGCGTCTCGGCATCGACCGCGAAGAGCCTGCCGCGCCACCCGCTACGGGCAAGGAAGCCGCCCCGACGAAGCCGTCACCGCCGACGAGGCGGCCCTCACCACGCCCATCGCCCAACTCGACCTGTCGCTCCGCAGCCGCAAGTGCATGGAGCACCTGGGCATCGTCACCCTCGGCCAACTCGTCGCCCACACGCCCGAGGAGTTGCTCGCGAGCCGCAACTTCGGCCGCACGTCGCTGACGGAAGTCGCCGAGAAGCTCGCCCGCCACGGCCTCCAACTCAAGGAAAGCCCCCTCCCGCCCGGCGACGAGGAATTGGACGAAGACGGCGACGAAGAGGGCACCACGAACGCCAATCCCCAATCGACCCATCCTCGTCCACGTCTGCTGTGCTCCCTGTCTCGCCACACTCCTGGACTGGCTCCGCGAGCGTCGGGCGGCCTTCGCCGCCTGCTCCACAACCCTAACATTCACCCGCTAATCGAGTTCCGCCGCCGCTCAAGGCCTGCCACATCCTCGCGGAGCAGCAGGCCGTCGAGCTAGTGGCCGACGAGGAGTCCACCTCGAGGCCGCTTCCTCGACGCTCTCTCGTCGCGAAGGTCCCGCGATGGAACACGGCCGCCCGAGCGATGCCATCGCTGCTACGCACCTACAGGCTCGACGCCACGGCCCACCGCACCGCCAACTCGACTTTCCCCTCTTTCACCTGGACCCTGCTCGCCAGTC
>CAVZMI010000034.1:0-106370 GCA_963776275.1 Ignavibacteriota bacterium
GTCCGCCACCTACGGCGACACCGTTGTTCCATATTTGTAGCTCGATCCGCGAGGCGATTTCTTCCGGAGTCGCCGACCGGGATTTCTCTTTGAAAATCTCATTCGAGGCTTGACGAACGACTTTCCAATCCAAATAATCCTGAGTCCTTCAGAGAGATTTCACATCAGAAAAATACGGCGAATAATAATAAGCGAAGATACCTCCAACAATAAGAATTGTGATCAAAAAATTTGCGACTATCGAAAAATCGCGAAAAAGAGTGTCGCATGTAATATATACTACTGCAAAAGCTAGTAAACCAACAGTGACACCGCGGCATATATAAATATAAAAATTATAACGAAATTCAGCCGACCCAAAATAACCGCCGATAAAATGGAATATGCTTAGCAGAAAAAAGAAGGCAAAATTTATGAAAATAAATTTTCCTCTTTTCGTCGGTTCTTTACCAACGAGGAAAAAAAGAACTATCGTAATGAATGACTGGATTCCAAAATTTAATGAAGCAGCTAAGGAAATCGGAGTAACAACAAAGTATGTACTAACTGCCTGAGCAAAAAGCAACACTAACCATAAGATCGCAATCTTTTTTGGCAATGACATATCATTTCCTCTTCATCGAGTCAGGAATTAAAATATACTATTACTTTCAAATTGAGTCAAGTAAAAAATTACGTATTTAAAAATCAATGATTCGTATGATATTATGCACAATTCAAAAAAAATGCGATTTAACTTGACAAATAAGAATATTTTTGTGATATTTCGTATGTTATTAAAAATATTTTACATAACTTATGAGAAACAATTAAACTAACTTCAATGAAAAGCTACTCTTAATCATGATAATCAATGCTTTTCATGTTTCTCATCCACAACCAACATTAACTAAAGGGGAAAAATCATGGGAACTAACGACAAACGCCGTACAATCAAACGGGTCTCATCGATTCTCATTGCACTCGCACTTACATTCGCCACAAACGCCGCAATCTCGTATGCAGGTGCGAATATGTCTCACAACTCAGGATTACTTCCAGATTGTGTCGGATTAACGTCTGGGGATGGTGCTCCATTACCGCCACCGCCGCCGCCTGATGTCACTCACTATTCTGTCGGTTTAACGTCTGGAGACGGAGCCCCATTACCACCGCCGCCGCCGCCGGATGTTGCTCATTATTCTGTCGGTTTAACGTCTGGAGACGGAGCCCCGTTGCCACCGCCGCCGCCGCCGGAACCTGCTCAATAACATTATCGGCGAAAAAATACAAATCTTTAATCGTGCCCTTTCCCTCCGGGAGGAGGAAAAGGGCGTTTTTTTATAAAATTTTGATAACTGGATTTTTCAAGATCTCTATTGCATCAATCAACTCCTTATATACTCTCGTTTTTTTCTTTCATTTTCATCGCAACTTTCGTATATTTCTATTCATTTGAATTAAAAAACCTTATAGTACTGCGATCTGGTGAAAAATCCTTTAGAAACACTCATCTATGCAAGGAAGTGGTTGATACATGGCGGCTTGTTCGTGCTGACGTTTTTTACCACCACCGTTGCCGGAGTCGCATGGTTAAATCTGGATCCCTTTGAATTAGCAAATTTCCCTGCCGGTCTACCTTATTCATTTTCAATACTCCTGATACTCGGAATGCACGAATTCGGCCACTATTTCGCTTCGCGCTACCATGGAGTCGATGCCACACTCCCTTTCTTTCTACCTTTTCCCACAGTCCCGGGTTTTGTCAACTTCGGGACACTGGGGGCGGTGATCAAGACGAAGTCTGTTGTTCCGAACAAGAAAGCGATGTTCGATATCGGCGCGGCAGGCCCGATCGCCGGATTCATCGGAAGTCTGGGCCTTATTATTTACGGACTTGTCACACTGCCGGATATCGGATATCTTTATAAGATACATCCGGAATACATAGGAATGACTGTTCTCCCGACAGGGAGCCTTACATTCGGAGATACTCTCTTGTATAATATATTGACAAAAATAGTTACAACTCCATCGAATTCGTATCTCCCGGCAATGAATGAGATCTACCATTACCCTTCACTATGCGTCGGGTGGTTCGGACTGTTTGTGACAGCAATGAATCTTTTACCTATCGGTCAACTCGACGGCGGACATATTTCGTATACGCTCTTCGGCAAACATCATCGCCTCATCGCACGAATAGCATTCGGAATAATTCTTGTTATAGGAGTCACAGGATTCTTACCGGTCATCGGCATCACGTTCCCCATCGGCTGGGCCAGGTTGGATTTTCTGGGCGTTGATTCTTTTTTTTGTCGTTAAACTCGATCATCCTGAGGTAGCCGATCCCGCTCCGGTCAATCCTGCAAGGAGATATCTCGGTTGGATGTGTTTCACAATTCTGGTTCTGTGTTTCTCTCCATCTCCATTTCTTTTACTCTAAATTGTAACTTCTACGGCATAAAGGACGTCATTTATAAATCAATGATATCTCAATTTTTCACTCGCTATCGTATAATATGAATATAAAATCGGGGCTTTGTATAATTTCCATTTTCCTTTTTCTGGCCGGGTGTGACAAAAGTCCTGACAGTATCATAGAGCCTTCCAGCAAACGTCCGAATCTCCTCGCTGTGGTTTTGACGACACCGGTATTCAATACCGATACAATCTTCGTGGACGGACAAAAATCTTCATCGGATCAACTGACTCTTTCGGTCGGTTTCAACGCAACAATCGGAATACCGATGGCAGCCGTACAGTCGTTTCATTTTGTGGTAACGAGAACTTCAAACAATGCCGAAATTACTTCGGGTGAAATCCCTCTCACAGAAACGGATCGGCGGGAAATTCAGGGTAATTATAAATTGTTCGTTTTCCAAAAAATCTTTCCACTTCCCATCCAGCGATCGGATATCGGCATTTTCAACGTCGATATCTCTGCCATCGACGGATCAGGACTCGAGAGCAATACATTTAGGTCACCATTATCGATTCTCAGATTGAACAAGCCGCCGCAGATTTCGAACTTGCAGTCTCCTGATACACTCCAGCTTCCTGCAGAGGGTTATGTTGTTAATCTGTTGACATTGAAAGTCGACGATCCCAATGGAACTGCAGATATCCAGAAAGTGCAGTTCACTTCTATTCTTCCTGATGGGAAACCATCGTCATCTGGCCCGATTCAAATGTATGACGACGGAGGAAAGGTGGATCTGGGGGGATACAACAGCGGCGATACTAATGCCGCTGACGGAATTTACAGCCGGATTATTCAGCTCAGAAGCGACGCGACCCGGGGAACATATACTTTCTACTTTGTCGCAATCGATAAATCGAACGATACGAGTAATGTGATTACACACACTATTACCGTTCAATGAATAAACTCGTGAAAATATTTTCTTTTTTAGGATTAGGGATCTGCTTTTCATCTGCGGTCGCCCAACAAACACTGAGTGTTTCGACTGTGATGTCATCATTGCCGCCAAGCAATGGCGCATCACACTTTGAAGTAAGTGGAGATACGCTCTGGTTCGGAACCAGCAAAGGTCTTACCCGTTCTACCGATAACGGCATAACTTGGGAGACATTTGCCGATAAGAATTTCGAACATCCCGGCGTGTCCTCCCTCACCGTGCAGGGCAATCGTATCTGGGCCGGAACTATCTTCGACGAAAAAGTCGGCGACGGTTTTGTTCAGACAGGAGCTGGATATTCATTTTCAATCGACAGGGGAGCGACATGGTCTCATCTTCCACAGACGGTCGATAACTCTGTGGATAGCATTCTTTCTTACGGCATCAATGATTCGGTTCGAATCCTTCCGGTGATAGTTCCGGAACAAAATATTACGTGGGGTGTATCGCTCACACCTCCTGCGGCGAGGGCCTCGGGTGAGCCTCGGTCGAACCCCTCGGTCGAGCCGGCTTCTGTCTGGATCGCCAGCTGGGCGTCCGGCCTTCGAAAATCAACAGATAACGGAAAGCACTGGCAGCGGATTTTACTCCCCGCAGACGATCAGAATTCTCTTCACCCGAACGATACACTCTGGTCATATGCATCATACGATTCACTGAAGCAGAATAGAATTTTCCGCAGGTACGATCCACGCAAAAATAATAACATGCTCGGCTTTTCGGTCTTAGCCATTGATTCGGACACAATCTGGTGCGGTACGGCGGGCGGTATCAATAAATCGACCGACGGCGGTTTCTCATGGGTAAAATTTTCGCATCAGAATCAATCATCTCCGATCCTCGGCAATTGGGTGATATGCATCCGTGCACAACACTTTACAGGGAAAAACCGCCTCTGGGCTACAAACTGGAAAGCGGTTGACGAGGCTGAAGAATATGGAGTAAGCTATACTGACGATGGCGGGGCGTCGTGGAAAAACTTACTACAGGGAATCCGCGCGTACGATTTTGCTTTTCAGGATTCTATCGTTTATGTGGCAACGGAACAGGGATTATACCGCTCGGACGATAACGGAACATCATGGATCCGGAGCGGTTCCATTATCGACGACAGAACACAACAACGAATTGCCTCGCCGGCCATCCATGCAGTGCGCGTAGCAGGAACAACCGTTTGGATAGGATCTCCTGACGGAATCGCATCAACAGTCGATGACGCACAGCATCCTTTTGGATCAGCCTGGAATGTTTACAGAGCATACACCGAGCTCGGTCAAACAACAGCAGTCTATGCGTATCCGAATCCCTTCTCTCCTGCATTCGAACAGACCAGGATTCATTATAGCACAGGCGGAAAGGCGGCTCAGGTCACAATCGAGATTTTCGATTTTGGAATGAACCGCGTAAAAACACTCCTTCGGAATGCCGAACGAAGCGGAACACAGGATTATGATGAACTATGGAATGGACTGGACGACTCAGCACGACGAATCGCTAACGGCGTGTATCTATATCGCGTAACAATCGGCAACGATCAAACACTCTGGGGAAAAATTCTTGTATTGCAATAAATCATACTGGACTGCCGGAATTCTGTATCTCGTGATGTTCTTGGTTGGATTCGGATCATCGGTTCACGCTCAATATGGCGGTACGGCAGGAGCATTCGCCCGCATCGGTTTTGGCGCACGCGGGGTGGCAATGGGTAATGCAATGACTGCCGTTGTCAGTGGAAAACTTTCACCCTATTATAATCCCGCACTCACTGCATTTCAGAGCGATCATGTAATCACCGCGGCGTATACGGTGATGTCTCTTGACCGGTCATTGAACTTCTTGCAGTATTCGCAGCATCTGAAGAAATCCGCCGGTATCGCGGTAGGATTTATCAACTCGGGTGTTTCAAAAATCGATGGCCGCGATTCCGATGGAATCTCGACGGGAGATCTCTCTACATCCGAGTACCTATTCTTCGCTTCCTTCGCCAACAGTTTTACCGACAAGTTGGCATGTGGAGTGACATTTAAGTATTATTATTATAAACTTTATGAAAATATCACGGCGTACAGTGCCGCAGTCGACCTTGGATGCATATATTCGATCAATAAGAATATGAGTGTGGGGATTGCTGTAAATGACCTGGGAGCCAAATATCGGTGGGACACCTCTAAAATCTACGGCGATCAGGGGACAACGACGATCGACGCATTCCCGACAATCATTAAAATCGGCGTTGCACATACACTCTTCGATTCAACTGTGACCGCTGCAATTGATTACGTCGCTTCGTCTCAAAATACACACCACCTCCGTGTGGGGGTTGAGTGGAATCCACTAGAATCGTTTTCACTTCGGGGGGATGCGATCGGATCGATCTTCAGAATCAATGGTCTGGTGCAATGCCGACGTTCGGCTTTGCCGTCAGTTGCCCGCTGCCTGGCTGGTGTCCAACGATTCATTACGCCTATGGCATTGAACCGTTTGCACCCTCGGGGATTCATATCATTTCTGTTACAGTTGGGTTTTAAGTTATGATGAGATTCTTATTTGTGTTTTGTATTCCTTCGATTATCCTTGCGCAGGCAGGTACAAGCGGAGCGGCTTTTATGAAAATCGGACTCAGCCCGCGCGCCGGAGGGATGGGGGAAGCATATGTCGCCGTAGCCGATGATGCCGGTGGAATATATTACAATCCTGCGGGAATATTATTGAATCAATCTCCGCAAATCGAATTGGCGCACCGGGCATGGATCGATGACATACAATCACAATCCTTAAGTGCAACTCTCCCGTGGGACGATATCGCGCTCGGCCTGAATATCACGACTACAACGGTCCCAAATATCGAGATTCGCACCAGACCCGGGGATCCCGAAGGAACATTTACGAGTCGGAATTTTACGCTCGGCGGCAGTATCGCCTATCGAATCGTGGAGAGTGTGACAATCGGCGGAACCGCCAAATATGTATTCGAAAAAATATTTGTCGACGAATGGTCTGGAGTTGGAATCGATCTTGGCGTTCATTTCCGGACGCCGGTAGATGGACTGGCGCTCGGTGTCTCGTTATTGAATCTCGGATCGATGAGTGGAACGAACACTCCTTCAATCAATCTTCCAACAATGCTGAGAGGGGGCGTGGCATACAAATTTCCCGTCGACGTGATCCGATCGGAAGTCACCTTCGCCGCTGATGCAGTTCAATTGACCAGGGATCGTATTTTCCACTCGTATATCGGTGGCGAGCTCATATTCGACCGTACCATCGCACTAAGGCTGGGATATCAAACAGGATATGATTTCCGTAATATTACTGCCGGAGTGGGCATCAGATACAGATCATTCGCTCTTGATTACTGCATCATTCCCATGAGTCAACAGGCAGGGACGGCACAGACAATCGGACTCGGCATCACATTGTAAGCCAAAACCATGAAAGCGCCTCATCACGTTTGCTGTATCCTCTTCGGTGATATCCGCTTCGATTCCCGGAGCTCAAAGTTTCTACAAACTCTCTCATCTCACGGATATAACACAACGGTCATTATGATTCCCGAACCGTCAGCTGCATCATATCCGACGGGATTAGCAATTCATCCTGCACACGTCGTCCGTACTCTTCCTACAAAAATTCGTTTCCTCATTTTCTATTGGAAAGCTTTATTCATCGCTCTCCGGGTGCATGCAACAATTTTCCTCGCTTCCGATTTGTACTCACTCCCTACGGCATGGTTCGCATCGATTCTCACGGGAGCAAAATTAGTATACGATTCACGGGAGTTGTATTCTGCTATTGCGGCACTGCACAAACGCCCGCTCACTCAGCGATTCTGGACCTGGTGCGAACACATTTTCAGCCCCCAGGCTGATTCTATTATCACTGTAAATAATTCGCTCGCTCAATTCCTGCGGGAAAACCACCCCAAACAAAGGGTGTACGTTGTCCGCAATATCCCCCACAGACAGATTGTCAATGACCGATCTCTCCTCCGGAGACGCCTCAATATCCCTCCCGGGGAAAAAATCGTGCTCTATCAGGGAGGACTCCAGAAAGGACGTGGAATCGGTATCCTACTTTCAATTGCACCAACATTTCCTGATGCCGCATTCGTGTTTCTCGGAAGCGGAGTTCTCAGGCATAGTATTGAAGAGGCTTCCCGACAATCTCCGAATGTTCATCTCCTTGATGCCGTGCCCATGAGCGAACTGATCACATATACTGCAGGTGCCGACATCGGATGGTGTATAATTGAAAATCATGGGCTCAGTTATTACTATTCTCTTCCGAACAAACTCTTCGAATATATCATGGCTGGAATCCCTGTCGTTGGAAGCGCTTTTCCCGAAATCAAAAAAAATATTGATCTCTACGATGTCGGAATAACAGTCGATCCGCTGGACACAAATGGATTAATCGACTCTCTCCGCATGCTACTCACCGATGATGGATTAAACGCAAGATATGCGGGAAATTGTCGTATTGCTGCAGAAGTGCTCACGTGGCAAAACGAGTCCGGCTTTCTCCTCGAAGCATTTTCATTCTAATGGAAACCATCGTGCATAAACGTTGGATGACATACATCGTAGTTCTTGTCGCGGTTATCCGATTTATCAATCTGGGATTTCTCGATCTCCAGCGGTGGGATGAATCATTACACGCAGTCCGTACATTGACGATCATACGATTCGGAGACTGGCTCGACCAATCACCGCATCATCTTCATGTTGCCGGTGACTCCACCGGCGTCTATTATGCAGCGCATCCCCCGCTGTACAGCTGGTGTACTGCATTTCTATATTATACGATTGGAATTTCAGAATGCTCCTCGCGATTTGTATCAGCCGTGGCCGGAGCTCTGACAATCTTGCTTCTCTATTTGATGGGTTCACATTTCTTTTCCCGAACGGTAGGTTTTTATAGCGCGTTATTCCTTGGTCTGACACCTTTCTACAACTTCATGACACGGCAGGGACAGTACGACGTCTTACTGACATTCTGGATGACCCTTGCCCTTTATACATGGCTCAGAGGACTCACTGCCAGTGCCAATTACCGCCGGTGGAGCATCATTACAGGAATCGCAATTGGATTTGGTCTCATGACAAAGCTATTTGTCGCCGGAGGAGTGTTCATCATTCTTTTATTCTCGATATTGCTCTTGTCTTCTCCAAAAAGAAAGATGTACGTAAAAGAATTTGGAAAAGTTGTCTTCATCGCCGCGATAATTGCACTTCCGTGGTATATCATGATGGGACTGAAGTACAACAGGGGGAGTATGCTGGGTATTTTCGCCGGAACCGAGCTTGTAAAACATATAGTTTCCGGATCCGAAGGAACTCCAAAACAACTTGGAGTCCTCTACTATTTCAATCAGCTCCTCCTTATCATGCCCCTGGCCATTCCACCCGCTTGTATCGCCCTCTGGAGTGCCTGGAAAAAACGACGGGAACCGGATCGACCGACACGACAGCTGCATGTTATCCTTGCTTTCTGGATACTATTTTTTTTCTCAGGCTTTTCAATTCTCTCAACAAAGTTTGCCTGGTGGCTCCTCCCCATATTTCCAGCTCTTGTACTCCTGGCAGGTTATGGATTGGAGCAGTTGACTTCGGGCTCCCTCTCCTCCGGTTGCCAACGGTTGATAATCGGTGCCATTGGATTACTCGCAATCTGGGCTGCGAATTTCGATTTTCGGCAGGATATAAAAATGATATTCATACACAACGGTTTTCATTTCCCTTCGTCGAGTGTCCCAGTTATCGTCGAATGCGGTATTCTCATTGCGATTCTTTGGTTATTCTCCGTATATCCTCATAAAATATCCCGATTGCCAACACTTATTTATATTCCCCTGGCGCTTCTGTGTGCCGTGAATATTTTCTATCTCGATCGGATTCAATATAAGGACGGGGCAAAGGAGCTGGCAGATATAATCCAGTCTCAAAAATTGAAAAATATAGTCGTTGTTGGGAATGGCGATAATCCTCAATTGAGCTATTATCTCGACGGGATCGACCTCGGGTGGCATGAGGGATACACATTCAGAAGAATTGAGCTCTGGAACGGGACGGGCAGTGTCAAGTCGGATATCGGGAAAATCCGGGGTATACCGTGTGTCATAATTATCGAGAAAGATGAGATTCAGAAAGGCCTATACACCTCCGAGCAACAGGTACTCCCTAAGCCGCTCGAAAAAATACTTGACACAAAAGAGTACACTGCGTATATTTGGCAGTAATGCCGACACGACCGAAACATCAGAGAATTCTAATCGTCCGTACCGATCGTATCGGAGATGTCGTCCTGGCGACACCATTAATCCGTGCAGTACGGCAGGCATATCCAGCGGCCTTTATTGCCGTGATGGTACGGCCATATGCAGTACCAATACTTAAGTGGAATCCCTCAATCGACGAAATCATCGTTGACGATTTCGACGGTAAACATAAAGGACGAACAGGTTTCTGGAAACAGGTTGCTGCAATACGCAAACGACGATTCAATACGGCGCTTCTTCTCTTTCCTACAGAGCGCGCAGCCTGGATGCTTTTCTGGGCGGGGATTCGCACGCGGATCGGTGTGGGGCATAAGTTGTACGAGCTGCTGACATTTATGCGGACAGTCAGCCGCCACCGATATATACCGCTCCGCCATGAAGCCGACTACTGCCTCGATCTTGGAAGAGCGATCGGCGTCCGGTCAAACGATCTATCAACCGAGATTTTTATCACAGAAGAGGAACGCGAAGACGCCCGGAAATTTCTTGAGGCACTCGGTGTCGATCATAGCAAGACGATAATGGGGATAAACCCGGGAAGCGGCCGTTCATCTCCAAATTGGACAATAGAGAATTATATTACATTCGCCGGTGAATTGCTGGATCGTTACGATGTAACAATTATAGTAAGTGGCACTGAACGTGAATTAGTAGACGCTTTCCGGAATATTAATAAACCGAAAATCATCCGGCTGCCGGAATTACCGTTAAGGCAATTCATCGCAGTGCTAAGTCACTATAATTTCTTTTTTTCGGCAAGCACAGGGCCAATGCACATCGCCGCGGCGTTGAAAATACCGACGCTATCGCTCTTTTGTCCATTACCGGCCTGTTCGCCGCAGCTCTGGGGACCTCAGGGGAATATTTCCGAGGTTGTTATCGCTCCGGATAGTGTTTGTCAAACGACGTGCGAGAAAGATCCTCACATTTGCACCATGCAGGAAGTCGGAATACCGATGGTCCTGAATCATTTTGAAACGCTTCGTCACCGCGTAGTTGAAGGACAAAACAACTTAAGAAACTGAATATTTCTGATTTCTGTATATGAACCATACGGATTGATGATTGATGAATTAAAAAAGGTATTATTTTTAAAGAGAGAATGATTATTGTGGAGGAGAGTCACTTTATAAGCACTGTTTACAGACGAGGAGGTCGTTCATGAACAGAACACTGACGATTGTATTCATTGCAGTCTTCATCCTGCCATTAATGGTAGGATTTACTCCAAAGCCTCATTCCTCCGGGACGACGAATCAATATATCTATTGGATGCCATTTGGTGAAGCACTGAAATATGCAAAGGAGAATGAAAAGATCATATTTGTTTATGCATATACTGATTGGTGTCCGCAATGTAAAAGAATGGAGGCCCTGACATTCACCGATGCGACGGTACAATATTACCTCCGCGAGAAATTTGTCTGTACTAAAATTAATGCTGAATCCAACGTACAACACGAGTGCAACAGTCAGGTTCTCACCGAACAGCAGATTGCCCAATCGTTGGAAGTCGATGAATATCCTTCGATGATTATGCTGGCCCCTTTAGGCGGATCACTTGGTACTTTCAGCGGTTTCCACGAGTCGACCGATCTGCAGCAAATGCTTGTTTATTTTGGCGAAGGCCATTACCGTAAAATGCCGTACAATATGTGGTTAAAGGGAAGACGGTAGGAAAGAGTCAAGCACCAAATTCCAAGCAACAAATACCAAATTTATATGTCTGGAGATCCTAGATTATAAACTTGGAATTTGATGTTCGTAACTTCTCATAATATTTCTTCACAAGCTCGACAATTCTCTCCAGGTCGATCATCTGTATACATTCAAGATTATACGGACATTGCTGTTTCCAGCAGGGAGAGCATTCCAGCGTTTGCGGGTATAGTTTTTCTCCCCTTCCGTACACATCAACCTCCGTCCAGCAGCTCAAGCCGAACCAGGCGATCACATATTTTTTCAATCCAATTGCTACGTGCATGCCGAATGAGTCACCTGTGATTACAACGTCGCAGAGGTTCTCGTAACAAATCCCACGGCGAACGCCTTCGGTCGTTGGAGTGAACAGTGCCTTTTCTCCAACCCGCCGGGCAATTTCGGCATTCCGTTCTGTGTCCTCGGATCCACCGAGAAGAACCAATCGGGCCTGCGGAAGCACTTCATAGATTCGATTGATTAATGCAACGTGTTGATCGACAGTCATTTTTTTATTGGGATACAGCGTCGAACATCCTGTGTTAAAACCGATGATCAGTCCTGCCTTATCCAGACCCTGTTCCTGCTTATACTTGTTACAGAAGTGCTCCTCCTCTGCCGTCAGATTCAACACATATTCGTCATGCCTGTACTCAAGTTTCATCGTTTGATGGAGTACATCCGAAACTGTGCGAGTATTCACACGAAACTTCAGATGATCATCGAGTCCGAGGAGATAATTGTATTCTGCCTCCTTATTCAGAGGGATAATCTGTCCTCGTTCATTGACTCCATAGCCGAGCTTTTTCTTTGCACGAACACCCATCGTGAATGCACCGGAGCGTTGTGATTTATCGACATTCATCACAATATCGAATTTCATCGATCCGAGAATTAAACGGCTTTCCGGTCCCCAGACGAATACTCTATCGATATATTGATTATTATCCAAAAGCCGATGCGCGTTCTCCATCGTTATCCAAGTGATAATACTGTCGGGATATTTCCGTTTTATCGCCGGAAGAATTGATGTAGTTGTAAGGACATTACCCATCGCGTCAAGGTTGACGATAAGAATTCGAATGTTATTCTTTTTCTTCTCGTAGCAGCCGTCCACGGCACAATTCACACCGGGATAACACGGTTTATAACCGGTAAAACGGGGACAATCGGGGATATGAAAATTCCTTTTTGTCTTTGCAGTCTGCGGTTTTCTTTTTAGGGAATGTGATAGTCGTCGTGCCATAGTATAAATAGTGAATTTTGAATTGCTACCCGTAAACAGCCAGGTTGCCGAACATTGAGAGAGAGCCACTTAAGAAGCTAGCCGAGGCAATCTCTATATAAAAACCACAACAATAAATTCCTACTGTTTTGGAATAATATTATTCTTTTTCATTATTTTTTCGGCGGCAGCCAGAACATCGCCGACACTCAGCTCGTTCATACAGATGTGGCCAATCGGACATTTAGTCAAATTGCAGCCCAGGCAGTCCAGCCCTTCCTTCCGGGTATATCCATGCTCTTGTCCGTAGGGTCCCTGTAAATCCGGACGAGTCGGTTCCGTAGATACCGAGTGTCGGGACACGTAATGCAGCGGAAATATGCATGGGACCGGAATCATTACTAATCACCATTGAGCACCGCCGAATGAGGGCTCCAAGCTGCTTGAGCGATGTCACGGGTGGAACTATACACCGGTTTTTCATCGCATGTTGAAACATATCTATTTCTTTTCCCTCGCCGGGTCCCCAGAGAACGAGTATTTTCGCATGATACTTTTCAATTAAAATATTACCGAGCTCGGCAAAACGATCCAATCCCCACTGCTTTGTGTACCACCCACTCCCGATAGATAATCCCGCGACAAATCCATCGGAGAGATCTTGCGTGTCAAAAAAAACGCCGGCATATTTTTTTTCTTCCTCGCCGAGCGGGAACATTAACGACCGCGAGACAATTGGAATTCCAATGGCTTCAAGCGCATCGAGATTGAATTGAGTATTATGGACTTCCCCGCCGCGCGACGGGACTCGCACATTATAAGCATAGCTCCGGCCCCGGAATGGATATCCGACCCTCAGCCGGGCTCCACTACAAAACGTTATAAACGCTGACCTCGGATTACTGAAGAGATCGAAAATTAAATCGTACCGGTTATTCCTGATCCTTCGAACGAGGCCGATACTCGATATTTCGGCTTTATCAAAAATAATCAGGTCATCGATCGCCGGATTTCCCTGCAGCACTTCGCGGCTCTGTTTTTCCACCAGGAAATCGATCTGTGCATTTGGTAAGGCGGACCGTAAATTTTTAAGCACGATCGTCGATAAGAGAACATCCCCTATCCCGCGAAGTTTAATGACAAGGAGACGGCGTATCGAATACGTATTAATGTCCATTCAATTTCAGATGAGAATGTTGCTCAATATACAAAAAGGAAGAGCAGCACGCAAACACACACTCCACTAAACTGCAAAATTCGGCCCATTGATCACTGCAATGCGGACTTAAGGAATTTTCCGGTGTACGATGACGGATGTTTCGCGATTTCTTCGGGAGTTCCAACCGTTACAATATATCCTCCAGCGGCACCTCCCTCGGGTCCGAGATCGATCACGTGATCGGCGCATTTGATGACGTCGATATTATGTTCGATGATGAGAACGGAATGGCCCGCATCGATCAGTGCGTTAAAGCATTTCAGCAATTTCGCAATGTCATCGAAATGCAAACCGGTGGTCGGCTCATCGAAGATGAAAAGGATATGGCCCTCGGTTTCTTTCGCTGCCAGGTGAAGAGCCAGTTTTACCCTCTGTGCCTCTCCGCCCGATAGTGTCGTCGCCGGCTGCCCGAGGCGGAGGTATCCGAGTCCTACATCAGCAAGTACCTGTAATCGTGAGGCAACACGACGGCCCGTAGGATCGTGGCGAAAAAATTCTATCGCCTCCGTCACCGTCATTGCGAGGATATCGTCGACATTCTTCCCATGATATTTGACATCGAGAACTTCGCTCTTGAAGCGCCTTCCTTTGCACGACTCGCAGAGAAGATAAAGATCGGCCATGAACTGCATCTCGATTTTCTGATATCCATCTCCTTCACACACATCACAACGGCCGCCGGGAACGTTAAACGAGAAATATCCCGGTTTATATCCGCGGATCCTTGCCTGCTGTGTGTTCGCCAGAAGATCACGAATGAGATCGAACACCTTAATATATGTAACCGGATTTGATCTGGGTGTGCGGCCTATCGGTGATTGATCGACCATTTCAACCGTATCGACCAATTCGCTTCCTTCAAATCCCCTCACCTTTCCCACCGACTCATCATATTCCCCTTTTTGCCGCCTGATGCCAGCGTAGAGTATTTGATGAACAAGAGTACTCTTCCCTGAACCGCTCACACCGGTAACGCACACAAATCGATTAAGAGGAATATCGACAGTAATATTTTTCAGGTTATGTTCTGCGGCTCCAAGGATTCGTAGAGTTTTTGTCTTTCCAGTCCGGCGTTTTGCAGGCAGAGGTATTGACAGATGACCGCTGAGATATTTTCCGGTCAACGATTCTGCATGTTTGAGGATTTGATTGTACGATCCCAGAAAGACCAGCTCTCCTCCCTGTTCTCCCGCACGACGGTCCCAGATCGACGATGACATCACTTTCGCGCATCATTTCGGCATCGTGTTCGACAACAAGAACGGTATTACCAACGTCACGAAGCGATTCCAGGATCGTGATTAACCGATGGATATCCCGCGGATGAAGTCCGATACTGGGTTCATCGAGTACATAGAGTGAACCAACCAGCGATGATCCAAGCGAGGTCGCGAGGTTGATGCGCTGCGATTCTCCACCTGAAAGCGTACTCGAGAGCCGGTCTAATGTCAGATAACCGATACCGACATCAACGAGATATTTCAGCCTGCGCCGGAGTTCTTCCATGATTCTTCTGGCAACTTCCCATTCATGGTCGGATAATTCAAGAAGGCGAAAAAATTCCTCGACCTCCCCGATTGTCATCCGTACGATCTCGGCAATATTTTTCCTGCCGACTTTTATGTTCAGCGCCTCCGGTCGAAGCCGGGCTCCGTCACATACAGGACATGTCGTATATCCGCGGAATCGGCTGAGAAATACGCGATAATGGATTTTATATGTCTTCCGTTCAATTTCCTTGAAAAATTTGTTGAGACCATAAAAATCTTCATATCCTTCCATTACGACACGAATCTCTTCGGCTGTTAATGCCTCATAGGGAACATCGACCCGTACATTTGCATTCTGGTGAACACGAAGCAGGGCACGAAGATGTTCTTTGAATTTTGGTGTCGTCCATGGTACGATCGCACCTTCACGTATTGTTCGCGACCTGTTCGGAGCGACAAGATCCATATCAATTCCAACAGCCCGTCCGAATCCCTGGCACTGCGGACACGCTCCGAAAGGATTGTTGAAGGAGAACAATCGCGGCTGTGGTTCTTCAAATCGAATGCCGCAATGTGAACAGGCAAAATGTTGATTGAAAAGTGTCTCGCGTCCGCTATCGACCTCTCGAATAATCGCATATCCATCACCTGAAGTGAACGCGGTCTCGATCGAATCGGGTATTCTCGAATCTGCTGTCGCATGCCGTATAACCAATCGGTCAATGAGAACCCGGAGATCCTGTTTTCGTACTTTTGCCGGAAATCCGCCGGCTTGTCCTGAGCGCTTGCGCCTACCGACTTGCGCTGAGCGACTTGCGCCGAGCGACTCGTGCCGAGCGCAGTCGAGGCGAGTCGAGGCGAGTGGAAGTAAGTCGGATTCATTCACATCGATGATAGTTCCATCCAGAACAAATCGAAAATATCCCTGCTTCTGAAGATTCTCAATCTCCTGATTAACGGTTACTTTCGGATGATCATGGACCGGAAACAAGACATAGACTTTTGTACCGTCGGGAAGCTTCTGGAGATATTCCACAACCGATGCAACAGTATCACGACGAATAAGGGCGCCGCATTTCGGACAAAATGTCTGACCAATCCGCGCGAAAAGAAGGCGGAGATAATCGTAGATTTCTGTCGTTGTCCCTACCGTCGATCTGGGGTTCCGTGAGTTTGTCTTTTGCTCAATGGCCATGGCGGGCGAGATACCCTGTATGACGTCGACATCGGGTTTATCCATCCGTTCAAGAAATTGCCGCGCATAGGCTGAGAGACTCTCGACGTACCGGCGCTGCCCTTCGGCATAGATTGTATCGAACGCAAGGCTCGATTTCCCGGAACCGCTTACTCCCGTAATTACTATGAGCTTGTTCCGGGGTAAATCGAGCGAAATATTTTTCAGGTTGTGAACCCGGGCCCCGCGGATAATGATCGACGAAGTCCGAGGACCGGTTGATTTTTCGTGTGTCATTCGTGAATCAATTCATGAAGCAGCACTGTCATGACAACTCTGGGATCTGTCGGAGTGGATTTGAGTTCCTCGTCTGCACGAAGCAGACTCTCAAAGTTGGCCTCGATACGAGACACCGGATATTCGTCTAGCTGGGAAATATATTCCTTGATAAAATATGGATTCACCCCGGCTTTGCCTGCGATATCCTTGTCCGATTGTTTTTTTGAATGGAGTTCGGCGATTTTCCAGAGTGTGGTAAAATGCCGTGTAATCATCACAACCATCATTGTTGCCTGTTCACCCGCCTGGAGCATCCGTTCCATAATTTCAATCGAGCGTCCCAGGTTTCGCGTCCCGATCATTCTTGTAAGCTCGAAGATATTATAGACCTTCGACAGACCGACGACATCGGTTACATCGGCAATCTCAATCGTCGGGCGTTCCCCGACTGCAATAAAAAGTTTCTCAATCTCGTTATTTAAATCGCGAAGTGAATTCCCCACATGGGCATGAAGCAGGCGGGCTCCTTCCGACGTAATAACCTTCCCGCGTTCTTTCACACGCGAAATGATCCAATCGGGGACTCTGTCATCATACAGCGGACGGCACTCGATAATTTCAGCCTTTGTTTTCAGTGTCACATAAGGCTTTCTGCGCATGTCCACTTTTTCAGCCAACAGCAGGAGGCTTGTCGTTTCAGACGGCTGCTCGATGTAGCCTATAAGTTGTTCATTGTTGGCGAGCCGATCAAAATCCCTTACGACAACCACCCGCCGTTCCGCCATCATCGGATATGCAGAGGCGAGGGCGACGACATCCTTTGCCTCGAGGTCACTTCCATAGACAATATCAAGATTGAATCCGCGCGTACCTTCGTCGACCGCCGTTTTGATGAACGATTGCACCATCTCATCAATGAGAAAATCTTCTTCTCCGTAGAGAAGATATACGGAACGAAATTGCCGTTGCCGTAGTGCACTATGAAAATCCTCAGGGGTCATTTTGCCTGTTGCTTCGCTGTCTCGATCACAGTGACTCTGGTCATGATTGCTTTTTGTTGGGGTCGGTCACGCTGGTCACGCGGAAGATTGACAATCTTATCAACGACATCCATTCCCTTATCGACTTTTCCCCATACCGTATATTTATTATCAAGAGATGAAACGTCGGCGACACAGATGAAAAACTGACTCGTTCCGCTGTTGATGTCGTTTCCTTTGCGAGCCATCGAGAGTATTCCCCGTTTGTGTGATTCCTTACTGAATTCTGCGGGAACCGTTTCCTGTCCCGGTTGCCCTATTCCCCATGTATCCGGATCACCGTGACGGCTGTTCGGGTCGCCTCCCTGAATAACGAAACCTGGAATAACACGATGGAAGAGAAGACTGTCGAAAAATCCTTCTTTCGCAAGCTTTTCCATATGAGCTACCGTTTTCGGAGCGATGTCGTTATAGAGTTCAGCCTCGATCTTCCCGAAATTCGTTTCGATCACAAGAGTATCGCGCTGGGCTTTGGCGCATTCAATGTTCGTGATTGTGGTCATAAAAATAACCGCCATGAGTAGATGTTTTCCTTTCATAATACATTCCCTAAAATTGAGAGGATTGGATTATTATTGTATTACAATTCCAAATTGAAGAACGATCAGAATAAGAACCGCAAGGGCAATCCGGTACCAGACAAAAACAAATGTCGTATGTGTCCGCAGATAGCGAAGAAGGAATTCAATCGCCAGATAACCGCTGACGGCTGCCACAAGTGTTGCTACGATCAGTTCGATGCCCAGCGAGCCCGTTAGTTCATGCCTTATTTCGTAGAGCTCGTAAAGTCCGCTTGCCGTTACTGCCGGAATGCTCAGGAGAAACGAAAATCGCGCTGCTGCTTCCCGTGTTATTCCGAGAAAGAGTGATGCCGTGATGGTCGTTCCGGATCGTGATGAACCGGGGATGAGGGCGAAAGCCTGTGCGATACCGACGATGAATGCTTCCCACCATCTCATCTCCTCCATTTGACGCCGGAAGGAAGATATTTTTTCGGCAACAATGAGAATGAGACCCAGAAGAAATAAGCTTGCAGCAATGACATACAGCGAGCGGAACGATGTTTCAATCGCGTTTTTCAGTATCAAGCCGGCAAGGACGACGGGTATTGTGCCCAATCCGACCCACCAGGCCATACGGGAATCGACGCTTTCGAAAGGTTTACGCACCAACAATCCGGCAATAAACGCCCTGATAAACCTGAGAATATCTCGGCGGAAATAAACCAGCACTGCAATGAGCGTCCCCAGCTGGATGACTGCCGATACTGCAGCTCCAGGGTCGTTCCAGCCTACTAACGCAGGAATAACTCGAAGGTGCGCCGTGCTGCTGATCGGAAGAAACTCTGTAATTCCCTGTGTCAGGCCTAGAAGAAAAGCTTCAAGAAAAGACATTCCGTCTCCAGTCGGTTAAAAGTAATATATAAAACCCAGTGTGACACCGATGCTGATAAAGTTCATCGACACCAAACGGTTTGATGTGGATGGCTCATCGAAGATGCCGCCGCTATAGTTTCCCACGAACGAAAATCGCAATCCTGCCCCAATAATGAGATAGACATGTTCACCAAGCGGAGTCTGACCCGAAATATCGAGTTTCACTCCGATGCCGTTTGCCGATGATCGCATTGAGCCCAGGTACGATGGAAATTTCTCTTCAAGTGTAGCAAAATAATATCCCACACCTCCGCCAAATTTCAAAAAATATCCCTGCGCACCGATGAATAGATATTGAACGATCACCGATGGCATGTGAACACCGTAGGAAAAATCGATTTTTCCTACGTTATCCGGATCGTCGATCGAGTGGGAATTGAGGAGATAGGCGTATTCAATCTTCAGAGACATGTCGCTCGAGAGATGAAATTCAGGAGCAATAAAGAATTCTCCGGCAACATTCCAGTTGCCGATCGTCTGTGACCTTGCAGATAAATTTATAAAATCAGTGAGTTCCTTCGCGTCAATCCCGCAGACGGTCATCCCGGCTCCGATTCCGGTTTTGGGAACATCCGGCCAGGTGGACTCACCAGGCGGCCTGGCATGCGCAAATGAGATAAACGCAATAACCCCCGTGAGCAACAATAGGAAAAACGATCTGTAAAAGAAATAATGTTGATTCATCGTAGAAAGGACTTTATCGAAGATCAATGACCTCAACGCCCTCAGGCGGGATGAAGATGAACATGCTATCGCTCACCCCGGCGTTCATCGAGAATTTTGAAATATTATAGGTTGAATGCGCATCGCTAAAATTAATTGTTTCAACCTTCCGTACGACAAGCTCATCGTCGTCAATCCAGAGCTTAATTGATTTGAGTGCCGAGGATTCCGATTTTGGTGTAAGTTTGATAATGGTCAATTCCCTTTTCTCGATGACCTCCGACCCTATTCGAATGGCATCATACTCTTTCGGAATACTGAGAAATAGACGTTCCGGAGAGAGGTTTTTCGGATCTTCCTTATATTTATCGATCAGTACCTGCTTTTTCACTTTATTCAACCGCCAGACATTCACACCGTCGGTTACCAGGAGTTCATTCTCCATTTCGATCCGGTACCTGTTGTTTTTCTTCATGCGAATGGTTCCGGCCACATGCTGTGTGACTTTCGCGAGCGGGAGATAGGTCGTTTGTGAAAACATGAACGTAGCATCGTTCACTTTTTCATATTTTTTCTGGAGCTTATCCAGCAATTCCAGAGCCTGGGACTGTGCGTTCATTTTCAGAACTGCGCACAGAAACACAACAAGTGTTATCGTTCGATAAATCATCGTTCACAAATTCCGTAAAATATTTTCTAACTCGGCTTCGGTTTCGACAAGTACTTCACGTGCTTTACTGCCATCGAATGCCCCGACAATTCCGGCTGCTTCAAGTTCATCAACCAGCCGTGCGGCTCTCGAGTATCCGACTTTCAGCCGCCGCTGAAGAAGCGAAACCGAACCCTGTTGGTGACGTACGATCAGTCGGGCAGCTTCCTCAAATAATTCATCGCGCTCGTAGGCATCAGAGACCCCACCCACTCCATTCCTCTTCCGATCATAGAATGAAGGCAGCTCATACGGACGGCTGTACCCTTTCTGTTTTCCGATATGATCCACGATCCGCTCTACTTCATCGGTAGAGATAAATGCATTTTGTATGCGGACCGGTTTCGGACTCCCGGCAGGCAAATAAAGCATGTCTCCATTTCCCAGAAGCTGCTCGGCGCCATTCATATCGAGAATAGTGCGCGAATCGACCTTTGACGAAACCTGGTATGCAATGCGCGCCGAAAAATTCGCTTTAATTACTCCGGTAATAACATCGACAGAGGGACGTTGTGTTGCAAGAACAAGATGGATACCCACAGCACGCGCAAGCTGGGCAAGCCGGGCAATTGGTTCCTCCACTTCTTTTGCTGCAGTCAACATCAAATCGGCCAGCTCATCGATTACAACAATCAGATACGGTATCTTCCGCGGTCTTACTCCTTCATGCACCTTCATTTTACCTGACTGTACTTTCTCATTATAATCGGCAATATTCCTCACACCCGCTTTTGCAAGCATATCATACCGCCGTTCCATTTCGATTTCACATCCTTTGAGGACATTGACGGCATTCATTGATGTGGTTACAATTTCTTCATCAATGTCGGGCGATACCGCAAGGAAATGCTTGTTTAATTTTTTATATAGTGAGAGCTCGATCTTCTTCGGATCGATGATGATGAATTTTATATCGGAAGGATGCAGCTTGAAAAGCAGGCTTGTGAGGATCGTATTGATTCCGACACTCTTTCCCGAACCGGTCGCACCGGCGATCAACAGATGCGGCATTCTTGTCAGATCGTCCACAAACACTTCGCCTGAAATCGTTTTTCCGATTGCGAGCGGGAGCGACGCTTTCGTATCCCGGAATTTTGTCGAGTTAATAATGCTCCGGATGCGAACGAGCGACGGATTCTGATTCGGAATTTCAACACCGACGGCTCCTTTTCCCGGAATCGGTGCAATTATACGAATTCCTTTTGCCTGCAATGCAAGGGCAAGGTCATCCGCAAGGCTGACGATCCGGCTGATTTTTACTCCCGCCGCAGGCACGAGTTCGTAAAGTGTGACAACCGGACCGGGCGTTACGCTGACTGTATCGATCTCAACGTCAAAATCGGCAAGCTTTGCACGCAGGAGCTCGGCGTTCGCCTTCAGCTCTTCATCGTTGACTTCTTCTGACTGTCGTGATATCTCAAGAAGTTCAACTGAGGGCGGAACGTAATCAATTTCTTCATCACTGATATCCACTTGTTCAGATATTCCGGCGGGACGGTCGTCAAAATCGATCTCCGTTTCTCTGGTAGTAGGTTTGATATTAAGGTGCAGCTCACGCTCGGTTTTTTGCGGATGAGGCTCCATGGATTCACGTTGAATTTGTACCTCACGAACCGGAAGGATCGTCTCAGGGGATATCTCTTCCTCTTCTATAGGTTCTTCGGTTCTGTTAATCTGTGGTTCTTCAAGCGATTTTTTCCCTTTAAATTTAAGGAGACCGAAAATTCCTTTGATACCGTGTACGCTCGCCGTGAGGTCGACATTAAATGCCAACACTGTGGCAAAGAATAGAAGTCCGAAAAGAATGATTGAGCCCCCGACACTTCCGACGATATTCTTGAGCACTTCTGCTCCGTACGTCCCGATAACACCGCTCCATTCGCTGCTGACGGTGACCCGGTACAATCCGGCAATGTAACGAATCATTCCGAGAGAACAAGAGACAAGCAGGGTCAGAAGGATTGCATAATTGGTGGCACGGAGAAGTTTTTTGGTTTCCTTCCTTGCTAGAAGAAATAATCCCCATGCAAAAAGGATGAACGGGAGAATTAGAATCGGATATCCGACGGTATCATTAATGAGGATGTTCGATATTGCCGCTCCGAACAGGCTGAGCCAGTTATGCGTACTGCTTACTTTACGGGCAAGATCGGGGTCGTGACTGAATACACGAAAGAAATCGGATAATTTTATCTCACCGTTTGCCTGATCGGCCGATGTGTAGCTGACAAGACTCAATAACAGCAGTAACGCAACCAGCATCAAGCCTATAGCGAGAAACTGACGTTTCCGTTCGGGCGATTTCAACTTTTTCCCCTGTTTCCTGCCGTTTACACTTTCCGTCGAGCTATTTCGTGCGGCTCCATTCATTGCGATCATGACCCGGCTTTTTCATTAGGCGACGCTTCCTTTTTTTCTATCTCTTTCCTGAGCCTTATAACGTTTCCCGATAGTATTGGCAGCACGGCGCAGGTATCGATGCCGGCACAGATTTTCAGATCATCACCGAATCCTATTTCTGACAGGTACTGACCATGTTCGGACTTCTTGATCATATTCAAAATATTTTTTTCGTAATTTTTGTGGAGCGTCAGCGATGCCAGAGCGGCATCGGAAAGCGATATGTCATCGGCATTTGCTTCACTGAGTTTCTGAATAATCATCCCCGTACAGACCGCGTCTTCAATACAGAACGCCCCCTGTTTTCCGGCACAAATAATCGAGAAATCCGAATTGATCTCGCGGATGAATTCTACTACCTTACTCACATTGATGAAACATCCGATAACAAGATTTTTTGCATACCGGCTTTTGACCATCGCCTGTGAGCCGTTTGTTGTACTGAAGATAATCGATTTGTTTTTAACGACTTCTTCCGTGTATTCCCGAGGAGAATTGCTCAGGTTAAATCCTTCAATAAGCTTTCCATTCCGCTCACCACCGAGGAGAATCACATCCCCGAACAGATTCCCGGATATTTTTACGGCGGATTCTACACTGCTGACAGGAATAATCTCCTTAGCGCCGTTTGCGAGCGCCGTAACAATAGTTGTGCTTGCCCGCAACACATCAACGATCACGACATTTTTATCGCGGAGTTGAAGCTCATCGATCGCATCGGGTGTAAAGAATACGTCTATTCTCATTCGGGTTTCACCGATTAATTTTTCACAAAAGGTAATTTAACAATTACTGCACGCACCGGTTTCGAGCGAATCACGACATCAATTGTTGAATTAACAGCATGATACCCATTCCGGACATACCCCAAACCGATACCCTGTTCAAGTGTCGGTGAAAATGTTCCGCTTGTTACATTCCCGACAGGCTTTACCTGACTCTGGATTTCATAGCCCTGCCGGGGAAATGCTTTATCATTAACTTTAAATCCAACGAGGTGCCGTTTGATTCCTTCCTTCTTGACCCTCAGGATGGCATTGCGTCCGACAAAATCTTCTTTCTCGAGTTTTGTAATCCATCCGAGGCCTGCTTCGAGCGGATTTGTTGTATGGTCGATGTCATGCCCGTACAGGCAGAATCCCATTTCAAGGCGGAGCGTATCACGTGCCCCGAGGCCGACGGGAGCAATACCGAATTCTTTTCCTGCGTCGAAGACGGCATTCCACACTTTTTCACCTGTCGTAACATCGGAATTAAAATACAACTCGTAACCTAATTCTCCGGTGTATCCCGTTCGCGATATAATCATTTCAACTCCGGCGAGGACGCCGCGGCAAGAATGATAATATTGCATTTCTGCAAGATCAACCTTTGTAAGTCTCTGCAACAACGCCCGCGATTGCGGACCCTGAACAGCGAGAAGTGAAATCTCGTCGCTCACATCCCTGACTGTCACATTACTGTCAGCATGCTGTTTCAACCACTCGAAATCTTTATCTTTATTCGATGCATTCACAACGAGCATGTAATACTCACCCATGTGATACACAAGCAGGTCATCAATAATACCTCCGTCCGGATAACACATAGCCGAATATTGAACGCGCCCGGGCTGCATTTTCGAAGCATCGTTTACCGTCATTTTCTGTACAAACGCCAGAGCACCTTTACCGCGGATTTCAATCTCTCCCATATGGCTGACATCAAACACACCGACAGCCGAGCGGACTCTCCGGTGCTCTTCGATAATACCGGTATATTGCATGGGCATTTCATACCCGGCGAACTCAACCATTTTCCCACCAAGTTTAGCGTGAAGAGAATAGAACGATGTTCTTTTCATGATTATCGCAGCTTCCAGTATTACCTAAACTGATTTCTTCCATGTATCTTACGCATTCATGTATTGATCGGTGACATCCTTGCCCTGTCTTTTCGATATAAAGTGAAATTCATCGATCGCAAGGGATTTATCACTGTCCAGTGATATCGACACAAAGAATTTCATCATTATTTTTCTGATCCGGCTGAATGTTCCCGCCGTTAATGCTTCTGCAATGGAAGGATGAACTTTGAGTATCACCCGGAATTCATGTGTCTCCGATTTGAACCGGCGAATCCATCGCTCAATCTGTCCGATGATCGTCGCTTTCGATTGCACCAGTCCGAGACCACCGCACGTTGGACACGGTTCGGTAAAGCTATGGAGAACGCTCTGGCGGATTCGCTGGCGGGTAATCTGGACGAGTCCGAACTCCGTCATCGGCAGGACGGTCACTTTTGCCCGATCGTGCCGGAACTCTTTTCGGAGCTCATCATAGACCTTCTTTTTATTCCTATCGTCTTCAAGATCGATGAAATCGATGACGATGATCCCGCCCATATCGCGTACCCGGAGCTGGCGTACGATCTCGCGTGCCGCTTCCAGGTTTGTACGGAGGGAATTAAGTTCCTGTTCACGTTTAGCAGCGTACCGGCCGCTGTTCACATCGATCACAACCATGGCTTCAGTCGGTTCAATGATGACGTATCCACCGCTTTTAAGCCAGACCTTCCTGCTCAGGGCCGTCGCAATTTCTTTTTCCACTCCATATTTGTCGAATATCGGCTCGCGTTCTTTATAAAGATCGATTTTATCGAGCAGACTTGGAGATGTCCATTTGACGTAGGCCCGGATTTCCCGGAAAAGTTTTTTACTATCGACGACAATATGCTCCACCTCATTCGAGAACAAATCCCGAATGACGCTGGATGTCGTTGTCATGTCTTTGTAAAGAAGAGCCGGCGGCCGTTCTTGCTTTACGGTTTTTTCGATTTCGTGCCATGTATTGATAAGGTTTTCAAGGTCGTTCTTGATGTCCTGCTCTTCTTTTCCCTCGGCGACGGTCCGGATGATCGCTCCGAATCCATCGGGAAGGATACTGCGAACGATACGCCGCAGGCGGCGTTTCTCACGGAAATTTACCAGCTTCTTCGAAACCCCAATTTTCCCGTCGAATGGCAATAACACAAGGAACCGACCCGCGAGAGAAACCTCGGTCGTTACACGTACTCCTTTTTTCCCGACCGGTTCTTTGGTCACTTGAACAATGATATCGTGGCCTTTCTGGAGATGGAGCTCAGGGTGTTCTAATTTCTCCCGACCACGTGATCGGCGTTCAGGGACATGGTCTTGCTGAGGGTATTGTGGAGGCGCAACAAGTTCTTTTTGGTTTTCCCCCGCTTCATGAGTCATCCCGTCGCGTATTTCGTTTACCGGGAGTACCTCAGCTTCATCTTCGTCGTTATCTTCCTCAGTATCATCGATATCCTCGTCCCCAATCATTGCAGAGTAATCACCGAGAGAGCGACCGATGTCAGAAAAGTGTAAGAACCCATCCTGTTTCATCCCTATGTCGATAAACGCAGCCTTGATGCCGGGCATAACGCGCGCCACGCTGCCCAGATAAATATCACCGACCATGCGTTCCTTCTCCGGTGTCTCTACAAAGAGTTCTGCCAAGCGACCATCTTCCGTTATGGCAATTCGTATCTCGTTTGCCGTCGAGTTGATGATGATCTCTTTACGCATACAATATTATTCAGAATTGAATGTGTTCTCTGAATCTCCTCATTTAATGGTTGAACATATTTATTTGACAATAAATTTAAGGAAAAAAAGGGTGGAATGCAATCTCTATCAGCGACATAGTCTCATCGACACCCATAAAAAGAAAACAGCCTTCCTGGAGCCAGGAGGCTGATATATGAAGTGACTATATTAAAAGAGGTCAAGTTATCCTGCATCACACAGGCGCGTTTGCTGACCGTTGCTTCCTTCCGGAACCTGGCGGGATTGGGCAACGTCCCGTTGCGCAGGACTTGACCAATAAGTTTTATGAAATAAATGTGTAGCAATGCCTAACCGAGTCCACGGCTGTCTCAATCTCGAACTATTCGGACTCAACGAGGGGTGAATGAATAGAAAAGTCATTTAGGTCTTTTTCTGATACTATTTTAAGAAAAGTAATTTTTTTGTTTGAACGTACGAGCCTGCTTTAAGTTGATAGAAATATATTCCACTGGCCAAGTTCCCTGCATTAAATATTACTTCATGATACCCTGAAAACTGTCGCTCGTCCGTAAGTATCATTACTTCTCTACCCAATATGTCATAAACCTTTAAAGTAACTAATCCACTAGCGGGGATTCTATAGCGTATTGTCGTAGAAGGATTAAAGGGATTAGGATAATTTTGATCGAGTCTGTAACTAAGATTCTCTATCTGTTTGAGTTCTTTAACCGGAGTCATTTCATCGATATCGAGAATGTTATAATAAGCATCATAGCCTCTCCCAGGTTCGCGCACATCCGACCAGAGAATGAATACTTTTTTTCGGTTAAGTTCTACGAGAGGGTCAAGCTTCAGAGAATTTCCATCGGAAGCAACTGTTAGTAGCCCCGAATAGGGAATTCCTTGACTGGTATAAGTCCTTGAATAGATCTGAGTCCCCTTTCGATAAACAATGAGGAAATAGTCTTTTGTGAGTTTCTTGCATAGTAATGTGTTTACTTCGCCTTCAATAGGGAACTTTTGTACCAAAGTATCACCGTTCACAGAAAATATCATCCCATAATATTGACGTAGAGTATTGTAGTAATTGAGACCTTCGTATCCCAGACGTATGAATCTACCATCGCCCAAATACTCACTAAAATTTATATTCGAATATTCATTACTGAGAGATTTCAGAGATTTTGACATTAACCTCAGATGTTCTGAATATACAACCCAAAATGAGGTGTCATTCTCAGCAATAAGGCGATAAGAGTAGTTTGCATTGCTAAACGGAAGAACGATCTTTTCAATACCATCATCATTTTTTACATGCCACAAGAAATAATTATTGGCATTAATCCTGTACATCGCAATGAAGCTTGTGTCAGGGAGAATCAGGAAAGTACCATAGGAATAACCCGGTTTTGCATTCGCTTCCAAGGTGTCTGTTTTCTTGAGGGACCATGTTTCATTAAAAATTGAATATCCAATTACAGATGAGGAATCGTTGGTCTTTTTGATCCACATCCTTAGAGCCGAACCGTCAGGAAGGAATTGGAAATCGTCATCACCTTGAAGAATCTCCATGGGTCCATGAACCTGCCCATCATTACTCACTCTATGTCCGAAAATGTTTTTTTCATCCTTCCATGTCATGAACATGGTGCTGTCATTTATTGTGATGATCCTCGATGCATTGTCATTGCTTGCAGGAGTATTATTGTTAACCTTCTTGTTCCAAACCAGAGAGAGGTTACGATATGCGTTAATATATATATCTCCATCTGAACACGATGGGGTTATTAACAAGGAATCTTGTGAATTGAAAAATAAATTTCCATAATCGAAAATACTGCTACTATCTTTGAAGGCATTACTAATTAAATCACCATTCGAATTGAAGGAAAAGAGCATACTTCCTGTTTTTCCCTGCGATGATGAGCCCTCCACAGTTCTAATCGACGCCCCAATATAAAACCTATTATTCACCATAGATGTTATATTGAAGTTCTCTAAGGAGGCATAAATCCCAGGCAAAGCGCCATTGTCAGAATAAAGGCGCACCTCTCTCGTATCGCCGACCGTATTTCCGAACCTATTGACTTTCCAATAATATACTATGAGTGAATCTCTATTTAAGGCAAATACTTCGTAAAGAGAGTCGGAGACTGAAAGAACCTTTAATGTCCACCGGTACCACGAATTCGGATCACCAAGAAATTCACCAGATTTCAAGAGAATGTTCTCTGCTATTATAGAATCGTTTCTATCGAAAAAAGTTCCCCTCATCCCGAAAAATGAAGTACTCTCTGGAAGAGCATATGGAACGTTAACCCAGACCACACCAAGATCTTCCATTGAATTGAAACATGTTGATATGGTGGAAGGTCGAATTGAGTCTTCACTCGAAAATTCACGAGAATTGTTCCAATTCCATAACGTTTCGTGGTTCCAATTGTGCTTGGATAATGAAAGCAAGCCGTCGTCATTAAACGCAATAAGGTAACCATTCGAGAATCTCTTCATATCGTGATAAATGCCGACATATCCCGTGCCGCACCAAGGAAGAATCGCGGAAGCAAATTCAATAGGCTCTGACCAGGTCCCGTCAGTCCGACAAAATCTTCCTTTCATGTAATAATATGTATATTCAAGCTGGTCATTTCCCCAGGTTACATACTCCTCACCTAATGCAAGAAACGAATTATCGGGAGAAAAGATGATATCATTGGAATAAATGGGGAAATTCTCTCCGATAGGATTCCCGACGGAGTCGAAAAGCTGTGCAAAAAACTGAGCTGGTCCATTCCGGTAATCTTGCCAAATTACTAAAAAAGTGTGACTGCCATCAGCATAAAGTATAGGGTAACTTTGTTGGAATTTACAGGAGGTATCTTCTTGGCTTAATAAAAAATCGTGCCCCGTAGGGCGTGCATGACTAATGGATAATGCGATAACCAGAAGAAATAAGACATTAATCAACTTCTGTCTGAAAAGCATTTTATATCCTTCAAACAATCAGAGACAACAAATCGTGCACTTTCCTCTTTGCGACGACTATGTGGAGGAGTTCAAACGTGCCGCGTTATGGATATAAAAACCAATTTACCGGAATAGAAGATCATAAAAAAAGAGGTCAAGCGACCCTGCATCACACAGGCGCGTTTGCCGACCGTTGCTTCCTTCCTGGACCTGGCGGGATTGGGCAACGTCCCGTTGCGCAGGACTTGACCTCATTGAAGTGGAGCTGAAGGGAGTCGAACCCTCGGCCTCTAGAGTGCGATTCTAGCGCTCTCCCAGCTGAGCTACAGCCCCCCGTTCTTGGGGGCAGTCCCACGTTTCGTGTGGGGCAGCCCCGTTCTTGGGCAGTCCCACGTTTCGTGTGGGGCAGCCCCCCGTTCTTGGGTAGTCCCACGCTCCGTGTGGGGCAGCCCCCCGTTCTCGGGCAGTCCCACGTTCCTCGTGGGGCAGCCCCCCGTTTTCATAATCCAATATAATTAAAATTTGCAGTCGAGTCAACCAGCGATTCCGGGGTTAAAATCCGGACAAAATTTTGGGGATTCTATTATCACTCCGGCATGAATGCCTGAGCTATATTTTAGATCGAATTCTCCTTGCATTTTTTCGGCCACTTTTATACGTTAGGTTAAATATATCTTATTGAATCTGGCTGATGATAGCCAAAGTAAATAACAACGCAATCCCGACTTCCGTCGGGACAGGTGGCGTTGTTATGCAAGTTAGGCGCCACGTAGTCAAGTTAATATATGCAGGAGTTTACAACCATCATGAAGCATTCATGGACATATCTAGTTCTAATCATAATTCTGCTATCATGCAGCAAGAAGACAGAAACTCATGTATTACCGCTTCAACTTGACACAAGTAGATTTGAGAAGACACCTGATGGCCATCTCACCCTAAGTAGCGCCCTAGTAGTGGCAGCAATACGGTACAAACTAATCAGAGAATCAACCAAAGATGTACGCTCACAACTTTTGAATGACAATGGATTGAAGATTCACAATACCACCGGCACACTATTCACAACACCAAAGCATCCATTCAGTCGACTCCCGGGCTTTACAAGCTTTTCTCTGAGCGATCGTCGGTGCCTACCTAGCCTTCAGCGTCGACTTCATGAGGGACACTTGTATCAGCGTTTTTTTCTTCGACTCAACCAGCAATTTACGGCAGGTCGACGCATGTGTGAATCTCATTTCGTCTGTTCTCGGTCCGTATGACGTACATCGACACTACGATACTCTACGCACAGTTCTGAACCATTATGCAAAGAATCTTGACCAATTTACTTGGTTGGGGAAGGAATATATTACATATGTGCGGCACGCACCGGCTGAATCTACCGATTTCCCGACCAATTCAGGATTCCACTATTTCTATGTTGTCAATATGACTGACACAAGCAAATACGCACCCGTTTCACAAGCCTTAGGAGTAGGTCAAGAAGGACGGGGCTATTGATTTGCCGTCTGACCATCGGCTTAACATCGCTAAATGAGCGTTGTTAATGTACCATTAACTGCGCGGCGCCTAACAAGCATGGTTACGACGTTCACTTATTTGCTAAGCTAAATAAAAGCGGTATAATTATATTATTGCGTTCACTCAATACCACACCGGAGCGAGTATTAAATTGGTAATCTGCAAATTACCGGTGTGGTACTGCGTAACCACGTGGTAAGTTATGTGAAATTCCGAACCCAAATATAGCGAGGTATACACGTGAAAAAATCAAACCTAAATTCTAGCAAGCGCCCAACAAGGCAATATCCGACAATTGCAGTATGCGGCCTTGATTGTGGTTTATGCCCAAGGTTTTACACTGTGGGCCCATCAAGATGTCCTGGATGTGTTGGCCCTGATTTCTTCAATAAACATCCAACATGTTCTTTCATAACCTGCTGTGTCAAGATAAAGAATCTTGAGGTTTGTGCTGAATGTTCGGACTTTCCCTGTCCTAAGTTTAAAAGTGCGGAAGAATATAAGCAGGTAAAGGAATCTTCTTCGTACCCATCATCTAAAAAAATTTTATCGAATTTGTATTTTATTAAAGAACATGGAATCAAAAAATTTATAGAACAACAGAAAAAACGTATCAAATTAATTGAAACAATGATAGAAAAATTTGATGATGGAAGGTCGAGAAGCTTTTTCTGTAAAGCAGCAATTCTTCATGACTCAAAGGCATTAGCGGACTCAATAGAAAAAGCAACAAAAATAATTAAAACTGACAAGATCAAACAAAGTGATAGGAAAAGCAAAGCAAAGATTCTTAAAACAATTATTAACGAAATTCCTTTAGCAGAATGATTGTAATGAATTTATCTGTAGCAGTCCCACAATTAAAAGTCTATCTCGGGCAGGGTTCGGAACTTCGCACAACAGCCAATATGTGCAATTGCGCTCATATTGATTTTTATAATAACATGAGGAATATATATGTTTTTTGGATTATTAAAAGTCGATAAATCAGAGCCAAAAATAAAAAAATTGGATGCACCTATAAAAATGATCGGTGTTTCGCTGAAGACAAGTATGAAAACAATATATAAAGATGCAGTTGTTTTAGGAAAAGAATATCAAAAGGTTAAAAAGCTAAACATAATTCAAAATAAAAAAATACCCTGGTCTTTCGTTGCGGTAAGTAAAAATTTCAGTGATAACAATAGTAGGTGGGAATATTTGATGGGTGATGTTGTAACAACATTTGATAATACACCGAAAGGATTAATAACATTTGAAATTCCAGCAAATACTTATGCAGTATTCACAATTCGGCCAAAATTAAATTTTCTTTGGGATCCTATTATTGGGATGACAAAGAAGTATATATTTACAGAGTGGCTGCCTAATTCAAAATATGAATCTAATAATAGTATTATAGGTGATTTTGAATATCACGATGAACGAAGTGTATCTAAAAATCCATCCATAGATTTGTATGTAGCTGTTAAAGATTAGAAGTGAAATAATATGCATACAGCTGCATATCATAGCAGGCACTATAACGTGAAAAACACCCTACCCCGCCACATAAAATTATTTTATATCAGTATCGGGTAAGACGGTGTGGTTTGCGTGAACGTTATGGGCAATTGCTAACACAAAAGAAGGAGAGGTCTTGTGTCTCGTAGGCTCCATATGGAAATCATCTTATTGATCTTATGCGCTGCGACAAATTTGGTAATGAGCCAGGAGATACTAACGATAAGCACGAAGATCCCACACGCTCGGAAGTACCACAGCTTCCTGTACCACGATACCAGCGGTTGTGTTCTTTTGTTCTCAGGCGTTTCGAGAAGCGGATGGACGACCGATCTCATGGACATCTGGTCGTATGATGTAAAGTCTGGCCAATGGAACAACGTCGGCATCTGTGAACCTCTCCAGCCCGACAGCTCTAATGTATTCACTTCCGCTGTCTACGATAGCAAATCAAATCGCGTTATAATATTCGATCGTCAGGGACAAACCTGGGCCTATCATTTTGAGAAGAATACGTGGCAGAATATGAAGCCGAATGTATCGCCACTCCCCCGATGCGGGCAGGGGATGGCGTATGATACTGAATCCGACCGCGTGATTATGTTCGGCGGATTTGGATGCAAGGGAGTCAACGACAGCGTTTATGCGGACACATGGGCCTATAACTATGATTCCAACACCTGGACCTTGATGCATCCCATGCTTTCCCCACCCGCTCGTATGTACTCTGCGATGGCAGACGACAGTAAACTGGATCGCGTTGTTATGTGGGGAGGAAGGCTGTGGAAGCCGTTGCCGGACAACGCTGTGTGGGCATACGATTTTAATTCTGATACCTGGACTCGCTACGAGAATGACGGCGGCCCGGCACAGGCGCTCACCTATGCCAACATGGTATACCGGACAGCGACTCACGATTTCTTTCTGTATGGAGGTGCAGTGCTAGTAGCAGCGTTCAAAGGCAAGCCCACGAATGAAACGTGGACGTATGAACTTTCTTCCAACACATGGAAGCGGCTCATGCCAAACCATTTGCCACCCCCACTTGCCAACCACGGTATGGCGTATGTCCCGACTAGCAGTGTCGTCATCCTGTTCGGGGGAGAACTTGTAGCTCTCTATTCTGACAAGCTATTCAGTGACGTTCTGGTTATTCGACTCGAAGACAAATGATTGGGTCAAGCAATAGTTCGCAACTGCTCATATCACGCAAAACAACGACGTTGGAATAGGCAGGGAATAAAAAACCTCGCTCAATATTTTTGTTCGCTTGAATTAGATTTATACGCTCACAAAAATATTGCGTTGTTTTGCAGGACGTTAATCGCCACACAGCGGACAATTTGTGCAATCAACGGAGGTGAATTTGTGAACTCCAAATGCATCATTCTGCTTGTTGCATTTATTGCTGTGCGATATTCTGCAGCACAGCAAGAGGCAAAGCTCTACGGAATCGAACGCGTCTATTTCCGACCTGTTCTAGAATCGGATTCAAACCTGATGCGACAGCCCAACGTGGCCTCATTTCTGCCGATTCAACTCAAGTCTTCCGACCTCGGCTCAATTTAAACAACTCTTTGGATGAAATAGCTGTTCGGGATTTTCGTCTCCCATTTGATCCTCACGGTAAGGAACTCTGGATTCGGGAGATTGTTAACAGTGAACATCATCGAATATTTGAGACATGGTGGGCCATGTATGCAGGTGGAAAACGTAGTTGCTTGTGGCGCTTTAGGGCCGATCCGAGAGACAACGACGACAAAGCGCTAACGAACTATGTACTAGATAGTGTGTTACAGTCTGGAGAGCACACCATCGCTGTTCGAGTCCAAGGAACAATGTTTCGCCCACAAGGGGCTTGGTGGGTAACAGGAAAAGTGTTCAATTTCTCCATAGTCGACTCTGGATTAGTTTTCTCATGTATTGAAAACACGTTCGGCTTTTTTCATGGCTACAACCGGGGCGAGGATCCGCCGATCAGCGTCATGTCGGAAGAGCTAGTCGACAAGCGTTTTCGGAAGCGTGAGGTGTACAAAACTCCCGAGCATATTCTCAGGCTATGCGGATTCCGAAATCCAGTAACAGATGACGCATCACAATTCAATTGGATAGAACTCCGACAAGTTGCTCGCTGCATTACCGAAAGAGCTGGTGCAAAGGAATCTTTTCGTGCAATGTATGCACCCACGTTTGTTGAACGTGGTGGGAAATGAGGTGTGCTCACCAAGCAACATGGTTTACGTAGTATTAAGGTCGGAGGGTGATCCGCTTCGCGGCACTTATCAGCACCAACTACGACACTCGCTTCATTTGGTAAGGCAACGTTGGTCCCTAGTTCGGCGCGACAAATAAAGGTCGTTCACCCCGCCCGTCAATTGACAGAATGTTGGTCGGTCGGGGTGCGTAGTTGGCCCAGATGTTATGCGCCATTTGCGTTGCGTTAACTCATGAGAAACAGGAACGAAAGGGAAAACAATATGAAAGTCACAGGACTCTCTCTCTGCCTCCTTATAGGAACGGTCTTCTTGTACAACGGATGCAAGGATGACACAACGGCCCTAGAAGATAATATCTGTTCCTTTGTTAATCCGTATTTGGTTGATAGGCCCGAGAATGGTGCCAATATTCCAGGTTGCGGAACTACAAATGTAACTGTTTCAAATGTTCAGCGTATCCAACCATATGCAGTTGTATATTCATTTGATTTCACAATCTCCTGTTCGTCCAGTGGAAAGACTTACTCGGGGAGAGTCTACGAAGTTGAGTATTCGGACAATTGGATTCCAATAGCTTACAAGCTGGATATTAACGGGAAAAATTGTGGTAGGATTCAAATGTAGGAATTAGCTGGAGAATTGACCAATCATCAATGCCGGAGCGATATTCTTATCTATTCCTTCTCTTTTTTCTTCCCTTCGATGACAATGACAAATTCCCCCTTGATGTTCCGGGATGAAAAATGTTCAAGAACCGAAGAGACGGAACCGCGCAGCACCTCCTCGAATTTTTTCGTCAGCTCGCGCGCCACGGCAATCCGGCGATCGCCAAAATACTGCTGAATATCTGCAAGTGTGCGGAGTACTTTATGGGGGGATTCGTAGAGGATGACTGTCCGTTCCTCTTTTGCAAGCCGTTTCAGCATCGTCTGGCGCCCTTTCTTCGCCGGCAGAAAGCCTTCGAAGACGAACGCATCCGCCGATAAACCGCTGACGACGAGAGCGGCCACAAAGGCGGTGGGGCCCGGAATGGGAACGACCGGCACATCGGCGTCGATCGCGGCACGCACAATGCTGTAAGCAGGATCCGAGATGCCCGGCGTCCCGGCATCCGACACCAGCGCGATCGATTGACCCTGCTCGAGCTTATCTATAAGATCGGGTACCCGGCGCTGCTCGTTATAACTGTAGAAGCTTATGAGCGGTTTCTTAATTTCGAAATGATCTAATAGAATCTTCGTCGTTCGCGTGTCTTCTGCAGCTATCAGATCGACAGATTTTAATATCTCCAGCGCCCGTACGGTGATATCGCCGAGATTGCCGATAGGAGTCGCGACAATAAATAAGACTCCTCGCGAAGTATTCACCATATTTGATGAAGAATATTCAATCATAATGTCATAATATAGGAATATGAGATGAAAAAAAGAAATGAATATACGATTCAAAAAGATGTATACGTGTATTTCACCAAAAAAAACGGCCAGATGCCCCAAGGCTCCTGGCCGCATTATGGCGTTCTCCCCGTATTTTAAGATCCGAAATCCAGAGATCCTATTTCAGCGATGAAAGGACCTGACGAATAATTTGCATTCCCTTATCGACGTTTTCCTTTGAAAGTATCAGCGGGGGACGGAACCGGATCGTCCGCTCTCCACATCCCATAATAATCAATCCCAGCTCATAAGCCTTTTTACGAAATTGTCTACGGCTCTCGGGAGAATCGAAATCCATGGCGCACATGAGTCCTCTGCCGCGGATGTTGTGAATCAGCAGCGGAAATTCCTCGCCGATCTCCTGAAGCCGTATCAGGAGATACTCGCCGACAACGCGGGCATTCTCAACGAGATTTTCTTCCTCGATGATCTGCAGTATCTTTGTGAACCGCACCATGTCGACGAGATTCCCGCCGAACGTCGAATTCAGCCGGCTCGATTTATGAAATACATTATCCTTCACTTCGTCAATGCGCGTGCTGCACATGAAGCCGCAGATGTGCGTTTTCTTGCCGAATGCCATCATGTCGGGCTTCACGAAATGTTCATGAGCCCACATGGCTCCGGTCAGGCCGACGCCTGTCTGCACCTCATCGAAGATCAGCATGATCTCGTTTTCATCGCAGATCCTTCGCAGCTCGACGAAAAATTCTTTCCGGAAGTGGTGATCTCCCCCTTCGGACTGGATCGGTTCGATGATCATCGCTGCAATGTCATCCGGATTGTTGATGATCGCTTCTTTGATCTGACCGAGGGCAATCTGCTCCGCATTGATCACCTCATTGAGGTTTCGTTCATTCAACGGGAAGCGGATCGCCGGATTCAGAATCCGCGGCCACTTGAACTTCGGGAAATAATTTGTCTTGGTCGGATCTGTATTTGTGAGCGACATCGTATATCCACTCCGGCCGTGAAATGCCTGCCGGAAATGAATGACCTGATGTCCCCGTTCTATCGTATATCCTTTTATAAAATTTTTTCGGACCTTCCAATCAAACGCCGTCTTCAAGGCATTTTCATTCGCCAATGCACCGCCATCAATATAAAATACATATGGGAGATACGACGGCATCGCGATGCGGCTGAAAGTCTCGACGAATTCGGCCATCTCAACCGTGTAGATATCCGAAAGCGTCGGCTTATTCACAGCAGCATAACCCAGTTTCTCGCGGAATGCGGGCGAGTTCAAACCGGGATGGTTCATTCCCACCGCCGATGATGCGAAAAACGAGAAGAAGTCAAGGAATTCTCTCTCACGCCGCGAATCATAAATATAGCAGCCGTGACTTTTTTGCAGGTCAACGACCATGTCAAGACCGTCGGCCAGCATGTGCTTCGCGAGCGTGGTATGAACTTCCTGTGGCGTGATGTGTACGGGGGCCGCAGTGGCCTTCTTCCCCGTTACTTCTGTTTCCTTCTGAACGGGGTTCTTATCGACAACCAATGTGTCGGGCATGGAACACCTCCTTCATGATTCAGGGTACTATGTCGTTGTAATAAAATAGACACAATCCCTCTCTCAGAAGAATTCCTGATGCTCAAAAAACGAAACAATATATGTTACACGACCGACCATGATATAATATACCTGTTTATAATGAAGAAAACAATTATCCCCTTGCTGACGTTCCCTACCTCTATAATAATCGACATTTTTATGTCTTCACTTAAGGAGAAATCCAAATAAATATTGAATTGTACCAGCTATAACTTGCCGCTATAGTCGACATATACCGTCCTTATATCTATGCCTCGGGAGGTGGACCGTCCCTCGTAACACTCTTTTTATTCTGCACGTTCCGAGGGAGCATGACTCCCAAGGAATATATGCCAACCTTAAACCTTAAACCTTCAACCTTAAACGCTCTTCAGTAATTATCTATCTGCGCCCGTTGCAGCTTACCGCTAAAATCGACATATACTGTTTTCCATTCTGTGTAGAAGTCGTACACCGCCCATCCACCCTCACGGTGTCCGTTACCCGTCTCCTTAACTCCACCGAACGGCATATGGGCTTCGGCGCCGATGGTCGGGACATTGATATAGGTGATGCCCGCTTTGATATCCCGTATGGCCTGAAATGCCGAGTTCACGTTTGTCGTGTAGATGGAAGATGAGAGTCCGTACGGTGTGTCGTTTAGAACTACAATCGCTTCTTCGAGTGTCTTCACTTTGAGAACCGATAACACAGGACCGAAAATTTCTTCCCTTGCAATTCTCATTTCCGGAATCACATCGGTGAAAATTGTCGGTTTGTAGAACCATCCTTTGCTTGCCTCGCCTTCGGTATAGATCTCACCGCCTATTGCAATTTTCGCTCTCTCCTTCTTTCCGATTTCGACATAGCTCTGAACTATATCGCGTTGTGATTTATTAACACATGGACCGACATCAACATCCGGCAGCAAACCGTCACCGAGTTTAAGTTTTTCAGTCCGCTTGATCAACATATCGATGAACGTATTGTAGATACCTTCCTGAAGTATAAGCCGGCTCGTTGCAGTGCAGCGCTGCCCAGTGGTCCCGAACGCACCCCAGAGAACACCGTCGAGTGCGAGCTCAAGATTCGAATCGTCCATAACAATCTGCGCATTTTTCCCGCCGAGTTCGAGTGAAACACGTTTGAGTGTCTTCCCCGCGGCTGAAGCAATAATCTTCCCGACTGATGAAGAACCCGTGAAGCTGATCAGGTCGATATCCGGATGTTCGACTATCGCCATACCGACTTCACTGCCGGTACCGTGGACGATATTGACGACTCCATCAGGAACTCCGGCTTCCGTCAGAATTTCAACAAGCTTTGCGGCAGTCTCAGGAGTATCCGATGCCGGCTTAAACACCACAGTATTACCGCTAAGCAGGGCCGGAAAGATTTTCCAGGTCGGAATTGCCATTGGAAAATTCCATGGAGTGATGATCCCGGCAACGCCGATCGGCACTCTTATTGCCATATTAAACTTGTTTGGAAGCTCTGAAGGTACTGTATGACCGAACAGCCGCCGTCCTTCTGTGGCTGCATAGTATGCGGTATCGATTCCTTCCTGAACGTCGGCGCGTGTTTCGAGCAGCACCTTCCCCATTTCTTTCGTCATTATGCGAGCCAGTTCTTCTTTTCTTGCTACGAGGATATCTCCGACCTTTCGCATGATGTCACCGCGTTTTGGTGCAGGTACGAGGCGCCATTTCTCGAATGCCGTTCGCGCTGCTTTAACGGCTTCATCAACATCTTCTTTTGTGGATTTTGGAAAGGTACTGAGAATTTCATCCCAGTTGGCGGGGTTTCTATTTTCGAAGGCACGCCCTGATTGTGAATCGATGTTCTTACCATTGATGAAGTTTTTGTAATGCTTCGCCATGGTACACCCCCTTATGTCAGACCGACCCTTTTGAAGATCGTGTCGACATGTTTTGTGCTTCTGGAGAGATCGAATAATTCGTCAATCTCTTTTTGTGAAAGGATTGCCGTAATTTCGGGTTCCGCTTTAAGGAGGTCCTTGAATTCCTGTTTGGTTTGCCAGGCCTCCATCGCATTTTTCTGGACCAGCCGGTACGCATCTTCGCGATTCATCCCCTTTTTTGTCAGTGCAAGAAGCACCGGTTGCGAGAAAATGAGCCCGTGCGTAAGGTTCAGATTCGCCAGCATGTTTTCCGGATAAACAAGAAGTCTGTCCAGAACGTTCGAGGTCAGATGGATCATGTAATCAAGCAAAATGCAGCTATCGGGGATCACAACGCGTTCAACGGATGAATGGGTGATATCACGCTCGTGCCACAATGCAACGTTTTCGAGTGCCGCCATTGCATTTCCGCGCAGAACGCGGGCGAGTCCGGCAATGCGTTCGCATGTGATCGGATTCCGTTTATGTGGCATGGCGGAGGAGCCTTTCTGGCCTTTGGAAAAATATTCCTCGGCTTCGAATACCTCGGTTCTTTGTAAATGCCGGATTTCCGTCGCAAATTTCTCGAGTGACGCTCCGATAATGGCAAGCGTGCTCATGAATTCCGCATGACGATCGCGCTGAAGCACCTGTGTTGAGACCGATGCCGGTTTCAATCCCAGTTTTCCGCATACATATTCTTCCACTTTCGGACTCAGATGCTCGAACGTTCCGACTGCACCCGAAATCATCCCCACCGAGATGGTCTCGATGGCATGTTCCAGTCGCGTAATATTCCGCTTGGTTTCTTCATACCAGATTGCAAATTTCAGTCCCATGGTAACAGGTTCCGCATGGATACCGTGTGTACGGCCGACCATAATGGTATTTTTTAATTCCACCGCGCGCCGGGCAAGGATTTCTTTCAATCCCTGAAGTCCTTTCAAAAGCAGCTCTCCCGATTGTTTCATCTGCACGGCCAGTGCTGTATCGAGAACATCCGAAGACGTTATGCCGAGGTGAATGAAACGCGATTCCGGACCCACATATTCTCCGACGTTCGTCAGAAAGGCGATCACATCGTGCTTGACTTCTTCTTCGATGGCCGCGATACGTTCAACATCGAATGCCGCCTTCTCGCGAATTACCGATACTGCTTTAGAAGGAATCACACCCAGCTGTGCCTGTGCTTCACATGCAAGGATTTCGATTTGAAGCCAGATAGAAAATTTGTTTTTATCGTTCCAGATGGCCCCTATGGCAGGACGTGTATATCGTGAGATCACTTGATAAGCACTCCTTTCTCTACCAGGCTAATAAGAAAACGGATTGGTCATTCCGACACTTCCCCCGATGTTTGTCGAGGATAGATCAGAATCTACAAAATTAATTGAAAATGGCACTTCGAATTTGAGGAACACAACCTTAAAAAATAAATCGCCAGCCTGTTACAAATCGCAGACTCTTATTTCTGCTTTTCCAGTTTGAGTGAGATATTTATTTTTTTCTTATCACGCATAACGGTCATTTTTAATGTATCGCCGGTTTTTGCATCGCGAATCACTTCCATGATAGATTCTTCATTCACTATGGGAATACCACTGACTTCGAGGATCACATCGCCGGGCTGCAGTCCTGCCCGATCTCCCGGACTATTCTTTTGAACATCGCTGATGATAACTCCCTCGGTTTTCTGCAGGCCAAGTGGTTTTACCATGCGTTCATCCACATTCTGAACACTGATGCCCGTCCAGAAATCCCTTTCAACCTTTCCATCTTTCTTGAGAATCTCGAGTGCAACTTCTTGATACGATTAATCGGAATTGCAAAACCGTATCCGACATATGTCTGAGAATACCCCGCGGTGAAGATCAATGTGTTCATTCCAATGACTTCACTGTTCATGTTAACCAGCGGACCGCCGCTGTTTCCTTTGTTGATCTGGGCGTTCGTCGCGATCATATCACGATAGATTCTCCCTTCATCGCCTGAGAGTTTCATACCGGTCGAGCTGACGATTCCATTCGTAACGATCGGTTTATCGTTAATATCGAAGAGGCCAAACGGATTACCAAAGGCAACCACATCTTCACCAACCATGATATCGTCCGAGTCACCGAATTGTATATAAGGAAAATTTTCTCCTTCAATTTTCAGGAGTGCCACATCGGAGACATGGTCGGAACCGACGAGTCGTGCTTTGTAGCGTTGTTTATTCGTCATGGTGATTGTAATTTCTTTCGCATTACCGACAACGTGATCGTTCGTGAGGAGGTAGCCATCCGCAGAGATGATAAAGCCAGAGCCGAGTCCCTGTACTTCTTCCTTATATGTTTGATCGCGCTTCTGGTGGCCAAAAAACTGATCAAAGAAAGGATCATTGAAAAAATTTTGAAATGGATCGCGTACCGTATATTCACGCACTTCTTTAACGTTGATTCCGACGACTGCCGGACTCGCGACCGCTGCGACATGCGTAATCAATGAGCGTCGTGTTTCACGGGTATTCGGTTGTTTTGTGTTCTCCTGTTGGAACACCGCCTTTTCAGTATCGTAATGGCGGGTATCGACCCCCAAATTATCCATCGGGCGCGAAGGAGCCGTAGCACGGCCGATAACAAAACCCGCAATGCCAAATAATAAAAAAACCAGTGCAACGATGATAATACGCCGAGCCATAATTATCCTCCCTACCGTTTTCTTTTCATCACTTTCTGTACCGATGCAACGATATCATTTTTATGGATATGGTATTTTTGCAGTAACTCGTTTGGCGTACCGGATTCACCAAATACGTCATTCACTGCTACCATCTCAACCGGAACCGGAGCATTTCGCACCACAACCTGAGCGACAGCATCGCCGAGTCCGTTATTGATCTGATGTTCTTCGGCTGTGACAATTGCACCGGTTTCTCGAGCTGCTGTAATAATCGCTTCACGATCAAGGGGTTTGATTGTGTGCATATTGATAACCCGGGCCTTGATACCTGCTTGGGCCAGCTCATCTGCGGCTTGAAGTGCCTGCCAGACCATTACACCGCATGCGATAATCGTGACATCATTACCCTGCAGAAGTGTATCCGATTTTCCCAGGACAAAAGGAGTTGCGGGATCTGTAAATACCGGCAGAGCAGGTCGGCTGAAACGGAGGTATGCGGGCCCTTGAGTTCAGCAATCGCAAATGTCGCTTTTCGTGTCTCGTTCGCATCGCACGGGACTATAACGGTCATATTCGGGAGTCCGCGCATCAATCCGATATCTTCAAGCATCTGATGTGTCGCTCCATCTTCACCAAGTGTAAGACCGGCGTGTGATGCACAGATTTTTACATTCATCCTGCTGTAAGCAATACTCTGGCGGATAGTATCGTATACACGACCCGTCGCGAAGACTGCGAATGTTCCTGTGAATGGAATTTTTCCTGTGATCGAGAGCCCGGCCGCCATTCCGATCATATTATGTTCGGCAACGCCTGCGTGCACAAACCGGTCCGGAAACTCTTTAGCGAATTTGTGCATATTGACCGATTCGGTTAAATCCGCACAGAGAGCGACGACATTCGGATTTTTTCGGCCGAGTTCGACGAGTGCTTCACCGAAGGCAACGCGGGTGGCTTTTTGTTCTGCTGCTTGTATCATGAATTTTTCTTCCTTTGCAATATTTAAGTATTGTTCTTTTCCCATTCAAGTGTTATAAAGTCGCCGAATTTTGTCGGGGCAAGATCGGCAAGCGCTTTCTTTGCCTGTTCTTCGTTTGGCGCTACACCATGCCATTTAAAATCTCCCTCCATCCACGGCACTCCTTTGCCCATAATTGTACGAGCGAGTATCACCGATGGTTTCCCTTTCGTTTGGAATCCTTTATCGATGGCATTTCGGATCTGGTCGATGTTGTGTCCGTCAATTTCCTGCACATCCCAGCCGAAGGCGGAAAATTTATCCGCCAGCGGATTGATATCGTACAATTTATCCATAAGGCCGTCAATTTGAATATTATTCCGGTCGACTATAGCAAGAAGATTATCGAGTTTTCTATATCCCGCCATCATGATGCCCTCCCAGCTCGATCCCTCCTGAAGCTCGCCATCGCTCCCGATCATAACGACGCGGTTTGGCTTTTTGTCCAGACGCATTCCGAAGGCTGTCCCCGTCGCTACCGACATTCCCTGTCCCAGTGAACCTGAAGCGATTTCAATACCCGGCGCACCATGAATCCACATAGGCGCAGGATGACCCTGAAGACGGCCGTTGAACTTCCGGTATGTTGCAAGCTCACTCAAAGGGAAATAGCTGGCACGCGCTAAAGCCGAATACCAAACGGCAGCCACATGCCCGCACGAGACATAGAAATAGTCGCGTCCCTCCCATCCGGGATTGGTAGGATCATATTGTAAGACATTAAAGAATAATGTCGCAAATATATCGGCAAGGCCAAGTGGTGCACCTGTATGGCCGGACTTGGCAAGATAGAGCATTTTAATAATATCGCGACGCATCTGTCGTGCCATTTCTTGAAGATCGGGTGTTTCAAATTTCTGAAATTTCCGTTCCATTTTGTCCTTTCATTGATCAGAAGAAGATTGACCGCGTTTTGTACGAATCAGACCGCGGATGAAATCCGCATGACGCAGAAGGATAAGCATACACAACGCTGTGCACAACCAAATCATTTCATTCCATTGTATCGGTGTCCATAAGCTTACTTCAACCCACGACCGGGGGAGAAAGAACAACAATATCGGGGTAATAATAGTCGCTACTACATTCCCACCATGTACATCCCGCCAGATCTTGTATGTTATACACCAGAGAAGACACCACACGAGGGGAAAAATCGAGCCGAGTAATAACATGACTCCAAGCGCTGTAGCCAGACCACGACCGCCACGAAACCGTAACCAGATATTAAAATCATGTCCGACGATTGCCGACAATCCGGCAAGAGCCTGAATCGGATATCCAGACTTCTCGAATCGCGATACGACAACTACAGCAGCTGCTCCTTTGCATACATCAAACAGAAGAACAGCAATACCCACCCATTTTTTCCGGGTCACCTGAAAACTGTTGAGGGCACCGACATTTCCCGAACCTGCGAGGCGAATATCACGCTGTGAAGAAAGCTTCACAATGATATAGGCTGCAGGTATCGAGCCGATAAGATATCCGATCAGAATCGCAAGAATGCCACTGGACAGCAACTGCACCTCGGTCGAGTAACCTCAGGAATGATGATTCATCTACTATAAAAATAGGGAAAATATGGTGAAGAAGCAAGGAAGCGGGACGAGGTAAAGGTAGAGGTAAAGGTTAAGGTTAAGGTTGAGGTGGAACATTATAGTTTGATTGCGCGTCGTCTATATGAGACACTCTCTAGAGAACATTCACCTGAAAGAAGATTTTGAACTACATTATTGAACGACTATCAAATTATCGTTATATTTTCGATTATGTTGCCCATCGTAAACTCGGAATCCCAATGAGATATTATATACTGTTTTTTCTGACTATTTTCTTCACTTTCTTTCAGAGAACTAATGCGCAGGAACTTGAATTCGACGTTTCCATCGATGCACAGCAGCTCCCCACGGCAAACAAGGAGTATGTCACCCACTTTGCGGAAGAGGTGAAGAAGTACCTAAACGATTTTAGATGGACAACCGAAGATTATCTTGGCGAGAAGATTCATTGTACAATGTCGATCTTTTTTCTCTCAGGATCTCCGGATAACCGATATAGTGTCAGGGTCTTCATCGGGAGCCAGCGACCGATATACCGATCGAACAAAGGAACATTGACATTGCGTATACTCGATGATAAGTGGGAGTTCAGTTACATCCCCGGACAGGGATTCCGTCACAATGAAACTCAATTCGACCCGTTGTTAAGCTTCCTCGATTTCTACGCCTGCCTCATCATTGGATACGATACGGATACATTCTCAGAAATGGGCGGTACCCAATATTTTCAAAGGGCTTCCGATATTGCCGCGCGCGGAGCATCAGAAAATTCGAAGGGGTGGCCGAAAGGAGGCACCGGCTATACGCGGCAACAGATCATCGAAGACCTGCTAAACTCTAAATATGCCCCTATCCGCAAGGCACTTTTCATATACCATTTTCACGGTCTAGATATGCTGGAGACGAATCAGAATCGCGGTCTCGATAATATGCTGTACGCGATCGACCTGATCGGAAAAGCACAAAAAGCTGAGAACACGGCCCTCCCCCTCGCCAGAATTTTCTTTGAGGCAAAATATCAGGAAATAGCAGATCGCTTTGCCAACTACCCCGACCGTTCGGTGATCGGAAGATTCGCAGACTACGACCCAACACATAAGAGGGATTACGACCAAGCCGGCAGAAGATGACTAAAGTATATATAAATTTCCCGCCCCGTTTTTACTTTTTACGACGAAGCTTCGACAATGATTTTTCGTCAGCAGCATACTGCTCCATATAACCGCACGATGTACAAATATACCGCGTAAGGTTCGCAAAACCGAACATATCAACCTTAATTACATTATATGTACCAATATCGCTGGGTATGACTGTTATTTTCTTGGAGGAGCATTTTGGACAAACGCCTGTAGATTTCATGATGATTTTCCGGAATATTTTTTCATTTAATGATCTGATTTACTCAAGGTTACAAGTCGTCGGTTTTTATCAACAAATATGAAATCATTACATAATTTCAATTGCCTTCTCCAGAACAATATCATGTTCATCTTTAATACTTTCAGATGCATCAATCACAATATTAGGAAATATACCAACGTCTTCAAGAATTGTCATATCCAATTTATATTCAACTGTCTCATTCTTCCATAGAAAAACCATGAAATCCCACAACAGGCTTTTCGCCGCGCGTATCGGCGTTCTCCAATTCCATTTTAACTAAACGCTGCTCGCCGGGCATAAGCGAAATATAATTATCGCTGTATATAACCGGTAAAATTCTCTCTCCGCTTTTTTCTCCCGTCACTCTCAACACAACCATCAGCGCGGGTTGATTGGTATTGTTTTTCAGACTGGTCGTCAAATACCAGCGGTTCCCTTTCTGTTCCACTTTTGTGTCCGAGTCCAATTTCACCTTTGGAAGTTTTCGAATCGCTTTGAGATCACCTTCTTCCAATCCGCGCCAGTAAAAATTTTCCGAGATCACTTCGCCGCCTCTTTCAAGCTTGAGTCTGATAAAACAAACGCGGCTCAGGCTATCGGCAGATTCAATCCTGAAACAACGTATTATGCTGTCTTCCGGACAACTCATCGTTGTTTTCCTTTTTATTTTTACCGTTCCGTCCAGACCGATAATTTCCATGCTTGCCGTAAGCTCGCGACCGTTCGGAACGCTGTAATTAACAACTTCAATGCTGTCGCTCAATGGATTCCACTGAATATGCAGCGGTTCGCAGGCTTTCTTGCAGCCGAAATAAGCTGCTGTCGGCTCGAAGTAATAATCATAGGTTTGCCAGACAAGAGAAGGCCATGCAGGGTGGCTCATCCATAATAACATTCCCATCCTGTTCTTACCTTGAGCTTCAAACATTGCGCGATATCCCTGGTAATTCATCCACTGTGAGAATGAAAGCCACTCTTTCAAATCATTCATGGGTCCAAAACTTTCCTCAAGCTGTTGAATAAATGACGATCCACCTTGAGCACCATTCAGACAAAAATCGTGGATCCCCCACATGCGCTCCCGGGGCCATATTGCAGAATCGGGCATCATTTGTTTTAGACTTTCAAACGAGACGATGTCAGGCATCCCCATTTCACTGTGGAGTTTTTCCGTAGCCCTTTTTTCGAAATAAAACTTTGTCGGCATTGCCCTATAGGGCCCTCCACCGCTCACCACTCCGAATGCCGAGTTTGATATGTAGTGCACATCCGGGTGTAATTCCTCCAATAATTTCCTGATTGCCGAATCTATTACCTCAGGCGGATTGCCTTCGTTACGCCCACAGTATAATGCGAGTGAGGGGTGATTGCGAATTCGCTTCACGAAGTCTTCCACATTCCGTACGAACATTTCATTGTCGCTTGGGTTCGGACCGTCTACCGGGTTCGCCAGCCAGAAATCCTGCCATATCATAATACCGTGGCGGTCACAAGCCTTATAAAATTCTTCATCGCCCGTCTGTCCGACCCAGTTTCTAATCATGGTGAAATTCATCTCTTTGTGATATCGTACTGCGATATCATACTCCCTTCCCCGATAACGAAGCATCGATTCGGAAAAACCCCAGTTGCCGCCTTTGCCGATGAACCTCCTGCCGTTAATCCAGATTTTCAAAATCCCACCATCTTCGGAGTAAATCATTTCTCTGATGCCCGTTGAAAACGAAATTGAATCCGATACTCGATCATCTGCAAGAACGAATGTAAGTTCAACATTATACAAATTAGGTTTACCGTATCCGTTCGGCCACCACAACGCGGGATTGTGCAAGTGAAGCGACGGGTGTGTAGAGGAATTAAATCTTACCCTCGCTTTTTCAGAAGCTTTAAGTGTAACAGATTGTTCAAAAGCAACCCCGCTGAATTTACCTCGCAGCGTTCCCGTTACGCGTTCCGAGCTATGATTACAAAGAAGTGCTTCTATAGTTACATCAGCCGACGATGTATCCGGAAGGGGTAGTTTGGTTGAAATAAAAGGATTTTCAATTGTGACGGAGCCACTCACCGACAGGTAAACGTCGTTCCAGATGCCGGTATTGCGTCCGCGTATAGTCGGTATCCAATCCCAGCCGATAGATGCATGAAAGGTCGGATTATCTGCACCAAGCTCGCCGCCGTTTGCATCGGGACTGAATTTTGTTTGTTCGGTGACAAATCCGGGTGCGGCATTTTTTTCGATATGTACAGCAATCACATTTTTCTTTCCAGTGATAATGATGCCTGAAACATCGAATTTGCCGCGCGTAAAAGCTCCTTCTATCCGCCCGAGCTTTTGTCCGTTCAGAAAAACTTCCGCTTTCCAGTTTATTCCATCGAAGTCAAGAGATATCCGTTTCCCTTTATAGGAAGCTGGAGCAATGAACTCGTCCCTGTACCAGAAATCCGAATAGAAGTAAGAATCCGAAATCATCAATTGATTATCTCCATAGTTCGGATCGGGCAGAGCCCCCGCGTTGAGGTAACTGACAAGCACTGTTGCCGGTACGGTTGCAACAATCCAGCTGCTGTCATTGAATCCTGGTCTGGACAAAGCTTCACCGTCGGCGTGAACCTGCGAGCTGCGCTGAAGCTTCCATGCACCTCCGGACAAATACAATTTCCCATCTTCTTTCACAGAAGGCTGGGCATGCGGGATCGCTACGGGACCACCCCTGCCGTACACTTCCAATTCACTTAAAATGTAATTGCTGTCTATAGCGGGCTTTTTTAAAAGTATGCGCACATACTTTCCTTTAACAGGTTTGCTTAATTTAATATCATCGGTGTATCCCCAATTCTTAGACAGCAACATGACATCCTTCCAGTGCGTTGCGTCGTCCGACACCTGAATCGAACCGGCCACAGCGCGGTGTAACCAATAGAGAACAATTCGATCAAATGAACATTCAGCGCCCAGATCTACATAGACCCACTCCTCCCCTTTGCCTTCGCTCATCCATGCGCTGGAAAACTGGTATGCGTCATCCGATAATGGAACGTGTTCCGTTGGTGAACATGGCAAACTCGCCGATACCCCAACTCTTGGCATTAGGGGAATGTAAATCAACCCGATAGAACCGGTGGTGAGACGGTTTCTTCAAATTAAAAGGATAATTGAATATTCGAAAGTTGGGCGGAAGAAATTTTCGGAAAAAACCGGTAATAGTGTCTCCAGGGAGACCGCCACCGCTTACAGTACCCAATGTCTCCCAATTTCTCCCTTCATCAGAAACGCTTACAGCCATCTCCCAATGTTTAGGTTCCAGACTGTCAACCAGAAGGCTGCATGTTACAGCGATGCTATCCACCTGCGGGATAATACTATTCCCGCTAATTTCTACCTGAGTCCAGACATTCGGACCTACCAGATTTTTCCCTGTCATCATGTGACGATCCAAAACCCATTCTCTCTCGTTCTTTTTAGCTACTCCATCGCTGTAGGTCGTAACTACAAAGGGGGGAAGTTGTGATTCTTTTATTCCATCGGTAACAAGCTGCGCAGCCAGATTATAATCGTAACTGCTCGAATTGTAAGCCGGCCTGTGTAAAGCAAGGTTTCTGTACGTTGTATTATCTATTTTTATCGACGGAGAGAAATCTTCTTTTGCGTCCCCCGGGTATATACCCACGCCGCGTGTGTGCACCTGAGCCTTTGTCGTAGTGAAGACTAATATCGCAAGAAGAATAAAAAAGGTATGGAGTAGAGTCATTTTTTTCATAATACTTCCTGTCGAAACTGGATGATTGATACTTCTCTCCCCATCAATCTGTCAGCTCGTGAAGCAGAAGCTCTGCTTATGGTGCCTGCACGACGGTGATTTCAAACGGTTTTAAGTTCAATGAAACATCACTAATAACAGGTCCGCCGAATCGCACGTAACTTGTATCCTGCTTCACTGATAGCTCCTTGTTGTTCACTGCTTCACGCCAACCGGAAGTCGGAACCTTCTGGATGAACCTAAGCGTCATCGCCGCTGTTTCATCGCTCATGTTATAAAGGACATATTGCTTGTCGCCGAACAAGTACATGCCGACACCTCCGGGGCCATCCAACTCCGTTCCAAGTTCTCTTACGAAGGCACGTCGAATTAAATTCAGAGCCTGCGCGGGGAGACGCAGCAGATCGTAGCTGTTCTCCGGCATATTTAAGACGTATATTCTTCCGTTGAGATACTGCACGTTAAAAAGGACTCCGAAGTCGTAGTCATCCTTCTCCACGGCTACATCGCGCGCGTAAGGCCAGGTGGTCGTTTCGATGCGGGGGAAAGTGAAAGTCCTGTCCGCCTTGATGAGATCCTCCCGGAACCATCCTTCTCTCAGCCTGAATTCATCCAACGTCACGCTCCCACCGTAATCAACCAGATTCAGAGTATTCTTGAATTCTGTATTCTGAAGTTTTTTCCAGAGCCCCCACGTCATAAACAGGTCTCTTCCTTCACGCAGTCGTACAAGCATCTCATCGGCGAGTCCGGGATCCTTGAGTGAGTGGAGAGTGAAGATTGCATTCTGACTTTGCGCCGGAAACTTTGCTACTGGAGTGAGCGGAATCCCCGCCATGCCCAAATAACCGAAAATATTGTATTCGCCTGTAGAGCCGTAAGGCAAATAGATCGGGACTCCGCGCGAAGGACCGTTCAGCATTCCAGCAACTCGGTCGAACTCCTGCAGCTTATCGCGGAAATAAGGGTAAACGTCGCTTGACGGACCGGTTGCAGGATGAAGCTGACCTGCGCACCAGAGGATTATCTCCGGTGTCTGTGCAAGAACCGCCTGCCAGACCTGAGCATTGTAATCGTTATAGTCTCCCTTCATATCGTAATTGTCCAACCACGAGCCGACCCACTTGGAGGAATCGACGCTTGAATACCATTTCTGGAAAATATAACCGCTGTAGATCGGTATATGCTGGTCGTGATTCATTCGATTCCGTGTTTCGATGCCGACGGCCATATTATCAAATAGATGAGTTTCGTTGTAAACGTCGTAACCGTTGTCTCCGAATCCTTCGTACCAGTTCGGGTACTTGATGATGATCCTGACCTCAGGATTTACTTGTTTGGCTGGAGCGATAATATATTTTTTAGATTGTTCGAGCAATAGTTTTGTGCGGTATTCGGCCCAGGTTTGATTGCCCCGTTCTTCGTAACTTTTCGGATCAGTAGCCAATGTGAAGAGCCAGTCGTCGATAATGATATCGTCGAAGATCCCAGCCAGCGCGCTCATTCGTTTCTCGAGGGCTGCCATGTCCCTGGGGTCGTTGTAGGTCAACGGACACTTGTGCTCCGAACGGCACCATTCCTCCTGAGACTCTGATACCCATGGCCCGAAACCTGTCGGCGATTTTTTTCATCATTGGAATATCTATTTCTCCGCGGGTGGTCCCTTCGAGATATACATGATTAGCTTTTATCGGTGCGAAGTATTCCATCGTCTTCTGGAATTTAACAGGATCGGCGAGAAGCGAATCGATATCCCGCGATGTGAAGTAGATCGCGTACTTCAAGTGCGGCCAGCCCGCTTCGCTCGTCTCGCCTTCGGCTCGCCGAAGCGAACGAGGCGAGCCCGCTATCTTGCTGTTCTCTTGACCGTGAGCAAAGCGTGTACCCAGAAGCAGGATGGATATCAGTCCGAGGGTAAAGTATTTTGGAATTGTATTTTTCATCACACACTCCTTGCTGAGTCTATTGGAATAGTCATATTGTTTCAATGTGTTTCACCATAATCAGCTTATCCGGCATCAAAAAAAAGTCGAAAGCATTCGGGGAAAGGTGATGGTAGTGTAGGAAGAAGCTTTTAAAAATGCAAGGAGAGAGTAAAAATCCTCAGAGATTTATGATTGCCCGCGTTTAATAGATGCAAAGTCAATTCCGCCGTAACGGAACCGACCCTGCCGTCGTTGTTCCATTTATCTAATAAATATTAATTTCTTAGTCCGAACCATATCTCCCGCTCGAAGTCTGTAAAAATAAAATCCCGACGCCAGATCTTGTGAGTTAAACTTATAAGAATATTTCCCGACAGATCGCTCTCCATCAATCAAAACTGCAACTTCTTCACCGATCAAATTGAACAAAGTCAGCCGAACATGCGACGTGATATTGTTTCTTAATATAAGCATTAATATCGAATTTTCTTCTGGGACATTATTACGATTACAATATAAAAAGTACAAATTGAACTTACCTTTCAAATCACTTAACTTACAAGTAGAATAAGAAAGTCGTATTTAAATAATACAAGGATTCTATGGATTCGGGGATAAACACCATATAAATGAATGATAACATGAAAAAAACTAGGACTATTATACACCCTGCGAGAATTATCAAAAAACCAGTAGCTATCCCTCAAATTGTTAGTCTTCGGAAAAAGGCTATTCAAGCCACTAAAATTCTTCGTTCAATTTACCATTCACCACAGCATAACAATAAACAAGACCCACTCGATGAGATCGTGTTCATTATACTGTCCCAAATGACAACATATCGGAGTTTCGAACGAGTATTTGACCGGCTAAAGAAAATCGCTCCAACTTGGGAAATGGTTCGTCGGATGCAGCTGAAGCGGCTGAAGAGACTCATCAAGGATGCGGGGCTTAGCAACCAGAAGGCACCTCGAATAAGGGCGGTATTGAACAGACTGCGGAATGACTTTGGTAGGGTAACGCTAGAGCCGCTTAGGCAAATGAAAACCAGTGATGCCGAAGCCTATCTGGTTTCCCTCCCCGGAGTACAAATGAAGAGTGCAAAGTGCGTATTAATGTACTCATTGAAACGCAAAGTTCTCCCAATTGATACTCATGTACTGAGAGTAGCACGTAGGCTCGGGCTCTTGGATGATTTGGTCATTTCAGAGAAGGCTCATCGGCGACTAGAAGCAATAGTTGAACCTTCGTTTCGTTATGCATTCCATGTTAATTCTGTCTCTCACGGTCGATCGATTTGCCTTACGGCCAACCCACGTTGTCCCTTGTGCAGGCTGAAACGACTTTGCGATTACTACAAAAAGTGATCTAGGGGCATTGCTTGATTTCGACATACGGCGCCTACACCCTGTGGTGAGCAATGTCCGGTTGTGACCTCCGATGGGTCAGAGGACTAAAATGGCCAATCAGAAAATAGATGATGAAAACGAATTTCTCGAGAGTGAAGACGACTTCAACCGTGAACTCGAAATAGCTATAAGAGAAGCATACCCAGCCCTTCTCAATAGGGTCAGGACTGCGGGGTTTGCAGGCTATCGCCGACGCTTGGGTTTGGAAAAGGATCTAGCCGATGAGGCAGTCTTCCATTTTATAAAGCATTGTAAACGCAAACACACGCTCCCTGACAATGCACTTAAATATCTTGTTGCCATTGCCCGCAATATCGCAAAGAAAGAGTACCGCAACAAGGATAGGATTACCCCTCTATCCCGAAGGAGTGTATCCAGTTTATCTATCGCTGAACTTACAATAACGGAGGACATACAAGAGGTTGAATTGGAAGGGGACGAGGCTTCATACCAGGAGATACTCATGGAGAAAGTTCGCATCATGATTGAAAAACTGCCCCCCAAGCAGCGGAAAGCGGTTAAACTCCATATAGAAGATCCAGCAGCAACACAAAAGCAGCAGGCCGAAAGAATGGGTGTAGATGAAGGCGCTTTTCGAAAGGATCTTACAAGGGCAATGGATAGACTTAAACGGGAACTGAATCCTTGAGTACGACAGAAAATGTCCGGTATGCGACTCCATTGTTATGTGAATAAAAAAAAAGGAGATCAAAAATGGAAGAAACAGCAAAACCAAATCAGACAAGCCCTTTTGAATCTACCCCACCACCGATTCTTAGCTGGGAAGGGCAAAAGAATTGGCAGAAGCCCCGATTCGAGGCGAGGTACTTCCACCGTAAACGGATCGAGGTTTGGAACGGATATGTACGAACTAGGGATGTGAAGGGATGGGTTGACAATGTTCGGATCGAGCTATTCGTTGAAAAATGGAAGCGTGATAATCATGGATTACCTCCAGGTAACGAAGATATACTTCAATGGATGAAGAACGATCCCTACGATGAGTTTGATCTGAAGAGCCTGGGAGAGAGCATTGTGAATAATGGGGTCAGACAACCTATCGTGGTGACAAGTGATGGCGTACTCCTCGATGGAAATCGACGCTACTTCGCTGCATTGATGATGCTGGAGAAGTCTGAACAAGAACACGCCCCTGATATCTCCGAAATGGTAAGCCAGCTCCCGGCTTATGTCTTGAGTCCCACCTGCGAACCTTCGGAATATGACTCAGTGCTTGTCGAGGAGAATTTTGTCGATGATTGCCGCCGAGAATGGCCCAATTTCATCAAAGCTAAGAAAGTCTTCGAAGCGTACGGTGAAATGAGGGAACGGGGCAAATCACGTTCAGAGGCTCTTTCAGATTTGGTCGTTCGTTTTGGCATTTTACGCAGTCGAGCAGAGAGATTCATCAAAATGATGGATCTAATCCAGGAGTTCCATGACCATCATTCCACTAACGACGAGGAATCCGGCCAGCAGGCCAAGGACGAGTATGAGGTTAGGTGGAGAGCACAAAAGTATTTCGAATACTTCGACGAGTTACATAAGACGCGAGTATTGAACACACTCGACAATGATCCGGAGCTGAGAACCAAGGTGTTCGAAAGGCTTTACGATGGCGACTTCTCTAGCTTCGCTCAAATAAGGAAAGTTCCAGAAATCGCAGCTGACCGACGTGCACGTGATAAGTTCATTTTAGGCTCGGGCAAGCGAGCAGTTGATGAGGCAATCGAATGGGTTACAGTCGTGGGCGTCGCAAAGAAAGCACTCAACAACAACGACCGCATAACGAGCTTCTTGCGCTTTTTGTTGAGCTTGACAGCTGAAGAAATGGAGAACCTAGATCCTGTTGCAATAACTGAACTAAAGAATATTTCGACGAAGGTCGCTGATATGGCCAACGCCGCAAAGGGAGGTGAAAAAGATAATTGAAAGAAGCACTCGGCTTAATAGACATAGATCAAAGCGACATCGCGTTTGTTTGCAAAACGCTGTCGCCATACAATCGCCGTAAATCAATTGAACTAATCAGGAGGGTAAATCCCTCCGCCAAGATTTCCATTGATGGAACTCTCTTGAGATTCAGTGTCACGGATGCGGTTGCCCTGCGGGCCAGTATCGACAGCTCTGAGTTCACCTGGTCGGAAAATGCAGCCATGTGGATAACAACCTTCTCTCAGAATTACTCAAACCTAAGTCGCTCCCGTCGACGTCTTTGGGAACTACAGAGACATGGCACTGCTAAGAAGTTGCTATCAGATTATTCTAATTTCACGAACCTTGATGAGCATCAGATCATTGCTGTTGCCGCCATGACGGATAAGACCATTACTGGCATATGCTTGTTCGACGAGCAAGGCCTTGGAAAAACAGTCATGGCTATTCATTCTTTTGATCGCCTCAAGCAGGAGAGTTTAGCGGATGCGGTCTTGATATTTGCACCCAAAAACATGTTGGAGGAGTGGAAGAAGGATTTCGAACGATTCATGGGTGGAAAGTATAGAATCCAGATCCTCTCGGGTGAACGGAGAAAGAAGTACCAGTCACTTCTTGAGAGCGCTGACGTGTATATTACAAATTACGAGACCGCCTACTCCCTAGAAGACTCCTTGCGTTCCATTCTCAACAGGAAGATAGGTAAAGTTGTTCTCGTTGTTGATGAGAGTTTCTACATAAAAAACCGAAATACGAGGCGGGGTATAGCCATTAGACGACTACGAAACCTATGCGAGCGGTGTTGGGTTCTATGTGGAACGCCTGCACCTAACAACGCGCTCGATGTGGTGCATCAGTTTGAAGTAGCAGATGCTGGTGCTACTTTTGCCGGTGTTGAACTTCCAAAAAATGGAAAGAGACTTCAAGAGGTCATCAAGACCACAGTGGAGTCGAGAGGCGTATACTTGCGTCGACTGAAACGCGATGTTCTTCCTGAATTGCCCGCGAAGCAGTTCGAGCTAGTTGTCGTACCGATGGAGTCAGAACAGCAGAGTCTCTACGGAAATGCACTCCGATTGCTCGTTAAAGACGTGAAGGCTTCGGATGAGATAATCTTCAATAAACAATATGCATCATTCTTGTCACGGAAGATGAAGCTACTTCAAATCTGCAGCCATCCGGGGCAAATCGTCGATCAGTACCAAGGCTTACCAGCAAAGATGGTGGCATTGGATGGTCTACTGCGTCACCTTATAGACGAAAACGGCGAAAAGGTCGTTCTGTGGTCCTACTTTCGATACACAATTGATCAATTGATCCGGAGATACGACCTATATAAACCGGTAAAACTCGATGGTAGTGTACAAGACACTACAAAACGGTCTCAAGCAATACGCAGCTTTCAAGAAGATAGTGAAACAATGCTCTTTGTCGGTAACCCTGCTGCTGGTGGAACTGGTATCACTTTGACACGATCCTGCACCATGATCTATGAATCTTTCTCACCACAGACAGCACATTACCTCCAAAGTCTCGACAGGATACATAGAAGAGGCCAAACGCGTGATGTGTATTACTATGTTTTGCTATGTAAAGGCTCGATCGAAGAAGATGAGTACGAGAGATTATTGAGAAAAGAAATTCAATCAGCCGAGTTATTCAGTGACCCGTTGCCAGAAGCGACACCGAGAGAAGTGTTCCTTGAGGAACTGATCGGTGCTTTGAAGAAACTCTAGCTTTATGATATCGATAACTATTTTATTTCCCGGCTCTTGTCTAGAATGAGGATATGTTTAGAAATGATATCGCGGCGATGGCCGTTGTTACCCAACCAATTACGCGCTTCCTTCGGATTTTTATTGCGCCGCATCCTTGCCGGGTTTAACATTGTATGAGGTCGATCTGAGAGACGATCCAATAGAGTCAGGTTATGACAAACGATAACCCCTCGTAGTTTATGAGTTTTCGCGCTCTGCATGGCTTTTTTTATTGTTTTTCCAATTACCTCTCCTAACCCCACCGGTACAGCATTGCCAATTTGTTTGTATTGTTCAGAAATGCCACCCGCAAATCGCCAGTTATCTGGGAATTGTTGGATGCGAGCATATTCCCTTACACTCAGTGGTCGAAGTTTTGTGGGGTGGCACAACAAGGTTGCTTTGTAGGTGGGATGTGTCGTTAGTGATGGTGCTGGTCTCTTCCATGAAAGTCTTCTGAAGAAACCACTCCTCCCCCCCACGAGTCGTATGCTTTGCCGAGTGCCTCCTCTTGTACACCAGGTTTTAAGTCTCTCCAGTTGCCACCTTCGGGTATGTGCTTTAAGTACTTCTTATATGTCGGTGGCAATGGAGTATATTTTTGACTCTTTTCCCTCAACCCCTTAAGGGCTTCGTGCAACCCGAACCAAGGAAGGCGCCCCTTTTTTCTACTTTTAGAATGAGAAGGTTTTATGAACCGCAAATCTTCTCCATCTCGTGAACCAATAAATACAACGCGTTGTCTTGACTGAGGTACGCCATAGTCAGCTGCATCAAGTAAGTCAAAAACTATATAGTAACCAGTCTTCTTTAGTTCTCTAAGAATTAATGCAAAAGCTGATCCTAATTCCTCCTCGATCGTCAGTGGCGGAAACCCTGGTCATCGTCTCTTAAGTTGGCGATGCTTAATGGCAGCGGAAAGAAGTCCTTTTACATTCTCCATTACAAAGAACCGTGGTTTTGCTTCATTAATAACTCTTAAAAATTCTTTGAACATTTTCCCACGTGGATCGCCAACTGATCCTCTTTGTCCTGCTGTACTGAATGCCTGACAAGATGGTCCTGCAGCTACAATAGCAATATCACCAATTCCAAGACCCGCTGCCATCAAAAGTTCTTTTGTAGATACATCCTCTATTTTATTTTCAAAAAGTTTGATGTCTGGTCGGTTAATGCGGATTGTCTCCGCTGCATGTTTGTTACACTCAACCGCAACACGAACATTAAAACCAGCCTTCTCAAGACCAATATCAAGCCCTAATGCTCCTGAGAATATAGATATTATAGATTTGTTTCTCTTGCTCATGTAGGAATCTTAAAGAAATATATGTTCATCTTGTAGCTTCATCAAGACGGTTTATTAAGAGTGCGTTTTCTGTTGTAGATAACTGAATATAATTAAAGTACGAGAGTGTACATTTACTTTATAGTCCCTTCGCATCCCTGAGCTTCCCATCAGCATTGTCTGTTTCAAATCCTGCATCACTTTCTCAATCGTGTAAGATGAGTGCAATACGCTTACATAATTACATGCCTCGGTTTGATGTCCCTAGTTCTAAAAAATATATCTGTTTTTTGCTGTGAAAGCAAGCCTATCGACGCCTCCTACAATTTTGAAAGATTACGTCCATTCCGGTTGCCTTGCTTCCATATCAGCTTATCCGGCATTAAAAAAAGTCGGAAGTATTCGGAAAAGGCGAAGGTAGTGTAGGAAGAAGCTTTTAAAAATGCAAGGAGGAGGTCAATATTGATTGATAATTCTCATCTCTTTAATCTCATCGCCAACCTGAATCTGATCCATGTACTATAATCAAAAATAGGGCCGCATCCGGTATTTCATTCCAAGCGTTTTCTCGATGAACTCTTTTGCTTTCTCCTGATCCACTTCATCCATACCTACGATGCTCATAACAACCTCGGGGAGGTATTTCTGGCATTCCCTGGCGAACTCGAGTATTGCGGTATAGAAACGGGGACCGTCGATACGCATCAGGCGGCCGTACTGTTCGGGATCCGTGGAATTCAGGCTTATCGATACACTATCGATCAATCCCACAAGTTCCGGAACTATATTCCGTTTATTGATAACGCTGCCGTGTCCATCGGTGTTGAGGCGGACTTTTCCACCGTGCTCTTTGACCCATCGTGCAATATCTTTCAGCTCATCGAGGCGAATCGTCGGCTCACCATACCCGCAAAAGACAATCTCATCGTATTTTGTCGGATCGCCGATTTGGTCGATGACTTCCTGTGCGGTCGGTTCCTCAGTGATGCGAAGATTATGTCCTTTTATGACTGCCTCGCCTTTGCGATCGCAGAAAACACAATCAGCATTGCAGCGGATCGTCAGGTTAATGTATAGAGCATTCTTGAGCTCGTACACGATCCGTGGCGGATCGAGGCTCCCGATGCCGAATAACTTTTTTGCGTTATACGACGTTGTCCGCTCTACATCTTTTATCGTTGCGTGCAATATTTCAGCGATTTTTTCTGCAACAATTTTCACGTTTGCCGGTTCGTTCCGCCGGCCGCGGAAAGGGACGGGAGTAAGATACGGGGCGTCGGTTTCAACCATTATATAATCATAACTGATCTTTTTCAGCACATCGACGGTACTGGAATTTCTAAACGTTACAATTCCCGGAAACGAAATCAGAAAACCCATCTCAATGAGCTTCCAGGCTGTTTCTGCATCCCCTGCATAACAATGGAACACTCCCTTATGAATCGGGACCTTACCGTCCGATCCCGTCGTTCCACTCCGCCATTTCGGTTCCTGAGCGATCGTTTCCTCGACGATACGGATGGCATTATTAAGTGAATCGCGAGTGTGAATCACCACCGGGAGATTTCTCCGGACAGCAATACGAAGCTGCTCGCGGAACACATCAACCTGAGTCTCACGGGGAGAAAAGTCGTAATAGTAATCGAGTCCGATCTCGCCGATAGCGACCACCTTCGGGTGCTTGCTTATTTGTTCGATTTCTTTGAGTGATTCCGTTGTGGCCTTGCCTGCATCATGGGGATGGAAACCGACACAGGCATAGATCATGTCGTATCGTTCTGCCAGATCGATAACGGTTCGGCTGGTTGCATAGTCAACTGCCGGCACAACAATATATTCAATACCGGCTTCGCGTGCACGAGCGATAACTTCATCGATATCACCCTGGAATTCGGGAGAATAAAGGTGAGCATGTGTATCTATAAGCATGGAACAAGAATATTCTTATGATTGAACTTTTCTTTAATATACCAAGCACGGCCCTGAGAGGCAAGCGGAGAGTGTCGCTGTCAGATATGAGAATATAAAAGCAGATATTTCACATTTGTCAATGCGGATAAATTTTTCCTATTCCATTGACTGTTTTATTTACAACCGGCGGATTGCCTTCATACACAATACTTCCAACACCATTAATTTCAGCATTTAATTGTTGTGTGACATGAACTTCACAATTTCCTGTCCCGTTAATGGTGGCTGTACACACGGAGGAAACCAAACCGAAATTGCTGATATTTCCCGCCCCATCGATGAAAATCGTTTGAGTGCTGGCATCTCCGTCAAGTGAAATATTTCCGGCACCCTCGATCCGGCATTTCACCGCATCGCAATGAATCGGGTTAGTAGTAGTAATATCTCCCGCTCCGATAATTTCAAGGTTTTCGATTGTCGTCAGGGTGACATAAACTCTAACCGTAGTGTTGGTGTATGATCCTTCATCCAATCCTACGATCAGGTATCCGTTTTCACACCGTGTGACTACTCTGTCGATAATATTATCGTCGGCCTCAACCCGTATGCTCTGATGGGTGTCTTGTGTCAGATATACTTTTGCCGATCCGACGATCTGTACGCTCTGACAAGGCTGAACGACTCGTTCCTCGGATACAGTCCTTCCCGAGCCGACAATGGATTCGCTGTCTTCATAATTATGATGGTGATGAAAACAGCCCTGAGTAAAGATAGAGAGCGTAATAATAAGAATAGCGGATATAATTATTCGGCGATATTGCATTGTGTGTTCCTCACTGGATGATGTTTTATTCTTATCACTATTCATATACGTAAAATTGGGCAACCTGTTTCAGAATTACTCTTTAATAATTGCTTTATCCAGGATTTAAGTCACAAAAGTGCTTCAACCGTCAGTGTAAATCGTCGTACTGGCGCGATATTACCAATCAATTCCACATAATAATATTGAAAGATATTATATGCATTAAACGTAATACGTGCAGGGATGCCATAATGCGATCCGTCGAACATGAGACGGGCATCAGTGACATAGATAGGGACCCGCAGGTCTCCGTCTTTGACTATGTTGAGTGTGACAAACTCCCTATCGATCCTGTCGATTTTGCTGATAAACCGGAAATCGATTCCGGCGCTGAACGATCCGATGGTTGCGTCGAATCCGGCCATGAGTACATGGCGGGGTCTGTATTTTAAAAGGTCATTAAGCGTAAGGTCGCGCGGATAGACATAGGTGTAGGCAAGCTCGGCCTTGAGGAGATTATGGAATAATGAGGATTGAAGGTGAACTTCTCCGCCGAGGATACGTGCGCGTGTAACATTATTAAACTGTCCGAATGATTTTCCTCCGATGACAACAAAACGGGGCTCGATCATATCCCAGAACTCATTTTGAAAAAGTGCGCAATCGACAGCGACATCGGATACTATCCGAGCGTTCAACCCGATTTCTATTGACAAGCTTCGTTCAGGCTGAAGCGAAGGATTCGGGATGATGGTGAGTCCGCCGGCACTCGTGACCGTGAATGTTTCGCCGACCGTCGGTACACGAAATCCGCTCCCGGCCGATGCCCTGACAATGATCCCCTCGGACAGCGTCGCGGTCAGACCGAGTTTCGGATTGAAGCGCGAAAAAGCCGAAAGAGAATCGATTTTTTGATAATCATATCGAGCACCCGCGGTAACATGCAGCGAAGTCATGATTGCATATTCATCCTGGATGTAGAATGCCCCACCGCCTCCCGATCGTTTGCCAAAAATGTTCGCATCGACCTTATCGATTCGTCCTTCTATACCCGCCGTGAGATAATGCTGCGGATGAATCTGAGTTTCAATCTGCACTTCGTTAACAAAAAGGTTTGCCAGCGACTTATTCCCCACTCCATTGATGTTGCCGACATTATCCTCCCAGTCAGTCCGGTACCACATCGATTTGAAAGTGAATGAAAGATCCTCTGTGAGAAATGTTTTAAAATCCGAGCTGACATTCACCCGTGTCGTTTTTACCCATTCACCAAGCTGATCTTCCTGCGGCTGAAGCGCGTGATAAATATCGCGCCAGAAGAGAAAGCTTCCTGTCCGATGGGAATAGAAGTTAGTACTCAAAGTCCAGCGGGTGAACGGACTGAATTCATACCCGGCTTTCGCATAGAAATTCAAACGTCGGGCATAATCATTTTCACGGTATCCATCATCGACCGTACGATTTGCCGAGAGCGCCAATGTAAGCTTATCGAAACGCTGTGTATGAGTAAGATATAGACCGGCCTGACCCCGCGTTACAGAGGACCACTTCCATTCATCGTAGAGCGGACGGTCATACACACTCAAAAAAGTCTTTATCACAGTCACAGGTTGTGATTCAACTTCTTTCGTAATAATATTGATAACCCCCCCGAGCGCATTCGATCCGTACAGTGCCGATCCGGCTCCTTTCACAACTTCGACCCGATCGATGCTCATTACCGGAATGGATTCAAAAATAATCTCGCCCGTATCGCCGGTGAGATAAGGGATCCCGTCGAGCAGCACCAGCACGCGGCTTCCGATTCCGCGGGCATATCCGCTCGATCCGCGGATGTTGATTTGCCATTGCGTCATGTTGACGCCGGGGATATATCGCAGCGCTTCGTCCATGGTGATAATATTCCGTGTGCGAATCATCTCGGCTCCCATTACGGCAACAGTCGTCGGTACATCCTGAATATTCTGTTCATGCTTTGCTGCAGTTATAACGACGGGTTGAGTTTGAACAGGCTGGGGTGTCAGCAGAATCGTGATCGTGCTAATTGAGTCTTTCGCAACACGGACGTTCACGACTTTTTTCGTGGCGAAACCAACCATGGAGACTTCAAGAGTAAAAAGCCCCGGAGGCACTCTTTGGAGTGCAAATTCGCCCTGTGTATTTGTAGTACTCCCCAGCAGAGTACCATGAACGGAGACTGAAACACCGAGAAGCGGCGATCCGTCCTCATCGGATCTAACAACACCCCGAAGCGTACCGTTCTGTGCTAATGATATTTGATGGAATACTATCAGTGCAAAAATGAAAGAGTACCATCTCATTGATGAAAGTCCTCCTGAAATGGTTGTGGAGGAGGATTACTAAAATCGACAAGGATATCGATACCGGGAACGACCTGATCGGTGGGAACGACTAAATCTTTCGTTTCGTTGGTTCCACTCCCGCCATCGTATACGCCGATAATTCTCCAATCAGCGAAAGGATTTGTTCCGAAACGCTGAACCACAGCAATATATCGATAGGTAGATGCTGGAACAGGAAACTCATAAGGCACGGAATCATGTCCCATTGGAAGTCCGGATTCAGCCGGCGGCGGATAAATTTTCACCGAATCTGTATTGACTACGAGTGCGATGATCTCGGTAAATGACGTAAATTTACGCCATGCCTGAGATGCAATAAGACGCAATTCCAGTGTATCTTGCGGCCATGTCCCGTGAAACCGGATAACACCGCTAAAACCCGGCTGAACCGGACGCGACGGCCCAAGGCCGTGATCGCAGCCGCCAAGGGAAAAAAGAAATGCGAAAAAGAGAGGGAGCAGTGTTATGAGTCGTTTCATCAATGCAAAAAGTAGTAATTGCTGAAGCGAAAGTCAAGAGTGAAGAGATAGGTTAAGGGAAAGGTTAACCCTTCGCCTTTCCGCCTACGCTCCGCTGGTGCGGAGCTTCGGCGGATCGCTCAGGGCAGGGGTTAAAGTTAAGGTCGAATCATATTTTCCTTAATAAATAAACATCCTGTTTCTGATTGGCATTTTTTCCTCCCGGCACATAATCGACAAGTTCAAATCCAAACAGAAGGTTATCTTCTAAAAATTTCTTCGTTTGATACGTAGCGCACTTATTATCCCCCTCAATATTCTGATTCAGCGTCAGTATCCCATAGCGTTCCAATACAGCCTTTTCAGCGGGAGTAAATTTTTGGAATGTAGTTTCTCCATGAGTCGTAAGATAAATATATCCTCCCTTTCTGAGAACTCTATGGAATTCAGTAGTCCATTTTTTTTGCAGCTCGACGCTTAAATGTGTAAATACAGACCGCGCATAAAGAAAATCGAACATCGAACTCTCATACGGAAGCGGTGGCGCCAATGTATTGGCATGGAATTTCGCAAACGGTAGGTTGGCGGAACACCACCGTATCAATTCCGGATTATAGTCGGAACCGTGGAGATGAACCGTATTTGAATGCGGAAGAAAATGTCTGATAATTCTTCCACAGCCGCATCCGAAATCAAGTATCGAATTGAATGAACGAATATCAACCTTATTTTTTCCCAACAAAGCTTTCATATCATCAAATATCTCTTTCCCCAAATAATAATACACCGATACCCATGGCAGTCCGATTATCAGGAATATCAACCGTAATGGAGGAGCCGGATAACCATCGGGTAATCCTTTTCGGCGGTATGAATATTCGTCTAAAAAGACCCGGGGTGAAAAAGATTGCAGCGAATGATAGATTATTCGAATTAGATCTAGGAGGCCTATCGTTCTTAATAACTTTTTTAATTTGTTTTTCATAATAATACATCAAAAATATATTACAGATTCGATGATCGGTGATATAAAAAGCCCCACAAGGATTATTTTATGGGGCTTGATGTATTTCAATATCACAAAGCGATACTGCGGCAGGGCGGACGCTCAGCCTGACAGTACTTTAATGTCTGTGATCGCGACGCGGGCCTCTCCGGTCATGTGAACCGCCGTCTCTCCGGGGTGTACGAGGTCGATTATGATCCTCTTCGGCTGCATTCTCTCCGCCAGCCATCAGGATTTTTCGGCTGAGGTTTAATCTTCCCTCATCATCGATCTTTATCAGTTTCACTTCAACCGGATCTCCGACCTTGAACACGTCAGAGACTTTGTTCGTTCGCTGGACGTCGATCTGTGAAATATGCAGTAGTCCTTCTTTCCCCGGCAGAATTTCAACGAATGCACCAAAGTCCATGATGCGCTTGACGGTACCTTTGTATACTTTGCCGACTTCGGGGAGTTCGATAATGCGGTCGATGAGTTCTCTGGCCTTATCGCTTTGTTCCTGATTGATGGCAGCGATGACAACCGTACCGTCGTCTTCGATATTGATTTCGGCACCGCTTTCGGCAACAATTGCCCGGATATTTTTCCCGCCCGGAACCGATAATAGCACCGATCATATCTGTCGGGACCATCATGGTATGCAGCCGTGGAGCAAACGGTGAAAGATCGGGTCTCGGTGCCGCGATTGTCTCTTCCATTTTATCGAGTATATAGAAGCGTCCCGCTTTCGCCTGTTCAAGCGCCGTCTTCAAGATATCGAAGGTAATTCCTTTGATCTTGATATCCATCTGAAATGCGGTGATACCTTCGCGTGTACCGGCAACTTTAAAATCCATATCGCCCAGATGATCCTCGCTCCCAAGAATATCGCTCAGAATTGCCACTCCATCACCTTCTTTTACCAATCCCATCGCGATTCCTGCAACCGGATGTTTGATCGGGATGCCTGCATCCATAAGAGCCAGAGTCCCGGCACATACCGTTGCCATCGACGATGATCCGTTCGATTCCAGAATATCGGACACGATGCGTACCGTGTACGGAAAAGCTTTCTCGTCGGGCATCATCACCTTCAACGATCGTTCGGCCAGGTTCCCATGGCCGATTTCACGCCGACCCGTCCCGCTGTATCTCCCGACCTCACCTACACTGTACGGCGGGAAGTTGTAATGTAACATAAATCGTTTCGTCGATTCGGGCAAGAGGCCGTCGACCATCTGCTCGTCGAGTTTCGTTCCGAGTGTGACGCTGGTCAGACTCTGTGTCTCGCCGCGTGTGAATAGCGCCGAACCGTGCGTGCGGGGAAGGAGTCCGATTTCAATCGTAATCGGGCGAATATCTGTCAATCCACGACCGTCCAGCCGTTTTGAACTGTTGAGGATCATCTGCCTCATTTCGACTTTTTCGATGTCGTACACAACTTCTTTGATCCAGTGTTCGCGTTTCGGATGAGTCTCGTCCGGATATTTTTCTTTCAGTGCTTCGAGCGTCTCATTTACGATTCGCTGGTAATCATCGTGACGTTCCACTTTCGTCATCGCCGTATTGACGTGAGTCCGAATTTTCTCGGTAGTGAGAGCACGAACATCCTCGATGAGTTGAGGATCAATCGGGGTGAGAGTAATTTCGCGTTTTGCTTTAGGAGCTATCTGCATGAGTTCGAGCTGAAGGAGGCATATTTTCTTGATTGCTTCATGACCGACATTAAGGGCATCGAGCATCTCTTTTTCCGAAATTTCTTTAGCTTCACCTTCAACCATTACGATGGAGTCCATAGTCCCCGCGACGGTCACATCCATCGCACTCTCTTCGAGCTGTTTGAATGTCGGATTAACGATCCACTCACCGTTCACCCGGCCGACGCGGACTTCGGCGATAAGGTCCGTCGAACGGAATGTCGGAAATCATCAGAGCTGCCGAAGCAGCGCATGCACCCAGCCAATCACCGTCATTCTCCTGATCGGCAGAAAAAACCGTAACGATAACCTGAGTCTCATTGTTATATGACTCTGGAAACATTGGGCGGATAGGCCGATCGATGAGTCGTGAGGAGAGGATTTCTTTCTCCGAAGGACGTCCCTCACGTTTGAGGAAACCTCCGGGGATTTTCCCCGCGGCTGCTGTTTTTTCGCGATACTCAACTTGAAGAGGGAAAAAATCCTGATCCTCCTTCGTCTCTGTTGAGGCAACTACGGCTGCCAGCACCATTGTATCGCCATAGCGGGCCATCACGGCACCGCTTGATTGTTTTGCATATTTACCTGTCTCTAATGAAAACTTCCGTCCACCGAGCTCAAGTTCTTTTACATTAATCATATGATCTTTCTTCCTTAATCTTTCATGAAATTACTTGCGGATATCGAGTGCTGCAATGATTTTTCTGTACCGATCGATATTTTTTTCCTGGAGATATTCCAGCAACCGACGTCGTTTACCGACCATTTTCAGAAGACCGCGACGGGAATGATGGTCTTTGGTATGGATATTAAAGTGTCCCGATAGTTCGTTGATATGCGCTGTCAAGAGTGCAATTTGAACTTCAGGCGTCCCCGTATCGGTATATGATTTGCCGTATTTCTCAATGATCGTCTTTTTTTGTTCTGTTGATAATGGCATTGATATACTCCTTTGATATTGAATTTATATTCCAATGTGAAATTCATTTTTCATAATTGCTTTGCACATTTCGGCGTCAAGCCGCAGTTGTTGAGCGAGTGTTTCCGGACTCACAAAGCGTTTTTCGTCGCGAATCCGATCGTAAAACCTGATCTGCACACGTCGTCCATAAATCTCCTCGCTGAAATCGAACAGGTGAATCTCGATACTGAGTTCTGTTGTTTCTGTGAACGTCGGACGGGTGCCGATATTAAGCATTCCGGGATATTCGCTTCCATCCATCACCATGCTTGCTACATATACGCCGCGTGCCGGAATTAATTTTCGCTCGCCGATAATACTGATATTTGCCGTCGGGAAACCGATCAATCGGACCACGGCCTTCTCCTTCAATGACGATACCATCGGCGGAATATATCCGGCCCAGCAGCAGATTCGCCTTTCGGACATTCCCCACTTCAAGGTGTTTCCGTATTTTCGAACTCCCTACAACATCACCATCTATTGTTATCGGCTCGACCACGCGAACGCCAAAACCGAATTCCCGGGCTATCGTCTGTAATTCGGCAATTCGTGCTTCGCGGTCGCGCCCGAACGAATGGTCATACCCTTCGATTACTTCTGCAACACCGATTCCGCCGACAACATACTCTTTATAAAACTGCCTCGGCGTCAATCGTGAAAATTCATATGTAAAAGGAACGATTAACAGCACCTCGATATCGAATTTCTGAAGCAACGTAATCCGTTCTTCAAGTGTTGTCAGAAGCCGGATTGCACCTGCATTTTTCCCCACCAGAGTTCTCGGATGAGGATTGAACGTCACCACTACACTCCGGCCCTTCTTCTCCCGTGCACGGTGTACAACCTCGGTAAGTATTTTCTGATGCGCCTGGTGAACACCGTCGAATGTTCCGACCGTGACGATGGAATTCGAATCTTGTTGTATGTCAATCAGTGAAGAGAGTATCTTCATTCGCTCGTTTTATCCAGGTTAAATCGCGCAAGCTCCTCAATTGTCCAAGCATTTTCGAGGCGGTACGGACCACACGCGAGCGGATCAACCGTCTGAGATATGCACCGCAGCCGAGCCGCTCGCCTATATCATGAGCCAGCGATCGGATATATGTTCCTTTCGAGCACACAATACGAAAGCCTACCAGAGGAAAGGCAATCGTTGCTACGTCGCACGCTGTGATTTCAATGCTTCGTTTTTCCCGTATTACTTCACGTCCGCGCCTGGCGTAATGATAGAGCGGTTTTCCACCGTACTTCAACGCTGAATACATTGGCGGCACTTGTTCCCGGACGCCTACGAATTCTTGAAACACCCGGCGAATATCGGCTTCTGTAATGCCTTCGATTGACCTGCGTTCTTCAATTTCGGTTTCCACATCAAAACTTCGGGTCCACGCTCCGAGCTCAAGATCTCCCTCATATTCTTTGTCAAAATTCTTAAACTCTTCGATCGTCTTTGTTTTTTTCCCCGTGCAGAGTATCAGGAGTCCAGTAGCCTTTGGATCAAGCGTCCCTGCATGACCGATTTTCCCAATATGAAAAAGATGTTTGACTTTTTTTACCACATCGAACAACGTCCAATCGATCGGTTTATTAATAAGCAAGACCTCCCCTTCATCGAAATCAAATGTCACCTTACTATGAAGCAGGATCGCTGAAGGCCTGTCCTGAGCGACTTGCCCCGGGTTACATCGAGGGGAGTCGAAGGAAGGCGGCGATGTTTCACTATATTTCACACTATTCTCCCGAGGATGAACCGTTGTCATGCGTTTTCTTTATCAGATCATTGATTCGTTCGACACGATCGAGCGTATCATCAAGATGAAAATGTATTGCTGGTGTAAACTTCAATCGAATGTGACCACCGAGTAATGATCGAACGTGCCCTTTGTGATCTTCCAGCATTGTCAGTGTTTTCTCCCGTATCTCGATATTCCCTAGGATACTCACATACACTTTTGCGATTTTGAGATCGGGTGTTACTTTTACTTCTGTCACCGTAATAAAACCGTATCCCGGTTTGGTCAATTCTCGTTGGATTATTGTGCTCACCTCTTCCCGAATCAGGGAAGCAACTCTGTTCATCCGGACCGTCATACCATTCTCCTTTAAACCCGCCACATGAAACCGATAAAGTATAGCGGGGATGAGCCTATGGCTCATTCTCTTACGCCAATTTTCGTTTTGTCTCAACGATCCGGTATCCTTCGATAACATCACCGACCTTCAGGTCGTTGTAATTCTCGATTCCGATACCACATTCAAAACCCTGTTCGACTTCACGCACATCGTCTTTAAATCGTTTCAGTGACGAGATCCCACTGTCAAAAATTACTATACCATCGCGAACCAATCGGACGCGGGTATTCCGCGTGATCTTTCCCTGCTGAACGTAACATCCGGCAATTGTTCCCGCCTTTGGCACCCTGAAGGTTTGCCGGATCTCGACCGTCGCAGTGATTTCTTCTTTCTGTTCGGGCGCGAGTAATCCCTCAAGTGCATCATGAACCTCATTAATGGCATCGTAAATGATATTATAGAGTCTGATGTCCACTTTTTCCTGCTCGGCGAGCTGGCGGGCTTTCAGGTTCGGACGCACGTGGAAACCGATGATCACGGCCCCGGATGCAGTTGCGAGCAGTACATCCGATTCAGAAATTGCGCCGACTCCGCGATGAATCACATTGACTTTTACTTCATCGGTCGATATCTTCATCAGAGCATCGCCAAGTGCCTCAACCGATCCATCGACATCGCCTTTCACGATGACTTTCAATTCCCTCACGACGCCTTCCTGAATTTGCTTTGATATATCGTCGAGTGTCAACATATGAATCTGGCGGAAATCCTGCTCGCGTTTGAGCTGCTGGCGCTTCAAGCTGATTTCGCGTGCATACCGCTCGGAGGCAAGCGAAACAAACACATCGCCGGCCTGTGGGACACCGTCGAAGCCGGTAACCTGAACCGGAGTCGACGGCCTGGCAGCCTCGACACGATTTCCGCGTTCATCAAAGAGTGACCTGACTCTGCCGCTGTAAATTCCTGCTACAAAGGCATCACCGACACGAAGTGTTCCCTTTTGGACAAGTACTGTCCCAACAATTCCTTTTCCTTTGTCAAGCTGTGCCTCGATTATCGTTCCCCGGGCAAGTCGATCGGGATTTGCTTTGAGTTCCAGCACTTCGGCTTCCAGTAGTATCTTTTCCAGCAGCAGTTCTATATTCTTTCCGGAGCGCGCCGAGAGTTCTACAGATTGATATTTTCCGCCCCATTCTTCGACAAGAATCCCCTTATCGCTCAACTGTTGCCGGATGCGATCAGGATTTGCATCCGCCTTGTCGATCTTGTTCATCGCTATTATGATCGGAACGTTGGCAGCCTGTGCATGGTTGATCGCTTCGACAGTCTGCGGCATCACGCTATCATCGGTCGCGACCACAAGTACGACAATATCGGTCACCTGTGCTCCGCGGGCACGCATCGCCGTGAAAGCTTCGTGGCCTGGCGTATCCAGAAAACTAATCTGCCTCCCGTTTTGAAGCGTCACTTCATATGCACCTATATGCTGTGTAATTCCACCCGCCTCACCTGCCACAACATTTGCACTACGGATATAATCTAGAAGTGAAGTTTTTCCATGGTCAACATGTCCCATGATTGTTACTACCGGGGCACGCGATTTCAATGTAGATTCCAGATCGGGAACATCTTTCAGGACATCCTCGGTGAATTCTTCCTGGAATTCCACCTGTAATCCGAATTCGTCGGCGACCAGCTGGATCGTATCTTTATCCAGTCTCTGGTTAATCGATACCATGAGGCCGAGTCCGATACACTTGGCGATCACCTCGCTGACATCCACATTCATCAAATTAGCGATCTCGCCGACGGTAACGTACTCAGTGACATGTAGTATCGATTTATCCCGTTCGGCCAATTCCATAATGCGTTGTTCTTCCTGCTCTCTCTTTTCGCGCTTTTTCCTTCGGAAGAGTGCACGGGCACTGACGGGCGCGGTATCGTCCATTTCCTGGAGCGTTCGTCGGATTGCGTCTTCGACTTCCTTTGTATCGATTTCATGATGGCGGAGTTTTTTCTTTTTCTTCTTCTTCTTTCCTTCTTCTTCCTCAACCGCGGTAATCGCGTGCACTTCTTCACGCAGCTTCTTTTTCTTCTTCTTTTTCTTCTTATGTTCTTCCACTTCGGGGGGTAACAACATTCCTTCAATGCCGCGTGCCGGGCCAACCTGTCGCTGCGGCGGCCTCAGCTCTATTTTACCCATTACTTTAAGGGTTCGCTGTTGTGCCTTGGCTTTTTCGAGAGGTGAAATATGAGCCTCTTCCGCGTGTTTCTTCTTTCTCCTGCGCCGTTGCGGACCTGTTTCTTCACGTGCTATTACCGTCGCTTGTTCCGCACCACCCGTGGGTACCTCTTCTCCGCCGAGGGGAAGTTCTCCCTGGACAGGTTCAGCAATCTCCGGAGCACCGGGTCCCTGTGTCTCCTCTGGGGGTTTCCCCCGCGCTTCGATCACTTCGGTGACCGGAGAAACGCTCACAGGTTCACCCGCCGGATGCTCGACTTTCTCTTCCTTCAGTTTTTCTTCTTTCGGAGCATGGAGTTCAACAACAGGGGAAACCTCTTCGGGTCTTTTTTCAATCTTCTTCCGGGATTCACGAATCTCGGCTATTTTCCGATGGTGCTTTTCGGCTACGTCCTTATCCTTCTTGAAATGGACAAGAATATCGCGAAACATCTCCTCGGTCACCGTCGACATGTGACTCTTGATCGAATATCCTTTTTTATTCAGGAATTCGATAATAGTTTCGCTCGAGAGATTTAGTTCCGTTGCTAGCTTGTACACCTTTTTCTTTTTTTCGACTTGTTCTGTCATTCTTCTACTATAATTCGTACATGACGAAGAATTAGTACCGCTCCAACTATTATTTCAAAAAAATTCTATGTGATTATATGTGTTGGAGTCCCGCTCTCTGAGCGGGATGCCACTTTTATAATACGGTGAAACAGTACCGCTACGCGGTAGTAAAAACTAATTGGAGTGGCACTATTATGTTGAAAACGTTATGATCGGCGGATTGTTCCTCCCTGAGGAAGTGCATTCGCCTTCCGTTTCGCCTCGCGGTCTTCTTTTGTTTCCTTTTCTACTTCGTTCTCTCCTATTTCCGATTCTTCTTCCTCGTCGGTTTCCCCCTCCTCTTCAACCTCCGCTTCTTCCAGTCCGACCTTCATCATTTCAAGGATTTCTTTCGCCCGTTCCTCACCAATACCATCAATTGTTGTCAGTTTTTCCATCCCGGCTTCGATCACCTCACGGGCAGTCGTCAATTCTTCGTCAATCAGACGTTCATAGATTGCCTCACCCAGCTCGGCACGAAATTGCTGGAGCTCAATATCGTACTCTTCTTCAGGCGCGCCTTCGTTCACAACGTCAATTTCATATCCGGTAAGCTTCGATGCGAGACGGACATTCTGACCATTTTTCCCGATCGCGAGCGACGCTTGATCGTTTGCCACAAGAATCACGGCTCTCTTTTGCTCATTATCGATTGAGAGGTTTTTTAATTTTGCCGGTGCGAGAGCCCGGGTAATCATTACGACATGATCTTCGCTATAGTTAATGACATCTATATTTTCGTTGTTCAATTCACGGACGATGGCGTGTATCCGGACTCCCTTCATGCCCACGCAGGCGCCGACAGCATCTATTCGGTCGTCGTGCGATTCCACCGCCACTTTCGAGCGTTCACCGGCTTCCCGTGCGACAGCCTTGATCTCGATGATACCATCGTAGATTTCCGGAATTTCGATCTCAAACAGCTTGATAAGAAACTTCGGATCACTTCGCGATATAATCACGCGGGGATTTCCGGGACCTTTCTGTACTTCCTTGACCAGAGCCCGGAGCGTATCTCCTTTTTTGTACCGTTCTTTGAAAATCTGTTCCTCCTTGGGGAGAATCAATTCATTACGGTTATGGAGAACAAGAATCTCTTTTTTCCGAATTTGATAAATTTCCCCAACGACAATTTCCCCCAGGGCGGCAGAATATTCATTATAGATCAATTCCTTTTCGACATCTTTGATCCGCTGGTTGAGAGTCTGCTTTGCCGTCACGACAAGCCTGCGTCCGAAGGATTCGAGATCAATGATCTCAACGTATTCGTCTCCGACATTAAGCTCTTCCCCAGATCCTTTTCGTGCCGTTTCAACATCGACCTGCATTACAGGATTTTCAACCACCTCGACAACTTCACGCTCAAGGTAAATTTCAATATCTCCCTTTTCCATATTGACTACGACTTCGAACTTGGCATCCTGTCCGTATTTTTTCCTCATCATCATTCCGAAGATGTCTTCGAGAATGCCGACAAGAATGTCCTTGTCGATCCCCTTATCTCGCGCCATCTGTGCGAATGAGTCGACGATTTGATAATTCATCATGTTCTCCTGCTATAAAAATTTTGTCCCCTATATCTGCCGCCCCCTATTTGAAGCGGGGTTCGACAGTTGCACGCAGAATTCCGGCTATCGGTATCTCGACGGCGGTTCCTTCTTCATTCTCCACCATAATCGAGTTCTCTGTCACCGTTACTAATTTTCCGACGACCGTCACCGCTGTGCCTTCCATGGTATATTTCACTTTGAGGGTTCGGCCGATATTTTTAGGATACTGGCGATACAATTTCAGCGGCCGGTCAAGACCGGGCGACGAAACCTCGAGTCTATAACGTCCGTGAATGATCTCAGCAGCATCAAGCCGGGCAGCAAGATCACGACTGATCGAGGCACAGAGTTCTGTCGTGATGCCTGAATCTGAATCGACAAAAACTTCAACAACGCGTGTACCATGTTCACCACGGACAGCGCAGTCGACCAGGTAAGCCTTGTAGCCCTCGATAATCGCTTCAGCATGATTGCATACCGCCTTCGCCAGATTCATGCAAATTCAATTCCTTCCAAAAAAAATAGCCCATTAAGGTGGGCTATTTGAGGTTTTTGAATATAGTAAATTCCTTCATAGAAAGCAAGGAAATTAGTTTTTTCCCGCAATTCTTAAGCGATTCAGAGCTCTCTGAAGAGCCGCTTCAGCACGAACAAGGTCGGCTCCGGGTTCCCGCATATGCAGCCGTTCTCTTGCCCGATTCTGCGCCGCTTCCGCGCGTTTTACATCGATTTCGGAAGCTTTTTCAGCCGTTTCAGCCAGTAGGATTACCTTATTGTTACGCACTTCCAGAAAACCGCCGGTTGTGGCATAGCGGTCCGTATTCCCATTTTTATCGGTCACTTTGATTTCACCTATAACCAGCGAAGAAAGTAATGGGGCATGACCAACCAGCACCTGAAAACCGCCGAGGGCTCCCGGCACCGACACACTTTCGACCTTATCGCTAAAGATGATCTTCAGTGGTGTAACAATATCAAGCAGAAACAGTTTCTCTTCCATAATCATGCCGCCTGGATCTTCTTCGCCTGCCCAAACGCTTCTTCAATCGTCCCAACCATGAAGAAAGCAGCTTCCGGGAGTTGGTCACATTCTCCATCGATAATCATTTTGAAGCCCTTGATGGTATCTTCGATTTTTACGTATCGACCGGGAATTTGTGTGAATTGTTCCGCTACAAAAAACGGCTGCGACAGGAATCGTTCAATCCTGCGGGCACGAGCGACAGTAATTTTATCTTCGTCCGATAACTCATCCATACCGAGAATATTAATGATGTCCTGAAGATCTTTATACCCCTGCAATATTTCTTTCACTCGCTTCGCAACCGCATAGTGTTCCTGACCCACAATCTCTGCATCGAGAATACGTGAGGTCGAATCGAGTGGATCAACGGCCGGATAGATACCGAGTTCGACGATCCGGCGGCTCAGAACAGTCGTTGCGTCCAGGTGCGAGAATGCCGTAGCAGGAGCAGGATCAGTCAGATCGTCCGCTGGTACATAGATAGCTTGCACCGATGTGATCGAGCCTTTCTTGGTTGATGTTATTCGCTCCTGTAGCTCGCCCATCTCTGTTGAAAGCGTCGGCTGATAGCCGACGGCCGATGGCATTCGCCCGAGAAGCGCCGATACCTCGGACCCTGCCTGAACAAACCGGAAGATATTATCGATAAATAGCAATACGTCTTTTTCTTCTTCGTCGCGGAAATATTCCGCGATGGTTAACGCCGTGAGTCCGACCCGTAAACGTGCTCCGGGAGGCTCGTTCATCTGACCAAAGACGAGAGCTGTCTTATCGAGCACTCCCGTTTCTTTCATCTCGAGCCAGAGGTCGTTCCCTTCACGTGTACGTTCTCCCACCCCGGCAAAAATCGAATAACCACCGTGCTGCTTTGCGATGTTGTGAATCAACTCCTGGATAATGACGGTCTTCCCTACGCCCGCACCGCCGAAGAGTCCGGTCTTTCCTCCTTTTGTATACGGCTCGAGAAGATCGATTACCTTGATCCCGGTTTCAAACATCTCTTTATGTGTGCTTAGTTGACTGAATTCAGGGGCGTGTTTATGAATCGGGCTCGTTTTTGCTGTTTTAATTTCACCGAGCTCATCGATCCCTTTGCCGAGGACATTTATAAGGCGGCCAAGCACCTGAAGACCGACCGGAACGCTTATCGGCCCGCCGGTGTCGATGGCTTTCATGCCGCGTACGAGTCCATCTGTCGAATCCATCGCGACCGTCCTGACACGATCTTCTCCGAGATGCTGCTGCACTTCAACGATAAGATCTTCTTCCTTTCCCTCAATGCTGGTCCGATGAATCTTTACCGCATTAAAAATCGAGGGGAGTGTACCGCCTGAAAAATCGATATCGATAACAGGTCCGATGACCTGCATAATAGTGCCTTCATTCATGCGTTGCCTTTCAATGACCGGAAATACTTTAAAGAAATGAATAAAGCGAAATATAACGAAACCGCGTTCTATAATCAATAAAAAGCACTAAAAATTCGGAAGGTGTTTCTCCTTCGTGTAATGACGGGCGATAATGGCAACAGCTTCTTTCGGATTATCGGTAATATGGAAAAGATTGAGATTCTCGGGCGATATATTCCCGGCCGACAGCATGGTCGTTTTGATCCACTCGACCAAACCCTGCCAATAATTCTTGCCTAAAAGAATGACCGGAAACTTTGTCGTCTTGTGCGTCTGGATCAGTGTGATCGCTTCGAAAAATTCATCGAGCGTGCCGTACCCGCCGGGAAGGACGATGAACCCCTGAGCATACTTTACGAACATCACCTTACGAACGAAAAAATGCCTGAACTTTATCAGCTTATCTTGATCGACGTAAGCATTGGCCTGCTGTTCAAACGGTAAATCAATATTGACGCCTATGGAACTCCCGCCTGCCTCTCTCGCCCCTTTGTTCGCAGCTTCCATGATCCCGCCGCCGGCGCCGGTAATAACGCCATATCCGGCACGGACAAGCTCACGTGCGACTTCTTCGGCAAGCTTATACGCAGGCGTTCCGGGCTCTGTCCGAGCCGAGCCGAAAACCGAGACGGCCGGACCGATCCGCGACATGATCTCAAAGCCGTTGACCAGCTCGGCCATTACCTGAAATACCCGCCAGAGATCCTGCTGAGCACTTTCAAGCCACGCAGTACGATCCCACAATGTTGGTTGATCCGATGAGTTCATAATTTTTCCTTACCAAGATTTCATTTCCGACGTTTTTACGAACTGTCGGGAACTAATTCCTTTCAGTATTTGCCTTCAAGAAAATTCTTTAAGATGATGATCCCGTTGTCGGTTGCAATTGATTCCGGGTGAAATTGGACGCCGATTGTCGGAGTTTCACGATGACGGACGCCCATGATTGTTCCATCATCAACCCATGCGGTGACCAGGAGATCTTTCGGCAGCGTCGCCCGATCGATCACAAGCGAATGATACCGCGTGGCGGAAAATGGGTTCGGCAGGCCATCAAATAATTTCCATCCGTCGTGGTAAATCAAAGATGTTTTCCCGTGCACAATTTGCTTAGCCCTTATAATATCACCGCCGAATGCCTCGCCAATCGATTGATGTCCGAGACATACCCCGAGAATGGGAATTTCCCGATAAAATCTTTTTACAAGGGAAACGGAGATACCTGCTTCCTTCGGAGTACACGGTCCCGGAGAGATAATGATCGCCTGTGGTTTTTGTCGAGCGATGTCGTCGAGTGTCATTGCATCATTGCGTGCAACGTTCACTTCAACCCCCACCATGCCGAGATATTGTACGAGGTTATACGTAAACGAATCGTAGTTATCGATTACCAGCACCATGATGTTATGCTCCCTCTCTTGGCCGTTGGGAATATTGCGGCAACATTTGAAAAGACTGCACCAGGGCTCCCATTTTATCGAGTGATTCCTGGTATTCGCTGGCCGGTTCCGAATCATAGACAATTCCTGCGCCCGCCTGTAAACGGGCAACGCCGTCTCTCATGACTATCGTCCGGATCGCAATACATGAATCAAGGTTCCCTGCAAAATCGATATAGCCGATTGCGCCGCCGTAGACGCCTCGTTTGGCTTTTTCAAGCTCGGCGATTATCTCCATGGCGCGGATTTTTGGAGCGCCGGAAAGCGTACCTGCGGGAAAACATGAATAAAGTGCGTCTATTGCACTCATGTCCGCACGAAGTTTCCCCCGGACGTTCGAGACAATGTGCATGACGTGAGAATACCGTTCGATCGCCATGAATTCGGTCACGGCGACGCTCCCGTAGTCACAGATTCTGCCGAGATCATTCCGTCCGAGGTCTACGAGCATGAGATGCTCCGCCCGCTCTTTTTCATTCGCCAGAAGCGCGACTTCGAGCTTCGCATCTTCTTCCGATGTCCGTCCGCGCCGTGTTGTTCCGGCGATCGGCCGCGTCTCAACGATACCGTTGTCGACACGAACTAGCAATTCCGGAGACGAACCGATAATTTCCGTCTCTCCAATCCTCAAGAAATATGCATAGGGGGAAGGATTCACAACCCGCAGCATACGGTATACGTCGAATGCATCCGCCTGAATTTTCTGGGTCAGTCGCTGTGAAAGCACAACCTGAAAAATGTCTCCCGCCCGGATATACTCTTTACACCGCTCGACGCTGCCGAGATACTCTTTTTCGCTCATGCTCCATTGCTGTAACTCATCGAAACGGGCAGTAGCAAAATACGGCGTCACCTGCCGCTGTAGAATCGATTTTATTCGCGTGATTTCTTCAACGACTTTTCGGTATTCCATCCGTATCTCATCTTCAGGTAACTTGTGAGTGCTGATGTAGCCATTCGATACAATGAAAATTTTTCGTTGGACATTATCGAATACAAGAATCGTGTCATAAAACATCAACACGCCGTCATCATAGGGGAGTTCGGGCGTATTCGGGAGATCGAGATTCTCCACCAGTTGAACCGTCTCATAACCAAGATATCCGACGGCACCACCGCTGAAACGGGGCAGACCCGGAACCGGAACAGCCTTAAGATGATGGAAAATTGTTTTCAATGCGTCGAGCGGATGGACAATATCTTTCACCAATGCTGGAAGAACGGTAACATCGCTGTGCAGCGGTTCGAGAGAAAATTTTTTACCGTTGATTCGAAAAATCATAAACGGATTAAATCCGAGAAACGAGTAGCGTGCAAGGCGTTCTCCACCATCGATACTCTCGAGCAGAAATGAGTACGGACTTTCACGCCCGATCTTCAAATAGACCGAAACGGGAGTCTCGGTATCTGCAAGCAGCTCGTCGACGATCGGAACGACATTCCCCTGTACTGCAAGTTTCTTAAAATCTTCGAACGATGTAATCATTGACTTTTCCCTGGCACCGCACCAAGTAAGTGTACATTCATTGATTTTATAATACCTTACCCTTTTATTTGCAGATATAATACAGTAGTATGGGCATTAGCCAAAGAGCATGTGGAAGACAGCGACTGCCTGGCGTATTTCGTCCAGAGAGACATCCAGATGGGTAACAGCCCGTATTTTTCCGGGGCTACCGGCACTTAGCAGCACTCCCTCGGTCCGCAATTTTTCCAGAACAACCGCCGGTGTAAGTCCGTCGCGTTTGACATCTACAATCACGATATTTGTCTGCACCGTTTCCATTTCGATTATAAAGCCCGCGATCGTACCGACTTCAGCAGCAAAGTATCGTGCTTTCTCGTGGTCTTCTGCAAGCCGCTCTCTATTATTTTCCAGTGCATAGAGAGCGCCGGCAGCAATTATTCCAGCCTGACGCATTCCTCCACCGAAGATTTTCCGGTATCAATCGGCCCCTTCCAATAAATTCTTCGGACCGGCGACCGCCGAGCCGACCGGAGCCCCGAGTCCCTTCGAGAAACACACCGAAATCGAATCACAGTACTGTGCATATTCCTGCGGAGATATCCCAGTCGCGACACACGCATTCCACAGGCGGGCGCCGTCGATGTGAAGAAGAAGTCCTTCGCTCTTTGCAAGGTCGTGAATCCGGCGAATTTCCTCGATCGGATAGATTGTTCCACCGGCGCGGTTATGAGTATTTTCTATACACACCAATCGAGTCGGCGGCATATAATACTCTTTGGATCGGATTGCCTGCTCGATCTGGTCGGCGGTCATGATGCCGTGACGACCCGGGATTGTCATAAGTTGAACGTTCGAAATCATAGCGGGAGCAGCAGTTTCATAATTGAAAATATGCGACTCCTGTTCGACAATGATTTCATCTCCCGGTTGAGTGTGAGCTTTAATCGAGAGTTGATTCCCCATGCAACCCGATGTGACATAGATCGCTTTTTCTTTCCCCAATAACTTGGCGACCTTTTCCTGTAATTCATTGATGGTGGGATCTTCACCGTAGACGTCATCTCCTACGGGAGCCCGGGCCATTATCTGACGCATCGCCGGCGAAGGCCGTGTGACGGTATCACTTCGAAGATCGATCATAAATTTTCTCAGGCAAAATTGCATTCAATACGACGATCATTTCACTTTTTTCCCTTACGAATGAAAATCCATCCAGCAGCAACAACGGTAAGGCCAAGGCTCAATCCAAACGCCGGAATTGCTATATAGTCTCCCATTCGTGCATATAATGTCTTTTCCTGATTTATTCCGATAGACTGAAGCCGGATGGCCTGTGTATCATATTCTGTAGATTGATACATTCTTCCGTACGGATCTACAAACGTGCTTATCCCACCGTTAGCACAGCGTACAATCCATCGACGGTTTTCAATTGCACGCAGCCGTGCATAGTCGGCGTGTTGGAGAAAACCCAACGTCCTCCCCCACCAGCTATCGTTAGTGATAATGACAAGAAATTCGGCGCCGGAATTCACAAATTCACGGACGAAACCCGGGTAGATCGACTCATAACAAATAAGCGTTGAGAATTTTCTATCCCCGGTAGAATCCGGCAGCCGGAATATCGTCATTTCTTTCCCGACGCCCCAACCGCTTAATCCGACACCCCACTCCAGCACATTCAGGAAAACAAACGTATCGGCATAGGGAACACGTTCGCCAAACGGAACCAGAAGCATCTTATGATATCGCTGCACCTGACGATTACCCGGAAGGAAAAGAACAGCCGAATTATATGTATCATACCACTCACGCGTGACCGTTGTCCGCTTGCTGCTTGGATTCGCTTTTATAGAATCCGGATAGAATTCAACATCAGGAAAACCAGTTAGCAGCGCGATATGGAGCGAATCGATCTGTTCTTCGATCATACTTCGATGAAACTGATACCGTGGAAGAAGGATAAAATACGGCAGTGCAGTCTCGGGCCATATTACGAATTTCGCTCCGCGTCGAACGAGCGAGTCGGTGAGGTCCATGATAAAGCCGAAGCTGCTGCAATTTCTCGCCACCGCTCCATTTTCCCCACGGGTCAATGTTGGGTTGGACGATCCCTACAGCGAGCGATTCTGCCGAATGTATCGTCTCGACCGGATGGGTACGCAGGACAATCTCGCCATGAATCTTCGGTAAAAGAACGAGCACAATTCCAGCAAGTGTCGTTAATATCGCGCGGCTCGATGCAATCGTCCACCGGCCTGTCGAAAGATTTTTCCATGCCACATAGAGAAGTATATTGACAATGAGTATGAGCAACGAGGCACCGTAGATTCCCGTCCACGATATAAACTGCACACGTGCCGGATCCGATGCCTGCGAATTACCGAGCGTAATCCAGGGAAACGCAATATCACCAAGCGAATGCCAGTACTCGAATCCGATCCAGAATATTGGAAATGTAACAAGCATCCATCGTTCCCCCCATGATTTTCGGACAAGGAGCGCCGCCGCAATTGGAAGAAAAAAGAAAAAAGGATGCCCGATCATCAATCCTGCACCGGCCAGCATCAGATAGGGATCGCGGCCGTGCGTAAATCCTCCAACCCAATATAAAGATATCGCGTTGAACACAAAAAGCATCACGTAGGAATATCTAAGCGGACGCATGACGCCTTCAAGACGGGATATCATAATAAAAAAGGGAATAAATCCGATATAGGCAAACATCGCCGTCGGTAAGGGGGGGAATGAAAGACCGAGCAAGATTCCAGAAAACAGAGCCAGCGTGAGGTTCGTACGTCGGGAACCGGTACCGATCCGAATTGGGTGCGATGATATTCCAGATAGTTTGTTCACTGTTTCTGTTTTGCCTTCATCCCGAATTTAGCCGGGATGGTCCTTTCAATATATTTCAAAAGTAAAATCATTATCTGACCTACAATAAAGCCGATGAGAGCACCTCCAAGAGCATCCGAAGGATAGTGGACACCAACATAAACTCGTGAAAGTGCAATAATTCCTGCCATCGAGTAGAAAGCCCACACCCACCGCTTGTATGCATACGACAACACGACAGCCGCTGCAAACATGTTCACCGCATGAGACGATGGAAACGATTTCCCCGAGCCGCAGTCGACTAACGGCCGGACTCCTTCCAGTACATAACACGGGCGTTCGCGTTCAACAAGCGGCTTTATAACAGAGCTGCTTAACTGATCGCTGATAGTGATTGTGAGAATAAGGACGACAACGACAATCCGCCCTGTCCGCCCGCCCATGACTAGAAGAAGAATCCCAACCGCAAGAAAGAAAATCTTTCCCCCGATCATCTGATTGAGATCGGTCAGGAATGGCATGACGACATTCAAAAGATCATTTCTTAATGTCTGATGAATGAAGAAAAAGAGCCATCGATCTATTCCAAATAAAAAATCAATCATCGCTTATTCAATTTTTTCCTGAGTACAAGATAAAAAATCCACACGATGACAACCGTGCAGATCACAATCGTGATAATTCTGCTATAGTTTGCGAGATATTCACCAATAATCTGCCAGTTTCTGCCGACAAGGTACCCTGAATACAGCAACAGCCCATTCCAGACCAGTGCGCTTACGGCACATAGCGGGATCGTTATCGAAAGCGAGAGCCCTGACATTCCGGTAAAGAATGAGACAACGGCACGAGTCCCGGAGAGAAATCTATTCGCAACAACAACCCAGGCTCCCCATTTCTGGAACCAGAGTTCTATTTTTTGAACACCGCTTGATGAAATGAATTTCAGCTTCCCGGTCTTCAGAATATGCTCACCAAACCAGCGGCCAAGCAGATACATCGAGAAAAAACCGAGTGTACTCCCTGCAGTCGAAAAAAGAATAGCACCGATAAAATTGATTCGTCCAATGCCAATTAATGTTCCACCAAAAACAATAACAACGTCACTCGGAGACGGTGGAAAAATATTTTCGATATAGGCGATAAGAAACAGAGTACAGTATACCCATACCGGACTTAATTGCGCCAGTGTCGTGATAAATTCGTGCATGCTCTCATTGTGGCAATGGATGAAGGGATGCAACTGAATATGCAACAGCACCTTCTCCGGTACCGACGAATCCCATCCCCTCGGCAGTTGTAGCCTTTACGGAAACCTGATCAAGTTGCATGCCGAGGACGTGGGCGATGTTCAGACGCATTTCCGTTACGTAGGGAGCAATCTTGGGCGCCTGAAGCACCAGTGTTACATCGACGCTGATGATCTTGAATTTATGTTCCTTGACCATCTCACCTACCCTTTTCAAGATCATCAGGCTTGAAATATCTTTTAGCTTTTCATCGGTGTCTGGGAAATGTTTCCCGAGGTCTCCTAATGCCGCGGCTCCGAGGAGTGCATCGGCAATCGCATGGAGAATGACATCTCCATCCGAATGGCCGAGGAGTCCTTTGTCGTGAGGAACCTCGATACCTCCGATAATCAACTTCCTCCCTTCAACCAACCGATGAACATCGTATCCTATACCGACCCGCATAGGCACCTCCTGTTAGTATATCTCAAAAGCGGGAAAATCGTGTTGTGGTTCCCGCCATTCAATTGCTACATCGGTGACATGAGACATCCGGGTTCCGACTCGTACCTGCGAAATCATCTCTTCAACGAGTGAACGATCCCCTTCGATCTCGATTTCCACTTCGCCCGTCACAAGATTCCTGACATACCCTCGCAAGTGCAGGTTTACTCCTATCCTGTAGACGAAGTAACGGAATCCGACTCCCTGGACGAATCCACGGATAAGGATGTGCGCGCGAACTTCTTTCATTTAAGATCAATTTACAAAAAAAGGGGAAAATTACAAAATTTATACGTGATGTGATAAAACAATCCGTGGAAATAATGCGGAAGGATGATGTTATTGTTGTTCTTTCTCCTCCTCCAGGCGTATAACCTTACCCGCGGGTGTCTCCTCCGTTTCATATTCAGTCATGCTTTGAATCCTGACGAGGGCCTCGGAGATCTTTTTCGCGGCAATCTCGCACTGTTCCCACCGCTTGAGATCTTCGTCTGGGAGATTTCCTGTTCCATGCCGCTTTGCAGCCTGTGAGACCATTAGAATAATCGCCAGCGGATTAGCAATGTTGTGCTGAAGACTGCGGGTAACTTCATGCAATGTGGATATTTCCTTTTCCTTCAACTGCCATTTCTGTTCGATATCGAGCCGCTTTAACTCCTCCTGGTGAAGGTACTGATTCATCATTACTAGCCGTTGAAAGATGTATGAGAGGATAAAAAAGAAAAGAAGACTTTCGACCTTAAAAAACCATGTAAAAAAGTCGAACCTTTGGAAATGGATATCGTAAAAGACATTAAAAACCGTGATTCCCATGAAGAGAAGAAACGCAAGCCAAACGATAAAACCCGGATTATTTTTTAGCCATCCATTCATAGATATTCCCGGTGAAAAAGCAATTTGAGTTCGTCGAAATTAATGTACTAAACAACTTATGGAGAGTCAAGCAATTGCTAAAATTTATCTAATTCCTTATTATATATATCCGACATATTCCGGCGCAACCTTTAAGGAATGGAGACCCATGAAACGCTCAATGTTTTTTTCACCGCGCTCGTTTTTTCATCTATCCTCACCTTCGCTCAACCCAAAGAGCAAAGGCTCACGTTCTATGAAAAAAGCAACTACTATACCGTTCATTGGAAAGAATGAAGCGCTTGTTAAAAAATCGAGACGACCCGCGTTAACTTTATCTATACTTCCAATATTCCATTTGATAATTATTTTTTAAATAGAGAATTGTACTTCTGACGAGCGGCATCAGCATTTATCTGTAAATCACTCAGAGTGGTTCCCGCAACAATAGCGAAATATACATCTACAGTATCCCCGACTGAAAGTGCAAATGGACCCGATCCGATCCACATCCTGTATTCACCAGGCACTATGATAGGTTCGTTTAAGAAAGTTGAAATCCATATGAATGATGAATCACGGATTCCGTTACCCTCCCCTTTCCCGGTCACACGAGCACCCGACATTCCGTTCAACGCAATAATGCCGTAATAATTCGGATCACTCCCACCCCCACCAGGGTATTCATATGCCATATTTCTTGACTGATCATACCCACCGAGATTTGAACCACTCCCATTCGTTCCTCCAATATCCCAGTCTGCAAAAATACCGACGAAGAGATCATTTAGCGCCCATTGATTCCCATAAAGACGATAGTGAATGAACATGCTATTTTCACCGGTGTTGGAATATGAAATTTGATTTACCGTCAAACTGTAAGGACTAGGGGCTCCACCATCATTAAAAGTAGCCTCCGCGATTTGATTCCAGGAAGAATTGGATTTAAAACCAGAAACGTGAACCGTATTAACTAAATCATTATTTATCATGAAACTTCCTACATGACCATTAACACTCTTACGAGACATTGTTCCCATAATTAGACCTGATGAATATAATGCATCTGCATTTCCCTTAAACCTGACACCTCTACCGATATTTCCATTGTATAAGTGGCCAATATTGCCATTCTCAAACATTGTAACTTCAAGGTTTCCTGTGTTGTGTGTCAGATATTGTGTTGGCTGCATTTGTGGCAGTGCCACTAACTCAACTAGAAAATGCAAATCTGAAAGAGTACTTGAATTATCGTTACTTATGAATGGACCGGGTATCGATGCAGACATTTGCCCACCGATATTATTTCTATTCTGTAATACCGAAATATCAACAGTAGTATCAAAGGAAATTGAATTCCCGAGTTCATTATAATATCTGATCCAGAGCCACCATTGAGTACTACTCCCGCCTTTCACAAAACTAATCTCTATGGCATTTTTGATACCTTCAGGATCAGCGTTAAACGACATCGAACCCCAAATATTATATTGTTCGTTGAAATAATCATAAGCTTCCGTATACACTCCGTAAGGATAACTATATGATCCGATACAGCACTCATAATATTCATATGATTTACCGTTTAACTTAAAAGTTATTACATTCTGCCCGCCACATTTGTCTTTCGGATAATGATAATCTTTCCCATCAATATTAACATCAAAGCTGATAACAGTAGAACGACCATAATCATTTTTAATATTGGTCCACTTGAAAGTATGTGTTTCGTTATTCATGCTTATCGTCGCATCGAACGAGAGAAGACCTTGAACGTTTTTTGAGTAATCCGATCCGTTATTCCACATGTTATGGATCTTTACTTCAAATCCGTTCACTGTAAAACATATGGAGTTGGCTCCGTCGGGGGATTCTGTTGGATTTTTTTTCGAACAGGATACCATCAAGCAACACAACATGATGGCCATTTGCAAAAGATCGAAGATAATGTGTTTCATAATATCCACCTATGAAAAAGTTATATGATAAGTCAATGTTTTTTTACTCGCGCGTTAAGACGGGAATCATCCGCATTTTTTATAACGTCCGGAGAATATTCAAGGACTCACATAATTCCACAGTGAAATTATGTATTCACAAAACACAACCGTGAAAGGCCGCCGGGGTCGGGTTGTCTTGTCGTAGCTGTTTTCGGAATGGGGAATTAATCAGGAACGACCTAATTATAGGCTTCCCGATAGAGCAGTAACGATATCTGTTATGTTTGTGAAAGATAAAATTTCTGTTTGAAAAGTCAAGTATCCGTCTACGCTAAGGAGGTTATTATTCTTATTGGAATTAGAATAGCAAAAATAGAAAGAATTTCATAAATTTCATTAAATCTGAGAATAACTGAAGGAAACAAAGTGAAAGCCATCATCATTTCACAAACCGGCGGACCTGAAGTGCTCGAATATAAATCAGCACCCATGCCGCACATTAAAGAGAATGAGGCGCTGGTCAAGATCGAAGCGATCGGCGTCAACTTCATAGACATCTACCACCGGAGCGGATTGTACCCTATCCCCCTCCCCTTCACCCCCGGCTCGGAAGCAGCAGGAATAGTCGAGGCTATAGGACAGAAAGTGACCGAGGTAACCATCGGCCAACGCGTTTCCTATGCAATGGTGATGGGTTCATACGCCGAATACGCCGCCGTCCCGGCGTGGAAACTTGTCCCGGTACCGGAAACCATTCCGATCCAGACAGCGGCAGCAACGATGCTGCAGGGTATGACGGCGCATTATCTCACTACATCTACGTATTCATTAAAATCCAACGATACCGTACTCATTCATGCGGCAGCAGGCGGAGTCGGACTGCTTCTTATCCAGCTTGCGAAGCGAATCGGAGCCCGTGTGATCGGTACTGTCTCGACAGAAGCGAAAGCCGCGCTCGCGCGCGAAGCCGGAGCCGACGATATCATTCTGTACACGCTGCAGGATTTCGAAACCGAGGTAAAAAAAATTACCGGCGGCAAAGGTGTGCAGGTTGTTTACGACTCGGTAGGCAAAGACACATTTGCAAAAAGTCTCGATGTACTCGTTCCACGCGGGATGATTGTACTATTCGGTCAATCGAGTGGTGTCGTTCCTCCATTCGATCTGAATATTCTGAGTCAGAAAGGTTCTCTGTTTATTAGCCGGCCTTCACTCGGTCATTATACACTAACACGCGAAGAACTACTCTGGCGTGCAAACGATTTGTTCACATGGATCGTCAAAGGCGAATTAAAAATCCGGGTCGATCGAACTTACGCGCTGACGCAGGCGGCCGAAGCGCATCGTGCATTGGCTGGAAGAGAAACAACGGGGAAGGTGTTGCTGATACCGTAAATTTTATATTGGAGCTCTTTAAATTTGCACTGTCGTTAAATACGATAACATTTTCTTAGTTGACGTTCAGTGCTTTTTGACATACCTAACTATTTTTAAAAATATTCCAGCCAAATTTCGGAAAGATAAATCAGGACCCATTTATAATTAAATAGAAGTACGACTACCAGAATAACCAGTATTATCCTGAATATAATAGGCGCGGACTCTATCGGTCTTGCAACGAAACCTGAAATTCTCTTGACAACACCCCACGGGATTAAAAGACCAATTACAGCGAAGAGCAGGGACGAGATCAAAATCTGAGTACCCGTATTATTATCGGCGGTACCATGCTCCTCAGTCATTGTAGCAAACACACCGGCAAAGAAGCCGACGACAGACCAACAGAACATGTAGCCCATCTTTAGGAAAACTTTGAAAAAGAATGACACTTGACCTCCGGTTTGATCTAATGTGTCATCTATAATAAATGCCTTAGTTGGTGTCCATAATAAAGAGGAGCGGGACTCCTCATAACGGTTAATCTACAAATTTTTAAACAAAATAAAAATGTCGTTGCAAGCTTTATTCCTTTTTACTTTTTCCTTAGAAAAAGCCATATAACACTTGCATTCCAGCTCTATCCACCATGATACTTGACAGAAGCAAACGACCACCGTATATTTCAGCCGAGAAGAAATAGGCAAGGGTAAAGGTTGAGGTGACCATGAATCAAATAGCTGAATCATACGTGAAGCTCGTCCTGGCTCTTGGCCTGCATGATGCAGATTATGTCGATGCGTATTATGGGCCTAAGGAGTGGGTAGGAGAGATAGAAAGAGAGGTAGAGGAAGAGGTAAAGTTTAAGGGTAAGAATGGGTCGCTTGATAGAATACGCGATGAGGCGAAATCGCTTCTCTCCGAGCTTCCACCAACAGCAGCTCCTACGGGCGATGAAATCGTGCAACTCAGACATAAGTATCTCACCAAGCAGATTCGAGCGCTGATCGCCCGAGCGGAAACACTTCTCGAAAAGAAATTACTGTTCGACGAAGAATCGGAAGCGTATTACGATGCGATTGCACCGATTTACCCTGAAGATCATTTCAGGAAAATTCGAAACGATCTCGATTCGATACTTCCCGGCCACGGGAGAATTCCTGAACGGTATGATAATTTCAAAAACCAATTCATCATTCCCGGTGAGAAACTCGATGCCGCGTTTTCAGTCGCTATCGAAGAATGCAGGAAGCGCACAAAAGAACATATCTCCCTTCCGACGGACGAGAGTTTCAACCTCGAATATGTCAACAAAAAACCATGGAGCGGATATAATTGGTTTAAGGGAAATGCCCATAGCCTTATTCAGCTGAACACCGATCTTCCGATATTTATCGACCGGGCAGTCGATTTAGCCGCACATGAAGGATATCCCGGACATCATGTGTACAATTCACTCCTTGAACTGCATCTCTTCAAACAAAAAGGGTGGGTGGAATTTTCTATATTTCCGCTTTTCAGTCCACAGGCATTGATTGCAGAAGGGACGGCAAATTACGGCATTGAAGTCGTATTCACTCCATCAGAGCGAATTGACTTCGAGCGGGAGATTCTCTTCCCTCTTGCAGGACTTGATCCTTCGAAAGTCGAGCTTTATTATAGAATACATGAACTCTCAATGCGACTCGCATACGCCGGGAACGAAGCAGCACGCGGATATCTTGATGGGAAGATCACCGCTGAAAAAGCCATCGAGTGGTTAGTCGAATATGCGTTAATGTCGCATCAACGAGCCGAGCAGCGTATAGAATTTTTTGATAAATATCGAAGCTATGTGATCAATTATAATCTCGGTCAGGATCTGGTTAAACAATACCTAGAACGTCTCGGTGCGACGGCGGATAATCCGGCAAAGCGTTGGGAAGAGTTTGCGAAATTGTTGGCTTCTCCAAGGCTACCGTCGGGATTGCGATAATACTACAAAGAAACCGCTCTACATCTGATGGCGTGAAATGTATCCGAAGAATGAATGGTATTTTTAATATTGAAAAGGCGATCCTCTCCTCAGAGACCGCCTTTTTGTTTTAGTTGATAACCCCGGGCTTAAAGCCATGGTCATGTCTACTATTTTAACGCCGCTACATCCTTCACGATAACTCCGTTGACACCGCCTGATGATCGGATAATTCCGTTCACAGTTACATTCCGTGCGATGAATCCCATCAGTTTTTCATTCGGCCCGCTCTTATGATTATCGGGCAGCAGAGATACATAGAGCTTCCCATCGGATGTAAGGATACCGAGCGCCCCACCCGCTTTTGCACACGACTCGGCGCAAGCCTTATGTCCTTCACCCCGTGCACCGTGTCCGAGATAACAGCTGATATCGACAACCTCGCCGGTGATTGTGGTTTCCTTCGCAGCGGATTTCGGTTTGTCCTGCGATTGCAGCAGTGTAACAAGCAGAACAAGTAGAATGAGGAATCCTATCGCTCTTCTCATTGATCTTCTCCCCCCATTTCCCCCCTTTTAATATTAACTGTATAAAATAACTCTTTATTTTCATAACGATAGTACATGCTAGAGAGTTCCATTCACTTCCGCCCTACCACTAATACAAATTCCCCGTACCCCATATGATCGATGAAGAAATGGAGAGTGATGGGCTAAAGCCCTTTATTGGGAATTTGGTTTTTCATCCACGAGCTGAAGCTCGTGGCTATTAATGCAAATGAATTTATGCCCCAGAATAATTTCGGTCTTTTCATCCCCGAGTTTCTACCATCGAGCGGTAAAACTCCACCAAATTAGTCTGCCTCAGGAGTACACCTGTCCCAACGGTCTACAGACCTCTACGAGCCGCAGGCCGTAGGAGTCGTAGACCGCCGCCTTGTCCTGCCCTAAAGGACCACTTCGTGGAGCGAATTCCGCCGACTTGCCCTGAGCTTGTCGAAGGGAGGCGGAATGAGTCGAAGGATTTCGTGTTCCGTTTTCGTTTATGTCCCACGATTTCGTGTTCTTTACGTCCCACGTTTCACAGTGGGACTGTGGGCCCAGTGGAGCAAGTGGGGCCCCCAATGGGGCTGGCGGAACTCCTTTGGAGTAGGCTTTCCAGAATTCTCCTTGAAATTTTTTCTTGATTTGAGTACTATTGATGAACAACAGTATTAATTCAAAAAGGAGCACTCAATGCAGCCACGTACGATTCCATATCTTTTCGAAGAGAGCGTTCGTAAATATGCCAAAAATATACTCATGTGGGAAAAAACCGGCGATCACTATACCGGCTCGACATACGAAGAGATCCGTGAGTCCATCTATCAATGTGCTGCAGGACTCCTGCATCTTGGTATACACAAAGGCGATAGGCTTGCACTCATCGCCGAAGGTCGGAATGCGTGGGTAATTTCCGAGCTGGGGATCTTTTATGCAGGAGCGATTAACGTCCCCCTCTCGGTGAAACTCAACGAACTCTCCGAAATAAAATTCCGACTTGCCCATTCGGGCTGCCGGATGGTCATCGTGTCGGCAAATCAGCTTGGAAAAATCCGTGAGGTCGAACCCGATCTTCCCGAGCTCGAAAAAATTATTATTCTGGATCCGTTGGATTCATACGAAGAAGACGAGATTCCGTTCGACGTGCTCTTGAAGCTGGGGGGCGAATATCTCAAAGATCACCGAAACGAATTCGATCAAACATGGCGGTATGTCGAAGAAAATGATGCGGCAAATATCTGCTACACATCGGGAACGACGGCAGATCCAAAGGGAGTCATTCTCACACATCGCAACTATACCGCAAACGTTGAACAGGCTTCCGCCCTGCTCCCCATTCCCGAATATTATTGTTCGCTTCTGATACTTCCCTGGGATCACTGCTTCGGACATACAGCCTGTATTTATACACTGATGCGCAACGGGGCGAGCATGGCGGCTGTGCAGGTCGGAAAAACCGGACTCGAGACTCTCAAGAATATTCCTATCAACATAAAGGAAACGCGTCCTCACTTTCTATTAAGCGTCCCTGCGCTGGCAAAAAATTTTCGGAAGAATATAGAAAATGCAATAAAGGAAAAAGGACCGAAAGTCGAAAAACTTTTTCAGAAATCACTTAACTTCGCCTACGAATATAATGGAGAAGGATGGAACCGTGGGAAAGGTTTGAGAATGCTGCGCCGGCCTCTCTATCTTATCTTCGATCGGTTGATCTTCAGCAAGATCCGCGAGAATTTTGGCGGCAGGCTTGAGTTCTTTATCGGAGGCGGCGCTTTGCTAGATATCGAGCTCCAGAAGTTTTTTTATGCAATTGGGATTCCTATGTTTCAGGGATATGGGCTCACCGAAGCGACGCCCATTATCTCCGCCAATGTTCCCCTCAAACACAAGCTCGGTTCATCCGGATCGATCGTCAAAGATCTCGAAATAAAAATCTGTGATGAAAAAGGAAATGAGCTGTCTGTCGGACAGCAGGGCGAAATCGTTGTACGCGGTGAGAACGTGATGGCCGGCTACTGGAAAAACGAGAAAGCTACGAAAGAGACCATACGCGACGGTTGGCTCTACACAGGCGACCTTGGATACCTGGATGAAGACGGATTCTTGTATGTACTTGGTCGCGATAAGAGTCTGCTTATCGGCAGCGACGGAGAAAAATACAGTCCCGAAGGAATCGAAGAGGCGCTCATAGCACACTCAGACTACATCGACCAGATCATGCTTTATAACAATCAATCACCCTATACGGTGGCACTGGTCGTCCCGAATAAAGATGCGCTCCTCCGTGCCATGCATTCTGATAATCTAAGCTGCCACACAACGGAAGGACAGGACGCCGCCTTGCGTCGGATTGAATCGGATATCCAGGATTACAAAACAGGCGGAAAATACGCGGGGATGTTCCCGGAACGGTGGCTTCCTTCTGCCGTCGCCGTTCTGGGTGAGGGATTTACGGAACAGAACAGGTTTCTCAACAGCACGATGAAAATGGTACGGGGGAAAATTACCGAATTCTATCAGAACCGGATCGAATACCTGTTCACGACCGAGGCAAAAAACATCTGTAATCCGCAAAACCGGATGATCATCAAACGATTTGAGGAACACCAGGAATGAATTCAGTGTTTTTCATTCATATACTTTAAATAAACTTCTTTCACCTATCGCATACTTCTTTCAATGAAAGCACTGAATTTTGTGATTTTTTTCTCGGTTTTTTTTGCAATCTATGGACTCAGTAATTATTACATTTACATTCGCGGCGCGCAGTCGATTCCGGCAGGATCGCCGCTTAAAGGCTGGTATGTAATAATATTCCTCGTTGTTTCTCTTTCCTTTATTGTAGGCAGAGTACTTGAGCGATTCACACTCTCATTTGTCAGCGAACTATTCGTCTGGATCGGGAGTATCTGGCTTGCAGCGATGCTGTATTTCTTCCTTGCCATTATTCTTTTCGATTTTCTGCGATTGATGAATTTCATCTTTCACATTTTTCCATCATGGATCACCGATGATTACGGCAGAGCGAAGGCCATCACGGCGTTGGTGACAATCAGCGCGGTTGCAGTTCTTCTCGCGGCAGCGTTCGTCAATGCGTTGACCATTAGACTCCGTACACTCGAGATATCAATCCCTAAAAAAGTGGAAGAGATGAAAACGATGAACATTGTCGCCGTTTCGGATATTCATCTCGGCACAATTATCGGGCGAAAACGATTTGACAGGATTGTCGACAAAATCAACGCCCTGCAGCCGGATATCGTCCTCTTCCCCGGCGATATTGTCGATGAAGACCTAGCGCCGGTGATAAAAGAAAACCTGGGCGAATCCTTGAAGAATATCAAGCCGAAGTATGGAGTATACGCTATCACCGGAAATCATGAATATATCGGCGGAGTTGAAGAAGCCTGCCGGTATCTGATTGATCACGGAGTGACGATGCTCAGGGATTCCGTTGTAAAAATCAACCACGCTCTTTTCTTAATCGGACGTGAAGACAGGAGCATCGGACAATTTCAGGGGAAGCGGCGAAAGTCACTTGAAGATCTCATGGAAGAAGTCGACCTGACGTATCCGGTTATCCTCATGGATCATCAGCCGTTTCACCTCGAGGAGGCAGTTCGGAATCGCGTTGATCTTCAACTTTCCGGACATACCCATCACGGACAGCTCTGGCCGTTGAATTATATCACCGAAAAGGTCTACGAGATCAGCTGGGGGTATGAAAAAAGAGAGCAGACACATATTTATGTCTCAAGCGGTGCCGGTAGCTGGGGTCCGCCAATGAGACTTGGGAACACTCCTGAAATCATAAACATTCATCTTCACTTCGAATGACAGGTAGTGTAATTCCGGCAAAAATTCATCAATGAAGGAGCATCCAATGCATTTTTTCCGATCGCTTTCCAAAAAAAGTGTTCTATTTTTATTCTTAATACTGATTCTTCATTCTTTTCAACTCGATGCGCAGCGATCCGGCATCGACGCCAGAAACGCACCTGAGTTCATCCAGCCGCTTCTTATCTATGAATATTGCAGAACCCTTACATCACCGAAATACACCGGGCGTCTCACGGGGAGCGTTGGATATACAGAGGCAGCTCGATGGATAGAAACCCAATTAAGAGGATGGGGTTTACAACCTATGGACACAGCCGGACATTACCTGCAGGGATTTCCAGCGGCATATTCAGAAATCAAAAATGCATCGATGACTATCATTCTTCCCGCCACTGTGGACTCGGCAACCAGAAAATTTGTCCTCGAACCCGTAAAGGATTTTCTTCCTTTCTTCTCCGCCGATTCAGGAACGCAATCAGGAAAAGCAGTATTTGCCGGCTGGGGAATCAGCGCCCCCGAACTTGGTTATGATGACTATGCCGGGCTCGATGTCCGTGGAAAATTCGTCATGTGTTTTCGCAAGACACCCGATCCATCCGACGATCGATTCACACCCTTTAATGAGAGCCGTAGGCGCATGTCCATTGCTAAGGAACACGGTGCGATCGGGGTAATTGCCCTCAATGATGAAGTCCTAGCCCATCCATATGGCGACCGGATCGCGAATTTCATCCCGGTAATGATTGCCTTCAAAACAGCGGACATGATTCTGGAAGAAAAAGGAACCCGATGCGATTCTCTCAAGGCTGTGCTTCTTCGAACGAAAAAACCCTCTTCATTCGAGACCGGGACTGTTATTGAGTGCACGGTCTCTTCACATTATCACCCGGATGAAAAGGGATACAATGTTGTGGGGATTATTGAGGGCTCCGATTCAACACTTAAAAAGGAATGCATTGTCATTGGAGCTCATGCAGACCACTGCGGTCAGTTTAAAAATAAAATATTCTCAGGCGCCGACGATAATGCAAGCGGAACAGCCGTTGTAATGGAAATCGCACGTACCTTCGCTACACTTAATGTCAAACCGAAGCGCTCGATCGTCGTTGTGCTATTCGGTGGGGAGGAGATAGGATTGAAAGGCTCGGAATATTTTGTCTCGCATATTCCACAAAAATTTTCAAAAGTTGCCGGCATGCTCAATTTTGATATGGTAGGCGAGGGCGACGGAACGAATTGCAGCTTTTCTTCTTCTGATTTTAAAAATATACTAATTGAAGCTGACGGTCCGGTCGGAACTTTACAGAATACGCACCTTATGAAAAAGGATGAGGCATTGTTAAGCGACTATGCTTCATTTCTGAAACAGGGTATTCCCTGCCTGTCGTTCTCGTCAAACGGTCCGCATCTGAGTTATCATCAAACAGGAGACACACTCTACCGTCTCAATCCGGATATCATGGCGGACGTTGCCATTCTCGGTTTCCGGGCGGCATATATACTGGCGAATAGAGAATGAGGAAGCAGCGCTTGATTTCACTCGCATATTAATGCAGACAAGGTTGCCTCTACAACTTTAAACTTTAAACCTTAAACCTTCAAACCTATAACCCGTTGGTTTCTTGTTATTTCACCTCTTCAAACTCTCCTGTTTTTCTGTTCTTTCGTACGTTATCCCAGTTAAAATATCGTCCGTTCATGACAATGTAAACGCCATTCGGAAGTGTTTCAGTAAATGCAAGAGCGCTTCCGAGGTTGAATAATCCGTCGGAGCTTCCGAATTTATATGGAATCATGGCGCCGGTCAGGACGATTGTCTTATTATGGATATTCTCTCCGAGAATCCGGGCCGTGATAGCCATCGTATCCGTTCCATGCGTGATCAGGATGCGGTCGCTCTTCGCACGTTTACAGGAATTTAGAATTATCTGCCGATCTCTATCCGTCATCCGGAGACTGTCAATCATCATAAGTACTCTGATTTTAACGTCGACTTTCGAGCGGCCGAGTCTCAACATTTCATAAAGATGAGTGTCTTTGAAGAAAAGCTTTCCATCCAGCTCATGATATTCCTTATCGAATGTGCCACCCGTAATAAAGATCTGTATTGTTGCCATGACTGTCTGACCTACTAATTTTAGATGTACTGTTTTAAGTAATCCGAATGATTTGAGTGAGACTTAAAATAATAAAAATGAGTATCGTGTGCAAGAAACCGCCGCGGACGTATTATATTGCTTTTTTCAACTCGAATTGCTACCATAAATCACACAACATTCGTCGACATCGCGGACAATTAACATTCTTTATTCACAACCGGTTCCATGTCCCATATCGAATTTCAATTATCGAAGAGATTATTTGCCTGGCTTTCATCTCATAAAAATACAGCCTACGAAGCATTAATAGCACCGCGGAAAAAGATGCTGCTTGGATCGCTCAAAGGAACTATAGTAGAAATTGGTGCGGGAACCGGTGCTAATCTCCATTACTATCCTCAAGGGATCAATTATATCGCAGTCGAACCGAATACATTCATGCACGGTTATCTGAAAAAAGAAGCTGCGAGTCTGGGGATAATGATAGATATTCGAGATTGTGCTGCAGAAGATATAAGGATTAAAGATGGAAGTATCGATGCTGTTGTGGGAACTCTCGTACTCTGTTCTGTAGCCAATCAGTCTAAGGTACTCCGGGAGATTTTCCGCATATTAAAACCGGGAGGAACGTATTGTTTCATTGAACACGTGGCTGCACCGAAGAAAAGCGCTTTAAGAGCGATTCAACATTTACTGCGTCCGTGCTGGAGACTTATAAGCGACGGCTGCTACCCCGACCGGGAGACCCTGGCAGTAATTCAGATGAGCGGATTCACTACTATTGATTATGAATCATTCCGTACCGGCGCGCCGGTTGTGAGTCCACACATCGCCGGTCGGGCTGTAAAATAATTGGAATTTTTCTTGCACCCTACGCTTCGATCAATAGACCTTCGATCTCGTTGAAAATCTCTTCATCTTCGAAAAGATTTTGATGGATCGCTCCTGACGGACAGGCGGCAACGCATGTTCCGCATCCTTTGCAGAGCGCTTCATTGATTACGGATTTTTTCTTCTCATCGTTGAACGAGATCGCATTGTACGGACATAAGGAGATGCATGTCTTACATCCCGAACATGATTCTTCAAGGATATAGGCTGTATTCGGCTCGAGCTCGACATGACCGGTATCGATGAGTGCAAGAGCTTCCGCTGCAGCAGCACCGGCCTGAGCCACCGTATCGGGAATATCTTTCGGTCCCTGACAGCATCCTGCGATAAAAATCCCATCGGTGAACGTGCTAACCGGCGCCAGCTTCGGATGACGCTCGAGAAAAAAGTTCTCAGATGAGCAGCAGATGTTAAATATACGGCGGACTTCTCCGGCATCGGCATGCGGTTCGAGTCCTACCGACAGAATCACCATGTCAACTGGAATCGTTCGGAGCCTTCCAAGTAAAGTATCTTCCACACGGATATTTAACCTGCCGGTAGTCCCATTATTCGACTCTGGATATACATCGGCAACTTTTCCACGGATCAGGTGAACTCCTTCTTCCGCAACTCGGTTGTAAAACTCCTCCATCGTTTTGCCGACAGTCCTCATGTCGATGTAAAAATTATATATCTCGGCCTCCGTGTGCTCCTTGACCAGATGCGCCAATTTCAATGAGTACATACAGCAGACACGTGAACACCACCGGTTTGTATTCGCATCACGCGAGCCCACACAGTGCACAATCGCGACCGATTTTGGCTTTCGTCCGTCGCGCATTATCACTTCACCACCTGTCGGACCGGAAGCATTGACAAGGCGTTCGACTTCGAGTGCGTTATAGACATTCGGGTAGGTACCGTAGCCGTAATACGGAATGCGTGAAGCGTCGAATGTTTGAAATCCTGTGGCGATAATGATGCTGCCTACTTTAATTTCAATTTTCTCTTCCTGTTGATTGAAGTCGATGGCATTTCTATCGGCACATGCATCGACGCATGTTTTCTTGCACTTATGAGATTTGAACTCGATGCAGGTTTCCGGATCGATGATAGCAATAAGAGGTGTCGCCTGCGCGAAAGGAATATATATCGGTTTCCTCTTACCCAATCCGAGATTAAACTCATCGGGATATTTTGCCTCCTTATAGATACATTCTTCAATACATTCCAGGCATCCTGTACAGCGATCCTCAATCACGTAGCGGGGTTTCCGTTTTACCGTTACCGTATAATTTCCGACAAATCCCACCACACTCACTACTTCAGAGTATGTCCAGAGTGTAATGTTCGGGTGGGATTTCACAGCCGACATTTTCGGAGTCAGGATGCAGGCCGCACAATCGAGAGTTGGGAAGGTTTTATCAAATTTCGCCATATGTCCGCCGATGGTCGCATCCCGCTCGACCAGGGTGACATGTTTCCCTGCATTTGCCATTGTCAGGGCGGCATGAATTCCCGCTATTCCTCCGCCGACGATCAATACATCGGGATGAACCGGGACTTCTTTTTTCTCGAGCGGCTTGTGGTAACGAACACGCCGTACAGCTGCACGGACAAGATCGAACGCTTTCGCCGTCGCCGCACTTTTATCTTCATGAATCCATGAATCGTGCTCACGGATATTCACCATTTGAAAGAAATAGGGATTGAGTCCTCCTTTTTCCGTTGCACGCCGGAATGTTTTTTCATGAAGAAGCGGCGAGCATGACGCAATGACAATCCGGTTGAGTTTCTGCTCACGGATGTCGGTTTGAAGCAGCTCCTGACCAGGATCGGAGCACATATATCTATAGTCCCTTGAAACCACGACTCCAGGCAACGTGGCCGCATACTCAGCGACTTTCTTGACGTTGATGACGCCCGCGATATTTGAACCGCAGTGACATATGTAAAATCCAATCCTTATCTGACCGTTGTCTTTCTTTTCCATGTTATTCGCCTCCCATAGATTCGGCAAGAAGTTCGACGATATCTTTGACGAGGATTTTTTCTTGTCCCAGTACTTTCAGAGCGTCTTCAAAGCGGGAAACTTCATACGGGCATCCCACTGCCACCACCTCGGCTCCGGTGTCGATCGCCTCTTTCATTCTCCGTTCCGACAAACGTTCCATCCCTTTCGATTTATAATATGTATCGAGCCACATCCCGCCGCCACCGCCGCCACAGCAAATGGAATTTATCCGATTATGAACCATCTCGACGAGTTTCACACCGGGTATGGCACGCAGCAGGGCACGGGGTTCTTCATAGACATTGTTACTTCGTCCAAGGCAGCATGAATCATGATATGTGATCTTGTACGGTAATTTCTTCTTGAGTAAGGGTTTTAACTTATCCAGATATCCTGCAAGGAACGGTATCGTATGCGTGGTCGGATAATAGAAACCGTACATGGTATAACGATATTTAAAAGCGTCGAATGCATGCGGATCGGAAGTGACAATACGGTTAAATTTGTACTTTTTGAATGTCTTCATATTGGCATCGATTAATGTCTCTGACAATCCCGATTCCCAGGCGAATCGTCCGCAATCTCCGGCACATTTCTCTTCGTTCCCGAGGATCGCAAAATCAATTCCAAGCGCATTGAAGAGTTTTGCAGTGGCACGACAGTTATCCTGTCCTCGCGGATAGAACGAGGTATAGCACTCCACGAACCAGAGAACATCGACCGGTTCCGGATGTTCGGAGAGAATCCGCACCGGGACGCCCGCAGTAGGAACCCATGCCGCCCGCTTCCGTGGAGATTCACCCATTGGATTCCCATATCGCATCGTATTGATCAGACCCTTTTGAAATTCGGCTGGAAGTTGCGTCTGATGAGTTATGACCTGCTCTTTCACCAACGGTAAAAGAACGTCGGTGAGGTTAATATTACGCGGACATTTGGCTTTACAGGCGTAACAGCTCACACATTTCAACAGACTATCGGATTGAAACACTTCTTCGAGTAATCCGTTCTGGAGCATTTGAATAATCCGCCGCGGAGGAAAATCCATATATTCACCATACGGACATGTTCCAACACACATGCCGCATTGAATACATGAGAGAACTTGCTTTCCCTCCGGCGTTTCCGCAAGAGTCTCGAGCGTATATTTTTCAATTCCAGGTGTTGCTGTAAGTGTCTGCATAAAATTTTATACCCCTTTCTGAATCTCGAGTGCATCCCCCACAAATTCTGCAATATCTTTTATCATCAATCGCTGTTCATTTCCGGTAGTTTTAACAGCATCACGAAACATGACAAGATCTTTCGGACACGCAACCGCCATTGTATTGACATCAGGAAGCGATATAGCTTCACGGACTCGATTCTCTGCAGGTCGTTCTTTTATTCCCGGAATATCCTCCATCCAAATCCGTCCTCCTCCTGCTCCACAGCAAAAGCCCTTTGAGCGATTTCGCGGCATTTCTTCGATTTGAAGACCCAGCATTCCCAAGAGCATCCGAGGAGGTTCATACACACCGTTGTAGCGACCGAGATAACAGGGATCGTGATATGTGATGCGGCCGTTCAGATTTTTCCGGACAGTAAGATCCCCTTTCAGAAGAAGTTGATAGAGCAGTTCGGTGTAATGGACAACCCTGGGACCATGTCCGTTCATACGATATTCATTTTTCAATGTATTATATGAATGAGGATCTGTCGTAACGATGGTCTCGAATTTTGCTTTACCAAGAACCGTTTGATTCTTCTCACTCAGGAGCTGGTAAAGTCCTTCTTCCCCGACGCGGCGGACATCGTTTCCGGAATTTCGTTCTCCGTCAAATAGAATACCAAAATCAAGTTTTGCCATCTGAAAGATTTTCGCCGTGAGTTTAGTATTATCCTGAATTCGGGGATCATACGATGCATAATCGCCCACAAACCAGAGATATTGAACCGGTTCCTTCCTTGCATCCTTTATCGTAAAACCGATATCCTGTGTCCATTTCGCGCGCATACGATCAGATTGCCCGAAGGAATTGCCATATCTGTTCATCTTCATTAATGTGTCCTGAACAAGTGTCTCTATCTCGCCTTGATTCACCAGATATCTTCTCATCTCGACAATCATTCTTGGATGTTCCACAAAGACCGGACACATCTCTTCGCAAGCACCACATGTGGTGCATGCCCAAAGTTCCGGAGCCGAAATTACCGGGCCGTGCAGTTTTTTTGTTTCTTCTTCTTTCCCGGAATTTGATCCATTGGTTTTTGTGTAATGCAGCAATTGGGAATCCAATTTTAAAACCAGGTTCTTGGGAGATAGTGAATAGCCACTCGCATAAGCAGGACACACCTCCTGGCATCTGCCGCACCAGGTGCAGGCATCGACCTGCATCAGCTGTCTCCATGTAAAGTCGTCGATTTTTTCTAATGCAGCGTCTCCGGAAGCCGTCAGTGCTCCCACCGGGGCGAACTTTCTAAAATAAATACTAAGAGCAGATGAAAAAATATGGAAAGCTTTTGTGTAAGGAATACTAGCAACAAACACAAGGGCAAGGATAAGATGGAGTAGCCAAAATACAAAGTGAATTGATAATATTGCAGAAAGAGATAACGGCTGGAAGAGCGTTGACAGATAATATCCCACCGGAGCCCACTCTGCCCATGGAGGATTCTGTGCCGTAATTCGGAGACCCTCTATAATAAATCCCGTCAAATCGATTAACAGGAGAATAATCAAGAGATAGAACGAATCCCACCGGAACGTAGGTGTCTCAGGGGTCTTAAGACGTTCCGGACGAAGAATATATCGTCTGTATACAGCCATCCCAAGACCAAAGACCAGAAGCAGACCAAAGATATCGAGTGCTAATTCATAGAAAAGATAAAAATATCCTCTCAAGAACTGAAAATCGAGTATTAAGAATGTAACATCCCAATCCACAGTAGCAAGCGCTGTTCCGACCAATAGAATTGCCATACTCCAAAAAATTGTCAAATGCATTATGATGGCAAAACGGTCTGAAGAAAGCCGCCATTGAAAAAGAGCATAAGTCACAGAGGATTTGAGCCGTTCGAATACAGATCTTTCTATCATTTCGGGCTTTCCCAATCGCCATTTTTTTATGTGACGATATACTCCATAGGCGAAAATAGAAATTGCCACAGCACCGAGAAGATATACCAGGATCTGCGCCCAACCCGGGATGTTCCAGTAAGTAGGTCGAATAGGCTCCATTTATGATCCTTCCTTACGTTTTTTAATCTCTTCGGTCAGTGCCGGAAGAATATCGAGAAGGTCGGCACACACACCGTAATGCGCAATACTAAAAATAGGAGCATTTGGATCTGTATTGACGGCGAGGATGAGTCCGGAGTTTTTCATTCCTTCTTCATGTTCCGGTGCCCCGCTAATTCCCGCCGCAAGATATAATTTTGGCGAAACATTCATTCCCGATTTTCCCACCTGTCGGGTCAGCGGAAGCCATCCTTGATCGACAACCGGCCGCGAAGCGGACACGGCACCTCCAAGCACATTTGCAAGCTCGTCGGCAATAGCAACATTGTCCTGATTTTGAATGCCGCGACCGATGGAAACGAGAATATCCTGTTTAGTGATATCGATATCGCCTGCTTCAGGCTCTATGGTCCGTTCAAATTTCATCCGTAGTGCTTCGAAGGGAATCGAAGCAGTGACATCTTCGACCTGAGGAGCATTCGGTGCTGTTCCGCTCTCGGAACGGAAAGAACCCGAAAGTACTGAAACGATGTTGTAATCACCCGTCAACTCGACATCGGCGAACATTTTTCCGCCATAGAGCTGACTTTTCACGATAAGTTTTCCGTCATCGATTCGGAGATCCCTGCAGTAGGAGACAATCGGAATATTCAGCTTTGCCGAGAGCGGAGCCGCCAGATCAAGTCCCATTGATGTTGACCCGAACATCGTAAGCCGTGGTTGATATTTTTTTATCAATTCACTAAGGACAAGCTGATATGCCTCAGGATTGAAATCGTGAAGCCGATCGTCTTCGATGCAAAGAACCTTATCGGCCGGCCGGAGTTCCGCGGCAAGTTGACGGACACCGCTTCCAATTAAAACAGCGTATAATGTACCTCCACTCTTTCCGGCGAGTTCGCGTCCCTTGCCGAGAAGCTCGAATGTAATGTCGGTAAGTTTTCCCTGAAAATATTCGGCGAAGATAAAAATATTGTTCTCCATTTTTTACTTCACCAATCCTTTCTCACAAAGTATCCCGACAATTCTGGATACAATTTCCTGAGGTGTGCCCGAGATCATTTTGGCCCGGCCGGAAATCTCCGGCTTAAGCAAACGCTGTATCTCGAGTGCATGCGGAATACCTCCATCGCCCGTTGTTTTTCCAACGGCAGCTTCGACCGGCTTGGGTAATTCGGATACTGTAATCTCTTCGATACGGCCGGATTTCATCGCCTGTCGAATGCGGGCTACCGGGACATAACGCGGCGGTTGAGAGGCCGATTGAATTCCCAGGAGTGCCGGTAGTTGTATTCGGATTTCCTCCAGGACTCCGCCGGGGAACTCTTTCCTCACAATCACTGATGTCCCTTCAACTGTTACGCCGCTCACAACGCCGACATACGGCAGTCCGAGATACATTGCCAGCATTGCACCCACCTGTCCGTCCAGATCATCCGTTGCCTGGACACTGGTGAGAATTAAATCGTACGATTTGTCCTTCAGAAGCGATTGCAGGATGCGTGCTGTGCAATGGCTGTCGATTTTCCCTTTTCCAATGCCTGTGATTTTAACCGCCGAATCGGCGCCCTTTGCCAGAGCACCAAACAGGACATCGTCGATGTCGGTTGAGTCGAAGGCAATAACCGAGAGAGTGCCGCCATGTTTTTCCTTGAGAAGAAGTCCCTGTTCAAGCGCATGATCGGCAGGTTCGTTTAGAATGAAGCGCAGGTATTCGCTATCAAGTGATTTCCCGTCAGGGGCGATGACCAAGTCTTCGACCGTATCCGGTATCACCTGAAGATATATGAGTATGTTCATACTATTCCTCCGGAATTATTATCATGGTGGGGATCAAAACAGGGTAGAAAATCGACACACTGGATTACAATGGCCTGGTGAAAAAACGTTATCTCTTGGTTCTCGAATCTATATTGAAAGTTAAAACGTTGGGCAATGTAAACTGTCTTGAACACCTTATATCCGGACAGTTCTAAATATACCATGAGAGTATAACAAAGTCAAGTATATTGTAAATTCCTGGAAAATCATATTGTATAAGGTTTTTAAAATTGGTATCTTTCATATACAGTGTGAAAAAAATAATCACATTTATCAATAATTTAATTAAAGGAAAAACAACTTGAAAAATATTGTCATTGCCTGTATTTCATTCCTCATTATGATGGCTCTCACATCATGTCAAAAAAGCAATCAAGACGCTTCGGCTTTGAAGACTCAAAAAGACAGCCTCAGTTACGCCATCGGGCTGAGCGTCGGGAAAAGCCTGCAACAGGATTCTGTCGGTGTTGATCCGGATCTGATTGCCCGGGCATTAAAAGACTTAGCCGTGAATAAAACAATCCTCAATGATGAAGCTGCAAAAGAGACGATCAGGCGATACAGAAAGGAACAGCTTGCCCAGCAGGGCGAAAAAAATAAAAAAGCTGGAGAAGCCTTCCTCGAAGAGAATAAAAAGAAAAACGGAGTGATCCCACTGCCGAGCGGACTGCAGTACAGGGTAATCACAGCAGGAAGTGGAAAGAAACCGAAGGCAAACCAGATTGTTGTTGTTCAATACCGTGGCATGAACATTGATGGAAAAGAATTCGACAGCTCTTTCCGGAACGGCCAGCCCGTTTCCTTGCGGGTGGACAGGGTGATCAAGGGATGGTCGGAAGCTCTTCAATTAATGGCGGTAGGTTCCAAATGGGAACTCTTCGTTCCATCGGATCTCGCTTATGGGGAGAACGGCATCAGCCAGCTTATCGGCCCGAACAGCACATTGATTTTCGAAATAGAACTCGTCGCTATAAAATAAAATCTCTTTTCCGAGGGAGGGCAATACGACTCTGTCGCATTATGCTCTCCCTTATTCTATCCATGGCCCCTTCGGCAACATACAATCTGATCTGGAGCGTCATTCGGCGGATTCCGACAAGAGCGCCCGTACCGCAAACCGACTCTGGTAGGTGGGGATAAATGTCCCAAGGTGATCGAGAGAACCCTCGTTAAGGAACTCGGCAATCTAACCCCGTAACTTCGGGAAAAGGGGTGCCTTGTTTAATTAATGAGGTGGCACATAATTGGCCCAAGTGACTGTTTAACAAAAACACAGCTCTCTGCAAAAGCGTAAGCTGAAGTATAGGGGGTGATACCTGCCCAGCGCCGGAAGGTTAAGGAGAGGTGTCAGTCTTCGGAAGGACGAAGCGCCAAACTGAAGCCCCGGTAAGCGGCGGCCGTAACTATAACGGTCCTAAGGTAGCGAAGTCCCTTGTCGGGTAAGTTCCGACCCGCACGAATGGTGTAACAACTTGGGCGCTGTCTCAACGAGGGACTCGGTGAAATTGAATTAGCCGTGCAGATGCGGCTTACCCGCGGACGGACAAAAAGACCCCGTGGAGCTTTACTATAACTTGGCACTGAGTCTGAGTTTATTTTGTGTAGGATAGGTGGGAGGCTTTGAAGTCGCGGCGCTAGCCGTGATGGAGCCAACGTTGAAATACCACCCTGAATGAATTTAGCCTCTAACCTCTGTGCAAGCAGAGGGACCGTGCCTGGCGGGTAGTTTGACTGGGGCGGTCGCCTCCTAAATTGTAACGGAGGCGCACAAAGGTCCCCTCAGGGTGGATGGAAATCACCCATAGAGTATATTGGTATAAGGGGGCTTGACTGTGAGACTTACAAGTCGAGCAGGGACGAAAGTCGGCCAAAGTGATCCTACGGTCCCGTGTGGAAGGGCCGTGGCTTAACGGATAAAAGCTACCCCGGGGATAACAGGCTTATCTTG
>CAVZMI010000035.1:0-30394 GCA_963776275.1 Ignavibacteriota bacterium
TTCTGCTTCAGTTGGAAATGGATTTTTTGGCAATTAAATTAAGATAGAAGCCAAAGGAGAACCTATGAACCAACGGAAACAGATATCGGCCCAACAAAAAGTTATTATTCTCCGGGAACACTTGGAAAACAATGTTCCACTGAGCGAGTTAGGTGAAAAATATGGAGTTCACATCAACCTTCTCTATCGGTGGAAAAAAGAGCTTTTCGAAGGAGCGATTGACACCTTCGCTCGAAAACATGAGAAACAATCCAAAGCAGAGACACGAGCCGCTGATCGCCTCACCGAAAAACTCAAAGCGAAGGATAAGCTCATTGCTGAGCTTGTCGAGGACAACATCCGGTTAAAAAAAAGTCTCACTGGCGACAATTGAACGATTGTTGGGTCGACATGGACATACGTGATAGTGTCATCGAATACGTTCAGATCATACATCAAAGATCGAATATATCGATCCAGAGACTTCTAAGCTGGATCGGCATATCACCCAGCAAATATTATGACTGGGTCGATCGTTGTGGGAAAGCCAATAATCACAATGGTAGCATAGTCAAAGAACACTGGCTTTTACCCTGGGAACGAGAGGCAATTATTCGATACTACAGCTCTCATTCCGAAGAAGGATATCGCCGCTTGGCCTATATGATGCTCGATGAAAATGTCGTTGCCGTCAGTCCGTCGAGTACCTATCGTGTGCTGAAAACAACAGATCTGTTTAATATGTGGAATACAACACCAAAGAACCCGAAAAAGAAAGGATTTGATCAACCGACAAGGCCCCATGAGCATTGGCATATCGATATCAAATATGTAAACTTTCTTGGAACATTTTTATTCTTCACGAGCATCATCGACGGATTTTCTCGTTATATTGTCCATCACGAGCTTCGTCTATCGATGCAAGAATTTGATGTACAATTAACTCTCCAACGTGCTTTGGAAAAATTCCCCGGGGTCTCTCCACGGATTATTTCGGACAATGGGACCCAGTTTATTGCAAAGGAGTTTGGTGAATTCTTACGGTTACGAGGTCTACAACATGCACGGACATCAATCGGCTATCCTCAGAGTAATGGCAAGATCGAGTGATTTCATCGATCGCTCAGTGAAGAATGTCTTCGAACATCAAGCTTCATTGATCTGAACGATGCTCGACAACAGGTTGCCACCTATGTCGAATATTACAACACTCATCGTCTTCATAGCTCGTTGTATTACCTGACCCCAGAAGATTTCTTGGTCAACAGAATCAATAGTCGTCTCAAAGAACGTGATGAAAAATTATATCAAGCTAGAGCCAATAGAATCCAACAACACTCCACCAGCTGCGTTTCAAGTTATGCGTTACACCTTAATTCATAAAGCTGTAATTCCATTTTCCGCTGAACCAGTACATTTACCCTGAGCGAGTCCCGATCCCGACGGCTTGCCCCGAGTTTATCGAGGGGAGTCGGGAGGGCGAGTCGAAGGGTTTAAAGTTGGAGGGTCTTAAACTATAGGAGCGGTATAAGGGTTTAAGGTATTTAAAATCCGTTTTATTATAGGAGGATGTGATTATGGAAAAAATTATGGAGATCTTCGTTGTCGTCGAGAACAGACCCGGTGCGCTGGGAGATCTCCTCGGCTGTCTTGGCAGGGAGAAAATCAATATTGAGGCAATCGGGTTATTCCAGGATGTGGCAAAAATTTCTGTCTCGGATGTCGATAGGGCGGCGAAAGCGCTGAGACTGAGCAATTACCAGGTCGAGCTGCGCGAAGTTCTTCGGCTTTACCTCGACAACAAACCGGGCTCGTTCGCCATAGTAGCCTCGCGTCTTGGAGCGGCCGGGATCAACATCGATTATTGCTACTGCACGGTCGGCAAAGGGCAAAAGAATGCGTCCGTCATCGTCGATGTCGTAGACCTCGATCGCGCAGTGTCAGTCCTCGCGGGAGTAGAAACGTAAACTTGAAGCAAAACAGATTCCTTGCCGGAGCGAGGGTAGAAGATTAGTGAGGTTTCAGGTTTTGATGTTGAAGGTTTAAGGCCTATTTTATGTTGGATCGCGGACATGGATTGACTTTTCTTTTCTCGGTGGCTATTGGGGTAAACACTGCGCCAAAGGCGCATGCGCCTCCGGCGCAAAGGTACACAGAGTACTATTGAATAGGCTATTGTTGAGGACACAAAGGAGAATTTAAGAGATCGTAACTCCAATTATGTTTTTTCCTGACAATACTCTTTTGACTTTCCAAGCTTCAAACCTTCAACCTTAAACTTTCAACTTTCAACCTTCAACCTTAGAACCTTCGAACCTTACTCCCACACCCCAGGTATCGGCGTCAAGCATTTCGGACAGGTGCCGTTGACGATCCGATTCTTCATAACGTAAAAACCGGTACGCTCGACGAGAAGCTCACTGCAGACCGGACAATAGGTATTTTCAAGCGATCCTACCATCCCGGGAATATTCCCCGCATACACAAACCGAACTCCACACTCCCGGCCGATTTCTGCTGCACGCTGAAGAGTCTTTCTCGGTGTATAATCGGCGTTTGTCATTTTATAATCCGGATGAAATGCCGTCACGTGCCATGGAATGTCAGGAGAGACTGAAGCGATAAATCCTGCAATCTCTCGCAGTTCGTTATCGCTGTCGTTGAATTCGGGAACGACAAGCGTCACGATCTCTACCCAGAATCCTTTTTGCTTTAATAGAGAAATCGTGTCAAGCACAACCGAAAGCCTACCGCCGAATTGCTGGTAATTTTTCTTCTGAAAACTTTTAAGATCGACTTTGAAGAACTCCAGGTACGGTTGGAGATACTCGATCACCTCCGGTGTGCCGTTTCCGTTGGAGACGTACGCCGTACGGAGTCCCTTGAACCGGGCAAGCTTGAAAATCTCGACAGCCCATTCCGATGTAATAAGCGGTTCGTTGTATGTGCTGGTAATTATGGGAGAACCACTTCTTAGTGCAAGCTGGACGAGATCTTCTGCCGTAACGATTTCAACCGGCGCCTGCGATTCAGCGTCGCGGAGCGTCTGTGAGGTGATCCAGTTCTGACAGTAGTCGCAGTGATAATCGCATCCTAACATCCCAAAGCTGAGTGCTTTACTGCCGGGAAGAACGTGATAGAACGGCTTTTTCTCAATAGGATCGACCTGTATACCCGATGCATATCCAAAAGGAACGTAGAGCTTGCCGTCGCGGTTGAATCGGACTTTGCATATGCCGTCTTTCCCGGGGGCGATTTTACATCTATGCCCGCATGCATAGCAGCGCACCCAGTCATCGTGGGTTTTTTCGTAGAGTGTGCCCTCTACGGTATATCGTGAAAGAATTGAACCGACAGATTCGAGGGCGCTATGGTTTGAAAAGGACTTCATGGCATCGGAATATACATCGCATATTCGGTGATGTCAAGAGGATTTATGATTTCCGATTTATGATTTCCGAGTTTAAATTCAGAAATCGACAATCCGAAATCGGCAATATCATAGCAATCTAATGAGCCTCGAGCCAATTCTTTCCCACGCCGATTTCGATTTCGAGTGGGACGGACAGGAGTTGTGTCGTTTTCATGCACTCTTCAACAAGAGAGCGCATTTGCCGCTCTTCGGAAGTTGGAACTTCGAACACCAACTCGTCATGAACCTGGAGAAGCATTTTCGATTGAAGTGCGCCGCTAATTATCCTGTGATGGATTTCTACCATCGCTCGTTTGATCATATCGGCTGCAGTTCCCTGGATCGGCATATTGATTGCCGCACGCTCTTCGAATTCCCTCACCGTCCGGTTTTTATTATTGATGTTCGGAAGATATCGTCTGCGGCCGGAGAGTGTTTCCACATAACCGTGCTGGCGTGCGAGATTCTTTGTGTCGTGGATATACTGACTCACCTTCGGGAATCTCACAAAATACCGGTTGATGATCTCTTTCGCTTCGGATTGTGAAATCTCAAGTCGCGTTGCCAGTCCATACGGCCCGATCCCGTACATGATTCCGAAATTCACCTCTTTCGCTTTGCGCCTCATATCGCGTGTAATTTCTGTCTGTTCGACTCCGAATACCTTCGCCGCTGTGCTTGCATGAATGTCTTCGCGATTTCTGAATGCTTCCTGCAATCCCGGATCGTCCGACATATGCGCCATAACGCGGAGCTCGATCTGGGAATAATCAGCCGACATGATCGCCATATTGTCGTTGCCGGGGATGAATGCTTTCCGGATTTCACGTCCTATTTCTGTCCGGATGGGAATATTCTGCAGGTTCGGATCGCTGCTCGATAGTCTTCCGGTTGCGGCGATTGTCTGATTGAACGATGTATGCACCCGTCCAGTGTCGGGATGGATAAGCTTTGGAAGAGCGTCGATATATGTCGATTTCAATTTTGTCAGTGTGCGATATTCGAGCATCAATTCGACAATCGGATGTGCCAGCCGGAGCGACTCGAGCACCTGAACATCCGTCGAAAAGCCGGTTTTGGTTTTCCGTACCGTCGGCAGTTTCAATTTTTCGAAGAGGATTACGCCCAGCTGTTGTGTTGAGTTGATATTGAACTCCTCGCCGGCCTGCTCGTAGATCCGGTGAACAAGCTGATCGAGCTGACGCTCGAGATCTTTTGACATCTGTGCAAGAAACGGAACGTCAAGCCGGACGCCTGTCAGCTCCATTTCGGTCAGGACAGGGATAAGCGGGAATTCGATTTCTTCGCAAAGCTTTGTCATCGACTGTTTTTCAAGCCGCTCCTGGAGAACAGGGAAGAGCCTGAGCGTGAAATCGGCATCCTCGGCGGCGTATGTAGCGAGACGTTCGAGCGGAACCTGCCTGATATCGACCCTCGATTTCCCCGTACCGACGAGCTCGTCATAGGAAATCATTTTATACGATAGATACTCTTCGGCAAGAGCATCAAGGTTGTGCTTTCCATCAGGCCGTATCACATAGCTCGCTACCATTGTGTCAAATGCAATTCTTTTTAGACGCATGCCGTGTTGTGCCAGTACAAGTGCGTCGTACTTTATATTTTGTCCGATTTTTTTTATCGAGGGATTTTCCAGAACCGGGCCGAGATAATTTTTAAGAACAGCAAGAGGTATCCCGCCAATTCCAACCGGGATGAAATATGCATCACATTCTGCGACGGCGAGTGAAACGCCGACAAGTTCAGCAGTCATTGCATCCGTAGAGGTTGTCTCCGTATCGATACACAGAAGCGCCTGCTGCGAGAGTTGTTTACATAACGAAATGAGTTCCGCCTCGTTCGATATAATTTTGTATTGATGACGATCCGTTGTATTATCCGTAAGCGGCTTAGGCGCTTCAAAAACCAGAGTTTGATCTTCCTGAGGAGCTTCTTTGAGTTTTCGGACGAGCGTTCGAAATTCAAGTGCTGTAAAGAGTCCTGTAAGTTTTTCAATATCTTTCTTTGCTGCACGGAGTGTATGAAAGTTGATATCGAGCGGGACTTCGGTATGAATTGTCACCAGCTCTTTTGAAAGAAATGCGAGATCTTTATGAGTTTTAAGTTTTTCCCGCGTTCCTTTCTGCTCAATATCATCGAGATGAGTATAGACCTCGTCGAGGCTTCCGAAGCGTTGAATAAGCGGAATTGCAGTTTTTTCTCCGATTCCCGGGACTCCCGGCACATTATCCGATTTATCGCCGGTCAATGCAAGGACGTCGATAACCCGGTCGGGCTGGACGCCGAATTTTTCGGCCACCTCGTTCTCGGCGACAATTTCCAGGTCATTCCCCATTTTTCCCGGGCGGTACATTTTTATAAGGGGTGAAATCAGCTGCATGAAATCTTTGTCGCCGGTTACAAGGTAGGTCAGCACACCTTCTTTTTCTGCACGTCGGGCCAGAGTTCCCATGATGTCGTCTGCTTCATACCCCGGCACCTCTAGCAATGGAATGTTGTATGCACGGACGACCTCCTTCAATTTTTCCATCTGCGACGACATGTCGTCCGGCATCTTCTCGCGTGTTGCTTTATACTGTGGATATTTCAGATGCCGGAATGTTGGCTCTTTCGTATCGAATACCACTGCGATATGATCGGGCCGTTCTTCATCGAGTACTTTATTGAGAAAGCTTACAAATCCATAGATGGCGCTTGTATTCTCACCCTTCGAATTCATAAGAGGGCGATTGATAAAGGCAAAATAGGCTCTATATGCAAGAGCCATGCCGTCGAATAAAAACAATTTCTCCTGGTTCTGACTGCTCATACTATTATATGGACACGATGTTATCTGAGTAAGAGAAGTTTCCGGGTTGCGTTAAATTCTCCCGCTTCGATGCGGTAAAAATAGACTCCGCTCGGATATCCCTTTGCCGACCATTCTACTTTCAGGTTAAATGTGGTGAAGAAAAGATGTAATATCAAGAAAGAAAAAAAATTTAGGACATGCATTATAACTTTCGCTTGCATCTCCGTCATATGCCAGCTATATTTAAAGTAGGATATGGAGTAAAAACTCACGGCTCATGACTTCTAAAAAAAACACTTTTTGTATATTTTCTATGCAAGCACGAAAACCGGTGGTCTAATACAATCTGTATTTATGGATTGCCACGAGCTCGTGCTTTTATGCCCCACGCTTCGTGTTTTTTACGTCCCACGTTTCCCCGTGGGATCCAGTGGGGTTAGCTCGTGGATGATAAGAGCTGAATATCCATAGGGCTTTAGCCCGAAATTAATCGATGACAGAGCCTATAGTAAGAATATTTAATATTGGGGGTTAAAACCCTATGATACGAGGAACTTAATATACCACGACCTGAAGGTCGTGGCAATTCATTTGGCATTCATTTTTCTCAGGCCGGAGTTGTTATTCAGTGGTCTCGACTCATAACTCATAACCCTAAAAAGCCATTTCAACAGCCCATTTATGTCTCTAAAAGTCTTACTGACATGCGAGAAATCGTTCCGGACTAAAGCGCAGCATGCTATCGAAATGCTCGCGATGATTCTCGGCGAGACTGCTCAGTTCGTTCGGAAAGAACAATGCAAAAGTTCTGATATCGTTCTCTGTTATGGCGGGAGAGACGCTCATCGCCGGCTTCCGGGCAAACATGTTATTATAAGTGGGAGTGAAGAGGCATGGAGGATGTTCGATTTAAAGGAGCACTATCCTCATGAGATCGCCCGGCGATGCACGATTAATGGAGAACCGTCATTGGCGCTCTTTTATGACCGTGAGTTCGAAAAAGATCCTCGAGGAATTGTCGGAAAAAAAGGACGTGATATCGTTATCCATGTCGATATTGTTGCCAGCTCTTTCTTTTTCCTCTCCGGCTGGCAGGAGTGGCGATCTCCCAATGCCGATATTCATCAGCGGTTTCCGGTCGAATCAAGCATTCAATTTGCTTTCGGTCTGCTGAACCGCCCAATTGTCGATCAATATGCAACTCTCCTTGAAAAAGCCCTTAAGAAATTCAGCTGGAGGCGTTCGAGAACCGGAAGGTATCAGGGGAAATCATTTGCAGTTCTGATGACTCATGATATCGACCATACGCGAAAATGGACACCGGGAATCATTTATCGTGAATGTGTCCGTTATCTGATTCTAAACCGGCGAAATGATTTTATGAAGGATCGTCTTAATCGGTTCGGACATTTTCTCAAAATGTTGTCTATACAAAATGATCCCTATAGAAATTCCATTGAAATAATTCTGGCAGCCGAAAAAGCCGCGGGCGCACATAGCACGTTCTTTTTTAAGGCCGGAGGTAACGACAGGCGGGATGTGACATATTCACTAAAAAACGCATTCGTCAATAAACTATTGGAAATTCTGCAGAAGGATGGACATCAGGTAGGACTTCATCCAAGCTACAGCGCGTATTCACAGAAAAGCATGATGGCCGAAGAGCAAAAAAAGCTGGCCGCGGTAGCGGGTGAACCGGTCGCTGCCGTCCGCGAACATTTTTTACGATTCGAAATGCCTCTCACGTGGAGAATCCAGGATGAGCTTGATTTTGAATACGATTCCACGCTCGGTTTCGCCGGCCACGAAGGATTTCGCATGGCGACATGTCGTCCGTTCCGCGCATATGATATCGAGCATGACCGCCCGCTCCGCTTATGGGAAATTCCGCTGATCGCGATGGATGATACATTCGTATCGTACAGGAAACTGGACGCTTCTGCATCATGGAAAGCGATTCGTGAGTTGTTAGAGACGGTGAAAAAATATCGCGGCGTCGCCGTATTACTCTTCCATAACAGCTGTTATGATGAACTCGATAATAAGGGCTGGGGAAAGGTTTTTGAGAGTACTGTCCGATGGTGTATCGAGAACGATGCCGCACTTCTGAACGGTCATGAGGCGCTTGACTCGTATCGCAAAGCATGTGGTAAAATATCTGAAATAAAGTAACTTTTTTCGATTTTTTAGTGTTAATGAGTTATCTTTTATGTCGCAACCAAAATTATCGGGAATCGTATACTAAGAATCCAACAAATTTCATCATGGTCCAACCAATGAAAGGCACAGACATGCATCCATACGCACGGATTGCCCTATCACTCTGCGGCCTGACCCTTGCTACCGCAGCAATGTCCCCGGGACAAGAAAAAGACCGGGCAAAAATTCAAGATCAGTATAAATGGAATCTTACCAACGTCTACCCAAATGCCGACGCATGGAGAAAGGCGAAAGAAACATTGACAGCCGATGTAAAGAAGGTCACGAAATATAAAGGCAAACTCGGTTCATCGGCAAAACAGCTTCTCGGTTGTTTCGAAGCCGGCAGCGCAATCGGCAAAGAGTTTGCGCGGCTTTCAAGTTATGCAAGCATGATATCGGACGAGGATACACGCGAATCCAAACCTCTCTCGATGAAGCAGGAGATGAGCACGCTGGGCGCATCAATCGGGGCGATAACGGCGTTTATTGAACCGGAAATTCTAAAAATCAGCAAGAAAAAAATCGAGTCGTTTATCTCCTCGGAAAAGAAACTCGGCGTCTACAAACATTACCTGGACGACCTTCTCCGTCGTAAAATCCATACCGGAACGGAAGGGGAAGAAAAGATCATCGCCGATGCAGGTTTGATGGCCGATGCCCCCGATAACATCTACGGTATTTTCTCGGATGCAGATTTTCCTTATCCAGAAATTACACTGAGCGATGGATCAAAGGCGAAGCTGAATCAAGCGACATATCAATTAAAGCGGACGTTGCCGAACCGCGAAGACCGAAAGAAAGTGTTTTCCTCATTCTTTGAAAAGATGAATGAATTCCGGCGTACATTCGGAACGCAATTAAGTGCCGAGGTTAACAAAGATATCTTTTATATGAAGGCACGGAAGTACAATTCGTCGTTGGAAAGCGCACTCGATGCCAATAATGTCCCTGTCGAAGTGTATCACAAACTCGTAGATAATGTCAACAAGAATCTTTCGACATTCCACCGCTACCTCAAACTCAGGAAGCGGATGATGGGACTTGATCAACTGCATTATTATGATCTGTATGCACCGCTCGTGGGCGGTGTCGATCTCAATTACACAATCGAAGAAGCCGAAAAGAATGTCATTGCGTCTCTTGAGCCGCTCGGGAAGGATTATATTGATGTCACAAAAAAAGCTTTCGGCGAGCGTTGGGTCGACGTTTATCCGACCGACGGGAAACACTCTGGCGCATATTCCCAAGGATCGGTGTATGATGTCCACCCGTACATCCTCTTGAACTTCATCGGGAAATATAACGACATGAGCACGGTCGCTCATGAACTCGGACACACCATGCACAGCTATCTGTCGAACAAGAATCAACCATATCCAACATCGCGATATCCGATTTTCGTGGCCGAAGTAGCCTCAACATTTAACGAAGCACTCCTGCTCGACCATATGCTGACGACAATCAATGATGACAACATTCGTCTATCGCTGCTCGGGAATTATCTGGAAAATATTAAGGGAACCGTATTCCGGCAGACGCAATTCGCGGAATTCGAGCTCCAGATCCATGAGAAAGCCGAAAAGGGAGAAGCTCTGACGGGCGACGATTTCAACAAGATATACGAAGATATCACCCGTAAGTATTACGGACACGATCAGGGTGTGTGCATCGTCGATGATGAGATCAAGGCTGAATGGGCCTATATCCCTCATTTCTATTATGACTTCTATGTTTATCAGTATGCAACTGCGTTTACGGCATCGGCGGCGCTCTCGGAAAAGACGCTTGCAGGAGACAAGGCATCAACGGCAAAATACATTACATTCCTTTCATCGGGTGGCTCTGATTATCCGATCGAATTGCTGAAAAAAGCGGGCGTCGACATGACTACGTCGGAGCCGTTCGATCTCACAATGAAAAAGATGAATCGTGTTATGGATGAAATGGAGAAAATTCTAGACAAAATGAAGAAATAAAATCCTATAGACAGGTCTTAAGAATAAACGCCCTGCTCGCAGTGATTCTTTGAGCGGGGCGTTTCTGTTTTTCAGAACACCGTTACTCTTTTTTCCTCCTCATTCCGGCACTCTCGCTCTGGGCACTTTTCGCCGGCAGATCGATTTCGACGGTCGTTCCTTTTTTTCCGTCGCTGAAGATATTCATGGTTCCATCGTAGAGTTCTGTAAGCCGTTTTGCAATGATCAATCCGAGGCCGACACCCTGCTGCTCGTAAAATTTCCGTTTGAATTGTTGATATGCCCCGAGGTATGCGATTTCCTTTTCCGACAATCCGCGCCCTTCGTCGGAAATGGATATAATGAGCCGGTTGGCGTTTTTTGTCGATGTAACACGGACATGTGTTCCGGCTTCGGAAAATTTCAATGCATTATCGACGACCTCCTCGACAATTTTTGTAAGGTGTTCGGGCAATAGCCGTACGGGACTTTCAACCAGCTCCGTTGTAATATCAGAGAGGCGGTTGTACATGCGCGCTCTCTGTCGTGCGATGGAATCGATGAGGTGAAGCGACTCCGGGATCTGAGTGTTGCGGAGTGATTCGATTTCGGATTGGTGAGCCGCGATAATCTCAATCTGGGTATAGATCAAAAAATTTTCGATTAATCGCTGCAGACGGCTGCCGGATCTCCCTATGGCGCTGCCAATCCGCATAATATCTCCGGATGAAAGTTTCGGGGTATCGCTCATCAGGACGTTCGCATTTCCCAGGATAATATGGAGCGGAGTGAGAAATTCATGCGGTAGAGCCATGCTGATGTTGTTCCGGAGTTCTGATAGTATTTTCTCGGAGGTTTCAATGAAACGTTGATGCTTTGCGAGCTGAGTCTGGACCGCCGCGAGAAGATCGTTAAGACTGAATGGTTTGATGAGATAATCATCCGCACCCTCTGTCATCCCCTTGCGTACACTCTCCCTATCCGAAAGGCTCGTCATAATGACAAATGGTATTGTCGCTGTCGACTCGGATGCCCGCAGTTGTTCCAGGACGGAGAAACCGTCTACATTCCCCATGAGGATATCGCAGATAATAAGATCAGGCGAGTCTGATTGGGCGAGGTCGATGCCTTCGGATCCATTTTCAGCTTCAAGGGCGATATAGCCGGCGCCTCTCAGCACTGTCACAACCATTTCCCGCAGAATATCGTCGTCATCAATAACGAGGATCTTGCTCATGGTTTCGCTCCTTCAACTACACCCACCACCATGGTCATCGCGGGAGGGGATCGATGACTGTGTCCAACAACCACACTGCCGTAGTTTAACGATCTCAAAATAGAAAAGCAAGTCGACCCCCTATTGATTATTCCATCTTCACAGATTATCTTTAATTAACTCTGTGGTTTCTGGAATTTCATAGGAGGATCAATCATGCCCACATACGACTATCATTGTTCGGAATGTGAAAAGTCATTTAGTGTCATTCTTACTATCACAGAACATGAAAAAACTCCACCACTCGTTTGTCCGGAATGCGGTAGTAAAAAAATCCGCCAGGTTTTTTCGGGTGTCACGGTTATAACTTCGAAAAAAAGTTGATATAAGGGATGGGGTACTAGTATTCAAAATTCTATGTCAGGATACTGAGGAGTTCTCATATTTTTTCACTATGTTGTGGAGTGGTTTACGATTTCTTGAAGTATCATCTGGAGGATAATGTGTATGAGAATTTTCTCAATCGTTCTTCTCGTCTTTCTTTGCCTTTGCATATTTCCCCTACACGTTTCTGCTCAGGAAATCCGGCCGGTTCGGGATGACATTGGATATTGCTGGAATCCAGATCAAATGAAACGGTTCATCGAGCATCTTCAAAATATTGAGAAGGAAGAACCTCTCTCTCATACAATCATTGCCGGGATCTCTCCGCATGACGATTACCTCTATGCAGGCCGCATGTATTATCCTCTGTTCAGGGTGCTGCGGTCAAAAGAAGTTGTGATATTCGGCGTGACACACGGAACCGTCCGCCGGGAAATAGGCGATCCGCAAAATATCCTCATACTGGATCGTCATGAATTATGGAAAGGCCTGACAGGTAATGTCGGAATTTCGCCGCTTCGGGAGTTTATTGAAAGCCGACTTGACAGCCAGTATTACATCGTGAGCAATAAAGCACATCAACTTGAACACTCCATCGAAGCTCTCGTTCCTTTTCTTCAATATTATAATCCATCGATCATGATTACACCGATCATGGTCACAGTAATGCCGTTTGAAAGAATGGACGAAATATCCGGAAAACTTTCTTTGATCATTGCTGAATATATCACAAATAGAAAGCTCATCCCCGGAAAAGATATTGTGTTTTTGATGTCGTCGGATGCAAATCATTATGGCAAGGATTTCAACAATATTCCTTTCGGAGAGGATGATGTGGCGCATACAAGGGGGATCGGCCAGGATATTCGTGTTGCTCAGGAGTGTCTCGAAGGCCCGGTTCAACCCGGCAAAATCGGAAATCTTACGAATGAATTGAAAAATATTAGCTGGTGTGGTAAGTTTTCAATCCCATTCGGACTCCTTACGACACAGAGAGTAATGGAAAAAATTACAGGGAAGGGATTAGAAGGTACAATACTCAGATACTCGGATACTTACAGCGAAGGAGTACTCCCACTGACAAAAACCGGTATGGGAATAACGGCAGTCTTTTCGCTGAAACACTGGGTTGGATTTTTCTCTGCCGGATTTTGGGCTGAATAAATCCCAACGGTCATAGACGGCAATCTTTTTACGTTTTTCTTCTTTGATTTTTATGATACGTATCGCAGTTGTTCAAACAAATCCTGTTTTCGGTGCAGTCGCTCATAATGTGAGTTCCGCTATCGAGATGATGGAAACACAGAATGCCGATCTCTATGTCCTTCCGGAACTTTTTAATACAGGATATATTTTTCTCGACAAGGATGAGCTCGAACGACTTGCAGAACCGGTCGATATGCAGGCGGGACCTACATGCGTCGAGCTTCATAAATTTTCTCAACGTCATTCATGCTTCATCGTCTACGGCTTCGCAGAAAAAGCGGACCGGCTGTACAATTCTTCCGCACTTATACTGACCTGACGGTCTGGTGGGACTATATAGGAAAGTGCACCTCTTCGACTATGAGAACATTCTCTTTACTCCCGGAAATTTAGGTTTTCCTGTTTTTGATCTTCCATTTGGTCGAGTGGGGATGATGATATGCTTTGATTGGTTCTATCCCGAAAGTGCCCGGACGCTTGCTCTGAAAGGTGCCCAACTCATCGCGCATCCGTCAAACCTTGTCCTCCCATATTGTCCCGATGCCATGGTGACACGGTGCATCGAAAATCATGTCTACGCCGTTACTGCCGATCGGGTCGGGAAGGAAGAGAGGGGAGGGAGCGGTTTTGACTTCATCGGAATGAGTGAAATTGTTACACCAAAAGGGGAAATACTGATCCGGATGGGGACGGAACCAGGTGTGACGATGGTTGAAGTCGATCTTGCTTTGGCCGATGAGAAAAAGATCAATCAATACAATAGTATCCTGGAGGGTAGGAAACCCGAGCAATATCGGTAGAACTTTCTTAGAGTCATTTCGTATATAGAATCATAGACCCAGTCCGGTATTATTATATATAAGCAATTCATGGATTATTTCGATAGACACTCGAAGCAATTTCGGATTGTATTGGCAATACTTGTCGTTGTACTCTGTGGAATTGCTGTTATCAATTTCTATAATTATGCGGGTTCGCCCACCGACGAGAATATTTTTGCCGACCCCCCGTCGAATCTGTACATCATGCGAGGATTTCCGGCATCGATCCTTTCCGACCCGATAGTAAAAGAGAAGGAGAGCGGATTACATTACGCAGCGGATGAAATCAAACGTGGTGATCTTCTAGTTGCGGTCAATGGAAAATATGTCAAGAGTCTCACCGATTACGAAAAAGCTCTCTCCTGGATAAAAGGTAGTTCTGATGTTACATTGTTTGTTTTTCGACCATCGACCAACGACAAGTTGACCTTCAAAGCTATCAGAAGAGCAATTCCAGATTCCAGTCTCATCCAGTTACCTTTCCATGTTACGAATGTTGTCGATATCACACCCGGCGGTGCCTCGGATCGGGCCGGCATGAAAATAGGCGATCTGATTTACCAGATTAATGGAAAGAGTTTTTTGAATTCCATCGAGGCCGATCGAATACTCCGTGGTGGAAAATCCGGCAACACAATTATATACGACGTATTCCGCGATGGCCGGGCCATTCCTCTTCGTGTCACGCTCGCCAGATTTGGAATTCCAATTCAGGTGTTCCCTTTCTTTCTTGCCGGATTACTATATATCGCTTTCGGTTCGTTTATCGGACTCCAACGTCCGGAACTCGTTGCAGCACGGTTGGTAGGACTTTCATTCGTCTTTATCGGGTACTTCATTTCGGTCGCGGTTATTCAACGAGATCCCGGTATGTCCCTGTTCACGATGGTAAGAAATGTATCGGCGGTTCTGTGTGTGTTTTTTGGAATGGCAGTAATGATTCATTCAACTATCTACTACCCCACAAAACGTCAGGTACTACTGGACATCCGATGGTTGCACTGGATCCCGTACGGATTGGCGGCGCTCTGCTGCTTAATCATTTTGATTACCAGGAATCCGTATGTCTATCTCGGAATGTTGGTAATTCTGCTCTATTGGATTATTATCGAATTGAAATATCGTAAGCAGAGGACAGAAGAATTCAAGAGACTGGTTCGCATTACGAAATGGACATCGGTCGGGGTTTCTCTTGTAAGTATTATCATCGGTACAGTCACCGCCGCCTCAGGGAAAACGCAATCGATCGGATTGATCGGCGTGTTACTGATATTCATCCCGCTTGCGTATCTCTATACAATAGGCAGGTACAGACTTCTGGGCCTGGATCTCCGTGTCCGCCGGAATGTCCGATATACACTCGTTACGGTGTTGTGGAATATGCTTCTTCTTTCCGGATTAATATGGGGTTTCACGGCGCTTCCAGCGGTTGAAACACCGTTCCGGAATCTTGTTATTACCGGTTCCTCGATCGAAGTGAACGATGCCCCCGAATTTCAAGAACAGAGGCTTCTCACGCAAAAAATTCTGTTAATGGCAATCGCCGTTGTTATAACGTATGTTGCTCTGCGGTTGAGACAGGCAGGACAAAAAATGATCGATCGTCGGTACCATCGGTCGAGATACGATTATCGACGTGCGGCAGCTGAACTATCGGAAGTAATGAGCTCACGTGTCGGTATGGTCGATCTTGCGCAGGGTATCGTCAGGAAACTCACCGAATTGATGCATCTCAAACATGCCGGTGTGCTGTTTTTCCGGAATGAAAAGATATGCTGCTGTCAGCAGTCGTACGGCATCGAAGGAAGCGGGTGGAAGGAATTATGCATGACCGTCGATGACAATTTGATCTCGACCATCAAAGGGTATCGAGGAGTGATCCGTGTCGAGGATCTTTCATGGACGATTCGCGATGAATTTCGTGAAAGCGGATATCAGTTCATTGTCCCAATTAAATCGAAAAACCAGTTAATCGGTGTTCTTCTCATAGGTGAAAAGCTTGCGGAAACGACGATCCGCCAGGAAGATGTCGAATATCTTACCACCGCTGCGACGCAGGCCTCGGTCGCGATTGAAAATGCATTTCTCTATGAGGAGCTTGCCGAAAAAACACGTATGCAGCATGAACTCGAAATCGCGCGGAATATCCAGCTCGCTTCACTTCCACAAAAAACACCGGCGGTGAACGGGCTTGATATTGCCGGAATTTCCGTGCCAGCGATGGAAGTGGGTGGAGATTTCTTTGATTATCTAAATGGAGAAGCGGACAGTCAGGACATATTAACCGTCATTGTGGGCGATGTCAGCGGAAAGGGGACGTCGGCTGCATTATATATGTCGCGGGTTCAGGGTATCCTCCGCTCACTTCATGAATTCGCTCCTACACCGGCAGATCTCTTTATTAAAGCAAATAAATTACTCTGTAAAGATCTTGAAAAAAAATCGTTTGTGACCGCCTTCGGGGCGTTGTTCGATACGACGAAGAAAAAAGCCGTGCTCGCACGTGCGGGACATCTTCCGCTGTTCCTTTTCCGATCGACCAATCAGAAAATACTGAAAATCATTCCGAAAGGGATTGGTCTGGGTCTGGATAATACCGAAGTTTTCACTAACGAGATGCAGGAGGAATCCGTTTTATACGACTCAGGCGATGTCTTTATCTTTGTTACCGATGGAGTTCTCGAAGCACACAATGGTAACAAGGAAGAATTTGGGGAGGAACGGCTTATTCGCATTTTTGAAAACCATACACAATCCAGCGCTGAGCAGATCAGGAATCGTATCCTTGATGAAGTACGCACATTCACCAAAGAATCTTATCAGCACGACGATCAGACGATTGTCATAGTCAAAGCACTCTGAGAGTTTCGGTCGATCCCATCCGGCAATTTTCATCGGTTCGGCACTTTATTCTTACCTGAAAAACAACCATATTCGGTCCATCGTTACCCGAAAGACATTCAAAAGAAAAGAGTTATATGGCTTTTTCTAAGTAAAAAGTAAAAATTAAAAAGGAAAAAGGGGAGAAATATCTTTCTCACAGACATTTCATAATTTTAATTTTTCCCCCTCGACTCCCCCTTATCTCGCTCACTCCGTTCGCTCGATCGGGGTCGCTCGGGATAAACTTTTTACTTTTTCCTTAGAAACTGTTTCCCTTTCAAAAAACATTAAACATAAATGATACTATAGAAAGTGTATCAGTATTTTAGTACGCCACTAGATCATTAATCGATACAATGCTTAAGAATACATTCTGCCATATCCCGGGTTTTGGTATACAGACAGAACGATATCTCTGGACTCTCGGTATCCATAATTGGGAGGCTGCACTCGCGATAGGGGATTCCCCTTTGACTCCCCGTGCACGGACACTCCTGAAAGAACATATTCCGCTCTCACAAACTAGATTGGAAAAAGCCGATATCGATTACTTCGCACTATCTCTTCCATCCGATCAACACTGGAGATTGTTTCCGGAATTCCGAAATTCGATTGCCTATTTGGATATTGAGACGACCGGATTGGGAAGTCCGTACGATTCGATCACAACTATTACGCTCTACGATGGATTGTCGATCCGTACATTCATCCAGGATGAAAATCTACGTGATTTTCCATCGGCCATAAGAGAGTACAAACTCCTTGTTACATTCAACGGAAAATGTTTCGACATACCGTTCATTGAAAATTACCTGGGGATTCGATTGACCATGGCGCATATCGATCTCCGATTTGTACTGAGGAGTCTCGGATATCGCGGAGGATTGAAATCGTGTGAGCACCAGCTCGGCCTTGAGCGGACGGATGTGAAGGATATTGACGGTTATTTTGCCGTACTGCTCTGGCATGATTATCAGGCAAGGGGATCGATACGATCGCTGGAGACTCTGCTTGCATATAACATCGTCGATACGGTGAACCTTGAAAGCTTATTGGTCAGAGCGTATAATCTGAAGCTGCGCGAGACTCCTTTTCAAAAGAAAATCAAGCTTCCAATGCCGAAGGTGCCTGAGATTCCGTACAAAGCAGACCACGATACAATCGAGCGCATACGCCGCGAGCACTATTGGCGGTTTTAGTCAGAAACACCCCCAAATGCACCGCTGATAATAAATGAAGAAAAATCGCACTTTAGACTTGACAAATGCCTAAACATGTTGTATATTACTTTGAATAGCAAAGTACTTTAAATAGAAGGGTACGAATATGACCGCAAATGATGCACAGGAACAGCTTGAATTCATAAAAAAGGTAATGGAAGAGACCCGTCGGGATATTACCGGTGACGGAGTTGATTTCCTGCGATGGGGGATACTATCAACGATAGGTGTATTCTTGACATATTTCTACGTTCTATTTAGATGGCCGGATTTTCATATATGGATCATCTGGGTGGTCGTTATCGGACTGGGGTGGATATTTTCGATACGAAGCTATTTGAAAACCCGAAAGGCAAGAGCGACATCGTACACAGGAAAGCTTGTCGGAAGAATCATTGGCGGGTACGGAGTTGCATCAACGATACTCGGATTTTTATGGACCAATGTTTGGAGCATATGGTCAAATTATATTGTGGCGGTAATATCGGCAATCCTCGGCGCGGCATATTATGGCACAAGTCTGATATTCGGATCGCGCTGGATGGCAATCTTTGCAGTCGGTTGGTGGTGCGGCTCAATTATTATGTTTGCGTTCCCGGTTATGCATACATTGCTCCTTTTCGGGGTCATGATGATTTGTTTCCAGGTTATCCCCGGATATACAATCTATCGGGCAAATAGAAAAGCGGTGAAATCATAAATAATGAAAGATTTTGATTATCAGCAGCTCGACGAGATTATTCATTCGCGCATCCGCCTGGCGATCATGACTCTTCTCGTCTCTGTCGAACAGGCAGAGTTTACATTTATCCGCGATAAAATAAACACGACCGACGGAAATCTGAGCGTTCATATGCGAAAACTGGAAGAAAGCGGTTATATAAAGACGCAGAAGCGATTTGTCGACCGGAAACCGATGACTTCGTTTTCTATTACCAGGAAAGGTCATGAAGCGTTTGAGAAGTATATCGAGCAACTCGAGAAAATGATCAAGGAATAAAAAATATTTTTTTTCACTATATACTTTATAATTCAAAGTACTTTATTATTGGAAAGGAAGTCGTTATGAAAAAGCAAATGACTGTATTTGCCATCTCGTGCTTGTGCGCCATCTCTTCTCTCATGGCTCAACAGCAGCCGTCGTTGGCTGATATTCTTTTTTCAACGTATGCAACGATCGAGGAAGGAGTCGAACAGAATAACAAGGGAGTGCTGATGCAAGCCCGCGCCACCCTGGAGCAGGCGCTTAATGTGAATCCTGAGAATCCGTATGTCCTGTATGCCATCGGTTTCGCCGAATATCGTATACTCTGCACCAGTTTTGCATCGAGGGATGATGCATTATTCGGTCAGCTCAGCGACAGCATCATTGTGCATGCGGAAAAAGCGGGATCAGATCCGCGATTGAAGTCCGATGCATCGGCACTGCTTGGAAGTGTCTATGGGATGAAGATTTCGAAAAACTGGAACGATGCGCCGATCCTCGGTCCGAAAAGCTCACGGTTGTTGGCCGAAGCGGTTCAAACCGATTCGTTGAATCCACGGGCATGGTTCTTTACCGGTGTGTCGCAGTTCTCGATGCCTGAATTTTTTGGAGGAGGCAAGAAAAAAGCCGCCGCGAGTTTCGACCGCGCAATCCGCTGTGCAGAGGCGGTTTCTTCAGGCGATTCGCTGCTTCCCCATTGGGGACTCCTCGACGCGTTGATCTGGGGCGGACGGAGTGCGGAAGCGAACAACGATCTAGCTGCGGCTGTCGCAATGTATCGACGGGTGCTGGAACTTGCCCCCGGGTACGGATGGGTAAAACATGTTCTCTTGCCCGATGCAGAGAAAAAACTGTCAAGTGTGAAATAATACTTGGAGGAATTATGCGTTTGTTTTTCATTATCAGCGGAATAGTTTTTCTTCTTCTACATTCTTCCGGAATCGCACAGCCTCGAACGACGATCAAAGGAAATGTCCGGGACGAAAACGGTCAGCCCATATCGTATGTGAACGTGTATCTACGCGGAACGTACGACGGCGGGATGACCGACGAGCAGGGGAATTTTTTCTTTCAGCCGCAACGGAAGGGAAAATACGAGTTGGTTGCTAGCTTTGTCGGCTATCGCCAATACACTGTGAATGTCGATCTCGTCGAAGGAAACACATATACATTTGATGTAGTTCTTGTGAGTTCGGAAGTGCGTACACGCGAGATTGTCGTCACCGCAAGTTCATTCAGCACCGAGGAAGGGAAAGGACTCGTCCTTTCCCCCCGCGATATTGTGATGACTCCCGGAGGTGCCGCCGACATTTTTCAATCGCTGAAAACAATGCCGGGCATCACTCTGGTCTCCGAAAGTGCGGAATTGTACGTCCGCGGCGGAGATCCGACGGAAACGGTCACGATGATCGACAAGGCCACGCTCTATCATCCGTACACCTTCGAATCATCCTACGGCGGTCTTTTTTCGAACATCAACACTTCTGCCGTGAAGGGGATGTACTTCTCGAGCGGCGGCTTCTCAGCCCGCTACGGGAATGCCCTCTCCGGAGTTCTCGACCTGAAGACTAAGTCCGATGCATCGGGTCCTGCTCTACAAGTTGGTTTGTCGATGGCGAATGTCTCTATCAGCGGCGAGATGGCGCTGTTTAATAATTTGCTTTCCCTCCATATTGATGGGCGGCAGACTCTTATCAGACCGATGTTTGCAATTAATGGCGGACTCGATCGGTTTCCGACTATACCTGTCTCCCGCGATGCGGACCTTCTGCTTCGATGGAAATATTCCGGGAGTGGATCGGTAAAACTCGTCGTGTTTCAGGGGAACGACAAAGAAGGGGTCAATGTGGATCTTCCCGAATTCTCGGGTGTGTTCGATAATACATCGTCCAATACACTTGTCAATATTTATCATGAAGACATTATTAATCAATCGGTTTTTATTTCGAACAGTATTTCCGCTAATCGATATAAACGCACCTGGCAGCTGGGTGCAATGGACATCGCAATGACCGAAGATGTAAAAAAAATCCGGTCGGACGTCTCTTTTCAACTCACACCGCATTTGAATGTGCAGAGTGGACTCGAAACCGAATTTCGGGAAACAAATGTTGATGGAACAATCCCTATTACCGATTATGAACGAAATATCGGTGCTCAGACAAAAGATCTCGGTGAGCTTTTTCGTTCGGTACGATATGGAGGATTTGGCGAGATTGAAATGTCCGGCCTGTTTGGAGTTACGGCGCTTATGCTTCAGGCAGGAGTACGGGGAGATTATGTCTCCGTTCTCAATCAGGGATGGGTCGATCCCCGGGTCAGTCTCGGATATCAATTGAATGAAAAAGCAACGTTCAGGGTTTCGACCGGAATATTTCACCAGATGTTCGATCCACGCTCGATGCAATCGGCCGAGGGAACGTCGGGAATTCAACCGATGAAGGCAGCGCATCTTGTCCTTGGTACCGACTATATACTTGATGAAAACTCGAACCTGCGGTGCGAAGTCTATTATAAGTGGTATTCGCATCTTCCGCGCGAGATAAGTTCGCATAAATACGACAACAGCGGTTACGGCTATGCATGCGGGATTGATCTTATTGCAAAAGGGAAGTTAAGCAACAAATTAGCAGGATGGATTTCATACGGCTACTTGAATAGTAAACGGTTGTGGATGGATTATGACGGACTTCTTCCGAGTCAATATGATATTACTCATAATCTGACGATCATTCTCACATACGATATTGCAATGGATTGGCAGGTAGGACTCAGCGCAAAGATGGCGACCGGTTCACCCTTCACGCCGGTTGCCGGAGCAGAGTATCACAGCGATAGAAATGTCTATGAGCCGCTCTATGGAGCGACAAATTCCGATCGGCTTCCCACATACAGGCGTGTCGATTGCCGTGTTACTCATTTTTTCCAGCTCTTCGAAAAGTACTTCACTGTTTTGTATCTGGAGTGCCTGAATATATTCAATCTGGAAAATATTTTCGGTTATACCTACTCACGTGATTTTTCCGAAAAACGTGTGCTGCCAAGCTATTTTGGCAGCAGGATGGTCGTTATCGGGGGAGTGATCAATTTTTAGTGCAAAGAAGAAACGAGGTTGTCCAAAAAGAAAATATTTCCGTCAATTCTTCAGACAATTTACAGATGGAGTGTTCTTCGGGAGCAGAGCTCCCTCAGAACTGGCTGGTATAGCAAAGACATAGAGCGTTTCGAGGGAGCTGTGCTCCCGAGGCATATGCGTAGCGGTGAGGTAACAGTTGAAAGCAATTTATTTTTCCTTATGGGTACCTGAAATTTTGTCTTGATACGGTGAAACAGTACCACCTGGTGGTAATAATTACTTTTTAATCACCTCTTATGTATGTTATTCTCTCGACAACTTCGGCGGGGTCGGAAAGTGAAAGCGGGTATCTCCCCCTTTATCAAGGGGGTCTACGACTCGTAGAGAGACAAAGAGGGGGTTCATCGAAAGCCACCGCCTTTTGCGGTGGTAATTTACTAGTTCCAAACGGTGCTGTATAGACTTGACTGGCGGCAGGAAATTATCTATTTTGCTATCGATAATAAAATACCTTTATCTGAAAGGGCATTAACATGGCCGCACAAGACGCACAGGAAGAACTCGAGTTTGTCAAGAAAGTCGTGGAGGAATCGCGAAAGACCATCATTCAAGATGGAGCCGATTTCCTACGTTGGGGGATTCTTGCGTCCCTCGGGATATTTGCATCGTATTTTTATAATTACTTTAACTGGCAAATGACTCATGTGTGGATCTTTTGGGCTGCCATTGTTGTGATTGGCTGGACATTTTCCATACAGAGTTACATTCGTGTGCGGAAAGTTAAATCAACGTCATTTACAGGAAAAATAATCTGGAGCACATGGATCGGTTGCGGCATTGCACTGACGATACTTGGCTTTGTGGGGCCGTTAAGCGGGGCATATTCGGCGGTTTTAATTACAGCGGTGACGTCGGCGGTCATGGGAATCGGCTATTATGCGAACGGTATATTGATAGGCTCGCGCTGGTACATCTTTTTTGCAATCTGCTGGTGGTGTGGATCCATTGCACTGTTCTTTCTTCATAGAATTGAATCGTTATTAATTTTTGGATTAATGATGGTTTTTTTCCAGGTTATTCCGGGATATATCTTTGTGAGACAGCGTAGAAAAACATCCGAAGTAGGTTAATACAGAATTAGAATTTTTCGTATATCCTAATTTTTTATTATTCGCCTGTATCTTTATAGAATATTAGGGAGTGAAATATTATAGAATCATCTATCTACTCACTGCCATTGAAACATTTCGTCTGCTCCCAATTATTTTGTCCGGAGCTCTGGTAACACAATCTTGTCGGGGGATTGAGGAGTGTCGAGGGACATCAGGATTCGACGCCTGCCTGTCGAATTGCCTTCGGCCCGCAGTAATAGGTTGGTTCTTGAATTTGTATATAGAAGGTGCAATTGCTCTTCATAATTTTCAAAGGGAGTGTCACCTATGAAAAACGTGTTTAGGATTTTGGTGTCGATAGTTTCTTTTTCCATAAGTATAGATTTATCGATTGCTCAATGGATTCAAACAGATCTGCTCATGTACCGGCCATATCTACAGTATAGCTCTGAGTAGATCAAATATTCTTGCGGGAACTTCAGGTGGAATTGTTCTTTCAAGAGATAACGGCTTATCGTGGACATCAGTCGGATATGATATAATGAGATTGAGTAATTTTGTTCAAGCACTTGCTATCAATGATTCCATGGTTTTTGCTGGTACGTTTAATGGCATTTTTCGATCTAGGGATAATGGCGAAAATTGGGAATCTGCTAGCAATGGTCTGACATGGACAGCGTCGTATGTTAATTCACTTGCCGTTCAAGGATCTAGTATTTATGCAGGCTCACAAGGCGGTGGGATCTTTTACTCCGCAGATAACGGATCAAACTGGACGGAAGCTAATAACGGTTTGACAAATTTATATATAAGAGCTCTTGCTGTGAAAGGAACAAAAATATTCGCAGGAACAGATGATGGCGTATTTTTCTCTACAAATGAAGATTTAAATTGGACAAAAGTAAATGATGGATTAGGAAATTATGTCGTGTATGCTTTCGCTGTTATTGATTCAAGTATCATTGCTGGTACATCGGGTGGAGGTATTTTTGTCTCGATAAATGACGGGATGACCTGGAATCAAGTCTGCAATCAAGATGACGCTGGCACCAACCAACTTAACGTGACAGCCTTTACTGTTACTAATTCAAAAATATTTGCCGGGACATGGAACGGCGGAATTCTTCTGTCCCAAAATAACGGTATCAATTGGACGAAAGTGAATCAGGGTAGTACGACGTGTCTAGCGAGTCAGGACACCCTTCTTTTTGCAGGAACTTTCACCGGACAAATTTATATCTCCACTGACGATGGCTTAAATTTTGTAAAAGTGATGGAAGGTGTAAAGAACGTTTATTTGCAGACTGTTGCATTGGCAGGTAACAATATTTTTGTAGGTTCTTTATGGGGTGCTTTTCTATTAAAACAAAATGCTACCGGTTGGATTCAAATTAACAATGGTTTAAAAAATTTATGGGTACAAACCTTCGCATTCAGTGGTTCAAAAATATTTGCCGGAACCGGAGGAGGAGTTTTTGTTTCAATTGATAGCGGAGCTCACTGGACGGAAGCAAATGATGGATTAGGCAACAGAGATACGAGAGCTCTTGCCGTACGTCACTCAAAAATATTTGCCGGTACCGATACAGGCATATTTGTCGCAAATATTGATACCCTGAATTGGAGACGAGTCTCCAATGGGTTGCCAGATCAACCATATATGTATATTCAATCCCTGGCAGCAAGTAAAAATAATCTATTTGCCGGTATTCTTGGTTATGGAGTGTTTATCTCTTATGATGATGGAAATACATGGGAGCAGTGTACGGCAACGGCATATTGTGGCGATATACGGGCAATAGCTGTAGATGACTCCGATATTTTTGTGGGAGCAAACGGGTATGGCGGTGTATTCAAATCTACAGATGAGGGAATGAATTGGATACAGGTTAATAATGGACTATATAATGGTTTTTCCACTTATGCGGTAAGTTCTCTCGTTTTCAGCGGTTCAAGAATATTTGCCGGGACTTTTAATGGAGGGATTTTTTGTTCAGACAGGAATGAAGTAAAATGGACAAAAATAAATCTTGGTCTTACAACTGACTATATAAATAAGCTAGCAGTCAATGATTCAAGTATATTTGCAGCAACTTATAGCGGTTTGTGGCGAAGATCTCTCTCAGAGATTGTTTATCCTCTTCTTACTTTCTCTCCACCAACCGTAACTTATGGTAACACCCTTATTGGCACTACTAAGAAGGACAGTATTATCGTTAAGAACACCGGAACAAAAGCATTAAGAATAGATTCAATGAAGACACGGACGGATGAATTCGAGGTAATGGTGTCCAATGGGACAACGGCGCCCTTTACCATCGGTATAAACGATAGCCTGAAATTCTATGTTAACTTTTCTCCTAAATCAGCAGGAGCTAAAACAGATACTATCTGTTTCTACGATGATGCAGAAGACAGTCCACACAAGATTTCACTAAGTGGAAACGGGAACACTACGAGAGTGAAAACTGAAGGAAATGGCATCCCTCGTGAGTTCTCGTTATCACAGAACTACCCGAATCCGTTTAATCCTAACACAACCATACAATTCTCTCTTCCGAAGACAGCACGTGTTGCCTTAAAAATCTACAACACTCTGGGTCAAGAAGTTGTACAGCTTGTGTCACAACAAATGAATGCTGGTATTTACACCGTTGAATGGAATGCATCATGTTTTGCGAGCGGTGTCTATTATTATAAACTGGAAGCTGGTAGTTTTACCGAGACGAAGAAACTTGTTTTGCTGCGATAAAATAAAAAAGGGCCGCTGGTGGCCCTCTTGTTCGATTTGTAACTTGTTGATGTACCATATTTGTATTTCCTTTCCGCCCGTGAGTGCACCCTCCGGGCTTTTTTTATTGCTATTCACATAAATAAAAAGCCGAAAATGCTTTAAAACGTGTACGAGAACGTCTTAAAGATTTCGGCAAAATATTTTCTTCTCGTACTCGAATGAATCTCATTGGGATTCAAACTGAGTACAATATGATTGTTTAATCAGCTACAATCGGTAACGAGGTGTTACTTTTTTCCTTTTGTCTCTTCCTCCATTCTTTATATTTATTTTGGATATCTATCTCCCTTAAATGAAATTCTTCCGGGGATAATGTGCTTTTAAGTTGAAAGAAAGTCTTTTCATTTGCTTTTTTTAAGGCATCGTTGTAGCCAATCTGTTTGGTTTGTTCAACCATAAATGCGAGACTCTCATCCTTTATTCCTCTACGAACACTCACTTTTTTCCCTCTGACAATGATTTCACCTTTCCGACTTTCAATTAAACAATCAAGCAATTCCCTCGCTCTTTTATTGTGGTTTTCAAAGATGATATCCGCTCTTTCAAAGAGTTCTACATCTAATGGGTTGACATATTGGCTAAGCTTTTTATAATAAAATTCTCTTAATTCATTGTGGGTAATTTCTTTCCCGACTGCCCATAAGTTTATTATTCCTATCAAGAGATTCGCATAGGGTAATGATTTTTTAAATGGAATATTTTTCGGTACTACTACCGATAAATTATTTAAAATCTCTCCCAGTAGTTTTTTCTCTTCATCTGCCCCGTATGATTCCATATTTTGAATTATATCGTAACTAAGTTTCTGGAGGACAGGCTTATGCTTTCGATGCTTTTCTATCCATTGTAATTTATAATTCGACCACTTATTCCCCGGTAGTCTCGGTGGATATTTTATATCCTTAATGGGAAAAAGAAGCATTTCTGTTTCAAGAATCCTTCTATTCCACTTTGAATATCCGAAGCTTCCCATGTTGATTCCTATATCGTAAAAAGCCCCAACGTCCAGTAGTGGCTTCGCCACAAGCCTGTGTTCGTTTGGGTTGCGTGTCCCCCTCAAAGTGGGGATTAAAATAATTATATCTATCTGGCGAATTTCTTCTGTTTGAATGAGTAAAACTTATCCATTTTCTTCGATCTTAACTTGACTTTTGCTACCTCTGTTTGTCCATCTTTTCCCAGTTCGGTACGTAAGCGTTCATCATACTCTTGAATAACTTTCCGTGATTGGGCACTTGGAGGTGCAGCAACTCGTGAACGATGACATATCCATGAAAGCGTGGTTTTTGCAAACTTGGATTTTTAAGACTTATTTCTTCTCTCTAGCCTGGTTTTTGGCATTTGTGTGTGATTTTATTGTATCTATTTTTTTCCAATTTTCATCCGTCATGCGTACATTTACTGTATCTGAGAAGGCATTCGGATTTTTAATAATTACATTGCGTTCAGTTGTGTAAATAATATACTGAAAAACTATTGAGCTGAGAGCGATGAAGACCGAAGCTCCAATCGAAATATAGGCAATTCTGCGGGTGAGTGAAAGATTCTTTTTCCTATCCGTATCCTCTTTTTGATGAAAGAATTCTTCATCTGTCATAAATCCGCGATTTACAAAATCTATTAACGGTGGTAAGTCGACAATTTCTTTATGAATGTAGGGAAAATAAGACGCATCAATTGAATGAATGGTTCATCATTTGATCGTAAGAAAAACATTATTCGGTGAGGTCATTGATCGAAGGTAATACTCTTCACCATCTTTATGTTTTCAAGAAATTCCCACATGGCAATAAATTCTTTGAATTGATATGAAGCCGCTTCATCGTCCATTACCTTATTAACAATAGTCCCCTCCGCCGCTCTGTAATCGACGGCTATAGAAAAGGATTTTTTTAATTTTATCCCACCCCAAATCTTTACAGGTATTTTTATATTGTTTACGAAGGAATAAATATCAAAGATATTTCCCGAAACAATTTCTTTGACAATAGTTTTTTGAAATTCGGAGAGGACCATATAGTCAGAAATCCTTTTCTTAGATTGACATTCTATTCATTGGAGGAATTTCCAAATGTTCAGTAAAGTACGCTTTGAGGAACTCTTTTTCCAGGCTTTTAGGATCATTCACTTCTGCAAAAAGAATCTTTATTGCCAGACATTGTGAAAATATGAATTCATACCTTTGCCAATTTCCACCTTCACTCTCTTTTTTTGCATAGTAAAGATTTCTTTTTGCAAGTCCCTGAATTGTTTGTCCGATGTAAAGGATGTTGCTTTCACCTTTGAGTCTTTTAATGGGTTTGTCTATATACGATACATAAATAACACTTTGAACAATCTTTGCCTCATTTTTGGAAAAAAACAATCGATACTGCTTCTCAAAATCTTCTGCAGATGTTGCAATAAGTTCACCACCGAGTTTAATGGGATTCAGCTTGAACTTCTCGAATAGATTTTGAGCATCCATAACAGTCTCACTTTTAGGGCCCTGAAAAAGAAAATCTATAATCGGGCTCGTTGATGAGCTTCCAATCTCAGCCTATCGGAGGTTCCTACTCTTTCTTGTCTTCCGCCTTCAGGTCACGCAACAACCGGTCGAAGGCGTTCTTGTAGCCAGCGTGATTCTGCCAGTTTGTAAAGTCTCCGATGTTACGAGTCCGCCTTATGTCTGCTGCCCATGCAACATCGGTGTTAAATATTGCTTCATCTAGGCGTACTGGGAATAGAACGGTCTTATTCTCCTTACGTTCTTTCTCAAACGCCGTTTCAACTTCTTTTTCTACCCATGTACTCTTTACTGAGGATTCAGACAAGACTAGGAGTAATTTATCATAACGAATGATTGCTTCATCTATCCCTGGTCTAATCTTCTGGCCAATTTTCAAGTCTTCGGGTGCGAACCAGCAACGCACACACTCAGTTTGCAGGTCAGCATACAATCGTCTTGCGAAATCCTCGTCCTTGGTCGAATAACTAATGAAACACGAATAGTAATCAAACGCCTTTCCTGTGAGCGAATTCATATACTCAATGAAGTTTTCTGGTACACCGGCTTCCCTTAGGAACTTGTGTGGGATTTTACCTTTGGACATATAGATAGTATCAATCCCAATGCTCGATGGACCCTCGTGTATAACTTCATCAAGACCAACGACTTCACTAAGATCAACTTCAGATAGAGTAAAATACTGTAGGTGTACATTTTGAAAATTCGAACCACGGAGTTCACTTCTCGTTAAGTTCGAATATTCGATACTTGCACCGGTGAAGTCTGCTCTGATGAGGTTTGCCTCACGAATGTCTGCAGCGTAAAGGGATGCATTATTGAGTTTTGCTTCCGAAAAGTTTGTACCTCTGAGGCTCGTTATGGCAAATTTTGCATTACAAAGGAATGCATGTGAAAAATCCACAAACCCAAGGCGCGCCTGTAAAAAATTAACTCCTCTGAGGTTCGCATAACTGAGGTTCGCATTTTCAAGGTTTGCATAACTGAGGTCCGCATCTTCAAGTTCCGCTAAATGTAGGTTCGCATTTCTGAAGTCCACATTTTCGAGTTTCCTACCATTGAGGTTTTCATTACTAAGATCGGGTGTACCCCTTAGTTGGTTATTTCTCCAGGTGTTCCATATCTTAATACCCTTATTTAAAATCTTTAAATGTTCGGGATTTGCCATTTTTGGTACGCCTATAATTTTTATAATACATGAAACCCGTAGGCGGTGTCTCCGGTTATTGGGAAACAGTCGACCTGACCTTCCTCACGCGCTCGCTTAGTGAAGATGCTCGGCAATTCCGTCGGAGGATTGACCTCTACGTCCCCTTTTGATTTCGGGCTCAACTATGTTAGAGCAGGCCGCACTTACGCCTTCGGAGGGAATCCCCCACCCGGATGGGCGATTTCTCAGAGGCCTTTAGATTCGACAGGATGCGAAGCGGAAACCCTGCGGTTTACCTCTTGAAGGAGCAGTTCGAGAAGTTCGCCGGTTCTCCCCAAAAACTCGACGTCTGCGAATCAATCGCCCACTGTTTCTACCAGCTTGAGCAGTATGAGGATGCCGCCAACTGGTACGAGGCGGCAGGGCGGCTCATCATGTCGGAGTCAAGCACGCCCCCCAAGTCCAAAGCCTTGGCGGCTCTGGGCGAGTACGAGAAGGCGTTGGAGTGCCACCGTTACGACGATGACGATGGGAAGTCCACCGAATGTTCGACCCTCATTAGGGAACTCAAACGGGCGTCTGCTTCGGCCTAAGCCGGCAGGCTAGCGCTTCGATTCTTCTACCTTCGTCTTCTGCCGGTTCATCATCTTGGTATGGCATTCCTCGCAGACAGGTTCTTCCCGT
>CAVZMI010000036.1:0-11569 GCA_963776275.1 Ignavibacteriota bacterium
TGGGCTTCCTTGATCGCTGCATCAACAATGGTGCCTTTACCGATGATCAAACCGCGGTCGATAAGCTGAGCATTGAACGCTTTAAAGAACCGTTTTTCCAGTCCCAGTCTGGAGAATAACTCTCGGTACCAACAAATTGAGGTCTCATCCGGGATGTAATCACCGCTTGTTAATCCTAGGAAGAGTTGGAAACTCCTTCGGTCAGCGATCTCTTCCTCTAAACGTGGATCGGAAAGGTTATACATGCTCTGCAAGATGAAGCATTTGACAACGACCAGTAACTCGTTCGGTCTTCGGCCTGTAGATGAGAGGCCTGCTTTGTATTGAGAAAGAACGCGTTCAATGGGCTTCAACAGTCGAGACCAATCAACCTGTGTGTTGATTACAGCAAGTGTCTGTTTGCCGTGTGTTTTAATATGTTTCTGGTAGTACTCGGTAGCCGCTGAAGTGAGCAAATCGGCATTATCTATTTTGTTGCTATGCCTCGGATGTTGTTTGCTTTTCATCAATTACCTTTCCTCGTATGTGTATTACAAATATAACACATCAAGAAGCGTTTACATAGAAATAATTTCTAACCAAGTGAGTTTTTCAGAGTTCTCGATTTATAATTTCCGAATTGATATACTATATGAAAGAAGATCTTGAAACAACGCCGCTGGATATTATTTTCTTTTTTCGTATAGTTGATAAACTGCGTAAGTGAGGCAAATATGGGACAAAATAAAAACTATAAGAGCGGTTTTTTCACATCTGAAATCTCACGGCGAGATTTCCTGAAAAACAGCATTAAGGGGGCGGCGGTGATAGGAATTCCTCTCATTTTAACGCCGTCGGCACATAATATTCTTCTTGCCAACAGCGGCAACGATCCCGAAAAGAATCCAACACTCATGACGCTGAGCATGATGTTTAAAGAAGTGGTTTTAAGTGAATCATAGAGAACGGAGAGAGATATAAAGTCCAAACGATAATTGTTTGGGCTTTTTTATTACTTATTTTTAAACATAATACTCTCACTGTCCCATAAATTGTTGATGAGCTTTCTCGAGCGTATTGAATAATAGTTTATGTGTTTCTGATCTATTCAAAAATAAGTTCCTATTTATTTCTAAATATTCCATAATATTAGCATTCTTAAATCTTTTATACTTAAACTCAATAAATCTATCATACCTATTTTCTAATTCCCCTTCTATGTTGTCTAATCCAATAATATCTATTGTTTTTAAATGTGATGATTTTAACATGGCTGTTTTTAAAAGGTATTGAATGTACGTGTCGGATACCGGCAAGGAATAACCGAGTATTCTAATATGATTTGCTTCTTCCAATAATAGTCTCGCCATTTTCCATGTCGACAGTATCTCATTATCAATTTTCTTATTCCATGTTGGGGGTATGATATTTAAATCTTCTGCGCTTCCATGCAATTTAGCAATAGGAACATGTGCCGCAAGCGAATGTTGAGTATAATCCTTTTTTATGAATTCAACAGGCATTACTTCAGTATATTGTTTTCGCATATAGGATAATGTGTTTTCGAATACTAAATCATAATTTAAGGTAATAATTGAATAATGTACTTGACGTGGAAATTCTTCTTCATAAGTAATATGAGCATCTTTATCTCTATGTATTATTAAATTTAATATATTACCTATAAAACAGCCGTAGAGATTCATTTCTGTACTTTGACCAAAAATAAACCGTTCCCAATTATTAGGCAATCTTCCTTGGTATGGCAAATATTCTGGAGTGAAATAAGTAATTACTTCTGAAATATATTTTTTAAAAGAATTAATTTTTTTGTTATCCGACATCAATGACTCTATCTCAAGAATTGAAAGTATTTCTTCAATATTATACAAATCAGAATTGAAAAAATTCTTGATATATGCCATTCTCCTTATTGTATCAAATATCTCCTCGAAATATGTAAATTTTTCTCTATCCATGAAATAGAGATCACGTGATTTCATAAGAAAATTCGACATCAATGGCAATCCAAGTGGGGCTGAAAAACCAGCTCCCAAAATATAGACTACATTTTCCATTATCGCTTATCTCCAAAAGTTAATGGCTCACGCTTAATCATCTTGAATAGAATTTTCTGCGCTAACTCCATGGGGCTTATAATTTATTGACGAGGGATTTAAGAGCTATGCCTTGTTAGTTATATAGCCTATTATAGTAGTTTTTCGTTTTTAGTAAGTTTCATAATGAACTCATTATTTAATCTTGAATCGGAGAGAGCTCTTCTGCATCCAATCTCCGGACAATCACTTCATCGGATACAAAAAATCGTTTTGCCAATTTAGGTGAGATTAATTCCTTTATGACCGGCAATTCGAGATCGGGAGCGATGGTTTGCGCTTTTTGTATTAGGGGTCGCAATGACTTTAACTCCATTATTAAGAGAGTTCTCGGCACAAGCAACCGACCGGCAAATTCACGCGCCTGATATTCCGCCCGTCCCCATAATACTTCGGGCATACGACGTTGAGTTTCTTTCCATTCTTCGTATGAAGATGGACGAAGACTGGCGATGGCTTCTTTATGGAGAACAAAGTGACCGATCTCATGTGCTATTGAAAATCGTGTACGCACCTCAGGACTTCTCGGATCGTAAATAATTTCACGTAGATTACCCGTGAGAAAAGCCTCCGTATCAACAAGATGGCGAAGATCAGGCAACGGGATAATTATCAGCTTGAGGTTTCGTTCAGCAATCAATTCGACATCAATAGGTATTGTTACACCCCAGTATTTCTCCCGAAATTCATCCGCTCGTCTGCGTATTTCTTCATCCTTTAAGAAAGGAATTCGGAACCGGTTGTTCTCGATAGACAAGGTTATCTCCGCTTCAACAGAGCAATTAATTTATCCATTTCTTCTTCACTCGGTTTTTCACCGCGTACTGTACGAAAAAAAACGGGTAATGCTGCTATGAACGTCTTCATCCTTATAGACATCGTCGGGTATCCGTTGTTGCGAAATCGCTGCAAGGTCAAAGAACGAAGCCCAATCATTCGAGCCCTTTTTCAGTCGTAGCAGCTTTGCGATGTTCTCCAATAACTCTCGTGTTCCAAGCGCCGGAAGAAGATTCCTTTCGACTTTGCTCCAATTACTCGGGTCAACTCCTGCCTGCCGACAGAACTCGCGCAGACTTAAATCGACCTTGAGCCTTTTTTCATGCACAAATTCTCCGAACGTCATGTCTCCTCCAGAAGTGTGGTATTATTATACCACATATGATTGACAATGTCAAGAGAATTAATGGACTCATTAACATGCTTAGAGATCCCACATGTTCGCCATGTTTTTTGGTGGACTAATGGCTCTACGATCCTATAATTCTATTACGAAAAGAGCCGTTGGATGTATCACCAAAATTAATAAGGATTTTCACATTACGCCTCCTGCATAATGCGTAATTCGACTTGAGATGTTTTATAGGGCATGAATTATCACAAAAACAAAGGTTTCCGTCACTCAGAGATATTTCCTCAGGCGACGGAAACCTTTTGCTGATCTGTAAGGTTCTAAAAACCTTCCACCAAGCTACGCTTCATCTACCATTGATCCGGTTTCACGTTTGCTTTGCCATACTGCCCATGCAACTGCAGCAATCGCGAAAACCGCAACGATAATGCCGACTACGGTCCCCGGAATTCGGGGACTGACTATATTGTAATTCAGCACGAGTCCGAGGGCGAGCAAGCTCACCATGTTCATCACTTTAATGAGCGGGTTTATTGCCGGACCGGCGGTATCTTTCAACGGATCACCGACAGTATCTCCGGTGACTGCAGCTTTATGTGCCTCCGAGCCTTTTCCACCGTAAAGACCGTCTTCGATCATCTTCTTTGCATTATCCCATGCACCACCTGCATTGGCCATGAAAACCGCGAGAAGCTGACCTGTAAGAATCATTCCAGCGAGGAAGCCGCCGAGTGCGTACGGTCCGAGAAGGAAGCCGACGAGGAGCGGTGTCATGATCGCGAGAAATCCGGGACCGATGAGCTCTTTCTGTGCCGTGTTCGTGCAAATGTTCACCACGCGACCGTAATCGGGCTTCTTTTTCCCGCTCCAGATATCCGCATCGCGAAACTGAACGCGGCATTCTTTCACAATTTCAAACGCAGCGCGGCCGACGGCACGAATCAACATACTGCTGAAGAGAAACGGAACCGCGCCTCCGATTAGAAATCCGATGAAAACGATCGGACTCGCAACAGTGATTTTACCCGCTTCAACAATGTACTGCCCCACCGTCATCAAATTGATCTTATCTTCACTTCCGACTGCGATTACGGCGATGAAGCTGGCAAAAAGTGAGACGGCCGCGATTACTGCAGAACCTATGGCAATACCTTTCGTCTCCGCTTTCGTCGTATTTCCGACAGCGTCAAGATCGGCAAGTATCTGACGGGCCCGCTTGTAGCTTCCCGGGACTGCCTTTTCCATTTCATCCTTATCATATCCCATTTCGCCGATACCATTTGCGTTGTCAGCCACCGGTCCGAAAACATCCATCGAAATAGTGTTGCCTGTGAGCGTAAGCATGCCGATACCGGTCATTGCCACACCGTATGCGATAAACAGCGGCGGCGTTCCGGCATAGACGAGAACCGAGAGGAGAATCGCCGTGGCAATAACGATAATCGCAGCAACCGTGCTTTCGTAGCCGACTGCAAAACCTTGGATGATGTTAGTTGCATGACCGGTCTGGCATGCTTTTGCCAGACTCTGCACCGGTTTATGGCTGGTGTGCGTATAATAGCTGGTCACTTTATTGAGAACTATTGCCAGAAATACGCCGATGAGACACGTCAGAGCCGGACGCAGATCCAGACCGGCAATTCCTAGGTTTGCAAAAAACGGAAGTTGGTTCGGATCGCCGTTCGGGAAACCGGCAAGAGCCGTCGGATTCGACAGTAAATACGATGCATCAAAATAAAGATATAAGAAACCGAGGCCGAAGAATCCTAGAACACTGATCATCGATCCGATCCAGAATCCCCTGTGGACACTTTTGAGTGCGGTATCTGATGTATCGTGTTTACCGGCTTTTACAGTATAGGTGCTGATAATGGAACCGAGAACGCCGACACCACGAACCAGCAACGGAAAAATTACTCCTTTGTGTCCGAACGTGGCCATACCGAGAATCATCGCGGCAACTATCGTGACTTCATAGCTCTCGAAAATATCAGCGGCCATACCGGCGCAGTCGCCGACGTTATCGCCGACATTATCTGCAATCGTAGCTGCATTGCGTGGATCGTCTTCGGGAATATCTTTTTCGATTTTTCCCACGAGGTCGGCTCCGACGTCAGCGGCTTTTGTGTAAATTCCTCCGCCGACACGCATGAAGAGTGCCAGAAGCGTTCCGCCGAATCCAAACCCGAGGAGCGCTTCATATGCCCGTGCACCGAAGATCAAAAAGATTGTCGTACCACCGAGCAGACCTAGACCGTCTGTTAGCATTCCTGTAATCGTCCCTGTGCGATAGCCAAGCTGCATCGCTTCACCATAGCTGCTTCGAGCGGCCGATGCAACACGCAGATTCCCTGCCGTTGCGAGACGCATACCGACAAAACCGACAGTCCAGCTGAACAATGCACCGACAAGAAATGCACCGGCGCGTCCCCAGCGAAATGCATCGATCGCACCTGTATAGGTTAAATAGAGTAAGATCGTTATAATTATGATCAGCGGTCCGATTCGTTTAAATTGAGCGCCGAGATAGGCATTAGCGCCTTCGCGGACTGCCGCAGCAATTTCCTGCATTTTTTTGGTACCTTGATCGGCCCTGTACACCTGTTTCACCAGCAGCAGGGCGTAAAGCAATCCCGCGATAGCAATACAGATGACCGTCAGCAAGCTCGCTTTTTCCAGTGCAAGAAAATTCGGATCTGTAAAGAGAGAAAACGGTACAAAGTGAGTTCCTTCACCGGAAGATTGTGATGCTGCCTGTTGAATCTGACCGAAACTCGGATTCCAGAGATAGAGTGCAGCAAACAACAACATAAAAAAAAGAATATATTTACGGCGTGATGACCGTGTCCGTAACCACGAGAGTCTATGATGGCTCATGTCATTAATCCAATATGACTGTGAAAGTTAATTATGAATTACGTTAATGTCCTTCCGACCCGGTACAGTATTTTCCATTTATCGACAGACAGAATCCGCGATATCTTGCACATCCAGACCTAATCATGGATGGAGCGGAAGGAGGCGGAAGAGAATGAAAATATTTCCGTCTGAATAATATAAAAGAAAATTTTAGAAATTCCAAGGGGAAAATGATCTTGAAAGATTACCGACTTTAATTATTAAGGTTATATCAATGCTTGAGCCCGCGATAAGCCATTAGTAAAACGAATGAATTTCGGGAATTCAGGTTATTGATTTATCATCTCTGTTTCAACTGTAAACCCGAGCGCAGAAAAAAGGTCGGCATACTGTTGATGCTGTGACGGGATGAAAATCGTCGTGGCGTAAAACTCGCGGCGTTTGGGATACTCGGCCCGCAATTTTTTGAAGTGGGTTTTCCTATCATTCTCCGGGAGAGACAACATCAACCGGAGGTGCGCATCGTCCCGTTCGATGTCATAACATTCTTTGATCACCTTCCGTACAATTTCATCCCTGGAACTGTCGGCTGAATCCAGCATGACCTTCCGAAGTGTCGTGTCGTGAAGAGCCTCATTACGATTCCAGGCCGGCTGAAGGTCAAAATACCGGCAGACCGCAAGATAAATCATTTCAGCGCCGTTGATTTTGCCGTCAAAGGAATAACCGGCAATGTGAGGCGTTCCAATTGCTAATTGCTGTAATAACTCACAATCGATCACGGGCTCATTTTCCCAAACGTCAAGAACACAAGCTGACAGATGTTTATTCTCGAGTGCTTTACGGAGACCCTGTGCCTCCACCACCCTTCCCCGTGAAGTGTTGATGAGAATTGAACCCTTCTTCATGCGCGAGATGCGAAACTCGTCAAAGAGACGAACGGTTGCATCGACACCCTCAAATGTCAGCGGAACGTGCAGCGTTATTATGTCGGCTTCCAATAGCCGATCGAGCGGAACAAATATCTGGGCCGAAGGTTCATAAGCCCCCCGTTTGGATGGATCGTTCATCTCCCGCGCCAGCGGCGGATCGTTGAGAAGAACCTCCGTTCCCATTGCCCTCGCCAGCTTTACGACTTTTCTCCCGACATTCCCTACTCCCACCACACCAAGAGTTTTCTCGTGGAGCGAGAAACCCAGTCGCTTCCCAAGCACCAGTAACCCTGCAAGCACATATTCCGCAACCGATTGAGCATTACTCCCCGGAGCGCTTGCAAAACCGATTTCTTTTTCTTTAAGATATTCAAGGTCGATATGATCGGTCCCGATTGTTGCAGTCCCGACGAACCTGACACGGCTTCCTTCAAGCAATTTTCTATCAACCAGAGAAACGGAGCGGACAAGAAGGATATCGGCTTCACGGACGGCAGCAGCATTAATTGAATGACCGTCAAGTACAGTGAGCTCACCGAGCGAAGAGTACATATTTTCGATCATCGGAATATTTTTATCTGCAACTATGCGGTAAAATTTTTTCATTCTTTTCTTTTATCTTTATCCTTTTATCTTTCTACTCCCAGACGCCCGGAATTTTTTCGTTACAAAATTCGCACTTCCCCTTCACAATATGATTTTGAAGGATTGAAAAACCCCGGCGCTCAATAATCATTTTTTTGCATTTATGGCAATAGGTGTTTTCAGCATCGTGATGTGGGACGTTCCCGATATAAACATACCGGACACCTGCTTTCATTGCGATCTCCCGGGCACTTTCCAGCGTCGGAACCGGCGTCAATGGAAGCTGCGTAAGCTTGTACAACGGAGTAAAACGCGAGAAAAAGAGCGGCGAGTCCTGCAATCCATTCGCACACAGCCACTCGCACATCCGTTTGATCATATCACGGTCATCCGTCCAGGTTGGTATCACAAGATTGGTAATTTCCAGCCAGACTCCCTCCTCCCGGATAACTTTAAGGGCCCGGAGCACCGGTGCAAGTTTTCCTTCGCTTAACTTCGCATAGATCTCTTCGCTATAACTCTTGAGATCGATATTCGCCGCATCCAGATATTTGCACAACCGTCTGAGCGGCATTTCATTGATAAAACCGTTCGATTTAAAGACATTCCGAATCTTTTTCTCTTTTGCGATTTTTGCAGTATCAAGAACGTACTCATAAAACGTGATCGGTTCCGAGTAGGTATAGGCAATTGATTCACATTTTGTACTGACACACTGCTCGACAACAGCTTCAGGTGAAAGATCGTCGTTGATTGTCTCACGCGGACTCACCTGCGAGATCTGCCAGTTCTGGCAATTCAGGCAGCGGAAATTGCATCCTGCAACGGCAATCGAGAAGGCACGTGTCGACGGAAGAAAATGATTGAGGGGCTTTTTCTCAATCGGATCGATATGAACAGCGCAAGGATTTCCATACGCGATTGTATACAGTTTTCCATCATTACATATCCGGCTCCGGCATCGTCCGCTCTCCCCTTCCGCAAGGTTGCACCCATGCGGACATTTAAAACATTTCACTCCGCCTGAAGTCTTACTATAAAAGAGAGCTTCCTTGCTCCATTTCCCGAGGTCATCATTCCCCGGACTTCCCTGTTCATATAAAGAAACCGATTTTGCCAACGAATCGAAATGGTTTAGTCCTATTGCGATTCCCGTCATCCCGCAGAGACATTGCTTGATAAAACGTCTCTTCGAGATTCCATTTATGTCAACACGGTCACACATGGATTTTTTGTCCTGTAAAAGAAATGACAGCGCTCACTATACTCAATAATGCGATAACGAAAAAAGCCACAGCCATGCCTGCCACCGGAACCAGAAAAACAGATACACCGATGGCACCGATAGCAGAACCTAGAAGATCGACGCCATATAGTGTCGATGTTACATGAGAAATTGTTCCACGATACAATCGTACAGCGATTGAGAATTCCAGTCCGATCAGCACGCTGATTACCAACGTTAATAATATAAATATACAATAAATCGTGAATGTACCAAATTGAATCTCGCGGAGCAGCATTAGAATCCCCGGTAGCATTATTGCATACACCGCAATAATTAATTGGACACGGCCGAATTGGACGACGGAGGGCCGCTCGAAATATTTCTGTGCGTACCATGATCCCATCGCCAACCCGCCCATGAATACGGTGATAATACATCCCGTGGCCTGATACATGATACCGTAAAGAATTTGGAATGAAAATAGAAGCAGTACTTCAATCCCGGATGCTGCAAGCCCTGTTGTCAACATCCCGAAACTAACGGCATTGAGTTTTCGGAGAATTAACCCTATAAGGATAAGAATGATACATATAGGTATCCACAGCGTTAAATTTGAATAACTTAGCCAGTAGAGTAACTGATGATAATATGCGACGGGAGTGAAATCCAAGTTCAGAGAAGCATGAGGATCCAGCCGGTTGAGAATCTCATCGCTCCTTTGACGGGCGGACACATCGTCGACATAGTCCCGGTTCACATATTCTGTCTGAATACCGCGCCGTGCTATAAGTTCCGTTATATCGATCGAAAGAGAATCATCCGATGCCAGGAAAAAATTCTTCGAACCCGGAACAATCAGAATATGCGCGAATTGATCTTTGAGGGTTCGCACGATGGTTGAGTAGACCGCAATCGCTGCAGGACTGAAATAATCTGCCGAAGAATGCATACTCAGCGATATGACTGCACCCGGAGCAAGCCGCTTTTTCAAATCGCGGAAAAATTCCAGAGTGTAATAGCGATTGATCTGGGCAGTTGAAGGATCGGAGACGTTAACTAGAACAACATCGTATCGTTCCTGGGTTTCCCGTACAAACCGCCGCGCATCGAACGTCAGGACATTGAATCGGCGATCCAGTACCTTTGGAATCAATTGTCTTCCGATCTCGATCAACCAGGGATTTAATTCGACATAATCGATTCTGTCGACATTATATTTTAGAATCTCTGCCGGGATTCCCGATATACCTCCTGAAATCAGAAGTACCTTTCGGGGTCGGGGATGTTGAACCATCGCATAATGGACTGCCTCCTCATCGGCCGTCACATCATTCATCGACCAGAGTAAAATTCCATTTTCAAAAATATTTTTCTGATTATCCTGGGAGGTGACGGTGATTGTCCCATAAGGCGTATCCCGGTGAACAATCACACGCTGCCCTTCGTAAAGATAACTTTTCATAATGGTATCAAGATCCACATTGAGAAGCACTCCGACGCATACTACGCCGAGAAGAAGGCTTGAATATCTAATTGTCCTGTATGATGATCCGGGCGAGAGTATGAAAACCGTGCCCAGAAGAATCAGCGCGATAATCAATAATGCCTGCGATGTCGTGCAGTATACGAGTAATATTAGATTCAGAAGTATTCCTCCAACCACACTTCCGACGGCTTCCAATGCGTACGCACGAGCAATGGTATTTCTCGCATAGTGTTCCGAAAGAGTTTGAGCGCACAGAGTGAATGCATACCCGGAGAGAATACAATATGGCAACAACAATAAAAATGAAACGATGAAACTCGATGTAACTCCGATCATTGTCCCGGGAGAAAAAAGAATATTCCGTCCGTAGTTAAAAACGAAGATTGTGGTCAGGGGAAGGATTGACAGCAGCAAAAGGATCAGAAGAATCGCATGATGTCGATAATGTGTTATTACCGCGAATCTTCCCCCATAGGCACCGATCCCTGTCAGTATCATCCAGTTTGCAAGAACGATGCCGATAACCAGCTCATTTCCATAGAAGAGAGAAAGGCACTCCCGCAGAAAAATTGTCTGAGTGATAATGGCACCGAATCCGAACGCGCCAATCGCTATGTCACATTTTTTTTGCTGCAGCATTACTACTTCGCACTCTCATTCTCACCAAACACGAGTGCCTCATACACAAAAATCTCCGCATCTTTCCATCCGTCCCAACCGATCCCGGCTTTGTCCTGGGCGCAGTGTCCAAGAAATTCTTCTTTCGACCATCCCGTCTCAGACGCGACCTGAGGCAGGAATGTCCCCGATCGCCCTCCCTTCCGGATATAAATCCCGTGCCTGCCCAGCGTGATTTCGTCGATGGAGTGAATTTTCTTCATAGGCGTCAAAACTGAGATTTCAACTTCAAGAGATCCAAGCTCCGACGATTCGACAGGACGGAACCTCGGGTCTTCGGTTGCAGAAGCAATTGCCATCGACTGAACGACCTTGTACAGAGGCTCGCTTGCGTCGAACCGGCCAATGCATCCTCTCAAAATACCTTGCTTCTTCAGGGTCACGAAGGCACCGCATGGTGTCATGAGTGCAGAAGATATCGAAGATGCATCGATGGCCGGCGTTTCCTGCTTTTCGATATAATTATCGAGCGTTTTTCGAACGATGGACAATAATTCTTTTTTCTCCCCTTCTGAAAGATTGAATCCTTGACCGTGATTCCTCCTGATCGAGCGATACGGCAATTGCGTGATAACC
>CAVZMI010000037.1:0-60109 GCA_963776275.1 Ignavibacteriota bacterium
CAGCCGGGCGCTCAGAGACGATAAGGTTCCACCGAATGAACCAATCGGTGTACGGCAAGCACTTGCAATGACGACGCTACGCATGATGTGGATTCCTTCTCACGTTCTGTGTAAGGAACGCCATCGGGAAATGCTTCATATGAGAGGGTTCTCCTCTCATCCATTTCCCTCTTCAACTATTCATCGACTTCAAAAATTCTTTATTTGATTTTGTACCACGCATTTTTTCAAGGACGAATTCCATTGCCTCGACGGCATTGAATTCGCTTAGTATCTTACGGAGCACCCAGACACGGCTGAGCTCGTCGGTTTCAAGCAGGAGTTCCTCTTTTTCGTGTGCCGGATTTATTCACTTCGATTGCGGGGAAAATGCGCCTGTCGGCGAGCTTCCGTTCAAGGACAATTTCCATGTTTCCTGTTCCTTTGAACTCTTCAAAAATCACTTCGTCCATCCTGCTTCCGGTCTCAATCAAGGCCGTTGCAATGATGGTCAGACTTCCACCCTCTTCGATATTTCTGGCGGCACCGAAGAATCTTTTCGGTCGATGGAGAGCGTTAGCATCAACACCACCGGAGAGGATTTTTCCGCTATGGGGGACAACCGTGTTATGTGCGCGTGCAAGTCTTGTTATACTATCGAGAAGAACAACCACGTCCCGTTTTGCCTCTACAAGCCGTTTGGCTTTTTCAAGAACCATATCAGCGACTTGAACGTGCCTTTCCGGCGGTTCATCGAACGTTGATGCAATAACCTCGGCCTGGACTGGATCGCTCCATGTCCGTAACTTCTTCGGGACGCTCATCTATCAGTAGTACGATCAGTTTGATTTCAGGATGATTACGCGTAATGCTATTGGCAATTTTTTGTAGAAGGATGGTCTTCCCGGCTTTGGGTGGCGATACAATCATTCCGCGATTACCTTTACCAATTGGGCTCAGAAGATCCATTATCCTCATCGAATACTCACCAGGTGAGGTTTCAAGGTGAATCCGGTCGTTGGCATACAATGGAGTCAGGTTATCGAAAAGGACCCTGTCGCGCATTGTATCAGGATTCTCGTCATTCACCGCCTCTACCCGGAGAAGCGCGAAAAATCGTTCCCCCTCTTTTGGTGGACGTACCTGACCGCTGACGGTATCACCCGTTCGAAGACTGAATTTTTTTATCTGAGATGGAGATACGTAGATATCGTCGGGTGACGGCAGGTAGTTATAGTCGACTGAGCGGAGGAAACCATAACCATCAGGGAGTACTTCAAGCACCCCTTTGCTGAAGTTCAATCCGTCAGCCTCGGTCTGTGCTTCGAGGATTTTAAAAATCAGTTCTTGTTTGCGGAGATCGCTAAAGCCTGAAATGTTCAACTCTTTGGCGATCTTAGAGAGCTCAGATATCTTTTTTGACTTGAGCTCGGCAATGTCCATCGGCATAATTGTACTTCCTTTTTATTAGAAAAGATCCTCGCACAATCCCGTTCGCGTCAACATATCCACATCGATTATACTATTAGAAAATATTGGGTCGGATCCGTGAATTGTATTTTGATGAGTACTTCAGAGGTGGTGACAAAGTGACTTTTTAAGCAGCACACCTGCCTGCCCATTTTCTTACCCGCTGTAAATATATGAGTTCTACAATACATTGTCAAGTTTTATAAGAATGAATTTTTTGAAATACCTCTCCTGCCAGGTAATGAGAACCGATCACCAATACAGGACAATGGTGCTTTCGTGCCAGTCTGATTGCCCTTAAAATGGCTTTTTCAGTAGTTCCAGCGGGGAGAGCCCGAATTCCCGCCGCTTCAGCCTCCGCAATGATTCTCTCTACTGTCATAGCCCGTTCGATCTTCGGTCGAGCCGCCACGAGAAACCTTGTAATGGGTCTGAGATGTTTCAACATTTCCTTTACATTTTTGTCTGACATGACACCGAAAACGACTACACAATGCTGACATCCGTACATCGTCAGGGAATCCACCGTGCTTCGTATTCCCTGTGGGTTATGCGCAACATCCACTATTGTAAGAGGCCGGTGTCTCAGAATTTGAAGACGACCTCGGAGTCCGCTGAATCGACAGGTTTGCCTGAGGCCTTTCCGAATTGCTTTTTTAGTGATCGAATAAAATTTCGATAGATATTCGGCCGCAAGAACGGCGGTGGCTGCATTGGTCACCTGGTGAATTCCAGATAATTCAACGGTCAAATGACGATAGGAATGAAGCGGTGTTTCGAGTGAAAGAGTATTTCTCTCGAGACCGGACGATATAATGCTGGCATCGGTGAGTTCTCGCACAACCAGCATAGGAGCTCCCTGCTGACGGGCGGTGCGTGCAAGTACAGAGAGAACGCTATCTTTTGTTTCGGCAGTCAGACACGGTGTCGAGAACTTGATGATGCCGGCTTTTTCTTTTGCTATTGCAGATAATGTATTCCCGAGGTATTCCATGTGGTCATAATCGATCGTTGTGATTATAGACAGAAGAGGGGTGAGAATATTTGTTGAATCGAGGCGTCCTCCCAGTCCGACTTCGACGATTGCGATATCGACATCCTCTTCAGCAAAATACATAAATGCTATTGCGGTGGTCGCCTCGAAAAATGTTGCATGGATTTTTTGGATCATCGGGCGAAGGAAATCGGTGTATCCGGCAATTCGCTGTTCAGGAATTGGTATACCATTAATACGAATGCGTTCGGAGAATGAAAGCATATGAGGTGAAGTGTACAGCCCGGTGCGGTAGCCCGCAGCGGTCATGATGGCGCTGAGCATTGAGGCAGTCGAACCCTTTCCGTTCGTACCGGCGATATGAACGGAAGAAAAATTATGATGGGGATTTCCTACACCTGCAAGAAGTAGAGCGATATTCTGAAGTCCGAATTTCATTCCGGACTTCTGAAGAGTGTAGAGATACCTAAGCGTCTCTGCTAAGCGAGATGAGTTGCGTACGGATGGAATCATTACAACCAGCTTTGAACGATCGAAACTTCCTTTCCACTTTTCATTCTACCGACAAGATCTCCGACATCGGCAATTCCCCGGTCACGACAGAAGTTTTCGATTCCCAGAGCGATATAGATGGCCGTGGCAGGATCGATGAAGTTCGCTGTACCGATCTGAACCGCACTTGCACCGACGAGGAGAAATTCGACGGCATCTTTCCAGTTTGAAATTCCTCCAATACCGATAATCGGGATTTTCACCGATTTTGCACACTCGTATACTTTTGCCAGCGCGATAGGTCTAATGGCAGGTCCTGAGAGTCCGCCAGTAACAGACGAGATTCTCGGCTCACGCGTATAGATATTTACGCTCATTCCGACAAGCGTATTGATGACCGACAGCGCGTCGGCCCCTTCCGCTTCACATGCACGTGCGAATTCCGAAATATGAGTGACATTTGGTGTGAGTTTGACGATCATGAGTCTCTTGGTGAGCGGACGTAGCCGTCGTGTAATCTCGGCGGTCATCTCGCATCGAATGCCAAAATTCATCCCTCCTTCGCGCACATTGGGGCATGACACATTAATTTCATATCCTGCAATCCCCTGTTCACCCTCGAGGATATCGAGAACAGTGCAGTACTCATCGATAGAACTCGCGGCGATATTTACGATAATCTTCGTTGTGAGTTTCTGGAGGAACGGAATTTTTTCCGATATGAACCGCCGGACACCAATATTGGCCAGACCAATCGAGTTGAGCATTCCACTCGGCGTTTCTGCGATCCGGGGCGGTGGATTTCCATCTCTCGGTTTCAGTGATAACGATTTCGTGACAATGCCGCCGAGAGCATTAATATCGACAAGATCACACACTTCATCACCATACCCGAATGTTCCCGAGGCGACAAGAACACGATTCTTGAATTCTACTCCTGCAATTGTTACAGCAGTACGTACCATGTTAAAGTCTTATTGATGTGATTGGGAAAACGGTACCATCATGACACACCAGCCGGTATTTTTTTTCATCATTCACCATTTCGACAGGACAGCCCTGACACAGTCCGATACCGCATCCCATTTCTCCTTCAAGAGATGCCTCGCACGGAATCCCGGTTTCCTGAACGAATTTCGAAAGGGCTCTCAGCATCGGAGTCGGACCACAGGCAAATATCTGTACCCCTTTTTTCACCGCATTCTTCAATTCTTTTTGAAGAAGTTCTATCACGGTTCCATGGTAACCCTGACTTCCATCATCGGTTGCGATGACTAAATTCTGAAGATGAGCAGTGACAAGATATTCTTTTGACCGGGCACCAAGAAAGGTTCGAATCTTCTTTCCGCTTTTACCGAGGTACTGCGTCAAAAAAGGCATCGGTGCAATTCCAACTCCCCCCGCTACAAGAATTGCCGTATCGTCAAGTATATCATAATGAAATGCATTCCCGAGCGAACCAAGAATATCAAGCGTTTCACCCGGACGCTTGCATGCCATTACATTTGTCGCAAGACCAATTTTTTGGAAGAGGATTTCTATTCGTTCTCCATCGACACGAGAAATAGAAAACGGACGACGCAGCAGCGGTGAAGTTGAGTTATCAACTTTGATATTCACAAATTGTCCCGGTCGTGCTGTCGAAGCAATACTCGCTGAATCGAATGATAGGATAAATGCGTCTTTTGCCACACTAACGAGCGAAGTAATGGTGATCGTCTCGTCTACCCGCTTTGAAGATGGTGTCATGGATTGAACAGTCTTCTAGTGTCTTAATGTATCCGGTTGTATACTATCCTTTTTTGACTGATTGAATTTAATCTCTTCATCGATAGTTTTTGATACTTTTTTCAAAAGTGAATCAGGAAGGACAGTTTTATTCGTGTCTTTTTGAATGTCAATATTCCCTGTCGGCCTTGTAAGTACATTGGGTTGAACTTTTTTTTCTTCAGGACGATTGAGCTGATCTTCATCACCATCGAACCGCCGGCGGATCGCCGGACGTTTTAACAGTGAATCTTTAGTTGCAGTTGTCACAGAGTCAACCTGTTTCGGTACAGCCTGACGCCGTGCGAGTGTATCTGTGATGGTTGTTCGAGCAGTATCGCCCCGTGCAGGCGTTTGAGCAGGTGCTTGCGATGGAGTTGTTACTTGCGATCGTTTCGGAGTCGCAGCGGTTGTATCCTGCTTCTTTTTCGCCGCCTCAACTTCATCGATTTTTCCCTTAATTTTCGCCGCATATGCCGATGTAGGAAAATTTTTTACCAGAGTATTATACCAAGTAATGGCGCTGTCGATATTCTTGTAGGTGTTTTCATAAAACCATCCGATGGCATACCGGGCTTTTAATGCCTCTTCGCTTTTCGGATGCTTCTCGATAATTTTCTTGTACAGATGAAATGTAGTTTCACTATCATTTTTTGTCAGGGATTTTTCTGCTTCCAGAAGAAGCGTGTGTGGTTCTTCTTCCGCAGATATCTCAAGGAGCGGCAGCCCGCGCTGACGCCGAATTTCCTGTGCATATTTTGATGTCGGATATTTCACAAGAATACTGTCCGAGAGTGAATCTGCCGTCTGTTTGCGATTCTTGAATGCTGTGAGATAGATTTGCCCGATGGTAAAGAGAGAACCCGCAGCGATATCATCCGGCGGAGAATTACTTATGACATCCTTTAAAATCTGCATTGCCGAATCGGGTTCGTCAAGCTCTAAATAGAGCAATGATCCAAGCTCGTACAGTGCTGCAACCCTGTCACCAAGCACCTTTATGGAATCCTGGACAGCTGCCTTTATTATTGCGGTTGTATTTTTTTTCACTACAATCGAATCTCCCAATGCACGAGTACTGTCCGTTTCTTTCGTATTCCTGATTCCCCGGACAGCGGCCATCCCTGCTGCTTTGGCCGTCTTCATCTTCAAAGAATCTACTACCGTCTCCGGATTTTTTAATACTTTAGTTGTTGTCTTGGTCGTGTCTTTTTTAATTATAATTGAATCTATCAATGCACTAGTACTGTCCATTTCTTTCGTATTCTTGTTTTCCCCGACAGCAGCCATCCCCGATACCTTGACTGTCTTCATCTTCAAAGAATCTACTACTGTCTCCGGATTTTCTAACGCTTTTGTCGTTATTTTAATCGCATCTTTTTTCACAACAATTGAGTCTTTCAATTCACTAGTACTGTCCGTTTCTTTCGTATTCTTGTTTTCCTCGACAGCGGCCATCTCTGCGGCTTTGACTGTTTTTATCTTCAAAGAATCTACTGCTGTCTCCGGATTTTCTAACCCTTTTATTATCTTAATCTTATTTTTGGCAGTGTCTACAGCCACAGTATCTTTATGTGTGCTGTCGGTTTTTTCCGAATAATATCTCAGAAGCGAGTCGCAGCGAGCAATCCTGGTTCGGAGCTGGACATACTGTTTCATACTCTCGGCATATACAGTTGCCTTTTGCGTGATTGGAGATTGCGGATATTCAGTACGTGCCTTTTCAAACATTGCCATTGCCGTCCGGTAGTTTCCCGAATCTTTTTGTTGTATCAACCCCCGTTGGAAGTAACTTTGTGCCGCCACATCGCTGCGAGAATAAAGCGAATCGATTTCGACATATCGCTCCCAAGCTTCTGTGATATCCCCTTTTTGATGGAATGCATATGCCTGTGAATATTTTATTTGCGCAGTGTATTCGCTGTACTCAGGACGGTCGAGAAGAAACTGCAGCTCGGATATCGCTTCATCGTACCGACCAATTTTTACCAAATATTGTGCAAACCTTAAGCGTGCCTTATATTCGGTCACAAGCTCTGCATTGAAATCACGGACCCTGGCGAAAGCCTTAAAGACATTTTCCTTTTCACCGTTCACGGCAAGGATCTCGGCGACGGAGAGTTGAGCCTGAGCTTTTAGAGCGTCATCGTGCGATTGATCTATCACTGTCTGAAAAGCCGATAACGCCCCGCTGCTGTCAGCAAGCTTGAGGCATATCTGACCGAGGAGCAGTCCGGCTTCTCCTCCGATATTTCTTTCTCCATTTTCATACGCACGGGGAATTAGGGCCACCAGTTCTTTTTGAGCATTCTGGAATTTATTCGCTGCATCCAGTGTACGCCCTAACCAGAGCGTCGCCGTATTCACATAATCACTCGACGGTATTGTAGTAATCAACTCACGAAATTTATGCTCTGCACGAATAATATTACCTTCATAGTAATATGCTTTACCGATCATGACGAGAGATCGATCGACCCATTTGCTTGTTGGATAGAAGGTGAGCAATCGCGATAGTTTCTCAATGCTTATATCAAATTTCTGCTTTGCAGACGATGATATTTCTCCCAATTTGATCGGCTGGTCTTTCGCACGAAGAGTCTGTTGTTGTTTTATTACTTCGCTTTCTGCATCGTTAAATGCCGTTGATGCATTGTAATATGTGTTAAAGTATGCAACGGTATTTTCATACCGCTGGCCGATGAAATCACCAATCGGAGAAAAAACCGAACATCCTGTCACGCCGGTGACCACGATGATAACAGAAACAATGATGATAACAGGAAGACGCCGATTGGGATTATAGTGACCTGGGCTGGGATTCATGAAAAGCTTGAATTCCTTTGATTTATATGTAATATAAGCACTCTTATTCCCATTTTCAAGACTCTCGACAATTAAACTTTGTTACAACAATATGCATCAAAAGGATGAAAAAGTTAAATACTCATCATGTCATAAATGGAAGGATATATATCATGAGGAAGATCGTATACGCGCTCCTTACAGTTAGTCTTGTTCTTATCGGAACACTACCGCTCCAGGCGCAACCGGCTGCTCCCCGGCAAAAGCAAGAACAGGTAACACGCGAAAAAATCGGAGCTAAACTGAACCTTACCGACGCGCAGAAAAAACAACTCGATGAAATGCGAACCAGCATGAAGAGAAATGCAGTTCAACTTCGATGCAAAATTCAACTTGCAAGAATTGATCTTCGCGAACTTCTCAAAGCGGACGAGCCGAACGAAGCTGTAATCGAGAAGAAGCTTAACGAAATTGGACAACTGCAGACAGAACAAAAAATATTGAGGATCAATCATTGGCTTAACGTGAAGAAGATGCTCACACCCGAACAACGTAAGATTATGAAAAGTGAGATTCGTGGAATGTGGCTCCATGGCGGTAATATGAGAGGTAATCATCGAGGGATGATAAGACAGCGTCGGGAGTTGAGGATGAATCACAGGGATGAGATGGGAAATCCTCAGGGTTCGTTAGATAATCGTGAGGATATAATCGGGAATCCTCTGAGTATACTGGAAGATGATGAGTATATAATGGACAATCCCCCGGGGACCATAGAAAATAATGATGATATATTGGGGAATCCAGAGGATCCAATGGAAAGCGGATGGTGAAAAATCTGAAAAGTAATTTGTAAGCTGATATGAGTTTTGGGGAAGTGACCTTATTTATGCGGGTCACTTTTTTTTCGTCACCGAAAGAGTATAAAAGCTCCTATCCGGGTCGTTTCACCGTATAAATATCATGAATAGATTTAGAATCATGATGTGATCGTTCATCATAGCGGATGTTTTTTAGCACTGCTGTGTCCTGGAAAATATTTTGCACGAGGGTCGATCGATACTTTAGCGCTGTTGACGGCAATTACACCCTCACCGAAACCTGTAGCAATCAACTTGAGTTTTCCGACATACATCGCTATATCTCCAGCGGCGAATATCCCGGGGATATTTGTTTCCATAGTACGATTGACCTTAATATCATTTCGCTCCATTTCAAGCCCCCAATCCTTCAACGGACCGATATTTACGATAAAACCAAGGTTGGGGAGAACAAAATCAACGTCCAGCGTTTCTTCCACCCCTGTTTTTGTATTGATAATCGTCGCTCTTTCGATATGCTCATCCCCGTTTATATGCCGTATTTCGGAAAAAGTCTTTACAACTACACGAGATGAATAAAGTTTTTTCACATTATCGTCGTGGGCACGAAATTGGTCTCGCCGGTGGATTAAAGTTATGGATTCCACTCTATCAATAAGATTCAATGCCCAATCAATAGCACTGTCTCCTCCTCCAACAATGAGGAGTTTTTTCCCCTCAAGAAGATGGATATCATGGATAAAGTAGAGGATTCCTCTTCCCTCATACTGCACAGCTTCGGGAAGCTCAAGCTTCTTCGGGGCAAAAGAGCCGACACCGGCTGTAATAAGTAGAGATCGAGTCCAATGATCGCTTCGCCGGTCCGTCGTCAGATGAAAAACGGAATTTCCCCCTTCCTCGACCGTTCTGACGCTGATAACGTGCTCATTGAGACAGAGTGTAGGATGATACTGCATTGCCTGCTCGATAAGATTGGCAGCAAGATCACGTGCGAGGATTTTGGGGAAACCCGCCACATCATAAATATATTTTTCAGGATAAAGGGCTGTTAATTGGCCGCCGAGTTCCGGGAATGTATCGATGAGTTTCATTTTCATCCCACGCAGGCCGGCATAATAAGCAGAAAAAAGTCCTACCGGGCCGGCACCAATGATTGTGATATCGAAGATTTCCATATGATCGACAGATGCGCAGATTTATCGTTTTATAAATCTCCTCCGGGAGGGCGAATGATGATTTCTTCCACGCTCACTTCCGGGGATTGATGATAGATCGTAAGGATTGTATCAGCAACGATTTGGGGCTGCAACATTTTATCCCTGTATTTTTCACGGACTTTCTGCGGCCATATTGCGGTATCTGTCGCACCCGGTATGATGTTGACTACTTTAATGCCGGTTCCCCGCACCTCCTCCCGGAGGACATCCATCGCAGTCGTGAGAGAAGCCTTTGAAGCAGCATAGGCAGCTGAATTAATAAAGAGCTTGCGGGCAGTAATCGAAATAATATTAAAGATATGTCCTTTTTTCTGCTCGATCATAGAAGGAAGTACTGCCTTAGTCGCTATAACCGCACCACGAAAATTTGTATTAAGAATTGCATCAAATTCATCGATCGATGTATCGATGAATGATTTGAACACGGATATACCTGCATTATTGACAAGAACATCGATCGTTCCGATTTCCTGAACGATGTATGCATGCGCCGAATTTATTCCGGTGACGCTTGTCATATCACACGGAACCGCAACGGCACGGACGCCTTTCAGTGTAAGTTCTTTTTGAAGTGTGTCGAGATCTGTGCCGGAACGAGCGGTGAGAGCTACAATCGCGCCATCCCGTGCAAAATTAATAGCGGTAGCACGTCCGATCCCCCGACTTGCCCCGGTAATCCATACAACGGCAGTACTCATTGCATTAAGGAATTTTTTATGAGATTGAGGAACTCTGCCCTTGTCTTATTGTCTTCGTGGAATTCTCCAAGCATTGCACTTGTCGTTGCAATGGAGTTTTGCTTTTCGACGCCCCTCATCATCATACATAAATGCCGGGCTTCAATCACCACCGCCACGCCGGCCGGCTTCAGGGCAGTGTACAGAGTCTCAGCGATCTGTTGCGTCATTCGCTCCTGTACCTGAAGCCTCCTGGCAAAGACTTCGACAATCCGGGGAAGTTTGCTCAGTCCGACAATTTTGCCCTTTGGGATGTAGGCAATATGCACCTTCCCGAAAAATGGGAGAAGATGATGCTCACAGAGACTGAAAAAATCAATGTCTTTGACAATCACCATCTCATTATATTTTTCCTTGAATATCGCCTTGCTGAGTATTGCATTGATATCCTGGGAATACCCTGATGTAAGAAATTGATATGCTTTTACCACGCGATGCGGCGTACGAAGGAGCCCTTCCCGTCTAGGATTTTCGCCGATGTGTACAAGCAGCTGTTCTATGGATTTTTCGAATTCCACTTTCGAATGTTCGGTTGCCATGGGTTATATACCCCGGTATTCTATGATATTATTTTCCGATTCCAGTAAACGGATACTGGTAAGTTTTCCTTTTGTGATTTTCGGTTCAAGTATTTTCCAGAACGCGCGTGCGATATTTTCGGCCGATGGGATAATTCCATCGAGAAAACCGACATCAAGATTAAGGTTCTTATGATCGACCAGATCGATAATTTCCCGATCGATCAGAATCTTCAATTCTTTGAGATCCATCACCATCCCTGTTTGAGGATCAGGTTCTCCAGCGATTGTAACTTCCATCGTGTAATTGTGTCCATGAAAATTCGGATTATTGCACTGACCGAAAATACGGGCATTTTCTTCATCGCTGAATGCCGGATTATGAAGCCGGTGTCCGGCACAAAAATAAGCACGTCGTGTGAGATAAATCATTATTCTACTCCAAAATCATCAATAATCGAGGTACGAACAGCCAGCGGTATCTCGGCATCGTATTTATATTTCGGGTGATTGATAACGACCGATGTAGGTTCATTAAAATTACCCATCTCGTGAATTTGCTGTGGAGTAAAGGGAAATCGTATATACTGCACTGCACTGATCCGGAAATTTGAGAATTGCGCCTCATTAAAGTACGCAGAGATCAGATAACGACCAATCTTGAGAAATACGGAGTTCTCCTCAAGTCCCAGAAGCCTATCCAATTCAGGTTTTATCTTTTCTTTTTCCGCGATTTCTATAAACAATGACGCACTAAGCTCATTGTCATTAGGTATGAGAGCGTTGTATGTTTCTATTTCATGTTCGATGAGCTTTTCATCGACGATTCGTTCAATGCGGAGCATTTCCTGAATTTGAAATTTCACTGTTTCTTTGTTCTCAAACATCATGGTAATCTTTGGTCCCACGGCGACGCGGCGACGTTTTTTCAACTCAACGATTTTTTTTCTGATTTCAGGCCGTATTTTTTCGTACTCGAGAATATCCAGTATGTCTTTTCTGCTTATTTTCTGCATGCTTTCCTATCCTTTGCTGGCCATCCCGTATGCGGCGTGAACCACCTGAATTGGATGTTTGAAAGAATATCCGGTTCCCTGTTCGATCTGAAGTCCGGCAAGCGGGCAATCAGAGACGACCGTCGCCGGTTGAGCTTTTTCGATCCTCTCAAAAAGAGATTGGGCAACCTTCAATGAAAGCTCATAATATTCCTTCTTCAATCCCCACGTTCCATCCATTGCGGAACACTTTTGGATCATCTCGATCTCTGTCCCGGGGATTAACGACATCAATTCTTTCGACTTGAATCCGATATTTTGCGCTTTAAGATGACACGCAAGGTGGTAAGCAATCTTTCCCTGCGGGGCAGAAAATGCCATATCGAGTTTCTTCTCTTTATGAAGTTTCATTAAATATTCACAAATGTCAAGCGTATTAGCCGAGATTCTCTTCGTTCCTTCGATTCTACCCAGATATGGATATTCTTGTTTCATCATATAGCTGCACGTAGGCCCCGGTACGACGATCGTATACCCCGCATCGACATACGATTGAAAGGACCGGGTATTAAAGTCGATCATTTCCTGCGCGGCAGCGATGTCACCCCCGTCGAGTGCAGGCATTCCACAGCAACGCTGCTCGGGTACGATGACATCGATTCTATTTCGCTCGAGAACCTCTACAGTGGCAATGCCGATATCCGGATTGTTGTAATTGACCGTGCATGTATAAAAAAGGGCTACTTTGCCGTTTGTGTAGTCCCTTTCTTCTGAACGTCTATGTTTTCGATACCATTCAATAAATGTTACCCCGTGATACTTGGGAAGATTCCTATGCTTATGAATACCGACAGTCGCATGCATCAACGAGCGTGTGATTTGGTTCTCGTTTGCCCAATTCATAATGCCGGGGAAAGTACTTCCGATTGCACCGATCAAGTCCGTTTTACCAAGGAATTTATCCTGAATATTTGCACCTTTTTCTCGTGCACGAATTGCACGTGCCCGAAGCATGAATCGTGGGAAATCAAGCTCATAGCGATGGGGTGGTGTGTAAGGGCATTTCGGGTAACAAAGTTTGCATTCATAACAAAGATCGATAACTTCGTTCTTTACATCGAGCGGGACTTTTGAAGCTTCTATATCCAATTCATCGATCTTTTTAAATAGCACTTCAAAAGAAGGACAAAGATTATAACAAAGCCGGCAACCGTTACAGATATCAAAAATCCTATCCAGCTCTTTTTGAAAAAGAGTATTATCCCAGAATTCTTGTTTCTGCGGATCGAAATTCATCGATACATTTTCTCTGTATAAATATAAAATAAAAGGGTTGGACTGGACAGTTCAACCATTAACTCACTAGCACAACCCTACCCTCTACACTAAAATTTTTCAACTATCCCTTAAGACTCTCCAACGCTTTTGTGAACCGTCCTGCATGTAATTTCTCTGCCCGGGCGAGAGTCTCGAACCATTCGGAAATTTCATCGAAACCTTCATCCCGCGCAGTCTTGGCAAATCCGGGATACATTTCGGTATATTCATATGTTTCACCCGCAATTGCTGATTTTAAATTCGCCTTTGTATCACCGACTGGTTCATTTGTTACAGGATCGCCGACTTCTTCCATAAACTCGAAATGCCCGAATGCATGACCGGTCTCACCTTCCGCCGTATCCCTGAATACACCTGCGACATCAGGATACCCCTCGATATCTGCTTTCCGTGCAAAATACATGTATCGCCGGTTTGCTTGACTCTCTCCGGCGAATCCCTCCTTCAGATTAAACAGCGTCTTTGAATCCTTTAATGATGCCATAGACATTCCTTTCAGTAAAAATTATAATTTGTTCTGATATTTAATAATCATGATAACACTTCAAGTACTTTGTCGATATGTCCATCGACTTTTACTTTTGTAAAGATATGTGTAATTACTCCGTTCTCATCGATAATAAAAGTAGTTCGTTCTGTTCCCATATACTTCTTTCCGTACATGTTTTTCTCTTTCCATACGCCATAAAGTTTTACAACTTCCTTCGATTCATCGCTCAGGAGTGGAAACGGAAGTGTATATTTTGTCTGAAATCTCTTATGCGATTGAACGCTATCGATGCTTATACCAACAATATTGGTTTTTTTCGATGTAACAAGTCTCATATTATCACGGAACGAGCAGGCTTCTGTTGTACACCCCGATGTATCATCTTTTGGGTAGAAATAAAGTACGAGCTTTTTCCCTTTGAAGTCCTTCAGCGATACCTTTTTGCCTTCTTGATCGGGTAAGGTAAACGAAGGTGCTTTCTTCCCTACTGTCAGCATGTAAGTGATCCCTATTTATTCCGGCATTAGATAGAGCCGAGTATATTGTTGATTTCGCTGTAATTTGGTTCTACGCCTGGATTTTCTGAAATCCAGACATATTTAATCACTCCCAGTGGATCAATCACAAATACTGCCCGCTTTGAAGCTGAGTATCCGGTTAGTCCAGCGAAATCTTTATAAACTCCGCCGTATTGTTCCGAGACAGCACGTGTATAGTCGCTTAAGAGCGGGAATAGAAGGTTATTTTGTGCAGCAAAGGCCTTATTAGCGAACGGACTATCGACACTGATACCGACAATTTGGGCATTGAGTGAACCCAAGTTCGTCATTGAATCGCGGAACGTACAGAATTCTTTTTGACATACACCGGTGAATGCTCCTGGATAGAAAGCCAGAACGAGTTTCTTCCCCTGGAATTCAGAGAGAGAACGAGGTTTTCGTTCCGTATCGATCAATGTGAATGATGATGCCTTATCCCCGATTTTGAGTGGCATTGTATACCTCGCTATAGATGTTGTGTGATAGATATGGCATTGAGTCCATGAAACGAGTATGTAATCCTAACATATAGAAAAAAAATCTCCCTTTCAAGATCGTTTCCTCCTTGTCTTTTTGCCGTTTTCGTTTATGGTCGTTGAATAATCAGACTCTCGAGAGTCTCTCTTACATACATAACAGATGCCAAAAAAGTCGACTCTATGTAAGAAAACGCTGCGCTTATATTTTCGTTCAATATATCGGTCTCTAATCCACCCTTCGACGATCTCAAGATCAAGAATCGAATGGCATCGAGTACAGATAAAATGCTGGTAGTTTTCAAGCTGTGCATCATAACGCGTCCGAAAGTCTCCAATGTGAAGTTCGCGGACAATACCCTGAGCGCTCAAGAGCCGCAGATTCCCTCTCATAAATAACAGAATTAAATACGTGTGAAGTTCCCTTTGCAGGGAATGAATTTAAAAAAAGTCTAATATGGGAAATCCGAGCTGTTATATTACTTGTTTTTCGGAAGTGTAAGTAATATATTTATATGTTCTTTTTCAATGGAGGGGTGCTAGAGTGGTCGATTAGGCCGGTCTCGAAAACCGGTGTACTCTTCTGAGTACCCAGGGTTCGAATCCCTGCCCCTCCGCCAAACTACGCCAAGGCTTCGTTTGGCAGGCCCTCTTTATCAGCCTGACTGACGAAGCTCCGGGGAGGAGCGCAGTCCAGTCGCCAAACTACGCCAAGGCTTCGTTTGGCAGGCCCTCTTTATCAGCCTGACTGACGAAGCTCCGGGAGGAGCGTAGTCAGTCGCCAAACTACGCCAAGGCTTCGTTTGGCAGGCCCTCTTTATCAGCCTGACTGACGAAGCTCCGGGAGGAGCGCAGTCAGTCGCCAAACTGCGCCAAGGCTTCATTTGGCTAGCCCAAATCGACTTCCATTTCTTTAAAATGAAACAGAAATTTGTGTGGTACACTATCCCATTGTAACCTCTTTTCGTTCTTATTATTAAAGCCCCCTCAAGAGATAGGACCAAGTTATGTTAATTTGGAAAGTATATATTCTGAGAAATATCAGAAAGGGATTTATTTATATAGGATCAACGAATAATTTGGATCGACGAGTCTTAGAACATAATAATGGTGTTGTTCAGTCGACCAAAGCATATCGACCTTTGGAAATAGCGGCCTACGTTGCTGTGGAATCGGAATCAAAGGCAAGAAAATTGGAGAACTATTCTAAGACAGGATCTGGGAAAGCAATATTGAAAAAAAGAATTTTAACCGATGAAGTTCCGCGGTCTGTCCACCGAAGTTCGCTGTAGGCGAACGTAGGTGGAAACGGGACGTAGTCGTCCCTGCCCCTCCGCCAAACTGCGCCAAGGCTTCGTTTGGCAAGCCCTATACGTCAAACCTTACTGACGAAGCTCCGAAGGAGCGTAGTCAGTCGCTTGACTGCGTCCCTCGAGAAACATGTGGGACTTCGTCAAGCAGGCCTGTACTATGAAAAGGGACGGGACTTTTTATTCAACGAATTTCATTACCTACCCGCTCTGACGAGCCCGTCTCTCCCGACTAGTCCACCGATTCATCCGCCGGTCTATCCGCCTTAGTGGAACGGAGGCGGAAGTTCCGTTTTTCGTAACGAAAGCGGAAGGTGAACGTAGTTGAACGTTTGGCAGCTTATTACCAGAGAAGCGTGATTGTATAAAATAAAGTCCGGATATCGATATAGCTTATATCGTTCGAAACTATGTCGTATACTGTAATGAGAACGGTTATGAAATATTGAGAATAAGAGAGGCGGTAGTAGTTTATTTTTTCTTAATACCCGGTAAAATTTTTATAAGATTGGAAATATGTGATCTCCCGTTTAGATTCAAGTAGGGATTTGGTTCATAAGCGGTAGAGCCGAGAAAAATTACTGCAGCACTTTCATCTTCGGTATATGCAAGATCGCCGGATAAAGGCAATAATATCTTTTTAATTTTCAATTGTTCGAATTCTTTTGAGTTGAATTCAATTTCATTGTCGAATACGATTTCCAGCGCTTCATCGTTCTTTCTTAATTCATCCATTCTCTCTTCATCAACGACAAGACGTGCCACGTCGTTGATTCCTTCAATCAAATTCTTTAATTCATCAAATACTTTTTTTGAATTATCCTTATTGAGTTCGACAATTTCAGATTGTCCGCTATTGAAATATTTTATTTTCATTCGATGCGTATCCTCTACGCATGTTGTAGAACAGAAAAAAAGTAGTAATAGAATGGCCGATAATTTCATTAGTAAAGTAGAGGATGGGCTTTTGAAAGCCCATCCTCAAGTCTTTGTTATTGTATTGTAATATCGTCAAGTAAAATTGCGGTATCATAAATACTATCGCCAACATCTCCGGCGGCCAGTATAAGGGTAATACGTTTCCCTTTAAACGCACTCACATTGAATATATCCGTCTGCCAACCGGTCATGTATACATCACCTTTATCGAAGACAATTCCGGGGGAAACATAAACAAGGTTACCCGGTTGCGGTACTTCGCCGGGCTGTTTGTTGAATTTTTGTGCACCGAAATCGGCAGCGATACCGTCAATGTTTTTCCTTAATAATTCCGTTTCCGTTCCATTGGCTTCTTTGATTATTATCGTGTAATAATCCATGTAAGCAGAATTGATATATTCCAGGAACTCTTCCGACAAAAAATTCCATTTTACCGTCAATGAAGATTGATTTTGTCGGATGGTGAACGTTTGAAAGATTTTTCCGGTAGTGGTCGTATAACCGAGACCCGTAGAAATAATTCCCATATATTTCCCGCCCGTAGGACTTTGACCGCCGAGTTTGCTGATGACTCTTCCATCCCCCGATTTTGTCCAGCCTTGCAGTTTTCCGAATTCAAAGTCTCCGTTGATTAAATCATCCGGATAGTGGATATCGTTTTCACCTTTCATCTGGAAGTTTGCATGATGCGAACCGGGGTCGCTGCCGGCCATGAATGATTCGCCAGTAGTCTTCATATCTTTAGCCAGTCTTTTCACCAGTGTATCTGCATTTGTAACGCAGAAACCGCTGCTTACAATTTTATCATATCCGTAATATGTCTTTGCCCCTTTGCCGGTGAAAGCATTCTGCAAGTCGGCGCTTTTCGTGCTTTCGCATGAATTGTTCAAGATAACGCTGTTCGGGAAAGTGCCCGCAAGGTCGGAAATAAATGCTGCCTTTACGCCGTAAACGTTAGCTCTCGTTTTTACGCCGCCGTTATTAGCAATGACAATGTTTAGAGAAATTTTAAGTTTATTAGCTTTTAAAAGAGCCTTATAGGAATCCTTATAAGCAGTTGCGTTTGTATCAACAATTTCCCCGGTTAAAAATGAATTACCTCCGGAACCGTGCGTTGCCAATATGACCAACCCGTAGTTTGTCAAGTTATACAAAACGGCAACAGTAGCTTGTTGATTAATGTAGTAATCGATCTCATATTCGAAACCGGAATTCTGTAAAATACTTTTTACACTAGGACCTTCATTGTTTGGTGCAAATGCCGCCTCGAAAGGAGCGTAGATCAAAACGTTCCTATTTCCGATTAATTTTGGATCAGGTTCGCCGTTGTAGTTGGATACTTTCCTTATCATTTTACTGGGGGTTATTGTAGTTCCAACGGTCTGTCTGCTCAGAGGTATGCTCTTCTTTGATCTTCTCTCATCATTACCGACAACTGAACCGCCGCGCGTTACACCACCAGTGGCGTCTTCAACCGATACGATTATTTCTCCGTTCAATCCGTTTTTGTATTGTATATCTATACTTGTGGATCCACTCATAGTTGCAGATTGAACTTCGGCTTTTGAGTTCAGCCATGTTGTTAATTGACTCATGGCATTATCGAGATTCTGAACGTTTCCGGCAAGGTATTGATCCAATTGTGTTGCTGCATTTGATTGAGTATTTAATACTTCGTTTAATTCTCCGGAAGTCAGTTGTGTATAGATTTTGATCGACGCGGTTTCCGATTGTTTGTCGATTATTTGATCCCCACTCTTGATCTTTGCCTGAGCGGCAATGGTTATTGTTCCAGCTTGTGATTCATTAATAGTAACTTTACCGCTGTATATGTTGTCGCCAATTATTTCGTCGGCATTATAAAGATTGCCGTTATCAGCCAATTCTCCGATAGTGCCGCTCGAATTTCCGTTGGCATCCAGCTTTACGACCTGAACAAGCGAATCAGCAAGCTGAATTCCTGCCGGAACATTGAGGCGGATAATAAGAGTCGTGTAAGTATTTACAATAACTCCGGTAGGACTGATTGTTAGAGTACCAAGAGTGATGGTCTGATCATTGGGCCCTGTTGAACTTTCACTTTTTTTACAACTCTGGAAAAGAATTATAAAAGCAAAAAGAATTAAGAATATTCCTATTACTTTACCGATTTTCATTGCACCCTCCTCTTAGATTTAGTAATTCGACAATAATTCACGATATTGTTTAGTTTATTTACCTAAAAAATATTTGAAAGATTTTTTCAATCCTCCAGGAAATCGAAAATATATTATTTTTGTCTACGAGCCAGGACAGCTTGCACGCGTGCTATTAAATCGTTCGGACTGAACGGTTTTATAATGTAATCCTCGGCTCCTCGTGCCATTCCCTCATCAATTTCGTGTTGAAAACCTTTTGCTGTAAGCATGATGATGGGTATGTTTTTTGTATCTTCATCTTTCCTGAGAATATCAAAAACTTCGTATCCATTCAGGTATGGCATCATCACATCCAGAAGGATGAGATCGGGATGCAGTGTCTGTGTAAGCTCAAGCGCTTTCTTTCCGTCGTCTGCAGGTATGACCGTATATCCTGCATCTCTCAACTTGAATTTGATGAGAGTCATGATATGAACTTCATCTTCTGCGATAAGGATTGTAGTTGCCATATAATATATTATCGGAGAAGATTCTCAATAACTTTAATGAGTTTATTTGTTGTATCCCGTACTCCTTCCCAGTATTCGGCCCTTGCCTCTTCTTCTAATTGTATGCCAAGTTTTGATATTTCGGGAAAACCGAACATTGCGCCGCTCCCCTTAAGGGTATGGCCAAAAATGGCAATATTGTTGGCCTCGCGGTTTTTTATTTTTGAATCGAGAGAATTTAATTGATTCAACATATCACGAAGAAAATCCTTAGTGAGCTGTCGAAGAAACTCATCTTCATTGACAACATCAGTCATAGTAAATCACGATGGTCCAAGCAGCGATTCAATTTTATTACGAATCATTTCTTCTGTAACAGGTTTTGTGATAAAATCATCCGCTCCTACATTTATTGCCCGCGACCGAAACTCGTCGCCACTCAACGTCGTTACCATTATAATTTTGGCAGTATTGGCCCCGAGAGCTTCCGGAAACGCTCGATGAATTCAAATCCATCCATTTCCGGCATCATTGCATCGACCAGTACCACATCCGGTTGTTCAGTCGTAACCTGCTGGAGCCCCTCCCACCCATTTGTGGCTACAATAGCATCGTAACCAGCTTTTTGGACATAGAATTTTAATAACTGGACAATCTGTGGTATGTCGTCGATGATCAGTACTTTGCGCTTGGGCATAAGCTATTATTGTCTTATCGAAATGATACTACGAAAAAGTACAAGAAAAAGCAAGGAATTGCTTTTCCTGATGAGAGTTAGTATATTTATGAAAATTATTCACTGAAAAACAACTTTTTCACAGGCTAATTGAAATATTTTAGAAGCTTAATGAACATTATCGCCCGAAAACACCATTCACTAGTACTAGAATCCCCTGAGTATTGATACATCAGGAAGAATTTACAGCGATATCTGAAGCTCGTAAAGGAGAAAGGTTCTTGAAAAGTGGTGCGGGTCGTTTCTGGCTTGATAAATTCTTAAAGAAAAGATAGTCCGTATTAAATGGAGAGATGCAGGAGTGTCCCGTCCCGTTTACATCGGGACGGGATGGCACGCCTGGAGAGCGTGTGTATAAATAAATTGAGTGGATATTTCAAGAAAAACTGGAAGGGTGCGAGAGCGGTCTGAGCCGGAGGCTCATACGCCTCTGGCGTAGAATCGGCTCGCCTGGAAAGCGAGTTGGCGTCACAAGCGTCACGTGGGTTCTCAGCCACGCATTATGAATCGGTGAGGCTGATCCGCCTCCAAAGCTCAATCCAACGCGGCGGAGAATCCCACCCTCCTATTAAATTTAAATAAACCTATGCACTATGTCTATGTATTGTGGAGTGAAAAGCTCAAAAAACGATATGTTGGTTCGGCAGGTAATGTCTCTCAACGGCTCTATCAACATAATCATGGAAAAACACAATTCACTAGTCGCGGAATCCCCTGGGTTTTGATACATCAGGAAGAATTTACAACGACATCCGAAGCACGTAAAAGAGAAAGGTTCTTGAAGAGTGGTGCGGGCCGTTTTTGACTTGATAAAATCTTAAAGAAAAGATAGCGAGTATTAAACGGAGAGATGCAGGAGTGTCCCGTCCCGTTTACATCGGGACGGGATGGTACGCCTGGAGAGCGTGTGAATTAATAAACTAAGAGGATATTTCAAGAAAAACTGGAAGGGTGCGAGAGCGGTCGAATCGGCTCGCCTGGAAAGCGAGTTGGCGTCACAAGCGTCACGTGGGTTCAAATCCCACCCCTTCCGCAATAGCGGATGAATATTAACCGTGGGTTCTCAGCCACGCATTATAAATCGGTGAGGCTGATCCGCCTCCATCGCTAAATCCAACGCGGCGGAGAATCCCACTCTCTCCGCTATGAAAAAGATTTTCATTGTTCCTTTTCTTACTGATCTCTTTTAAAAACGAAGGTAATAGATGGTCTGGAATATCATGAGATTATCGCCGTATCATAGACATATCAAATCATTCAGATTTTTTATCTTTATTTGGATGCTCTTGTTTGGACTTCATTCTTCACTGTTTGCTGAAAAACCGACTGTCTATATCCTACGAATCGACGGAGCGATCAATCCTGCTGCGGCCGACTATATTCACTCAGCAATCGAAAATGCTTCAAAATCCGGCGCAGAAGCAATTCTGATCCAACTGAATACACCCGGTGGATTGTTGAAATCAACCCGCGTAATTGTTACAGATATTCTCACTTCTTCGATTCCGATTATTGTATATGTTGCACCAAGCGGTTCCCAGGCTGCTTCCGCCGGTGTTTTTGTAACACTTGCAGCACATGTTGCTGTCATGGCTCCGGGAACAAATATTGGTGCCGCCCATCCGGTCGGTGGTCAAGGAGAACAACCGGATTCAATTATGATGGGAAAAGTTACAAACGACGCTGCTGCGTTTATCCGCACTATCGCTGAAAAACGGCATCGTAATGTCGCCTGGGCCGAGGACGCCGTTCGAAAAAGTCTTTCAATCACAGAAACCGAGGCATTTCAGAAAAACATCATCGACCTGATAGCCCGCGACCGAAAATCATTGCTGGACTCGGTCAATGGCCGTGAAATCGATGTGAACGGCCATGAACATGTTCTCCAAACAGCAGGAGCAGTCGAAATTATACATGAGATGAATTGGAGGCAGAAATTTCTGGATCTCCTCTCGAATCCAAACTTTGCATACATATTTTTGATGCTGGGATTCTACGGACTCTTATTTGAACTCTACAACCCCGGATCGATCTTTCCAGGAATCGTAGGTGTGATTAGTCTGATCTTGGCCTTTTATTCACTTCATACATTACCTGTAAATTACGCCGGACTCGGACTTATAATATTTTCCATCATTCTATTTATAGCTGAAATCAAAATTGTAAGCCACGGCCTTCTGGCAATTGGAGGAATAATATCGCTTATTCTTGGATCGCTAATGCTTATTGAAACGGAGCCTGGTATGGAGTTTCTTTCGATCTCATGGCAAGTTCTTATTCCGACTATCATCTTTACAGTTCTCTTTTTCCTGTTTATCATTGGTTTGGGCTTGAGAGCTCAACTTCGTAAACCGACAACGGGAGCAGAGGGTCTTATCGGCGAAATCGGTACAGTCATGACACGCCTCGACCCTGACGGCAGGATACAAATTCATGGTGAACTCTGGTTTGCTCGAACTGATTCTCCGCCTATTGGTGAAGGGGCTCAAGTAAAGGTCACGGCCGTAAAAGATCTTGTATTAACGGTTGTTCCACAGCAACACTAATCTTTCTGAAAGGAGTTATTCATGGAAGGTACAGTATTCGGAATGTTCGTTGTTGCCTTTTTCGTTCTGATCATTATTGCTAATGCGATCAAAATATTACGAGAGTACGAACGGGCAGTTATTTTTCGACTCGGTCGTCTCATTGCCGCAAAAGGCCCCGGCTTAATTTTACTCTGGCCGGGAATTGATCGGATGGTTAAAGTCAGCCTCCGCACGGTGGTCATGGATGTTCCACCCCAGGACGTCATCACGCGGGATAATGTCACGTTGAAAGTGAGTGCAGTGGTCTATTTCCGCGTGATTGATCCTGTCAAGGCAATCGTAGAGGTGGAAAATTTCCTTTTTGCGACATCACAGATTTCTCAGACGACACTGCGGAGTATCCTAGGTCAAATGCAGCTTGACGATCTTCTTTCCGAACGGGAAAAAATCAACCGGGAATTACAGGTTATCATCGACCGTTCAACGGAACCATGGGGCATCAAGGTCTCGAATGTCGAATTGAAGCATATCGATCTTCCGCAGGAGATGCAGCGTGCAATGGCCCGTCAGGCCGAAGCCGAGCGTGAACGACGCGCAAAGGTTATTAACGCCGAAGGAGAATTGCAGGCCTCTGAAAAACTCTCTCAGGCTGCTAAGGTCATTGGTGAATACCCGACAGCGATTCAATTGCGATATCTGCAGACGCTCGTTGAGGTGGCATCGGAAAATAATTCGACAACCATTTTCCCTATCCCGATCGATTTATTGACCCCATTTATAGCTAAAGAAAAGGACAATAAGAAATAACGTTAAACGCCCCGGTGATTCTCCCGGGGCGTGTTGTATATAGCTCTTATCGTCAACTTGACGACTGTGACGTATGGATCCACTCCTCTATGGACATAACCCTGACGAACGAATCGTTGCTGTCCATCCGGCTGGCGATTCAAAGATGAACGTCTATTATCGCCAGGCCGACCAGGTGAGGTGTGAAACAGTCGATTTCTATCCTTTCTTCTATCTTGCCGACGGACATTACATTGATGGATTCGAGGCAAAGCATTGGTTGAAGGAACTCTCCGGCTCGAATTATTACAGGCACCTCGTCGCCTGCATGAAATGGTCGGATACCTGGGAAGCCATGCGTTGTGTACTCCGGAATGCCGCACGGGAGCTACAAGCCCCATTGAAAACCTATACCGATACCGACCTCATTCATTTCATTGCCGATCCCACGACACAATTTCTTATGCAAAGCGGACGAACTCTCTTCAAAGGGATGGGATTTACAGATCTTCGACGAATGCAAATCGATATCGAAACATATTCTCTGGCAGGATTCAGCAATGCCGCTCGTGAGGAAGACCGTATTATCCTTATTGCATTAGCAGATTCTACGGGATGGGAATATCTGATAAACGGAAAACAGCTTTCCGAAGAGAAAATGCTGAACGAGCTGATCACGATCATCCGGGATCGAGATCCCGATATCATTGAAGGACATAACATATTTGGCTTTGATCTCCCCTATATTCTCCGGCGATGCGATCTGCATCATATTGAATTCGGAATCGGGCGCGATGAAAGCGCGCCCCGTTCGTTCTCTCCCCGCAGAACCCACACCGAACGCGAAAGCGAACCGTCGGGCTATGAAATTCACGGCAGGCATATTATCGATACCATGCATCTTGTCCAGTCGTACGATGCATCAAAAAGAGTAATGGAAAGCTACAGTCTGAAATATGCCGCACAATTCTTTGGCTTCGCTTCATCAGATCGCATCTATCTTCGTGGGAACCGCATTTCTTGGTATTGGGATCACGATCCTGAAATCGTCATGAAATATGCCCAGGACGATATCCGTGAAACCCGCAAATTAAGTGAACATCTTTCACAGACGACATTCTATCTTACACAAATGCTGCCGGCAAATTATGGTCTGGTTTCACGACTCGGATCAGCGGCAAAAATCGAAATGCTATTGCTCCGTGAATATCTTCGTCAACGACATTCAATTCCACTCCGCCGAGAAGGATCACAGACCACAGGAGGATATACGGATATCCTGGTGACCGGCGTTGTACGGACCTATAGTTTATGCCGATGTGGAATCATTGTATCCTTCGATCATAACGACAATGAACATTGCGCCTTCATCCGATGCTTTGGGCGTATTCTCCAGGATACTCAGTGAGCTCACCACTCGACGTTTGGAAGTAAAACGTTTGATGAAGGAATGCGATGATCCTCAGCACCGATCAATGCTCGATGCAATGCAATCATCGCTGAAAATTCTCATTAATTCATTCTACGGATATTTGGGATACAGCAGAGGATTATTTAACGACTTTGCCCAGGCCGATAAAGTAACAACAACGGGTCGGGAAATTCTTCGCTCTGCGATAGCTGCAATCCGTGCAAAAGCCGGACGTGTCATAGAAGTTGACACCGATGGCATTTATTTTGTACCTCCATATGGTATGAAGGGAGAAGAATCCGAACGTGTTTTTGTAGCTGAAATTTCTGAAGCGCTCCCAGAAGGAATTAACCTTTTATTCGAAGGACGTTATAAGAAAATGCTCAGCTACAAAAAGAAAAATTATGCTCTTTTACGGTATGATAATAAAGTTGATATAAGTGGTTCGTCGCTCATTTCGCGCGGCATGGAACGTTTCGCACGCAACTATGTGAGGCAGGCAATTGACTGCCTTCTTCAAAATAAAATCGGGGCGCTGCATAAGCTCTATACTACACTCAGGCACGATATCATTGAGCATAGGTTGGATATTCACGATTTCGCCCGAACGGAACAGCTCAAAGATTCTCTTGAAGAGTACAAACGCAATATAGAAACCGGAAAACGTAATCGTCATGCGGCGTATGAACTTGCACTCGCAGCCGAAGGAAAATATCGGAAGGGAGATCGGATCTCATATTACATTATTGGTACCGACCCCGATCCGCGTGGTTTTGAACAGTGTAAGCTTGCCGAAGAATGGATTCCAAGCAGCCCGGACGAAAATGTGGCATACTATCTGAAACGTCTTGACGAGCTTTCGGAAAAGTTCGAGGTTTTTTTCACACCAGCCGATTACCAGGCGATCTTCACTGCGGAGGATCTGTTCGGATTTTCACCCGACACGATTGTAGTAATGACGCGGGATGTTACAAGCGCACTTGATGAGCGTGAGAGTCCTGATCCGCAGATCTGGCTTGCGGAAGAATAAGGGAAAGTGCTTACATTGACAAAAATTCTTGAAGCGTCACAAAGAATTTTGTCAATGGAAATCCTACGACGTTGTAAAAACATCCCGTGATTGATTCAACAAATACTGCTCCGTAATCATCCTGGATACCATATGCCCCGGCTTTGTCCATAGGTGAACCCGAAGCGACATAAGAAGCAATCTCATCATCGTGAAGGTGCCGGAATCGAACGAGTGTTTTTTCATAGGAGCTGACTTCCTGCATACTCGGAGTATCAAGGAGCGTGAATCCTGTGTAGACTTCATGTTCCCGGCCGCTCAAGCTATGTAACATCGTGATGGCTTCAGTGGGAGTTACGGGTTTTCCAAGAATTTTTCCGTCCAGTACAACAACGGTATCAGCACCGATAATGATTGCATTCTGAACGCTCTGGGCTATTTCGTAAGCTTTCGCCCGTGATAGCGTCAGAACAATTTCATGCGGTTGACGATCATTGACATGATCCTCGGAGATATGACTGGGGATGATATCGAATGTGAGTCCGATCTGACGAAGGAGAGAAGCCCGTCGCGGAGATTGTGATGCAAGAACTAATCGTTTTGGGATATTCATAACATGATGGATAATAAAAAAGCGACATTTAAAGTGTCGCTCCTTTTATCGGTAAAAATAAATTTAACCTCGTTTCATCGGAACATAGCTTTGATACTTCCCCATGTTCGTTTGACACCGGAGAGAGAGCTATTCCCGGGCGATGCCGAGCCTGCAAAGTACTGTACTCCCTGACTTCCGTCTTTTCCAATAATCACCAATCGATATTGATATCTTGCCGTACTTGTTTTCTGCGCCGATTGATCCTGATATCGATAAGTTGTTCCGGGGCCCTGTGGAGAAATTTTATTCTGAAGAATCGAGTTATACTGCTGGTAATTTGCGATGGATCGTTCGATATCGAAAGCAGAAAGGTTATCTTCCTGGGATGTAGTCCATTCAAGTGTGATGAAGCCGTTTTCCGTATCCAATTTCATGTTTTGGATAATAACTCCGGCCATCACAATAGAAATAGCACTGACAAAAAATACCAAAATGAGGAGAGAAGTTCGTTTCATGGAGATTATAACCCTTCGTAACCGAAAATATACACTTCGAGAATGAGAAAGTCAAGTCTTTCATGAACTCATGAAGGACTAACCGACTATTGAACAAAAAACCCCAAAAAGATGCGGAATTTACGTGTGCGGAAGGCGGGACTTGAACCCGCACGCCTTTTGGGCGCCACCCCCTCAAGATGGTGTGTCTGCCAATTCCACCACTTCCGCAAAAAGTGATCGCGGATGGACTCGAACCATCGACCCTCTGCTTAAAAGGCAGATGCTCTACCTGCTGAGCTACGCGATCATATATTCGCTATTATTCTGTGGATATCTCTTCACCGGCTCAGCACCCGGCCTTGTAACACAAAAATTTTAATAAAACCGGGCCAGGAATAGTCATCATCGGGTGATTCCACGATCAATTACACAGTGAAATTACTAAAAATTACCATTATTTGCAAGTGCTTTTTATTGCCATTCAAGGCTGGGGTGGTTCTTGCTGCGTAGGAATTTCCTTTTTTCTGTAAAAAATAGCTATCGGGATAATGATACAGTACCCGATTACCAGCAAAATTGGCGCTACAACAAGCGGTATCGCAGAAAACACCGGCATCTGAGCTAGCGCGATGTCTCCAAGTAGTAGAAGCAGAACACCTGCCACAAGGAGTAAATAGTTCGTTTTTGTAAAGGCTAAGGGAAGTTCTTTACGGCTTTTTTTCTTTCGAAATTTCAATCGTTGATTGATTTCCATTGTCATGCTTCTCCTTCTTCTTATAAAAAAAGCCCAGCGGTTGGGGGGAACGCCGGGCTCGACCCTTTTTTCTGCAACAGTCAGGGGAGAAGCTGTTGCAAGGTCACAGCTATTTTAAGAAAAAAGATTCCTTTTGTCAAGGAAAAAAATAAAAAAATATTAATAAATATGATAGAAGAAAAATTATTGCGAATTTCCCCAATCTATAAGACCATCTATCAGTTTGATGATTTTGTTGGCTTTTGCTGCTAATTCAGCATTATGGGTGACTATCACAAGCGTGATGCCGTGTTGGGTATTCAGATCATGAAGCAACGTGTGCAGTTGAGCAGCATTTTTTGAGTCGAGATTTCCCGATGGTTCGTCTGCAAGAATTATTGAGGGCTGATTGATCAGTGATCGGGCCACTGCGACACGTTGTTGTTCTCCGCCTGAAAGTTCAGATGGATGATGATCACTCCTGTGTGCAAGTCCCACTTCATCCAGAAGCTCGCGCGCTCGTTGAAGCGCTTTTGTCAACCGTTCACCATGGATGAATGCAGGCATCGCGACGTTTTCTGCTGCTGTGAATTCAGGAAGAAGGTGGTGAAATTGAAAAATAAAACCGACTTTTTTATTACGAAATTCTGCCAGCGCTGTATCAGACATCGTAGCAATATTGACTCCTCCATATGTTACACTTCCTTCCGTCGGTCTATCCAATCCACCAAGGATATGCAGAAGAGTACTTTTCCCCGCACCCGAAGGTCCGATAATTGCAATCATCTCTCCTTTCAGAATACTGAGAGAAATTCCTTTCAGGACATAAACACCATGTTCATTCCCTCCCGTCCTGTACACCTTGTGAATATTTTCTGCGCGTAAGATCGTCATAATATTATTCCCATTGTACAGCTTCTGCCGGTAGGAGTACCGCTGCACGACGTGCCGGATACCATGCTGCAATAGTTGAGAGCAGTATTGCCGTCAACCCGACAAGAATAAAATCGGCAATATGAACTTCAACGGGTATCGCTGGAATGATATAGACTGTCGGGTCCAGTGGAAAGAGGTGATACTTCTGTTGAAGAATACACATAATATATCCTATACCACTCCCTGCAAGAGTTCCGATAATACCGACATATGCTCCCTCGAAGAGAAATATCGCCGCAATATTTCGATGACTCGCACCCATACTCTTGAGAATTCCTATATCGCGTGTTTTTTCTATAACAGACATCGTTAACGAACCCAGAAGGTTAAACGTAGCGACCGCTATGATTAAACAAAGGATTATGTATGCAGCCCAACGTTCGACATTCATCATGGTATAGAGATCTTTATGCATATCATACCAAGTGCTGACCGATGTCTGTGGAAATTGTCCCTCGATTCTGCGCTTCATAATTTCGGTATTCTCGAATATATTCAATCTGACTTCAATCCCGTGAATATCGTTTTCCATATCGAAGAGCCGTTGTGCTGCTTTGAGCGAAATAAATCCGTATAAGCCGTCATAGTCTTTGTTATTTGATTCGAATATACCGGAGACTATATACTTCCTGACGTTCTGGTTGTACCATTTGCGTGAGGGTTGCCTGGATACCCCCCGGACTGACAACTGCAATCGTATCTCCCACCATTGCATTCAACCGATCGGCAAGTGCCATCCCTATGATAATGCCATTTTCTTCATTTTCACCAAATCCATATTTTCCGAGGACAATTTTTTCTTTGACACCTGAAACAGATTCGAATAAAGATGGGACAATACCTTTCAGGAAAATCACATGGTTGTGATCGCGTGACACGATCATTGCCTTCCCGGACACAAACGGTGACGCACCCTTTATTTCCGGATTATCCGAGAGATACGTCGTTATCTGAGATGCTACCCTAAAAACCCCTCCCTGTCGTGACTCGATACGAAGGTGGGGATCGAAACCGATGAGAATCGACGATACTAATCCGTTAAATCCATTAAACACTGAAAGCACGATTATAAGTGCTGCAACGCCGACGGTAATTCCAATGATCGAAATCGATGTAATTACCGTAATAAACCCGGCGTGCTTTTTCGAGCCGAGATATCTCCGCGCTATGAATGAAGAAATTTGCATTGTTCACACAAAACGAATTGCCTGAATGGGATCGACACGCGCCGCCAATCGAGCCGGAATCAGTGTCGCGAAAAAACACAATACTATGCTCAAACAGGAGACTATCACAAAATATTCCGGACGAAGCAATATAGGGACTGCTGTCATAAAATAAACATTCTCGGGGATTGCAAATGGATGATACTGAAGCTGGATCCAGCATAGTATAAATGCGAGCATATCTCCCAGGAGTGTGCCGATCAGGCCGACGAACAGCCCTTCATATAAGAATATTTTCCGCACACCGGATCGCCTCGAACCCAGGGTCCGCAATACACCTATCGATCGGATTTTTTCAAGCACTACCATCAGTAGTGTTCCAATGATATTTACAACGGCAACAATTATAATCAGCCCGAGAATGATCGGTGTCGGTTTTTTCTGAAGTTCTACCCATGTAAAAAGATTTCGATATAGTTGAAATACCGATTGTGGATAATACGGATAACCCAGCTGACCCTGTAATCGTGTAAGAACTTCCTGTGTTTTCCGGACGTCATGAAGCATGATATCTATCCCCGTGGCAAGTCCTTTGAGTTCAAAAAGACTCTGTGCTTGACTGATATCGGAATAGATATAGATATCGTCAAACTCGGCCATTCCAGTTTCATATATTCCCGTCACACGGAATTGCTTCACGCGTGATTCTCCTGCAGACTGGACTTTACCCGTCAATCCGAAAACTACAACCTTATCACCTATATCAAGGCTGAGTTTTCGTGCCAATTTTCTCCCGACGATGAGCGACGCTATCCCCTCTCTTGTAGAAAATGAATATAAGCCCTGAACGATGTGACGCCGGATCATCGGGAGTTCAGAGAGAGTGTCTATTCCTTTCAGGAATGCACCATCGACGCCGTTCCGGCTTCGGATCATTACTTCCCGTGCTACGTACACTGTGGCTGATGCGATCTCGGGATTTTCGGTGACAATTCTCACTTTCGTCTCTTCAGCGTTCCTAAGGGGCTGATTTTGAAATCCTGAAAGTTGAATATGAGCAGTGAAGCCGATTACTTTCTCCCTGATCTCCTTTTCAAATCCACCGAGAATAGAGAGTGTTATGATCAGTGCAGCGACACCTATCATAATTCCAACGATCGAGATGATGCTGAGAAAAGAAATAACCCCGCCCCGATGGCGTGTACGGAGATATCGTCGTGCTATGAAGTAAGAATAATTCATTACCCACTATGCCGATGGAAATGCAAGGAGATATCCCTTGATAAAGGCGTCAAGGTCGCCGTCCATTACCGCCTGTACATTTGAGGTCTCGATATTCGTTCGATGATCTTTTATAAGATTATAGGGATGAAACACATACGACCGTATCTGGCTACCCCATTCGATTTTTTTCTTTGTGCCCTCAATTGCGGTCAGTCGTGTTTGCTCCTCCTCTTTCCTGATCTGATACAGGCGCGATTTCAACATTTTCATTGCCCGTTCTCTATTTTGAAATTGTGAACGCTCCTGCTGGCAGGCGACGATAATACCGGTGGGAACATGCTTGATCCGGACAGCAGTTTCCACCTTATTGACATTCTGCCCGCCTTTTCCACCTGATCGATATGTATCAAACTCGATATCGGCTGGATTAATCTCGATTTCGACATCGTCTTCGACTTCAGGATAAACAAACACGGAAGCGAACGATGTATGACGTCGTGCATTTGCGTCGAATGGTGAAATGCGGACAAGACGGTGGACGCCAACTTCGGCTTTCATGTATCCGTAGGCGAATTCCCCCGTTACTTCGATAGTTGCACTCTTAATTCCCGCACCTTCACCCTCCTGCTGATCAACCAGTGCTGTGACGAACCCATGTTGATCGCACCAGCGAAGATACATTCGCAAAAGCATTTCAGCCCAGTCCTGTGCTTCGGTACCGCCTGCTCCCGCGTGGATCTGTAGGATCGCATTTCGCTGGTCGTCTTCACCGCTGAGCATATTTTTAAATTCCAGATCTGCAATTCCCTGTTCCAACGCTTTGATTTCTTTTGCTGCTTCAGCGGCAAAGGCCTCATCCTTCGATTCCTCTGCGAGGTCGATCATTGCATTTATCTCTTCCCTCTGGGAACGAAGTTTTTGCCATGCATCAACCCACAATTTTCTCTTACTGATCTCCTGCATGATTTTCTGGGCCTTGATATTGTCGTTCCAGAAATCGCTTGCGTGGGTTTTTTCCTGAAATTCCTCTATTTCCTTTTCTTTTCGATCAAGGTCAAAGATAACCCCGGAGGGAAGTAATTCGCTCGGTAAGTGTGCGTAGTTGTTCAGTTATTTCTTCGAACATTGTTTTTCCTATTTTATACGAATGTGCAGTTCTTCCAATTGTTTCGGATCCACTTCCGACGGGCACTCATCCATGAGCGACATTCCACTGCTCGTCTTGGGGAATGCAATGACATCACGGATGGACTTCTGTCCTGCCAGGATCATTGCTATCCTGTCAAAACCTAATGCTATGCCCCCATGAGGCGGGGCGCCGTATTTAAATGCATCGAGTATAAATCCGAATTTTCGATATGCTTCTTCTTCATTAATTCCAAGAAGGGAGAACATTTTCGATTGTAATTCACGGCTGAAAATTCGGATACTTCCGCCGGCGATTTCGTTGCCATTTAAAACCAGATCGTAGGCTCGAGCCCGTGCTTTTCCGGGATCATTATCCAGCAGCGGCTCATCTTCAGATTTGGGCGACGTGAAGGGATGATGGACCGCAACATATCGTTTCTCTTCCTCACTGAATTCCAGAAGCGGAAAATCTGTTACCCAGAGGAATTTAAAATCCTGTTTCTCATTGTTGAGAAGATCCAGCCGTTGAGCCATCTCGAGTCTTAGACTACCAAGTATTGAATAAGCCTTATGCCATGAATCAGAAACGAGAAAGAATAAATCGCCGCTCTTTGCCTTCATCGCCTGTGCTATGGCCAGTAGGGTATTGCTACCGACAAATTTCTCAATCGGACATTCAACGCCGGTATCGGAGACTCTTGCATAGATTAATCCACCCGCCCCGAGTTTCTTTGTAAAATCAACAATATTATCAAGCTGATTTCGGTTATAGGATGCACCCCCGGGTAGAACAAATCCCGCAACAACTCCGCCTCTGGCGATGTTATCGGAAAATACTTTGAAGGAAGTTGAAGCGACGATTTTTGTAACATCGGTCAACTCGAGTCCAAAACGTAAATCGGGCTTATCGCCCCCGTATTTTTCCATTGCCTCTTTGTATGTCAGTCGTATGAACGGGGTTTGAATGTCGACACCCTTAATTTCTTTCATGAACCGGATAATAAGCCCTTCTGTCATGCTGTAAATATCTTCTTCATCAATAAACGACATCTCAACATCAATCTGAGTGAATTCCGGTTGCCGATCGGCACGCAGGTCTTCGTCCCTGAAGCATTTCACGATCTGAAAATATTTATCGAAACCGGCGACCATGAGAATTTGCTTGTAGGTCTGGGGTGACTGCGGGAGTGCATAAAACTTCCCCCGGTGAATGCGACTCGGTACAAGGTAGTCCCGCGCTCCTTCGGGTGTACTCTTCATGAGTACGGGGGTTTCGACTTCGACAAATTTATTTTCATCAAAATATTTACGCGCTATCTGATACATTGTGTGGCGCATAAGAATATTCCGTTGAAGCGGTTCGCGGCGAAGATCGAGATACCTGTATTTCAGACGCAGTTCCTCGCTAGCTTCCACACGCTCTTCGATCGGGAATGGCGGCGTTTCGGCTTTGCTCAGTATCGTCAAAACATCGACGAGAACATCTATTTCACCCGTATCTAGATTCGGATTAGCGGTTCCGTCAGGACGTTTTTCGACAACACCGGTCACCGATATCACAAACTCGCTCCGGATGTCCTTGGCAATCTGATAGACCTCTTCATTGCGCTGTGGTTGAAAGACGATCTGTGTTCTGCCGTAGCGGTCCCTGAGGTCGATAAAAATCACTCCTCCGAGATCCCGCCGTCGGTCCACCCATCCCGTTAATGTGATCATCTTTCCGACATGGTGAAGACGTAATTCGCCGCAGGTATGTGTCCGCTTATTGTACTGCATTTTTCTACATCAGTTCCTTTCCGAAGGTAAGAGAACCGGAATTCTCATTATACATTATAATGAAAAAAAGAAGCATCCGCAATTTTTCTCTGCTTGCTTCTCTCCATTTTAAAGCATACAACCTATACGGAATTCCGGAGTTTTTATGAGGTGTGTTTTAAAAGTTTCTCTACGATATGTTTCTTGGAAACGGCACCGACTATTTGTTCGACAACCTGTCCCTCCTTGAAGATAAGGAGTGTCGGAATACTCCTAATACCGAATTGCATTGCTATCTTGGGATTATTATCAACGTCAACTTTGACAACTTTGATTTTCCCTTCATATTCACCCGCGAGTTCTTCAATGACGGGTGCAATCATCCTGCATGGACCGCACCATACCGCCCAGAAATCGGCAATAACAGGAACAGACGATTGGAGTACTTCGGATACAAAATTGCTATCGGTGACTTGTAGTGCTTTCATTGTGTCCCCTTTGTATGATTAACCCGTTATCTTAACACCGTCAATGCCGGGCAGCTGACGAACTTCCGTGAAAAATTCTTCCGATGGTTGAACCGTATATAATTTTGAATAAAAAACACGTTTCTGTGATAGTGTTGAACCTACAAGATTAAAATAACAAGAGCACGAACCTCCCCTATAGCGTTCCATGATTTTTCGAAGCTGGGAGATTGTCTGTTCCCCAGCTACATCTATGTTGATTGTAAAGATAACACTTTTTCCGAAAGTTTCCTTAACTCTTTCAATCGGATAAATGTCGTTTGCGATGACCTTAAGATTGTTTCCGCTGGGTTCTCCTTTTCCAACCACCATGACCATTGCATCATTAACTAGGATCTGTTCATGCCGCCGGTATGCATCAGAGAACACGACACACTCGCCCTTTCCCGAAAAATCTTCGATTGTTATAAAGGCCATCGTGTTTCCACGCTTATCGATTTTCTTTTTCACCGATGTAACAATACCGCACACACGTACTGAACTCCCATCTTTGATACTCTCTCCATCTCCGAGACGGGCAGTTGCGAATGATTCAACGACGTCTTTAAACCGGTTCAGGGGATGACCCGAGACGTAAAACCCGAGTAGTGCCTTCTCCCGCCGAAGTTTTTCCATTTCTGTCCACGGCTCGACGGCCGGGAGTGAGGGTGTTCCGAAAACACCGTGATGTGACGATTTTCCGGCTTCGAACAGATTTGATTGATGGCGCCTTGCTTCCTCCTGGAAATTTTGACCGTATGTCGTTGCCAAATCGACGCTTTCGAGGAGTTGTGCCCGATGACCGGGTATGGAATCGAATGCTCCTGCCTGAATAAGACTTTCGATCATTTTCTTATTGACAATTCGAAGGTCGACTTTCGAACAAAAATCGTATAACGAAGAAAATTTTCCCGCAGTATTTCGTACTTGAACGATTGTATCTACTGCTCCGGAACCAACATTTTTGATTGCGCTCAGTCCGAACCGGATACCACTCTTAGATACAATAAAATCGGCTTCACTTTCATTCACATCGGGTGGAAGTACCTCGATGCCGAGCGAGCGGCAGTCATCGATAAATAATACAATTTTGTCGGTGTTGCCGATTTCACTCGAAAGTGTCGCGGCCATAAACTCGGCCGGATAGTGAGCCTTCAGAAATGCTGTCTGGTATGCAATTATGGAGTACGCTACACTATGTGATTTATTGAAACCATATGATGCAAATTTCTCTATCAAATCGAAAATGTCGGATGCGACTTTTTTATCAATGTGATTGCCGGCTGCACCATCGACAAATTCCTTTTTCAGTCTAGCCATCAATGCCTTGTCTTTTTTTCCCATTGCCCGGCGCATCATATCGGCGCGCGCAAGAGTGAATCCTGCAATCTCACTCGTGATCTTCATGACCTGTTCCTGATACACAATGATACCATAGGTCTCATGAAGAATCGATTCAAGTTTTGGATGAAGGTACCCTATAATCTGGGTTCCATGTTTCCGGGCGATGAAATCATCAATCATCGACATCGGTCCGGGCCTGTAAAGCGCATTCATAGCAACGAGATCGGTTATCTTCGTCGGCCGGAGTTTACGCAGTGAATCCTGCATCCCCGAGCTCTCAAACTGAAATACGGCGACCGTCTGCCCTTTTGCAAATAATTCGAATGTGGCCGCATCATCAATCGGGGTTGTATCAAGCTCGATATCGATTCCGTGACGTTGTTTGATCAACTGGAGTGTGTTTTCGATGACAGTAAGTGTCCGCAGACCCAGAAAATCCATTTTCAGCAAACCGGCTTCTTCAAGATCTTTCATGGCGTATTGCGTCATTGAATCTGTCTGGGGCGTTTTATAGAGCGGTACGTAGTCGCTGATAGGACCGGGGGCAATGACGACACCAGCTGCATGCGTCGATGCGTTGCGATTCATCCCTTCGAGAACGAGTGAAACCTCTATCAACTGCTGGATTTTCGGATCCTTGCTTTCTTTCACCCATTTCAGATCAGGAACATCATTCAGTGCCTCGGCAAGGGGTTTTACTTTCCCCTGAATGACAGGAATCTGTTTCGTAATCGAATCGATTGTGCTCAGGGGAACACCGAGAACACGGCCGACATCTTTCAAAACCGCCCGCGTGGCAAGACTTCCGAACGTTATGATTTGCGATACTGAGTCGGCCCCATATTTTTGGCGGACATAATCGATCACCCTTCCTCGCTTTGCATCCGAGAAATCAACGTCAATATCCGGCATGCTGATACGGTCCGGGTTCAAAAAACGCTCGAAAAGAAGGTCGTATTTTAATGGATCGATGTTCGTGATTCCGAGCGCGTAGGAGACGATGCTCCCCGCAGCACTTCCCCTCCCCGGACCAACATAAACCCCCATCTCGCGTGCTTTGCTGATAAAATCGTGGACAATCAGGAAATATCCCGCATAATTCATTCGCGTAATAACTGAAAGCTCATGCTCTAAGCGTTCACTAATTTCCTGCGTTATATTTGGGTACCGATGTCCAATACCTTCATGTGCCAATTTCCTAAGATAGTCATTCAGCGTTGTAACGCCTGCCTCAGGAGGAATTGGAAACTCGGGCATATGGTTCGTATGGAGATCCAATTCCACATTGCACTTTTCTGCCACTTCAAGCGTTGATTCAAGTGCCTGTGGATAGTGATAAAACAATGCGGCCATTTCGGCGCTCGATTTGAAGTAGATTTGATCGGTTCCATACCGTAGTTGCGTATAATCCTGTATATTCGTACTGCTGGCCTCCGGGATCATAAGCAAGATATTGTGAGCAATAGCGTGCTCGTGTTTTATATAATGGCAATCGTTTGTCGCTATCAATTTGATCTCGAGCTCTTGAGCCAGCTTCGGCATGTTAGCAAGGATGATTTTTTCCCTTTCAAGACCATGATCCTGGATCTCAAGGTAGAAATCTTCGCCAAGTATTTCCTTGTAGAGAACAGCCGTTTCACGTGCCAGATCATATCGCCCATCCACAAGATGCGTCGCAACAACTCCTCCTGAACAGGCTGAGAGTCCAATGAGTCCTTCTGAATATTGCCGGAGTGTATCGAGATCGATTCGTGGTTTATAATAAAAACCTTCGATATGCCCGATCGTAGAAAGCTTGACCAGATTTTTATAACCTGTCTGGTTTTTTGCCAGAAGGACAAGGTGGTGATAGATTCCTCTTTTCCCAGCATTCGTGCGCGCTTCCGCCGGAGTGACTTTATCGAAACGAGATCCTTTTGTCACAATATAGACTTCACTGCCAATAATCGGTTTGATATTCGCTTTTTTTGCCTTCTGATAAAATTCAATCGCGCCGAATAATACACCATGATCGGTCAGTGCCACGGCGGGCATCTTCTGTTCTACTGCAGCATTGATAAGATCTTCTACTGTGCAGGCACCATCCAGAAGACTGTAGTGTGTATGATTATGAAGATGAACGAAGTCGGACACAATTATCCTTTTCGATTATTTCAATATTGCTGAAGGAACTGTAAGTGCACGGCTCGACACTCCTTCCTTCGATTCCCCGCAGCGTAGCTCGGTGTAAGTCACCCAGAACAAGCCAGTGTGTTCACCATAAATCCGATAGTCTGGTTATTCATTAATTAATAATTAAAATGACTTCGATAAATTTAGCACCATTAACTTTGGTTCCGTCATTTCTTCAATAGCATATCGAACGCCTTCCCGTCCCATTCCCGATTCTTTCACTCCGCCATACGGCATGTGATCAACCCTGTAAGTCGGATAATCGTTGATCATTACACCGCCGACTTCCAGCGCTTCGTATGCCATAAAAGCATTATAGAGATCGTTTGTAAATATACCGGCTTGTAGTCCATACTGTGAATCATTCAATTTCCTGAGTGCCTCGTTGAAAGAATCCACGGGCGTCAATGTGACAACAGGAGCGAAGACTTCGCGGCATTCTACTTTCATTGCATTTGTAGTTTCGACGAGAACCGTCGGTGCAAACACCGCATCCTGTCTTGTTCCTCCGATAAGGACTTTCGCTCCAAGATTCACAGCTTCTGTAATCCACTCTTCAGTTTTGATCGCTGCTGCTTCATCGATCATCGTACCGACAACTGTCGAATCATTGGTGGGATCCCCTACAACAACCTTGTGTGTTGCCTTGACGAATTTCTCACGGAATTCCTCAAAGAGGCTGCGATGGACAAAAATTCTCTGCACGGCAATGCACGACTGCCCCGCATTTCCAAAGGATCCCTGGACGATACGCGGGATGATCGGATCAAGGGCGACTTTTTCGTCGATAATAATGCCTGCATTTCCTCCGAGTTCGAGCGTCACTTTTTTCTTCCAAGCTTTTTCCTTCAATCGCCATCCGATTTTAGGGCTTCCTGTAAATGTCAACATAGCAATCCGTGGTTCTGTTGCCAGAACCTCCGCTTCCGCACCCGGACAAGTCACAAGATTGAACGCACCTTTCGGGAGCGATGATTCTGCAATAATTTCCGTGAATGCCGAAGCCGATGCGGCGGTACTTGAAGCTGGTTTCAATAAAACCGTGTTGCCTGCAGCGATGCACGGCGCAACTTTATGCGCGATAAGATTGATTGGAAAATTGAATGGTGTAATAGCAGCAATCACGCCGATCGGAAAACGTCTGAGTATTCCAAGTCTTTGATTAGACTGATGAGTCAGATCGAGTGGGAGTGTCTCTCCGTATATTCGTTTTGCTTCTTCCGAGGCTGTAATAAATGTGAATATCGAGCGATCAATTTCCGCACGCGAGAATCGAATCGGTTTTCCCGATTCGTCCGTTATCAATCGTGCAAGCTCCTCTTTACGGTTTCTCAGAGCATTGGCGATCTCAATCAGTATCGCGCTTCGTTCGTATCCCTGCAGTTTCTTTGTATTTTCAAATGCTCTGTGTGCAGCTGTAATTGCATCGAGGATATCTTTCGCCGATGCCTGGGCAACAGTACCGATGGTCTCTCGAGTGTAGGGATTGACCACGGGGCGATGGCGTGATGACGACCGCCACCCACCGTCGATAAAAAACTTCCATTCGCGGTGCCATTCTCTATCCTTACTATACGCGAAGAAATGCCTTCACTTCTTCGACGACCTTCTCTGTTGCGACTAATTTTCTCTTATTTGTCCTGCGTTCCTTTAGCTCGATCTGACCATTTTTGAAATTTCGTTCACCGACAATGACCTGCAACGGCATTCCCAGAAGATCGGCATCTTTAAATTTAAATCCCGGAGAAGCATCTGCCCGATCATCATATAAAACCTCGATGCCGACAGATTCGAACGTAGTGTGAAGAGTATCGGCTGTTTTTTTCAGTTGTTCGTTTCCCGGATTCACAGCGATAAGGTGAACGTGGAATGGGGCAATGACTTTATCCCAGATGATGCCGTTTTCGTCGTGATTCTGCTCAATATGACAGGCGACGATTCTTTCAACTCCGATTCCATAACTTCCCATAATAATCGGCTTTTCCTTGCCATTTTCATCAAGAAATACAGCATGAAGGCTATCGGAATACTTTGTACCAAGCTTGAAAATGTGTCCGATTTCAATCGCTTTCGCAATCCGCAGTGGTTTATTGCAGGACGGGCAGGGCTCTTTCTCTTCGACAATTCTCAGGTCATGATACGCCTCGACATTCACATCGCGGTCAAAGTCGATATTCATCATATGGTAATCGTTCTTATTTGCCCCGCTGATCATTCCATTCGCGTTTTTCAATCTCCTGTCGGCAATGACGCGCATCGGGGATCGGAGATTGACCGGTCCGATTGAACCGGCATCTGCTCCCGTTAATTCTAATAATTCTTCAGGCCGTGCAGGTCTGAATTCACCCGTTAGAACAGCGGCGAGTTTTGCTTCGTTGAGCTGATCGTTCCCCATCATGAAGATTAGCACGGGCTTAGAGTTATGGATATAGACAAGCGATTTAGCGCAAGATCGTGTATCGACTTTCAGGAAATCAGCGAGTTCATCGATTGTTTTTATATTCGGTGTATGAATTTCTTTCGGCAAATCATTTGCGTCAGTCCTGGATGCACCTGCAATATTTGATGCAGCGATCTCCAGGTTAGCCGCATATCCGCATTCATTGCAGAGTACAACGGTATCCTCACCAAAATCCGACTCGACCATAAATTCCTGTGACCCGGTCCCTCCCATTGCACCGCTTGAAGCGCCGACAACGAAGAATCTCAATCCCGAACGGGTAAAAATCTTTTTATATGCTTCAGCGTGAAGATTATAGCCTCTGTCCAATCCTTCCAATGTAGCGTCAAGCGTATAGGAATCTTTCATGATGAACTCGCGTCCGCGAATTACACCCGAGCGCGGACGTGGTTCATTTCGAAACTTGGTCTGAATCTGATACCAGATCTGAGGAAGTTCACGATACGAACTGATGTGATTTTTCGCAATCGAGCATATTACTTCCTCGTGAGTCGGCGCAAGAACGAGAGGTCTATTCTTGATATAAAAAATTATATCACCGAATGCCTGAAGACGACCGGTTTCCTCCCATAATTCCATGGGATTGAGCGCAGGAAGATGGAATTCCTGTCCACCGATAGCATCCATTTCTTCACGAATGATCTGCATGACTTTTTTCATAACCCGATAGCCAAGAGGGAGAAAACTATATACTCCCGCTACGAGAGGCCGCATAAGACCTGCACGGAGCATCAGCTGGTGGCTGGGGATAGTCGCATCCGAAGGAATTTCTTTTACTGTCGGGATAAATAATTGATTGATTCTCATAAAGAAAAGAATATGTCAGCAATACATTGAATTAATAAAAATATAAGAAAAATCCGGTGGGAATCAATTGAAATACGATAGTCATTCCCCTTCAGTATATGCGTCCGTCATGGTAGATCCGGTTTAACACTTTCCTGCTCGAAAAATGAATTGATGTAATATCCTTTTGATTCAAAAACCGATTTATTTTTTCCCACAAATTCTTTTATTGTTTCCATAGAGATGGCTTGTGTCACGCCATACTTAATATTTAATTTTCGTCTGACATACACTTCACCGTGATACGGAATGTTTGCATCATACTCCATATCCGTATTTGCCGGCGTTGGTGTCAGCACATTCTCATAATCTGCAGGAACCGAGCTGACTATTCCAACGAGCTCAAAATTTGGAATTCCATCGCGTATTGCAAGGATAACCCCCCCACTGAACCCCCGGTTAAACACGGCATCGAGCAAGAACGATCCGCGGGAATCTCTCTTGGGACTACTTACAATTGCCTTTGTGACCATTTTATTCGCCAATGGATAACCGAACATATAGACAAACGTTCCCCATTCCAATTCTTTCGCACGACCGACGGGATAATTGAACACGAGGACCGGCTTCGGTGTCTCAAATGTCTTTCCGAGAATGGCAATGTCGTTGATTTTATCAACGGCAAGGATTTCCATTTCTCCTCTTTCAGGCAGATCGGCAATGTAATTCAGCAGTGATGCTCGGAATGCTATTGATTGTACATATTCGGTCGGTAATCCGTCACTATCAGGGAAATAGGAAATAATTGTATCCGGGAATGAGAAGATATGTGCACACGTCAGCACGGCCGACTTAAAACCCTGTGAGTAGATCACGGTAGCGGTTCCCGACGATGTATTGCTGATGTACTGCACGTGCACAGCCTGTTTCTCGATTAAATCCATTGTAAGGTCGTTTTTCCGCAGCATAGAACCTGAAGGCAAAGTATAGCTTTTATACCCGGCAATACAATTAAGGAGCTTGATAGTTTCTCCGATTTTCTCAAGTTGTTCGGAACAACTTTTATATGGAAATTCCGAATCATATTTCCCATCTGAGAGCGTTGGATATGCGACATGATAGATATGGGAAGTACATGAGGACAGGATCAGCGATATCAGGATGAGTCCGGGAATCGGACTTCTAAAGACACGGTTCATAAGACCTCCAGGAGAAGGTTCACAACAAGGTAGAAAAACCGGTGCATTTGTTCAAGTAACATGAAGAGAATCGATACCTTGCCTGTCACTTCGTAATTGTCGATACATCACAATAGAATGATTGAAGAACTTCCCTGCTTTCCGGATCCTGAATCCACGCAACGATCGCGACATTCGACGGGTTGATCCTGTCAGGTCGTGTTTTCCAACCCGGGAAATTCGCAAATGAAGAACGCCAAGACGGATGTTTCGCAACATTGTCGAGATAATTCTGTAATTCACGCTCGATCTGTGAAAGTTCTACCGACTGTGTTATTTTTTCTACACTGTTGGTCAGCTTTATGGGAGCCCCTTTTATTCCATCAAACAATTTCCTGAGAACGAAGGCATGTCGTGATATGCCGTTCCCTCCGGTGTAGTCTATCGATTTTTCAACAAGTGCTATATAGAGTCTTGTTAAAAGAGTGTCCTTTCGATTTTTTTTCGCCGTATGAAGCTGGATCTCGACGGCGATCTTCCCCCCTGTCAACTGTGCGGTACCTTCGATTGTCAGAGGTGGAGTCTTTCCCAAAGAGCGTTTGATGAAATGGTGATACACATTGAAACGATTCTGGCCGATATAGAGCGGACCTCCGCCAATAATTTTTTGAGTTCCATCTATGACGACGGTTGGAGTTCCAAAATTGCCTCCATACATCATATATCGGTCCCATGTATCCGGATTCGTTATCGGATCCGGCTGGGGTATATGGAGATGATTCTCAAGGAGAACAACTGCCGTTCGAGGATAATATTCCGAGAGATAATCGAATGCCTTATCGGCCGACTGGCATGAACCGCATTCAGAGCCCGTAAAAAGTTCCACAAGGACGACTTTTCCAGTTTTCGATTTCTGTGCGGCAGCTTTTCCCGGATAAAAATCTATAAGCGATTGTCGTTTTTTTTCTATTACGCTGTCAATCTGTGCAGGCGTACGCTCTCTTTCGCTTGCGATGGATGCATATGCACTGACGAGTCGAGGTACTTTCGATCCGATTAATGCGTTCAAATATGCGTCCTTTGCCATCTCATTTTTCCCGATTTTTTCATATGCCTGTCCGATCGTAAACCAGAATCCATCATTCCATGGATCGACGAGATCGGTAACCGCACTCAAAATCGCCGCTGCCTCGGCATATTTTTTTTCCGCGAATGATACAAGAGCAAGATTTTGCTGATAGCTCACGAACTCTTCGATCGATTCTCCCTTCTCCGGAGATTTAGCTGCGCTTGTCGCCCACTCTCGTGCTTTTTTCAGATTGACTTCGGTGTGTGCCATTAATGCCGCTGCGGAGCTCCGTGCTTCGATAATTTTTTCCGGTTTCGTTGTATCGACATAGGCACGAATAATTTCGTTTACGATTGTTTCTTTTAGCTGCAGTGCTTCGGAATCGGATTTTGCATAGGTTATCAATGAATTAAATCCCTGAAGTGCCTCATCCGAGTATCCAAAAAGGATCGAGCGGCACAGATCGCGCAGTGCCATATCTTTTTTTCCATTATTCTCTTCGTAGCGGCCAAGTCTTAGGAGAAAATCCGGATTGTTCGATTCGCTTTGAAGTGCCTCCCGCTCGAGTTCCTCTGCCTTGAGAGTATTTCCTCTCTGGTAAAGAATATGTGCTTTAATGTGGAGAATCGATCCAATTTCCGGCCGTTTTCTTTCCCTAGCCCATTGTTCAGCTGCCGCGACATACGTTATGGCGGTATCAAGTCCGATACCTTTTTCAGCAAGAGCATCGGCGATCATCATTTGCATCTGACCACGTGCAGCATCTGGGAAGGACGCAACACACCGTGGTGCAGTGAGAAGGGCTGAGTCACTTTTATCTGTTTCCATATATGTATTGAATAGTCCATATAAGGCGCGTGAAGTCAGGCTATTCTGGGGATAGAGATGGAGAAACTCGTTTAGTGCATCGATTCGTTTCTGTGGATCAGTATACCGGAGTATGGTGCGAAGAGTTGCGGTCTCATCCTGGCAGAGCATTATCGCGGATAAGAATAGTGTGAGCGACAGCGTCATAATAGTAATGTATGTAAGACGAAATTTCATTCTATTCTCCTTGATATCAATACGATGGATCGATCTGAATGGGATATAATGTACTAATTCTTTCACCAAGTTGAAAGGGGGACGGAGGAAAATCGATGAATGAATATTGCAATCTGAATGTGCCCCTGGGGTGATTCGAACACCCGACACACAGTTTAGGAAACTGCTGCTCTATCCATACTGAGCTACAGGGGCTGTATATTCGAATAGAAAATACGAAAAGTGCGATCAAGTTTCAAGGAGCGGAGATATCTCATTGGAGTATCTTCACTATCCTCGTGATATCAGCGCTTTGGATTATTCCTGATGTATCTCCGAATGATGGTAAGTCTTTTATCACTACGAATAATGTGATCGTAGAATCGGGATTGCCAGGCGAAATCGCGAAACCCCTCCGCATGTATGTAATTTGTCACGGCAGATTTAAATGACCGTACAATCGAACCCAATGATCCACCTTTGGGGGATATTGTTGACATAAAGTAGTTTTCCGGTTTTTCGGACATTTCAAAATCCAATTTTCCATTTAGAGAGACTCTCTTTTTTTCTGCACTATCTGGGGAGATCATCATTCTATCCTCACTATCTGGGGAGATTATCATCCTATCCTCACTATCTGGGGAGATCATCATTCTATCCTTACTATCTGGGAAGATCCTCATCCTATCCTCACTATCTGGGGAGATCATCATTCTATCCTTACTATCTGGGAAGATCCTCATCCTATCCTCACTATCTGGGGAGATCCTCATCCTATCCTCACTATCTGGGGAGATCCTTATCCTATCCTCACTATCTGGGGAGATCCTCATCCTATCCTCACTATCTGGGGAGATCCTCATCCTATCCTCACTATCTGGGGAGATTATCATCCCATCCTCACTATCTGGGGAGATCCTCATCCTATCCTCACTATCTGGGGAGATTATCATCCTATCCTCACTATCTGGGGAGATCCTCATCCTATCCTCACTATCTGGGGAGATTATCATCCTATCCTCACTATCTGGGGAGATCCTTATCCTATCCTCACTATCTGGGGAGATCCTCATCCTATCCTCACTATCTGGGGAGACGTTGCATGCAACGTCTCCCCTTTTGTCTCCCCACCCGTCTCCCCACTCATCTTCCAATTCACATCCTAAATTATTTTCTCCTTCATTTCCCCTTTTATATCCCCATCTTTCTCTACATTTGTCCACCCACCTGTCCCGCAATCTGTCTCTACTTTCTCCCCGACTATTCAACAATCCATGATTATACTTATCACCCAACACAATTATTCCATGTACATGATTCGGCATTATAATAAAATCATCCAATCTGACATCTTTGTGATGGATCGGGATTTCTTTAAACATTTGATGTGCCATCTCTCCAATCTCATTCCGGATCATTTCCCCATCCACAATATCTCCAAACCATTCTATCCGGTTTTTAGTACAAATGGTGATAAAATACAATCCGGGTGAATTATAATCCCAACCTGCAAGACGGATGGATTCAGTACGATAGATGCCTTTAAAGCGATCCATAGGATTCTCTATCATATAGAACGAAATTGGGTTACAACAAGATGAAAAAATCACTATAGAAGGAATAGAATAGTTGGGCGGTGTCGTGATAACTCAGTCGTTATACACTGCATTGTGTAATTACAGATACAACCGGTTGGAGCGTATATACTCCGCTACAGATTCAGGAACGAAATAGCGGATCGATTTACCCGTTTTTACCCGCAGCCGGATATCACTTGACGATATCCCAATCAGCATTAGCGACACAAAATTTGCGTGGCGTAGAAGATCACGCGGAACATCATCGCGTCGGAATCCGGGACGTTCGCAGACGATGAGTGTCGTCTTCGTCAGTAATTCTTCCTGCAATTTCCACGATTTAAAATCTATAAGGTTATCAATACCGATAATGAGGAATAATTCACTGTTGGGATAACGTTGTTCAAACTCCGTTACTGTTTGAATGGTGTACGATGTTCCCCTCTTCCTAATTTCGATATCCGAGCATTTAAAATACCTGTTTCCTGAAATAGCGCATTCGACCATTGCGAGACGGTCTTTTCCAGGGGCAAGGTGCTCGAGCTGTTTATGTGGAGGAATATATGACGGAATGAAAAATATAGTGCTGAGATTGAATTGTTCCCGTACCGTCTCTGCGAGGAGCAGATGTCCGTTATGCGGCGGATTAAAACTGCCGCCAAAGAGACCGATATTCATATGGCTCTCGCGTTATTAAGGGTACTACCAAGTTGTCGGAGCAACGAAAGAGTTCTTTTCGGATAATCATGCCGTGTCTCGCAAAGTCGCTCCAATTTTTCCTTCAGGATCATAAGATCGCTTGTTGTTTGTATCACGGGAAGCGGGCATAGCGGACTGACAAGTCCGTTTATTGTACAGCATCGGCGAAGAAGCGAATCACTGTCATAAAACTCCTTATCGTCCAGCATCAGGAGCGATTCATGAAGATTTTTCATGCCAAGAAGATAAGGTATGTGGTTTGATAGTGTGCCGATTGCCACGCTTTCATCCTCAAAATTCAATACACGAAGTGTGTGTTCAATAACATGATAATTCACCAACGGATGAAGTGTTAGAAGGAGAAGAAGATTTTTGCATCGTCCACTTCTGAACATCCTCTCGATGGCCGATGAGTAAAGCGGGCCTGTATCCTTTGGTACGACCAATCGAAACTCGGCGGGTGTCATGAAAAGATTCATCAGCATTTCATGCAGCGCAGGAACATAATAGTGAATCACAATGCGAGTTCTCGGATACCGGTTAACCTGTGCCACAACATCGACGAGATATGAGAGATAGAGTTCCTCGATAGTACGTACCGTAAATTTCCCGTCGAAAAGCGAAGCTGCCATTGCTTCGTCAATCTTCGGTAGCGTCGCCACGAGCACGGTATTTTTTTGCACGACTGTCACGAAATACAACCTTTCCTGAACAATAGTATTACTTTTTGATAACAAACACAAGGCACATCTGCTATTCAAGTTCCCGGTAAACCTGCAGAGTCGCCCGGGCACACCGTTCCCATGAGAAGAATTTGATGCGGTCTGTTCCTTTTTTTATAAGTTGTTCACGGAGAAGAGTATCATTGGTAATTTTATCGATCGCTTCGATGATATTCTCTTCGTCAGTCGGATCGAAGAATAATGCTGCATCTCCAATGATCTCAGGCAATGATCCGGATGACGATGATGCCACAGGAATTCCGGCAGCCATCGCTTCGACCACAATCGAACCGAATCCCTCATATAATGAAGGATGGATCATTGCAAAAGCTGCGCCATAAATCTTGATAACTTCATCAATGTGTAGTTTGCCGAGAACCCGAACCGATGAAAAGAGACGGTATCGTTCGAGCGCCCTTCGAACCGGTGCAGCATGCGTCAGATCATCGCCAACAAGTACCAATTGAGGCCTGCGGCTTTCCGGAATTTTAGAAAGTGCCGACAGCAGGCGGGGAACGTTTTTATGAGGCTTCAGTGCACCGGAGTATAGAAGATAAGATTCACTCAACGAATACTGCCGACGAACCAGAGATTTTTCCTGTTCATTCAGAGGATGAAACATTTCATTCACACCGACATGGATGACCCTCAGCCGCTCATCGGAAATACTGAATTTTTCCTGAATGTCCCTGGCGCTTGTCATCGACACCGTCAGAACGCGATCGGCTTTCGTACAGCTTCGATTCATTATCGTCCACGCATATAATCTCTTAAGAATGCCGAAATATTCCGGGAAAAGAAGCGGAATGACATCATGGATCGTGACAACGCTTCGCGCTTTCATGTTAAGCGGAAGAACATAGTGCGGTGTGTGAAAGATATCAACATGTCCGGCCTGTGCCTGCCGCCCGAGTGAAATCATCCCCCCCAATGAATACTGCTTTGTCGTGTTGTTGATTACAGTAAAACGATCACTCAATGAAAAGTCGCGCCTGACATCGGGGTGACCAAAAACAATAAACTGAATATCGCCGGGTGCATGTTCAAAGTGCCGGAGAAGATTGAAAATATACGTTCCGATACCGAGATGATCGATCTTCCGTATGTCGAGACCGACGACCATCACTCAGCCTTTCCCGATTCGTACGAGTGCCGCATGATGTTTCTCTCAAGCAAGAGGGCTATAATCTTTCCCAGGATTTCCCTATTCTCTTTTGCGATAAGGTATTTCCCGAGATATTTTACTAAAAGATATATCCGAAGAATAATTCGTGCTGACAACATCCGGTGCTTTTGATAATATAAGAGCTGACTTCGCCTGTATTCATATGCCATGCGGCCGGGAATAATGTCGATGGAGCATCCGTGAAGATGAATAAGCGATGGTCCGGGAAGATAAACAATTTCCGATCCTGCAGACCGGATACGGGCACAAAAGTCGGAATCTTCAAAATACATAAAATAATCTCCATCAAAACCGCCGACCAATTCAAACAACGACCTACGGACAAGCATTGCAGCTCCGGTGAGCCAGGGAAGCGAACGCTGTCTTCGCAGAGACCTTTCCATCGATGTGCGAATTCGCAGGTTCTTTGATCGAATACAGCGGTTCCAGTATCTTGTCTTCGCTTCTCCAAAAAGTCCCGGCTCTCCTCCGGTTGAGAGCTGATACGATCCATCGCTGTTTAACAACGTCGGTCCCACTATCCCGACGTTTGGATGTCTATCAAGAAATTCCACAAGCGGGTTCAAAACATCCTCATGCATTATCGTATCATGATTTAATAAAAACAGATATTCTCCACAAGCAATTTCGGCCCCACGATTGTTCGCCCGGCCATAACCGATGTTATGCGACAGGCCGACGACTTCTATCCGGTCGCTCAGAGTCTTAAGACGCCGTTCATCGAAATCTTTCGATCCATTATCGACAACAATAATCTCATATTTTTCCTCTCTGATCCAGGGAAGAAGCGATTGAATACACTGAAGGACCAGATCGAACCGGTTGTAATTAACAATGATGATTGATACTTTCATGCTTTTGGGAATTTTACCTGCATAAAAAATTCGTGCAGCTGTTTTGCAAAAATTGCATTTGTAAAGTGCTCGAGAACCCGTGCCCGGCCTTCTTCGGCTAACCGTTTCCGTTCTTCTTCATTGACAATGAGGTCATAAAGAATCTTCTGCAATGCATGGACATCGTTTTCTTTGAAAATCCAGCCGGCGGTTCCTATAACAGCCGGTATTGCCCCTGAATCCGATCCGACGGTACAGACTTCACACGCCATCGCTTCGATGAGTATTCGTCCGAATTGTTCTTTCCATGTTGCTGTCGTTCGTGAAGGAAGCACAATGATGTCAAGTGCCGACAACAACTCCGGCATTTGTTCATGAGGAACAGGGCCGATAAAATAAATATCCTGTGCGCGACGAAGTCGTGCCGCAAATTCTTTCAAAGAGTTCAATCCCGGGCCGCCCCCTGCGATAACGCATGTCGCGGGAATCGTTAGTTTCTCGAATGCTTGTAAGAGAAGACTAACCCCTTTTTCCGGAATGAGGCGTCCGGCATAACCGACTACCGGCCCCGACACACGCCACCCTTCTTTGAATCGTGAAGTCGTCCGGCGGTAAAAAAGAGCAGGATCAACTCCGTATTGCGGCTGAATTAGCATAGGCGCCTTAAACGATCGCCGACGCAGAATCTCTGCTGCATCCCAGCTCCCAACGACGGCCGCAGCTGCCGAACGACGGACTATTCGAAAAAGCATCGCATGGATTAAGTTATACTTCCGGTCGATGTTTTCCCATGTATAAAAGACATACGGTATATTGTTGGAACGACAAAAAAGATGGACCTGAAAAGCACACAGACTCCGCGGTTCTTCTTCTATGTAGATAAGATCAGGACGCTGCTGGCGAAGATGCTTCCATAATTCCTTCCATGAGTAATAATGACGATTAAGTTTATTGGGCCAATGGAACCGGAAGCGGCTTTACATTGAGTTCCGGATAGCAATGTATTTCGGCTATTACCTCGCGCCCCCCTTCAGTCCACGACGAAGGGGTGATTAGAGACAATTTATCGTGATACTGCCGATGCATCATGGCTAGTTTCTGTTGGTACAATCCAACAACGCTGCTATGTGAAATTACTACTATATTCATCGGTTATCTCATATCAATCGTCGTATTGCTGCAATGCCACGTCGGATAATTTCTTCTGCAACAACAACTTTCATCACTGCTGCAAGTACGAGGTACAAAATTCCTGATAACAAACATGTTCCGGCTAGAATCCCAAAGCGGGCGCCCCATAATGTAATCGAACAAAATGGTGCGATCGAATGAACTCCAAGAAGGAATACTGCAAATAGAATGCACGGAAAAACAATTCTCAATGCCTGTATGCCCACAACAATCCATCGGAATTTAATTATGTCGCGAAGCCGAAAAAGAAGTATACATGCATGCAACATATAGGTGACAATGAACGATATAGGTATTCCAACCGGAACCGAATAGATATGGAAATACTATCAATCCTACAATATTCACCCCGACCATTGCAATACCGACACGCATAATGATTGTATTATTCCGGGTTGCCTGGAAAAAGCGTGGAAAAGTCATCACCACGGCATGGCCGAGAAGACCAAGAGCATAGTAACCGAGCATCGTCGATGTCGCGGCGGTTGCGTCCGGAGTGAATGCACCTCTTTCGAATAGAACCTGAATAAATTCATTACGGAAAATGAGTAGAAAAATAATAAATGGAGTAACCAGGAGAATGATGAACGAGAGTAAGCGTTCTGCATAATTCCTTAACGATTGAGTATCACCTTCGACATTTTTCTCCGATAATGTCGGAAAGATCACAGTCGTTATCCCTACACCGAGAAAATTGATGAAAAAAACCGAGCTCTTTAACGCATAATCAAGAGCCGAAAGTGTTCCGGCGGGAAAATCGGCTGCAATCTTTTTTTCGAAAAGGACGTTCACCTGGTTGAAAAGAGAATAGATAATCAAGGGAGTGGCAAGTATAATACACTGCTTGATTGCAGGATCTTTCCAAAAATTCCCTCTCACCGGTGTGAAATGATGCCGGCCAAGCCGCCAGAACACAATCATCGTGAAGACGATCATTCCGATCACTGCTCCCCATGCGGCTGCTGCTATTCCGAATCTTGATACTCCAAAATACAATACCGGGATGATCATGGCAAACATGAATACTTTTTGAAGCGCCGGCAATCCAAATTCGTTACGGCTGTTCAGGACGTTTCCTGCAAACGTAGAGAGAATAGTGAGAACAACGAGTGACGACGTTACTGTAAGGAGTGAAACAGCGAGTAATTGTCCATCAGGCGAAAAACCGTGCGCAATGAGAGCAATAAGAGGCGATGCACAGAGAAGAATCACAAGCCAGAGGGATATGCTTACAACGATGAAGAACACAAGGAGTGCTGAAAAAATCCTTCTCTGTTCCTCGAATGTCTTCCCGGTGTAAAGGATAGGGATTACAACTGCGTTGATGATTCCGATCGATTCGGTCGAGAAGAGCGTCGGAACTGCCATTGACATTTTGTAGGCATCGGTTATCCAGGTTGTACCGAAATACGCAGCGATGAGCATCTCCTGGATGATATTCACAACCTGCCCGAGAGCAACAAAAAATATCACGCTTCCTGCAGCGAAAAATCTTGAATAACCATCAGGCTGTTGTTTTTCTTCAGAAATTCCCACGCGATTCATCGAGCTGAGTATTTCATTACAGTGTTGAGATCCTTATCACCCCGGCCAGAGAGATTTACGATAATCAACGTCTGCCGTGGAAGGGTTTTTGCGAGCTGTAGTGCATATGAAACAGCATGTGCCGATTCCAGAGCCGGGATGATCCCTTCCATCCTTGCCAGTATATGAAAAGCTTCAAGCGCTTCACTATCGGTGATTGCCACATATTCCGCGATGCCGGCATCCTTGAAGTAACAGTGCTCGGGACCGACCCCCGGGTAATCGAGACCGGCTGAAATTGAATGTGCTATTTGAATCTGACCGTCTTTATCCTGTAAGAGATATTGCATTGCACCGTGCAGAACGCCTTTTTTGCCAAGTACAAGCGATGCCGCATGTCTTCCGGACGTCAATCCTTCACCCGCTGCTTCGACTCCAATCATTCTTACTGCAGGTACATGCTGAAGAAATGGATAGAACATCCCCATTGCATTGCTTCCGCCGCCGACACAGGCAATTAAAATATCCGGTAGTCGATTTTCATACTCTTTGAATTGATCTAGTACTTCTTTTCCTATAACCGACTGAAAATCTCGTACCATCATTGGATACGGATGCATACCGACGACCGAACCGATGATGTAAAAAGTATCCTTGACGTTCGTTACCCAGTCGCGAATCGCTTCGCTAGTTGCATCTTTTAGTGTCCGGCTTCCGGAGCTTACGGGACGGACTTCGGCGCCAAGAATCTTCATGCGATATACATTGGGAGCCTGGCGCTCGATGTCTTCTTCTCCCATATACACAATGCACTGGAGACCGAAAAGAGCGCATACAGTTGCAGTAGCAACCCCATGCTGCCCCGCTCCTGTTTCTGCTATAATACGCTTTTTCCCCATCCGCCGTGCTATAAGGACTTGCCCTACAGTGTTATTAATTTTATGAGCACCTGTATGACAGAGATCTTCCCTTTTCAGGTATATTGAAGCCCCACCGGCATACTCGGTCAGACGAGATGCCTTATATAGCGGTGTCGGCCTCCCCGCATAATGCCTCAGTAAGAATTGAAGTTCCTGAAGGAACTCCTTATCATTCTTGAGTTTGCCATACCATTCTTGAAGTTCTTCCGAGGCAGGTATTAACGTCTCAGGAATGAACTTACCTCCGAAAACACCGAAATGTCCGGTCTCATCCGGAAGCGCATAATCAGAAATCTTGATCTGATTCATCATAAAAGGTCGTTGTTTTTGCTTTAATAATGAATTCCCGGACTTTTCCCGGGTCTTTTTTCCCTGGCGATTTCTCGACACCCGAGCTCACATCGACTCCGTAAGGCCTGACGAACCTTATTGCATCTTCGATATTCTTCGCTGTTAATCCGCCGGAGAGCAGTAATTTCCCATACTGCTTTGCCTGGACAGCAACATTCCAATCGAATGTCTCTCCGGTCCCTCCAGGTTTTCCGGGTCGCAGTGTATCAAGAAGAATTGCCTGTACTTCGAACAATCCCAACTGGGTTAAATCAAAGTTTTCGCCTACACGAAATGCTTTAATGACTGCCACATCATATCCCGTGCAATCCTCAGGATGTTGATCTCCGTGCAACTGAATTGCACTCAGACTTGAAGATCTGAGAACCGCCTCTATCTCCCTTCGTGGAGAATCGACAAAAACTCCAATTTTTGTAATATGTTTTGGAAGTTCCTGCACTATCAATGACGCATTTTCCGGCGATATATATCGTGGGCTCTCTTTATGAAAGATGAATCCTACGGCATCCGCGCCGTATTTTATGGCATCGAGTGCATCGTCAAGATTCGTAATTCCACATATTTTTACATAGATCGATTCCACTTCAACCTCGAAGTAAAGAACGCAATGCCGCAGTCCGGTCAGATGCAGTTATCAGTTGTTCACCGACGAGAATCGCCTGAAATCCTGCTTGAAATAACTGAAGCACCTGTCCATGGTTTTGAATCCCGCTCTCACTCACGCATATCCGTCCGTCCGGCACACTCTCACGCAACCGGAAAGAGGTATCGAGATTCACGTTAAATGAATTAAGATCGCGATTGTTAATTCCGATGATCTCTGCACCTGCATCGACAGCCCTTCCGATTTCATCTTTCGTGTGACACTCGACAAGACATTGCAGCTTAAGATCATTGGCCTGTCGAAGGAATTGTCCAATCGATGCTGAATCAAGTATATTGACAATCAGCAGTATTGCATCGGCCCCAAGAGCACGCGATTCAAAGATCTGGTATTCATCTATAATAAAATCTTTTCGGAGAACCGGAAGTATACTCGCATTTTTTACTTCTCGGATTGCTTCCGGATATCCCTTGAAATATTGTCGTTCGGTCAGGACCGATATTGCCGATGCCCCTCCGACTGTATAGTCAAAGGCGATCGTTTGAGGATGAAAATCATTTATCAGAACGCCGCGCGACGGGGACGCTTTTTTAATTTCTGCAATGCAGGCAATATCATTTTTAAGTAAAGCCCCACGGAAATCTCGCGGCCGCTCGCTCTTTTCTGCTCTAAGCCTGATCTGCTTTAGAGAAATTTGTGCTTTACTATGCTCGATCTCTACTTTTTTATTCGCTACGATATTTTCCAAAAATGTTGTCATTCATTCTCGCACGTACTATTCATCGCCGTTGTGAACTCTGCGCTCGAAACAATCATGAGGGTTGTACTTCCGGGGAAGCCGTTTCAGCTTTTTTCCTGGCCTGATATTCTACAATTCCCTTTACCTTGATTTGCCATATTCGCCGTTGACTTTTCTTTGTGACGATGAATGAAAGTCCGCTGTAACGCACTTCATCGTTCACTTCCGGAATCTTTCCGAATATTTTCAGCAGAAATCCGCTGATCGATTCATATTCCGCATCCTCGGGTATCTCGATACCGAATCGTTTATTGAAATCGTCGATGCTTATTCGTGCGTCGACCACAACAGAGCCGTCGGCCGAAGCCTCGATTTCTTTCACTTCTTCATCGTATTCATCATGAATTTCGCCGACGATTTCCTCGAGAATATCCTCCATCGTAATAATACCGTCGATCGTCCCAAACTCGTCTACAACGATAGCCATGTGGAGCTTCTTCGACTGCAGCTCGCGAAGCAGATGGCTGATTTTTTTCGTCGATGGAACGAACAGAACCGGCCGGATTATATCGTGCAATATGATCAGATCCCTGTGTTCAAGAAGTGTCAACAGATCTTTCGTATAAATCACACCGATAATGTTTTCAAGAGAATTCCGATACACCGGTAATCTTGAATATCCCTGCTCGGTCACGATGTGAATTAGATCCTCGCGCTTGGTATCTACATCAATTGCTACAACGTCTGGACGCGGAACCATGACCTCTTTCGCAATTGTATCTGTAAACTCAAATATGCTGGATATAAGTTCGTGTTCGGTTTTATCAAAAATTCCTGTTCTTGTTCCTTCATCGAGGATAAGTTTAAATTCCTCTTCGGAGATTCTCGATTCCGAAAAGCTTGTCTTGTCGTGAAGAGGTTTCAGAATAAGATTGCTTGTAAAGGTCAGCGATCTTATGAGGAAATGAAATAATTTGGACAACAATACGATCGGCGGTGCTATGATCATTGCAACACGGTCCGAGTATCGGAGTCCGATTGACTTTGGTACGAGTTCACCAAATACAAGCATCAAGAACGATAATACCAGAACAACGATAACAAGCGAGATTGTTTCGGCCGAACCGGCGAATATGGGAATTGTAGCAATCAGGGGTTTCAGGTATTCAACCGCCGTGACACCGGCCAGCGCCGAGGCAAGAGATCCCACAACCGTCATTCCAATTTGCGTGGTCGCTATAAACGCATCTGGGGATGATTGAAGCTTTTCCACCCTCTTTGCCCGGTGAATTCCCTTTTCAATTAATTCCCTTATTCTGCTTTTTCGTGTCGCAACGACGGCGATTTCACTGCCGGCAAAGAATCCGTTGAGCATGATAAGGAAAAATATTAAGAGAATATCAAGCCAAACGTCATTCATAGTGTAAGTTCACCAACAATGTTTTGTCCAATTTTTCCCTTCCTGCTGATACTCTCTTCAATGCACACCGCTCGCTTTATGCCATCGATTAAATATACGCACTTTGATATCGACCTTCCACGATACATTTATTTTGTATGTTCACGGAGTTGATCAAGTTTTTTCAATGCGCTTCCATCATCAATTGCCGATTGCGCACGTTGAATACCCTCTTTCACGGTTGATGCCAGTCCCGTGACCATCAATGCGGCACCGGAGTTCAGGACGGTGATATCCCGACGGGGTCCCCGTTCTCCTTGAAAAATTTTAAGAAGAATATGCGCATTCTGCTCGGCATCGCCGCCAAGGAGATCGTGAAGCCTTGGAACTTCGAAACCGAATTCCTCCGGATTGATTTCATAGCTGAGTATATTTCCATCCTTGATTTCATTGACTTTCGTGGCTCCGAGCGTCGATATTTCATCGAAACCGCCTGCGCCGTGGACAACCAATGCATGTTCGACCCCGAGATTGAGTAAAACATCCGCAATCGGTCGTATCAATGATGCTTCATATACACCGATAAGCTGTCGTGTCGCTCCGGCCGGATTTGTGAGCGGTCCGAGGATATTAAATATCGTCCGGAATCCCAGTTCGCGTCTTATGGGAGCCGCATATTTCATTGCACCGTGAAGTAGGGGTGCAAATAGAAATGCAATGCCGATCTCATCCAGGCAGCGTTGCATTTTCTCGGGAGTGGTTTGATCGACATTAACTCCAAGGGCTTTCAGGACATCGGAGCTTCCGCACTTACTTGAGATTGCCCTGTTCCCGTGTTTCGCTACGACTGCCCCCGCTCCTGCGGCAACAATTGCCGCCGCGGTGGAAATATTAAATGTGTTGCCGCCATCTCCACCTGTCCCACACGTGTCAAGAATAACGGGATGTTTCGACTGGATACGCGTAACTTTTTCGCGCATTACCCTTGCACAGGCTGTGATCTCCTCCACACTTTCCCCCTTCACTCGCAGAGCCGTGAGAAAACTGGCGATCTGCACGGGTGTTGCTTCACCGGAAAGGATCTGAAACATCGCACGATAGGCGATTTCCTGCTGCAGATTTTTCCCCTGAGCAAGAAGAGTCATTGCTTGTGAGATCATCTTTCATTCCCTGTTGGTGCATTTTATTGAAATGTACATTAATCCGGAGAGAGAATCAACGAATGCGTCAATAGCTCACTTCCCAGAGAAATAACCCCTGGGGTGGTGCTGCCATGCGTGCAGCCCGTCGATCGCGCTCATTAAGGATATAAAGAAAATCTTCGACGGAGATGAATCCACGTCCAACGTCGACCATGGTACCCACCAACGTCCGTACCATACCATGGAGAAATCGGTCAGCAGTGATATCGAAGATAAAGCGATGCTCCTCGGCGATCCAGGCGGCATAGTAAACGGTACAGATGTGATTATTCACTTCGGACTTCGTCTTGCAGAAAGAGGCGAAATCGTGCTCGCCCTGAATGATTTCTGCACACCGGTTCATTCGATCGATATCCATTTTATATTTAATCCACCACTCGTATCGACGCTGAAGGGGACTTCGCTGTGTAGAGATAAAATATTTATATCGCCTTTCAACGACTGAATACCGTGCATTAAAGGTTTCAGGAACTTCTTCGATGGCAATAATCGCCACATCGTCAGGCAGTACGCTATTGAGGGAATGACAAAGACTGTCTACATCGACTGACGCCGTCACACGACAGTGCGCGACCTGACCGCGGGCATGAACACCGGCGTCGGTTCTCCCGGACCCGACAACCGAATGCCGTTCCTGGAGAATTTGATCGAGCGCATGCTCAATTTCAGCCTGTACGCTTCGTCCGTTCTCCTGGATTTGCCAGCCGACGAAATCCGTTCCGTCGTATTCAATAGTCAGTTTTAGAGTTTTCAATGTAATAGCCGTAGAAGAAAAAGCCCCGAAGGAATCGGGGCCCTGGAGACGCTGCCATTCCTAAAAGTGGGTTTCGATTCCCACAGAAAAGCCGTCAGGGATACCCGAGGTCATCACAATCTGAGGACACAGGCGCCAGTGCCAGTTCCCTGATGTCCCTTCAAGTGCCTTGTTATAGTCAGAGGCTGCTTTCCCGGCGCTGATTGCACTAACAATATGATTTGCAATGACTGCCGCGACAATAAATCGTGAATTATAGAGAATATTTCCCGATGATATTCGAAGATCGCGATAGCGCTGCCGTTCGACAGCGCTTTTCCACTCCCAGGCGTACCCCGCCGAAGGATTATAGAGAAGGTCAAGCCTTCTGTCCTGCAATTTCTTTTCATTATACTGATAAATATTATCGAAATTTCCAATATTAACAAAGTAGTCATCATCCTTCCCTTCACTCTGAACACCGGCATTCAGTGCGGCATAGAGGCGGGCATCGTTCTGGACGTGTCTTCCGTAAATCTGAAAACCTGCATACGTAAGCCATAATCCCGCTTCTGCAATTGTAAAATATTTCCCCCTAGAATATTTCTCGGCATAGTACTCACCTGCCCCAGGAATAATCATCGAATAGAGTACAGCAAGAAACACCGATTTTCTTTGACTCCCCTCGATTTCTGTGAATGCCGGGTTGTAACCTGACTCATGCAATTTTTTTGGCATTGACATCCCCAGTAGTTGCTGATGAATATCCTGTCGATTCGCTGACTGGGCACAGATACCTTCCGCAAAGATGATCGATCCTATTAATGCCAAAAAAAACAATTTTTTCATTATGCCTTCGTCTTTAAATGATTTTTGATATATGTCGGTCCTTTCAGAAGACGCCCGGAAGATTCTCTTCGTTACAGCGTAGCAACTGCGCCGATACATATCCCTTTTGTATGATCGTACGATAATAACCGCACCGGTAGTATGTGATTCCCATACAAAGGATTTGCAGAAATCCGGACTTTTATATAATTATCTGTAAATCCCTCCATTCTTCCGTCGTGTGCTGTTTCTTCAACAAGCACCCGAACGCGCTGACCGATACGCGCAGTATAAAATTCTTGTTTTTTCTTCATCGAGAGAGTGCGGAGTGAGTTGCTCCGCCGCGTACATACTGCCGGGCTGACTTTACCCCTCAGTGCTGCTGCACTGGTATTCGGACGTTCCGAATAACTGAACACATGAAGATACGACACCGGAAGTCTGGCCAACAATGAATGAGTAGCTTCAAAATGTTCATCGGATTCTCCGGGAAAGCCGACTATCACATCAACGCCTATACCCGCATCCGGAAAAAGTGTGTGAATCGAACCTATAAGTTTCACAAAATCAGCTGTAAGATATCTCCGTCGCATTGCTTTCAGGATTTCATCATGACCGCTCTGCAGAGGAATATGAAAATGACGGCAGATCTTGGACGATTGTTTGATATACTGCAGAAGATTATCATCAAACAAGTTCGGTTCGATAGAGCTGATCCTGATCCGTTCGAGTCCCTTCACCGTTTCAAGTTTTTCGAGAAGAGATAACAGCGATGTCTGTACCGGCCGGCCGTAGTCTCCGACATTCACACCCGTCAGCACAATTTCACGGAATCCTTGCTGCACCAGTTTCTCCGCCTGTAAAACAGTCGTCGGGATATCCTGGCTTCTGTTTTCACCCCGGGCCATCGGGATTGTACAATAGCTGCATGTATAGTCACACCCATCCTGTATTTTCAGAAAAGCGCGTGTACGGTCTCCACGAGACGTTGAATACGCAGGTCCAAATTCATTTGCATCATCTATACAGCCGACATGAATCCGGG
>CAVZMI010000038.1:0-101238 GCA_963776275.1 Ignavibacteriota bacterium
CAAATCCGTGGAAGTGACGATATCGAATTTTGAGTTTCGCCGGGGATCGTGCAGGCGCTTGGCGGTGGTTTCGCGTCGCGACCTGCGCAGCGCTTCAGCTTGAGCTTTTCCGCGACCTTCTGCCAGCGCTTCCGAGAAGTTGGCAAAAAGGACGGTGAACCAGAGCCATAGCGATACACCGCCGATGTACCACGCGGGTGCCTCACCGGTGCCGAGGAGCGCCTGGATCCATAGTGCCGACGTTAACACGCTACCAATTTCAACGACGAACATCACAGGATTCCGAATCATCCATCGGGGATTCAGTTTCCAGACCGAATCGATCATCGCACGTCGATACATTGTCCCGGTCAATCCGACCGGTTTCTTAAGCTGCTGTGAAACGGGAGTTGCCATTATTATATTTTCCTTTTTTCTTCGAATATTTCAATGGATTATTAAGAAGTGTTCGATGATCGGACCGAGTGCAAGAGCCGGTAGAAAATTCAGCGCGCCGACAATAAGGACAACCGCAATTAGCCAGAAGATGAACAAAGGAGTATGGGTCGGAAGTGTCCCTTCGCTTGCAGGAATCAATTTCTTACGAGCAAGAGAACCGGCAAGTGCTAGTGTCGGAACTGCAAGCCAGTATCTACCGATCAGCATTGCTAATCCACCCGTGATATTAAAGAAAGGAGTGTTGACACTCAATCCGGCGAAAGCACTTCCGTTGTTATTACCCTGTGAAGTAAATGCATATAGAATTTCACTGAAACCGTGAGGACCGGGATTCGAAATCCCCGCTTTACCCGCGGCGGTCATCACAGCAAGTGCAGTAAAGATAAGAACCGTTATCGGCATGATAAGAATCAGAAGAGAAGCCATTTTCATCTCGTAGGCCTCGATCTTATGACCTAAATACTCCGGAGTTCGGCCAACGAGCAGTCCGGCCACAAATACTGCAACGATTACAAACACAAGCATGCCGTAAAGCCCCGATCCTACTCCGCCGAAAACAACTTCTCCGAGGTGCATCATTGTGAGGGGTATAAGCCCACCAAGCGGTGTAAACGAGTCGTGCATCGAGTTGACCGATCCGTTTGAAGCGGCTGTTGTGACTGTCGCCCAGAGTGCGGAATTTGGAACACCGAAGCGTACTTCTTTGCCTTCCATATTTCCGCCCGGATTGATCGTTGTGGAATGCTGATCGATGTCGAGAGAGCTTAGACCGGGATTCCCTGCCGATTCAACCTGGTATGCCACGGCTAATGCGGCGACAAGAATCATGGTCATCGCCGCAAGTAAAGCCCATCCCTGGCGTGTATCGCCGACCATGCGGCCATACATATAGCAAAGTGCGGCAGCGATCAGAAGGATGGATAGCTGCTCAAGAAAATTAGAGAGCGGTGTCGGATTCTCAAAAGGATGTGCAGAATTCACATTAAAGAATCCACCGCCGTTGGTGCCGAGCTGCTTGATGGCGATTTGCGATGCCGCAGGTCCCATGGCAATAACCTGTTCGGTGACAACTTTACCGTTCGTGTCCGTCGTCGGCTGGAGAAGGGGGACAGTTTTATAAGCCGAAAAATTCTGGATCGTTCCCTGTGAGACGAGGGCAAGCGCTAGAATAATTGAAAGAGGCAGCAAAATATACAGGATGCTGCGTGTAAGATCGAACCAGAAATTGCCAAGAGTCTTTGCAGAATGGCGGGCGATGCCGCGGATAATGAGCGTGAGAGTAGCAATGCCCGTAGCCGCAGAGACGAAATTCTGGACCGTTAATGCCAGCATTTGAGTCAGATAGCTCATCGTCGTTTCACCGCCGTACCCCTGCCAATTTGTGTTCGAGGCAAAACTGACTGCAGTATTAAAGGAAGAATCCGGAGAGACTGCGTCGAGTCCCTGTGGATTCAGAGGCAGCAAATGCTGCAGCCGTTGAAAAGCATAGACAATGAATAATCCGACAATATTGAATAGCAGCATCGCAATCGCGTTTTGCTTCCAATCCATTTCCTCGTCGGGGTTGATTCTTGCTAACCGGTAGATGAGGCGTTCCACTGGGCCGAGGACCGGATCGAGAAATGTCCGCTCCTTTTGAAACACCCGGGCCATAAATGCACCGAGCGGTTTTACAAGGAGAATCAGTACCGCAAGGTAAAATACGATTTGAAGAATTCCATTGAGTGTCATTCGAATATCTCCGGTTTCAGTAGTACGATAAAAAGATAGACGAGAAGACCGAATGCGATGAGTCCGGATATGAGATAGATCGCGTTCATGATTTTTCTCCCGATTTATTCTGTCCGAGAATTTCACACAGCCGCATCAGGCCCCAGGTCAGTAGAAAGAATGCGGCAACGATGGCGATATAGATGATGTCCATTGCTATTTCTCCTTTTGCAGCGGTTTATACGAATCGAGGGCGAGGTTCAAATTGAGCACATTTACGCGCGGTTCACCTAGGAAACCGAGATCCCTCGATTCTGTATATCGGTCGACAAGAGAGCGGACGTTAGTCTCCGATAATTTTCTTTCGCGTGCAACGCGCGGAACCTGATAGAGTGCGGCCGCAACACTGATGTGCGGATCGAGTCCGCTTCCCGATGCAGTTACGAGATCGACCGGGACAGGTCGTGTATTAAGCGAGTCGGCGGTCTCAGGTCTCCGATCCGCTTTTTCGCCTGGTCGATGAGAGCCGGATTGAGCCGGCCCATAGTTTGATCCGCTGGACGCGCCGGCGTTGTATGCATACGGACCGGTTGCTGAGGGACGACTCCAGAAATATTTCGGATCGCTGAACGGCTGACCGATGAGCTCCGAGCCGAGAATTTTTCCGTCTTTCTCGATGAAGCTTCCGTTTGCTTTCTGAGGGAATATGAGTTGTGCAATCCCGGTCACGACTAGCGGATACAATATCCCCGTCAAAACCGTAAACACAGCGATCGCGATTATTGATGTACGAAGCTGTTTGTAGAACATTGGTGTTCCTTATTTAAATATCTATTGCTTTTTCTTGAGTGTAATATTCCTATTGCTTGTTGAAAAAAGCAATTAAGAGCATATAAAAAGGTGGGAAAGGAGCATAAGAAATTTATAAAGATGGAGGGAATCAGCGTACAAATGTTGGTTAGAGGGATTATTTGACTTTTCTATTTTATTCAGTACATTACGCTTGAATTCCTGTCTTAAGATATCATTACGAGCAGTAGAACACCTCCCGTGCTCACCGATATCCAGAGGATGAACATGCGATTACATCTATCATTACACCCCCAGCGCGAACATACAGCGATACCTTTCAATTATACATATGCGCTCTCATCGGCGATATATCGATGGATTGAAGAGTCTTCAATAGAATATTCTTCATTCCTCCATGATAAAGGATTTTCAATTGAAGGTACGGTAAAGAAATTTCGCCACTTTTGCTTCTCACAACTCAATATACCTCAACGAAAAATATACAACAGCAGTATAAAAATACTCTCATCGACGGTTGACTGGTACGTTTCGATGCCGGTGGAAGAATCGGTGCAGCACCTCGTAACGGGAATTTTCGAACGGCGGGAATTTTTCATCGGGGATGAAGAGAACCGCTTCGTTGTCGAGCAGGTAGAGACTCTTCCGGATCCGCCGTGGGAACGTACGATGAAGTTCAGAATGCTCTCGCCCGTTACCGTATCGGTACCTGAAGATCGCAATGGAAAGTATATGCCGCACTATCTTCAGCCCGATGATCCGCATCTCAATGAGGCGTTACGCAAAAACATTCTCAATAAATATCTCTCTCTTTATAATCATCTCCCTTCCGATTCCGATTTCCTGTGTACGCTGGATAAGAAGTTCATTTCTGATCGGGGTGGAATAACTAAGATTACTAAACTTATCACGATAAAAGAGGGACGGCATGATGAAACAAAAGTTCGAGGCTTCATGTGCCCAATCGCTATTGAGGGAAATCCCGATTTAATCAAGCTCACATACGAAAGCGGATTGGGTGAGAAAGGATCTATGGGATTTGGGATGATTGAATACAGCAGAACGTGACCTTCTGCGTAGGTAATGCGTGTTTGATGGTCACCTTCCCAAAAAAGTTAAAATTGGAGCTCTTTTTTCTTGATAGTTTGTATAATATAAAAAGCAGGATTCCTGCTGACACCATTCGCTTATAACATGAGAAATACCGCTATACAAAACGGAGGAGAAAAATAAAATGAGGTTCTATTTTGAGCTATCGCCGAATACAGTACCAGTGCCGTTCGATTACCAGCATTTTCTGATCGGCACGTTTCATAAGTGGCTGAGGAGAAATGAATTGCATGACGGGATAAGTCTATATTCGCTAAGCTGGCTGTCGGGTGGTAAGCGAAAAAGTGATGGTCTGGATTTTACAAACGGAGCAAAATGGTTTGTGAGCTTATTTGAGATCGATAGCGCCAAGAAACTCCTTAGTTCAGTATTGAGAGATCCAAATGTTTGCTGTGGGATGAAGGTGACCGGAGTCCAAATTGCAGAACCTCCACAATTGACAACGAACCAAAGGTTTCTTGTAGCGACTCCGGTATTAGTGAAGAAGTTTGATGGCAAGGACATCAGGCATATGACTTTTACTGAGAAAGAGGCAGATAGCGTGTTAACACAGACACTGCAGAGTAAAATGAAAATTGTCGGGATCAATGACGCTTCAGCAACGGTAGAATTCGACAGAACTTATCCGAAGGCAAGAACAAAACTTGTTACAATCAAAGGCATTCACAACAGAGCAAGTCTTTGTCCCGTTATTGTGAAAGGAACTCCTCAGTCAGTAACATTTGCTTGGGAAGTAGGGGTTGGCCATTCAACAGGAAGCGGTTTCGGAGCACTTTGTTAAAAGAAAGGAACGACCATGATTTATATTGTTAAATATGCAGGACCGTTCGGCTTCATTAAACCATGGACGGCCGTGAGAGATAATGAGACCTATAGCCAAAACTTTCTTACGCCTTCGATTATCGAAGGAATAGAGAAAAAAATCTTTCCAGAATTACTGGAACAAAAAAAGTATCAGAAAAGAATTGTACGACATCGATTGACATATACTGGATTATCAAAACAACAGGAACAAACACAACCGCGCGGTATAAGTATTACCATCAAAAAGAAAGAGAGAACTGCTGTCATAGATAGACCGCGGTCAATTTTAACGCGTGGCGTTTTGCTCAATCCGATTCTTTATCTAGCATTCTCCAAACTTGAATTTGCCGAACGTGCATTGCAACAGCACATTTGTCTGTGCCGTAATGAGGATGTTTTACTACCTGTTGAATTTCCGACGTGTGAGTTGATCTTAAAAATAAACGAAGAAGAATTCGACGAACCGGATAACGGGTTCAATGGATTTGAGTTGCGTTTTGGAAAAACAAAGCAATCCTTCATCGTCGGATTCAATCGTTTTGATGACAGTAAGCCGATGTATGGATGGCTTCATATTGTCGGCAATAACCCGTTAATATCACAGGTAGCTTCTCGATGAATCCACTGCAAGACATATATGCTAAAAGTATGAATAACGGCGGAACACTTTTAGCCGATCATTTACGTCATGTTGCTGCTGTAGCAGAAAGGGTTGCCGAGGCAGCAGGTCTAGATAAACGTCTTGCACGGCTCGGAGGGTACTTACACGATATTGGCAAAGCGCATCCCGATTTCCAGCGAAAGTTGACAAATAATAGGAACGATAATTTTGGCATCACTTTCCGACATGAAATTGCATCACTTTTATTCCTTCCGTTATTCCCGAAAGAAGATTGGAACATACTGGTTGATATGATTGTTGCTCATCATCGTTCCATTCGCCAGGATGCACGCGATCAGGGAATATTGGATTTAGAAAATATAGAAGGAAGTGATGAGGTATTTGAAAGGCATGTTGAGCCGTGGGAAGAATGGTCGCCAGTAGCTCTTGCTATTCTGTCTGTTGTTGGCATCTCTATTCGAAGCATAGCAAGAGATGAAACGTTAGAAGCGTTCCGGTATGTTATGAAATATTGCTCGGAAAAATCACTCGGTTGGTCGAAATGGAAAGGTGTGCTTGTCGGGGCAGACCATTTTGCCTCTGGTTTGTGTGAAAAAATAGATGCCCATCTCTTAACGATATTCCAAACTCCCGATCTCTCATCATTTAATAATCGGGCGAATACTTTATTTCCTTTATCTCTTCTTCCTGTCGATGATGAGAGACCGCATACTCTTGTTGTTGCACCAACGGGATCTGGAAAAACCGATTTTCTGATGCGCCGCTGTCAAAACAGAGTATTCTATACATTGCCCTTTCAAGCCTCTATCAATGCTATGTACGAACGATTCCGACAGCAGCTTCCGAATCAAGCTGAAATTCGGCTGCTTCACGCATCATCAAGATTGATGGTGAAAGGAAGTGAATCGTATGAAGAAAAAGTTTTGCAAGATAAAGTCGGTGCATCCATTAAAGTATTGACGCCTCATCAATTAGCATCTTTGATTTGTGGAACGCGTGGCTTCGAAGCGCTTGCTGTGGATATCATGGGGAATGATGTCGTTTTGGATGAAATTCATTCGTATTCCGAGGTCGCGCAGTCTATGGTTTTAGAAATAATCAAAGGGTTGTTAAAATTACGGTGCCGAATTCATATTGGCAGTGCAACAATGCCTTTGGTTTTGCAAAAGAAAATATTAAAACTTCTTGGTGGAAAGAAACAAACATACACCGTGTCATTGCCTCATAATACGCTTGATACATTCGATAGGCACATTGTATATAAGAATTCATCATTTGATGAAACACGGTGCATTATTCTACAAGCTCTACAAGAGAATAAAAAAGTCCTCATCGTATGCAATAGGGTAGATACAGCACAACAACGCTTCAAGGAATGCTGTGAACTTTTCCCCCATATACCGCAAATGCTTCTTCATAGCCGATTTCGACGAAAGGATAGGGCGGAATTAGAAAAAGAACTTCGGGAAAAATTTGATTGCTATTCGAAAGCCTGCATAGTCGTTTCAACGCAAGTAGTAGAAGTAAGTTTGGATATTAGTTTTGATGTGATGATGACCGAGTGTGCTCCGTTTGACAGTCTCATCCAACGATTCGGACGCATCAACAGGCGTAGAACCGAGGAGATTGTTCGGAATAGGATATTAAAGCCAGTATATGTTATTGAGCCGCCGGAAGACAGCAAAAAGTGTTTACCCTATACGCATGAAATACTCGAACAAAGTTTTGCACAGTTACCGGATAAAGAAGTATTGCACGAGTGTGATCTCCAAAAAAAGATTGACGAGGTATTTCCAACTCTTAAAGAGATTTCCATTAACACTCATTTAGTATGGGAAAAGGATGAGTTTCTTTTGACGGAACTTTGTCATTTTCCCTCTTCTGTTCTGATGGAATCACTGAACATCGAATCGGCAACCGCGATTCGATATTCAGATTTAGAGCAATATGAAAAGGGAGACAGTGAACAAAGGGTTAGCATCGAAATACCAATACCACGAACGGCAAGGTTCCGTAAATTCACGAATTATGGATATTCAAAATATGGAACCTGCCCAATTATTGTTCATGACAAATTATATAGTCCATCGCTAGGATTAGAATGGAAAGAAATAGATACAGTAATCTAAAAGGTGGAAGCTATGTACACATCATTTATCGGACAGAGGTTTTTAGAAATAGTTAACAAAACACGCAAAAAGAAGTATTCAGCAAAAGAATATTTTAAGAAAGAATACTTCCCGTTGTTCTATGATCATCCAAAATATTTACAAAGCCCTGCAAACACACCACTCTTTCAAGTTATTGCTCAGAAGAAAACAAATAATTCAAAAGCGCGTCATAATGCCTTTAATGAAATTGTTGAAAAAATTAACTCCTTTGCAGAATCAAAGAACAATTCTCCAGATATGAGTTTTGGTTTAGGATTTGCTTCTGCCGATCTATTAGGTACAACATCAGGGCAGATCACATCACTAATATTGCCTTTTGAAGCCGAGGACATGTATGCCTCTTGGATAGGTGCAGGTTTTGGGATAGGAATAGCAGGAGGATTGAATATTTTGCTTGAGGGACAAGAAATCTTAGAAGCGATTGAGGAAGGATGGAGTTTGTACAGGGAATATACCGACGAAAATAAAGGAATTGATAATAAAGTTGAGACTTGGAATGGTGTTTGGTTGGCACATAGATTCGGTGGAAATTATAAGCCACAGTCGCCAAGAGCTAATTTCCAACCAGTGAGTTCAGGAAAAGATGGAGTAGCAAAAATGGAGCGTCCGTCTTGGACTAATGTTTTGTTCACGCTCGCAAAGATTTATCCCAAACAAACATTGAATGGGTATGTTTATGGTTTTGGGCAGATGAACAGAACGATTGGCTTTGTTCGTTTTGCTTTACCGGAAGTACATAAAATGTCGGAGCTATACCATACTCTCTTCGGTAAGAGCAAGATATTGTCCAATAAAGAACTTGCTCATATTTATGAATCTGAATTTGCGTTTTCTACGGTGTGCGAAAGATTCAGCATGATTGGCTTACGTTCTTTTGAACCAAAAGATTTACGTAAATATATGCCCGGCAGATCCAGTTCGAATGAGATGCCAAAACTTAAGGATGATGAAAAATCTCAAATAAACTATTCATTTTACATTACATGGGTGATAGCTATGCTTAATAACAAAAATCTTCTTGATTTGGCAGAAAAAGCTGCTCATGCGTTTCGAGAGTATGAAAAAGGAGGAAAGAAAGGAACTGTAAAGCGTGATAACGAAATAAAAGAACTACTATCCTCCCGCAATCGCAAAGAGTTGATCGATCAGCTTACTCTACTTGTTGAAGAAGAACCGAAGATATCTGAGGTATGTAATACTCTAGTCCATGAGTTAATGGAGAATATTGCAGTAGACAATGTCCCACTTTTTGTAACGCTGATACGTTTCAAATATGCATTACCCAATTGATGGTAAAAATAACTTTAAATAAGGAGAACCAATATGGGATCATCATTTATTTATATTCGCGGGCTTCGACATGCCGAACATACGGTGTTTTGTGTTCAAGAAGGACAAAAGACATACTATGATAATCTATTTGGGAAGTTTGTTCCTTATTCGAGTGGTCAACAGGTTAAGCGTTCAGCATTAGATTCTGTTCTGGAAGTCCTGGGAGAACAACAAGCACCAATAACTTTTAATAAAGTAATAAATGAAAAGGGCGGTTTGGGTGAGGGAGAACCATGGTCACCCTGTGATCCCAAATATACTGATCAATTACTCGGCGGTTGGATGCGAGCTCAGGCTGGGGAAACACCGGTTAAGAGACGAAGTCCATTGTCTATTTCTGCAATGCGTGCATTACATCCTCTTTTATCTGGTGTCGTAAGAGAGAATTTGACCTTTGATCGCAGCAGTAATCCTGAAATACATCCTGTTAAAGTTCGCGATGCAAATGGAAAAGAAATGTCAGAAGTTGAGATTAATAAATTTCTTGAGAACAAAAAAATATCGCTTACACGTAGAAATTATATTCAAGACAATACAAGGGCAGCGGGCCTATTTGTATACGACATTGCAATAGATATGCGTACGCTCTTTTCCGTGTCATTGAATAAATATGAACGTGAAATAACGGATGATATTGGAAAAGAACTTATAGAGAATGGTTGGAAAGAATCTAGGAATGTTTTCGGTAGCTGTTTGATATGCCCCAAAGAGAAGAGAGATAAGATTATTTGTGCTCTTGCTAAAGGTATTATTAATTGGAGAATTACCAGCAACCAATCCCGCACATTCAGTCTTATGGAGACACTTGCTATTGCTATGAGCGATAACGCAAACAAAGTGGCAAGCGCAATACGTGCTAAACTTTCAGAGGAATCAGAGAAACCCCGTGCAATCCCGATTATTGACGATACCGTTGGGGCGGACTTGTTTATAACTCTTCCCTGTGACGGATATGTCCAAGGAGTGCACGGAACGGCGAATGCAATGGATGATGCAGAGAACAAATTGAAGGAAACGCTGTTGGCATATGACTATGAAAAGCAAGTGTAGTCTCTTTCCTCGGGGTTTGAGCAAAGCAGAAGGAGACCTTCCACCGGGAACTTAAAAGTGACCATTACCGGAACACATATCAATTATTATTTCGTATGCAAACGAAAACTCTGGCTGTTCTCGTCCGGGATACAGATGGAACAAACTTCAGATACGGTGCTGATGGGAAAGATTATCGACGCCGGCAGTTACGAACGTAAAGAAAAAGCAATCGATATCGACGAATCGATCGTCATCGACTGGCTCGACGAAAAGAGCGGCGTCATCCACGAGGTAAAGAAATCCGACAGTATGGAAGAAGCGCACCGCTGGCAGGTGCTCTATTACTTATGGTATCTTAAACAAAAAGGAGTCGAAGGGTTGAAAGGCGAAATCGACTATCCGAAGCTGAAGCAAAAGGTGACTATCGAGCTGACACCCGACGACGAACACCGAATGCTCGGTATACACGAAGCAATCGAAACAGTTGTAAACGCTGAGAAACCACCCGATAAGAATACGAAGAAATTCTGTAAAACCTGCAGTTATTTCGAGCTGTGCTGGGTGGAATAGCATGGCAAGGCAGAGGTAAAAGATGAAAAGACCTTACTACATATGTTCTTCCGGACGCCTAAAAAGGCGCCAGAACACAATCTATTTCGAGTCGTTTCCTGCCGGTGAACCTGACCCCGCTGTTGCGGACGAGGAACTTCTTGCGGGTTTCACAGAAGAGGGGAAGAAAGACGATAACGAACCGGTGAAACGAAAACCAATTCCCGTTGAAGATATTGAGGCCTTTTACTGTTTGGGGAACTCGATTTTAATTCGAAATTTTTCAATTTTCTATCGCAGCAGAAGATTCCGCTTCATCTATTCAATTATTACGGCTATTATAGCGGTAGTTTTATGCCGCGCGATTATCTCCCCTCGGGACATACGCTTGTGGAACAGGTGCGGGCATATCTTGATCCGCATCGAAGGCTGGTTCTTGCCCGTGAATTTGTCGATGGTGCTTCATTCAATATTCTTAAAAATCTCCAGTACTATTCAAATCCTTCGCGGGATACGGGTGAACGTAGAATCGATTTTGACACGGCAATAAAGGATATCGAGTCACTCCGGTTATCAATTCCGAACGCTCAGACGACGCAGGAACTCATGGGCATCGAGGGGAATATTCATGATCGCTATTATCGGTGTTGGGAAGATATTCTCGGGCAAGAATATGCTTTGGAAAAGCGTGTGAAACATCCGCCCGATAATGCGATCAATGCGTTAAAATCATTTGCAAACGGCTTGGTATATTCCACAGTATTGAGCGAGTTATATCATACGCATCTATCTCCAACTATCAGTTATCTGCATGGTCCGGGTGAACGGCGGTATTCGTTGGCTCTAGATGTGAGTGAAATTTTTAAGCCTATACTTGCCGATAAGATGATTTTCAAACTTTTGAATAATAAACAGATACAGGAAAAGCATTTTCGGAAAGAGTTAAATTTTTGTTATCTTGAGGAAAACGGCAGGAAGATCGTGCTCCAGGAATACGATGAGCGGTTGAAAACGACCATCAAGCATCGTGGTCTCGGGAGGAATGTATCGTATCGCCACCTCATTCGTCTCGAAGCATATAAGCTTGTGAATTATCTGATAAGTGGAAATGAATATAAAGCATTCAGAGCATGGTGGTGAATATGTATCTGATTATCGTTTATGATGTTGAAGAAAAGCGGGTTGCAAAGATATGCAAATATTTGCGCAGATATCTTCATTGGGTCCAGAACAGCGTTTTTGAGGGGGAGTTGACCGACGGCAAGTTCACTGAAGTACAAACCGGCCTCAAAAAGCGAATAAAACCTGATGAAGATTCAGTATTGTTTTATAAATTACGTTCAGGAGATGAAATAAAAAAGGAGGTCATGGGATTAGAAAAGGCTCCGATCGAGAATATACTCTGATAGTCGTCAGCTTCCTGGACTTTTTACACTATCGTATGTTGACGACGACATCGTTAGTAAAAATGCCGAATGGCAGTTTTTTTAAGCCTTTTTTAACTAGTTTGAATCGGACCAAAGTGGAATTGAAACTTTGGGTGATCTATTTCAAGATTATCATTTGTACATGTTTGAATCGGACCAAAGTGGAATTGAAACATTCCCATCCTTCTCACTCCGAATCGAGTGCCGACGGTTTGAATCGGACCAAAGTGGAATTGAAACCAGTGAGCGCGAGTGAGATCTTCGCCAACTTCTCCGTTTGAATCGGACCAAAGTGGAATTGAAACTAGAATGAAGTGTTGAATTAATGCCGAGAAGCGCTACGTTTGAATCGGACCAAAGTGGAATTGAAACGGTGAATACGAAGGTGTCGTTTGAAGCGATGCACGAAGTTTGAATCGGACCAAAGTGGAATTGAAACCCAAGATTCGAGGCAGTATTCGCCTCGCCCGATCCAGTTTGAATCGGACCAAAGTGGAATTGAAACGTGAGAGAACGATAATAGATGATTTGAAAGAATATGGGTTTGAATCGGACCAAAGTGGAATTGAAACAGTATTGATTGCAAAGATGCATGGAGTCTTGTTGTTGGTTTGAATCGGACCAAAGTGGAATTGAAACTAAGTGACATCATCGGCAACTTCCTTGTTTTTTAATTGTTTGAATCGGACCAAAGTGGAATTGAAACTAAGGAAAGTCGTTGATTTCCTTTCCGATTCATTTGGTTTGAATCGGACCAAAGTGGAATTGAAACTAGCACGTTTCTCCGCTGCAATATCATTCTGGAAGGCGTTTGAATCGGACCAAAGTGGAATTGAAACGATGCAATCTAAATAGGAAAAATAAATGGCCTGGAGTTTGAATCGGACCAAAGTGGAATTGAAACAAAGGCAAAAGCAAACTGGAGAGGACGTGGATTCCGCGTTTGAATCGGACCAAAGTGGAATTGAAACAATGAATTTGAGTTTGCCGTTGACTTTATTCTTGAGTTTGAATCGGACCAAAGTGGAATTGAAACCTTGCAACTGCAATTACGGATATATGGGAACCAACTAGTTTGAATCGGACCAAAGTGGAATTGAAACCAAATATAACTTTAAATGTTTGCCCAAATATTTTAGTTTGAATCGGACCAAAGTGGAATTGAAACATAGGTTCGCGATTGCTTCATCTGAAATTATGATTGAGTTTGAATCGGACCAAAGTGGAATTGAAACAAAGAATTGGAATTCTATACCGGTCTTACACTCTTTGTTTGAATCGGACCAAAGTGGAATTGAAACCTTGATAGATCATTATTCGATTGGATAACCATTTCGTTTGAATCGGACCAAAGTGGAATTGAAACTTTTTATAAATAACAACCTTCCGGCTGTGAACTCTAAGTTTGAATCGGACCAAAGTGGAATTGAAACGTATTCTTTCGCCAGCGTCGTGTACTTGGAACTTTTGGTTTGAATCGGACCAAAGTGGAATTGAAACGAAAAGCCATGACGGTTTCCATGAGCGTTTTATTGAGTTTGAATCGGACCAAAGTGGAATTGAAACCAAGCTCAGGTTATCGAGCATAAAGATGAAGGCGGTAGTTTGAATCGGACCAAAGTGGAATTGAAACCATTGTAATGTTCAAGGATGGCTTGCGCCTGTGCATGTTTGAATCGGACCAAAGTGGAATTGAAACATGGCTGCAACAACTTCAGTGACGGCTGGACTGATTTGTTTGAATCGGACCAAAGTGGAATTGAAACGTAGTTTCAATCCTTCCGGCAATGTACAACCGCTGAGTTTGAATCGGACCAAAGTGGAATTGAAACTCACATCTTGTGCAGGCGGACGTATTCGTACCGTCAAGTTTGAATCGGACCAAAGTGGAATTGAAACTTTGTCGTATCGGGTCTGACATCGAATGAGAATGTCGTTTGAATCGGACCAAAGTGGAATTGAAACATTTACGTTCCGCTGGACTCATCTTGTACTCAGGGAGTTTGAATCGGACCAAAGTGGAATTGAAACTAATAAGACGTGCGACTGCATTACGGATCGGTAATCGTTTGAATCGGACCAAAGTGGAATTGAAACTAAACTTTGACATCGAAAGAATTATTAAATCCCATACGTTTGAATCGGACCAAAGTGGAATTGAAACGAGCAATACTGTCAATCTTCGTCTCAGATTGCATACGTTTGAATCGGACCAAAGTGGAATTGAAACCATTGTTCTTTGTGATGGAAATGGTTAATGAGGTTAGTTTGAATCGGACCAAAGTGGAATTGAAACCTTTATGTGCATTAAGCATCGCGCCAGTGACATATGAGTTTGAATCGGACCAAAGTGGAATTGAAACGATATTGCAATTAATCTAATTATGTCTGCATTGGAAGTTTGAATCGGACCAAAGTGGAATTGAAACGCCCAAGTCACTATAAACGGCTTCAAGACTCGGAGAGTTTGAATCGGACCAAAGTGGAATTGAAACCTTGACCTATTATTGAATCCGCAGCAACGGATGTTGGTTTGAATCGGACCAAAGTGGAATTGAAACGTTCGATTGATCTGTTGTCGTTGGCATGTAGTAGCCGGTTTGAATCGGACCAAAGTGGAATTGAAACCAATCGTAGTTATTGAATCATTCCGGGTTGCAATCGGTTTGAATCGGACCAAAGTGGAATTGAAACATCAATACACTGTTGCCAATGGAACGCATTATTTTAGTTTGAATCGGACCAAAGTGGAATTGAAACTGTATCAAGATTCAAAAGACTGTAATCCTTGACAAGCGTTTGAATCGGACCAAAGTGGAATTGAAACGTCTTGTAAATGCAATGAAGGTTGCAGTTACTTCCGGGTTTGAATCGGAACAAAGTGGAATTGAAACTTAGGAATGGATTTGATTCTGAGGGAATTAAAACGTGTTTGAATCGGACCAAAGTGGAATTGAAACGTATTGAGGGTGGACTTAAAAGACATAAAAAACATTGTTTGAATCGGACCAAAGTGGAATTGAAACTTTTCGGCATATTCTAACTCATGAGTCATTGTCTTGGTTTGAATCGGACCAAAGTGGAATTGAAACATGCGAAACGTATTCGTGAGTTGGAAGATGCACAGGCGTTTGAATCGGACCAAAGTGGAATTGAAACTAGCAATAGCTCCTTGTGGATTGTGATTTTGTGATGGGTTTGAATCGGACCAAAGTGGAATTGAAACAAATTAATATCCCTGGTTGTTTAAGAATTGACATTAGTTTGAATCGGACCAAAGTGGAATTGAAACTGGGAACAAACGGTGCAACTAAACCGATTACATCCGGTTTGAATCGGACCAAAGTGGAATTGAAACGACCTATTCGGGGATTCGAAAAACGATCGCTGCCTCGTTTGAATCGGACGAAAGTGGAATTGAAACTGGGTATTCGGTGATGGAGCAGTCCATCCGGATAGGTTTGAATCGGACCAAAGTGGAATTGAAACGGGAGGAGAATGATTTCACTCTGGCGTCAGTTGAGGGTTTGAATCGGACCAAAGTGGAATTGAAACGAGGAAAAAGCGATGTTGACTGTTTCATTGAAAAAAGTTTGAATCGGACCAAAGTGGAATTGAAACTATGCTGCTGTCGATCAATGCACATCAAATTATTCAGTTTGAATCGGACCAAAGTGGAATTGAAACTTGAGAGAGAGGCAAATAATGGAATTTGTAAAAAGCGTTTGAATCGGACCAAAGTGGAATTGAAACAAAAAGAGGATAAAGATATTGCGGCAGCCTACAGAAGTTTGAATCGGACCAAAGTGGAATTGAAACTTGCTACCTGTTGCGGACTTAATTTGATTGGAAGAAAGTTTGAATCGGACCAAAGTGGAATTGAAACACCATAGGCTTCTGCGATCTGTCCGTCGATCCCTTCGTTTGAATCGGACCAAAGTGGAATTGAAACCCATGAAAAGCCGAAGAGGCTAATTACTTTAATATAGGTTTGAATCGGACCAAAGTGGAATTGAAACATCTTCATCAAACTCTACTCGACCAATAATTTTCAAGTTTGAATCGGACCAAAGTGGAATTGAAACATTGAGAGATATTGTAACTTTGACGGTTCTTGAAGTGTTTGAATCGGACCAAAGTGGAATTGAAACCAAGAACCGCCGGTATGATGTGGGTCGTCTCCTTCGGTTTGAATCGGACCAAAGTGGAATTGAAACGATTCACTTATTGCTTTAATGGTTAATTCCGGCACTAGTTTGAATCGGACCAAAGTGGAATTGAAACGTGGGATTACAGAGATATGAAAGGTAAATTATTTTCGTTTGAATCGGACCAAAGTGGAATTGAAACTATATGCACATCATCTGCACATACCTGAGCCGGTTCAGTTTGAATCGGACCAAAGTGGAATTGAAACAAGGAACAAAAGCATTGAATAAATCATAATGGAAATGTTTGAATCGGACCAAAGTGGAATTGAAACCAACTCTACACTTCCGTCATCTCGTAGACGAACATGGTTTGAATCGGACCAAAGTGGAATTGAAACAAGGCAATACCAGCAAGTAAAATATTGAATCCAATTGTTTGAATCGGACCAAAGTGGAATTGAAACAATGTTATACCCGGAACTACATCGCTGATCACTCCGGTTTGAATCGGACCAAAGTGGAATTGAAACAATTTCATTGGCGGTTTAATCGAAAAACCTAAGATTGTTTGAATCGGACCAAAGTGGAATTGAAACGCAGAGAAGTGGAATAAGGTCTGGGCGTTTAGGGTGGTTTGAATCGGACCGAAAGTGGAATTGAAACCGTGTATAAGCTGTAATCGTTGGATCACTCACTTCAAGTTTGAATCGGACCAAAGTGGAATTGAAACTGAAGTTGAAGTGTGGCCCCATTCCATTTCATATAAGTTTGAATCGGACCAAAGTGGAATTGAAACGGTGTTGAATGTTCTAAACATACTTGGACATCGGGAAGTTTGAATCGGACCAAAGTGGAATTGAAACTATCAACCATTGCCTGGATACTCTCGCGCTCGTCCGTTTGAATCGGACCAAAGTGGAATTGAAACTATCATCGGTGCATCAAATGCGACGGCGGCAGCGGTGTTTGAATCGGACCAAAGTGGAATTGAAACGCTATAAGTTCTCCTTCATGAAAATGTTTATTAAAAGTTTGAATCGGACCAAAGTGGAATTGAAACTTTTCCAAGCGCCGTTAATGAGTGTCTACCTTTTTGTGTTTGAATCGGACCAAAGTGGAATTGAAACAGTATTGCAAGACTTGAACAGGGATTTTATCGACGATAGTTTGAATCGAACCAAAGTGGAATTGAAACTTTGTCGTATATCGGAGTTCAACATCTTTTCCGAGAGTTTGAATCGGACCAAAGTGGAATTGAAACCTTTCCGGGAAAACACCGAAATGTTTTAATAATTCAAGTTTGAATCGGACCAAAGTGGAATTGAAACAATGTAACTCGTGAGTTTGAATGTATTGACTATCAGAGTTTGAATCGGACCAAAGTGGAATTGAAACTAAGTAGTTGCATCATAGAATATACCGTCACCATCGTTTGAATCGGACCAAAGTGGAATTGAAACCCCATCCTGCCATGCCGCAATTATGTAATAGTATTCCGTTTGAATCGGACCAAAGTGGAATTGAAACACGTCCGCCTTCTTCGTGAATTTTTTGGCTGGCTTTGGTTTGAATCGGACCAAAGTGGAATTGAAACCAACATATGGATGGTGCTGACGCATTGTCTTCTGTGGTTTGAATCGGACCAAAGTGGAATTGAAACCACTAAATGTCTTCGTACCATTCAACATCTCTTCCAGGTTTGAATCGGACCAAAGTGGAATTGAAACAAGAGATCGCCCGCTGCCATTGAAGTCAATCCATCGTGTTTGAATCGGACCAAAGTGGAATTGAAACGCCGTTCAGGCATTGCAGGCAGATGCGGGATTGCCGTGTTTGAATCGGACCAAAGTGGAATTGAAACCCTTCAAGGGTTTCATCTTCTTCTTTTTCATACTGAGTTTGAATCGGACCAAAGTGGAATTGAAACCGAAAAGGGTGATGTTGTATCTTTGACTGGTACTATGTTTGAATCGGACCAAAGTGGAATTGAAACGAGTATCCGGTTGACAGCTTTCTCCTCATAAGAGAGCGTTTGAATCGGACCAAAGTGGAATTGAAACGAAGGTTGAAAGTCGCTGAACAAGTCCGTCCAAGACAGTTTGAATCGGACCAAAGTGGAATTGAAACCATCATTTACTTTGAACGAAAATGAATATGCTTGATCGTTTGAATCGGACCAAAGTGGAATTGAAACATGTAACCGATGTCCATACCGATGTTGATACAGTGCGTTTGAATCGGACCAAAGTGGAATTGAAACTGGAAACAGTGGCCGAAGGAAAAGCCGAATAAGGATGGTTTGAATCGGACCAAAGTGGAATTGAAACGGGATCCAAAACTTTCTCACCTTTAAAGTCATCCTCGTTTGAATCGGACCAAAGTGGAATTGAAACACTTGATTCAGCTAAACCCGTTTTCGATAATTATGGGTTTGAATCGGACCAAAGTGGAATTGAAACTATAAGGTTTCAATTGTAATCCAACAAGCACCCTTGTTTGAATCGGACCAAAGTGGAATTGAAACGGAGGTGATTGAGAAGATCAGGGAAAGAACAAAAATGTTTGAATCGGACCAAAGTGGAATTGAAACGAGTGAAATCATTCTCCTCCCTGGGAAATCGGTATTGTTTGAATCGGACCAAAGTGGAATTGAAACTTCGATGTCCATTGATTTTACAATACAAGACGTGACCGTTTGAATCGGACCAAAGTGGAATTGAAACATGGGAAATCCCATGCTTTATAAAGCATGGATTCAAGTTTGAATCGGACCAAAGTGGAATTGAAACTGAGTTGGTTTTCGGTTCAATCGTTCAAGGAATTCTGTTTGAATCGGACCAAAGTGGAATTGAAACTGAAGTCCTTCACGTCTATATATCGCATCGAGTTCAGTTTGAATCGGACCAAAGTGGAATTGAAACGAATTAATCGTGACGAAAGAAAATGCTGCCGATTTTAGTTTGAATCGGACCAAAGTGGAATTGAAACGATCACCGGGAATCTTTATTCTGGAGTTTTTCAAGGGGTTTGAATCGGACCAAAGTGGAATTGAAACAATAGTATATGGGTACAAGTCGGATGGACTGATTTAAGTTTGAATCGGACCAAAGTGGAATTGAAACAATTTGATACGAATAATACTCCGACAAATCTCGCAGGTTTGAATCGGACCAAAGTGGAATTGAAACGATTTTATTTCATCAATGACTTGATCCGGTGACATCTGTTTGAATCGGACCAAAGTGGAATTGAAACGATACAGGGACAGATTGATATTCTAAAATATATATTAGTTTGAATCGGACCAAAGTGGAATTGAAACGTGGAATGTTCACGCAGGATATGGAAGACTTTGCAGGTTTGAATCGGACCAAAGTGGAATTGAAACAAAGATATGCTCGAAGCGGTGAAGGCGAACATCCGGTTTGAATCGGACCAAAGTGGAATTGAAACAAAGATATCGATGATTTTAAAACTATTCTTTATAATGGTTTGAATCGGACCAAAGTGGAATTGAAACCATTGATACAAGAGATAAAACTTGCAGACCTAAAAAGTTTGAATCGGACCAAAGTGGAATTGAAACATATGACCATTGATAAATATAATCATCAATATCATTGTTTGAATCGGACCAAAGTGGAATTGAAACTATCTTGTACCTATTTTTACATTCATGATTTTGTCAGTTTGAATCGGACCAAAGTGGAATTGAAACGGGAAAGGTTTTGGCAATTCCCGACGTTGTGATAGGAGTTTGAATCGGACCAAAGTGGAATTGAAACGGAGAATTTATTAGTGATTTGTTCTTTGAAAAATATGTTTGAATCGGACCAAAGTGGAATTGAAACAGAATATACATATACCATTCTTTAACGGCTTTCATAGTTTGAATCGGACCAAAGTGGAATTGAAACTCGGTAAGTATCGCTTTTGTCATATAACGGAAAAGCGTTTGAATCGGACCAAAGTGGAATTGAAACTTTGTGTGATCGTCGCGTTTTACATTGGTACTCTGCGTTTGAATCGGACCAAAGTGGAATTGAAACGAAATTGCCGCTATGACACCATTGCCAGTTGTCGAAGGTTTGAATCGTACCAAAGTGGAATTGAAACGAAAGATTTTATCTGCTTTGCAAATTCAAGACTCATGTTTGAATCGTACCAAAGTGGAATTGAAATTTTGCAAATTCATCAATGAGTTGTTTTTCCATTTTCGGTTTGAATCGAACCATCATGGAATTGAAACAAACATTGAAAGGTGTTCCCTACATAGTGCGCGTACTTTGAATCGAACCATAATGGAATTGAAACGGTGTCCACCATGCCCAGTAATACCCTGACTTCGCACTTTGAATCGGACCATAATGGAATTGAAAGTTTCATTGCTTTCCCTTTCCTGTTTGTGAGACTTTGAATCGAACCATAATGGAATTGAAACTTTTTTAGGGTCGTTGAATCAGCGTTTTTCAGCAATGTTTGAATCGAACCATAGTGGAATTGTCCCGACGGAAAGCGTCGGGACGAAAATTTGCTGAGGGTTTATAATTTTTGCTTATCTCGTCTTGATGATTTTGTATAAGTGAAAGAAGTGTTTGCTTGTGGTGAGCGAGTTCCGCCCCGTTTTTGGGTGGGGCGAGTCGAACCAAATCGGACCATAATGGAATTGAAACGGTGTCCACCATGCCCAGTAATACACTGACTTCGCACTTTGAATCGAACCATAATGGAATTGAAACTTTTTTAGAGTCGTTGAATCAGCGTTTTTCAGCAATGTTTGAATCGAACCATAATGGAATTGAAACAGAAATGCTTCTGCTTTGCCGATGATACAGGTAGGACTTTGAATCGAACCATAGTGGAATTGTCCCGACGGAAAGCGTGGGGATCGTACCGACAAAACCGGTCGGGACGAAAATTGCTGATAGTCAACCACAGGATGTGGTTGATCCCGTTTGTGGTAGGATGCCAACAATCGGGGAACAAAAGACTTTTTGTAGCAACTACGTTTTTCGTTCTGTATGGTGTGTGTTGAGCCTTACCTCCCACCTAAAGTATAAGCTTCTCACCCTGCCAAAATATTACCAACCTTTGACATTTTTTTGACAACTCCCTCCGACTTCTATCATATCTTGATTCCAGCAAAATGATAGATGGGAGGGAATTTCGATGTCATGTAAATTTTTGGATTTAACTCGAAGGATACTCGCGTACGTCACATTTGGCGGAGGAGTTCTCAACATCCTATTCTGGACATTATACTTTACCAATATCATCACACTGAGCGAGGAAAACAGATCACTCGTCGATCGGTTCGAATCGGCTTTTCCGCTTGCCGATGCCGTCCTGGGAGTCCTCCTTCTCTTTGCCGGGATTCGGGTCTGAACTTGTTGGTCCGCTGGACTCTATTCTGGCAAAACAGCATTGCCCTGGTAACCCAATATTTTACAACATTAGAAATGTGCTTGGATTTGCTGAAGATGGTTATGTAGTACCTGTGTCTGATGGTGATGGTATCGGGGAAAAGAAACATCAATATGACACCATAATTCTCGATATCATGCTGCCTTCGATGAATGGAATGGAAATTTGCAAGAAACTACGATCCGATGGAATTCAAACGCCTATTCTCATGCTGACGAGTAAAGGGACAGAGCTCGACAAAGTGATGGGTCTTGAAATCGGTGCTGACGATTATGTGACGAAGCCTTTCAGCGTACGTGAATTGATCGCACGCGTCAAGGCGTTATTGCGGCGTCAGGCAACCGTAGTCAGTGAATTGACGGAATACTTTTTTGATGATGTCCATCTCGATTTTGAAAAACAGGAAGCGCACAAAGGCAAAAAAGCGGTTGATTTTTCGGCGAAGGAATTCGAGCTTCTTAAATATTTCGTCGAGCGTGAGGGACAAGTCATCGCACGCGTGCGATTGTTGGATGATGTATGGGGCTATGAAGCCACTCTGACAACCCGAACGGTCGACAATTACATTCTCTCGCTCCGCAAGAAACTCGAAGCAAATCCATCCAAGCCGAAGCACCTTTTGACTGTCCACACCGCCGGCTATAAGTTCATTCGATAGTTGAAAGCCGTTAACTTTCGGTAGAAAAATTTCTTCGTCTTCTGTATCCTTTTATCTGCCATCTGTCGTCCGTAATCTTCATTCTTCGATCTTCGACCTTCAATCTCCAATCTCTCCTGACCAATCTTTTACGTTGCTTTGACAATTTCATGACAACTCTGTGCCCCGAAAGTCTGTAATTAGGAATGAACAGAATTCGGCAACATTCACAAGGATAAAAGTCATGGAACAGAATCAAAAAGTACATGAAGACAATAGTGACAATGTTTCACCACAATCTGTATCCGTTTTGCTTGGTACCTATCGTAGACTCATTGAATTCCGTTGCCGGGAAGAGCGTATTGGTAATCTCATCATTGGCAGTATGCCTTTAAAAGTTCTCAAGGCCGTTTTCGGTGAGATCGAAGTCGTAATCGATGAACTGCTGGGCGACACTGAGATTGTAGTGAGCTAAATGAGAGAATGACAATATTTTTACAAATGCCAGACAGATTCATGGCAATAGTTGTCTATCGGTAGAGTACAATGCACAAGGAATATCAATCAAACTATTTCAGAGGAGAAGAGCCATGGAGATTAGCATGAGTATATCACAAATTCACTTGGATGAAAAACCCAATCATGTCGCGGAAATCCGGCCACACGATGTGTCCGCGCTGGTTGTCCCGCGACCCACGTTGAGCGAACGGCTGGCGTTTTTGTTCTTGACATTGTTCAACATTATAATTCAGGTCGCTTGCGTTCGGTATGAAACGTTTCTTTTTTTCTTTCAGACATTGCCGCCGTGGTTCCTCGAATGGGCTGGCAGGCTGCGCGCCCATGCGGCATTCTATCGGGCAGCACGGAACGTTCCGGCATATGCGAAATTCCTTACTGCGAATGACTGGCGTACCGGCGAACCGCCTGAAACCGACAAGGAATCCTATATCAAGCGTTACCCGACCGAAGAGCGATGTGTGGGCGGTGCGCTCCCAGAGTCACAAGTCGCGATCGACGAGTCATCGGGCAGCACAGGAACGCCCTACAATTGGGTACGCACGGCAAAGGAACGGCATCAGAGTCACATTTTCATCAGCTACTTTGCCAAGTATTGCTACGGCACAGAGCCGTACGTTACGATTAATGCGTTCTCGATGGGGGCATGGGCCACGGGTGTCAACATGGGAGTGGCAATGGGGCAAAACGGTATCGTCAAATGCACGGGTCCGGACATTGGAAAAATCCTGCACACGATGCGCTTCTTCGGTCCTCGTTATCGGTATCTCATTGCTGGCTACCCTCCGTTCCTCAAGCACCTGCTCGATGCAGCCGAGGCAGAAGGTTTTTCATTCAACCAGTACGAGCTTCGAGCGCTGGTCGGCGGCGAAGGAATGTCGGAAGGATTACGCGATTATTTGCTGCGGCGTTTTAAGACGGTCTACAGCGGTTTCGGGGCGACTGACCTCGAGATCGGCATCGCGGGCGAGACGCCGCTCGCGGTGGCGATTCGAAGGATTTGCCGGGAACGTGCCGACGTACGCGAGAAACTCTTCGGAGCCGATTCGCGGCTGCCGATGCTCTTCCAATACAACCCACTGATGCACTACATCGAGGTTAATGACAACCGAGAGCTGGTGTTCACGATCTCGCGCGGCTCGTTGCTTTCTCCACGCATCCGCTACAACGTGCACGACGAAGGCGGCGTGGCCCGTTTCGACGAGATGGCGAAGATGCTGGCTGAAGCAGGGGTGGACGTGGAAGCGCTCAAGAAGTCGGCCGGCAGCGGTGGCCTCCGCCTACCATTCATCTGGATCTACGGCCGGCGCGATTACACGATCTCTGTGATGGGAGCAAACATCTATCCCGAAGACCTCGAACAATGTCTCTATGCCGAACCTGAGCTTGCGAAAATCACTCACTCGTTCTGTCTCTCGCTCGCTGAGGGTGACGACGCATCGGTTCGCCCGCGGTTTGTCTTTGAAGTAGACGCGGAACCAACCGAGGAACTGCAGGCGACCTTCCGGGACACGATGCTGCGTCGCCTGGTTGCACTCAACGCCGACTTCCGCGAGGCGTGGCGAGAATATCCCGAGACACTCGTTCCCGAAATTCAATTGTACCGAGTCGGCGAAGGTCGGTTTGCCGGCGACAAGGGAAAGATCAAGCAAACTCGTTTTCTCAAAGTTGCATAACCCGAAAGGATTAATCCAATGCGTAGACTGGTGCAGTTCGTTCTTCGTCGGCCGCTCGTGGTCATCATCATCTGGGCGGCCCTTCTTGCAGCTGTGGCGCCATTTGCGTCGCGACTTTCAGGAGTACTTCGTGGAAGCACCGATGCTGTCCCCGGTAGTCCCTCAGAATTGGTCGCACGGGATGTCAATCGGGCGTTCGGCGATGGATCGGCATTTGTGTTTCCTGCCGTGCTTGTTTCGAACGATGTTGCAGTATCCGACCCCCGATTTTCCGTTGCAGCGGCAAGGCTCGAGCGTGCGCTCGATTCCGCCGGAATGCACAGTGTGAAACATTTCTGGAACACAGGCGACACTCGTCTTGTCGGACGCGACGGTCATTCGGCACTCCTTCTCGTGACGCCACCGGCGGAAACATTTTTCGATGCGGAAACGAACGTCAGCCGGATCCGTTCAGTCGCTGCAGGCGCGGGGTTGGACAACAAGTTTGATGTGAAGCTGACCGGTATGGTCTCCATGTTTCACGACCTCGATGTCAATTCATCGGACGATTTATTGAATGCAGAACGTCTTGGCATTCCGCTCACCCTTGTCATTCTCTTTATTGTATTCGGTGCACCCATCGCTGCGGGCCTGCCGTTGTTGCTATCTCTCGGCGCTACGGCGGTGACGCTCGCCATGCTGTATGCGCTCAGTGCATTCATGCCGGTCAGCGTGTTCGCGGAAAACGCGGTGACGATGGTCGGTCTTGGAGTAGGCGTCGACTATGCGCTTTTTCTTGTGAACCGTTGCCGCCAGGAACTCGCGCGGGCAGTGCCGTTCCGAGACGCTGTGGAGATTGCGTCTGTGGAAGCGGGCCATGTTGTGATTGTGTCCGGCCTGGCGGTTTGCATCGGATTCCTTGCGCTGTTCATGGTAAACATCCGATTTCTGCACACGCTCGCAATTGGCGGAGTCACCGTGGTGGTCACTGCGGTGTTCGCGACGCTCACGTTGCTTCCGGCTGTACTGCTGTTGATTGGCGAGCGGGTGAACTGGCCCCGCCGTCCCAAACTTGAAACGCGAACCGAGAACATTTGGTCGCGATGGGCGCACACGGCGATGGCAAGGCCGATGCGTTATCTCCTCCCGACGCTCGTCGTGATTGCCGCGCTGATTGTCCCGGTTCGCCGGCTTGCGCCGTGGAACATGGGTGCTCGCGATCTTTCGCCGGGCATGGAAGCACGGCAAGGATATGAACTTCTGGAGCGCAATTTTTCGGCAGGGTGGATGGGACCGATCGGGATTTTTGTCACCTGCCGTGAAGGAGAGACACTCTGGTCCCCCGATCACGAGACGGCGATCATGTCCCTTAGTACACGGCTCGCACTTGACCCACGCGTCGCAACAATCGGAGGTTTTCCATCACTGCTGGCTCTTCTCGGGACCGGCGCGTACGACCATCCACGCGAGTTCAGACCTCCAGCCGCTATTTCGGCAGGAAGCGGCAAACGTGTTGTCGTCCGACGGCCGCACCGCACTCGTTGTGGTTGTTCCACACTCGGCGCCGGAGACGAAGGAAGTAATGGCGATGGTCTATGAGCTTCGTTCATCATCGTGGACGGAAGCTCGCAATGCAGGACTCGAGGTCCGCATCGGCGGCTTCAGCGCGAGCATCCTCGATTTCGATGACGAACTGTTCGGGAGTCTTACACGGGTCGTTCCGGTAGTACTGGTCATCACGTTTCTGGTGCTTGCGTTCGTGTTCCGCTCAGTCGCTATTCCTCTCAAGGCAATCGCGATGAACCTGATCTCTGTGCTCGCGTCGTATGGGTTTCTGGTGTATCTGTTTCAGGATGGCATCGGCGCTGGCCTGATCGGACTGGATCCGCCGGGAGGTCTCAATTCGTTTATCGTCCTGATACTCTTTACAATATTGTTTGGTTTGTCGATGGATTACGAGGTGTTCCTGTTGAGCCACATCCGTGAGGAGTACGAGCGCACCGGCGACAACCGTGAGGCGGTTGCAAACGGATTGGCGCGAACCGGCGGACTTATTACGAGTGCTGCCCTCATCATGGTTGTGTTGTTCGGGTCGTTCGGATTCACGCGGCTCACTGCGACGCGCGAGTTCGGGCTCGGACTTGCATTTGCGGTTGCTCTTGACGCGACGCTCATCCGTGTCGTGCTTGTACCGATTTTCATGAGTCTGATGGGGCGAGCAAACTGGTGGTTCCCATCGTGGTTGCATGTGGGAAAGACAAAACAAGCGACGGCATAAAGATCGATTAAAACTGCGACCGATGAGAAGAAAGCGTCGGTTGGGATGATGCGTCTACAGCCAGAAAAATCATGTTTCGACGATGAAGTGATCATGACAATGTATTGACTCTTGCGTTTTCCTTTCGTACTATGCTTTTACTATGTTCATCAGACTCCCCTTTTCACTGATTGTGAGGCGGTGTCATGGAACGTGAATTTAATCTTCCCTCTATACTCCGTAAGCTGCGCTCAACGCTGTCGGGACGCCAGCCGGCCTGGGTCTGGTCGATCGTTGTCTTTGATATTATCCTTCTCGGATTATGTTTTATCCATCTTCCTTCTTTTTTAAACCGGGCTCAGCCGCCGTTCGATGCAGGGTTCCGAAATAATCGCGTCACCGTTCGTAGTATTCTCAACGTCCGCTCTGCTGCGGATTTACATAAAGGAGATATTCTTCTTGAGTGGGACGGATTTCCGGTTACAATGCTGGGCGCTATCGAATTCATGAGCGACCTTTCGTCGGTCGGCAAGGACGTTCAATTTACTATTGAACGGGAAGGTCAGGTTCGTGAAGTAACAGCCCGCATGATTCCCGCCGTTATACCGGTCAGGTTTGTTGCGATTACATTTTTCATGGGGTGCACAATCTGGTTGATCGGCATTTTCGTGCTTCTGAGTCGCCCTTACGACCGCACCGGAAGAGTCATTCATTGGGGTTTGATAGCGTTCGCAGTGAATGCGATGATCACCTTGGGAAAAGCCGACTCCGCTGCGTTGGAGACAATACTCTCACGCATTACTTTTTTTGTTTCATATCCGGCCTGCATATCGTTTTTCTTGTTATTTACGACACTCTACCCGACGCCCAAGCCGGGTTCGTTTACAGTCAAAGCTCTGCTGACCTTTACACCGGCGGTAGCGGTCACCGCCCTCATGACAATTTTTCATCTCCGAGCTCTTCGTACTATGTCGATTATAGACTACAGCAATTTCCAGACATCATTTGATATTTTCCATATCATTCTTATTCTTTACGCCGTACTCGGCATCATTAATATTGTTCTTTCGTACCGGCATGCGAAGACTACTGAAGAATGTTCCCGCCTCAAGTGGATCATCTGGGGATTCTCCGTCGGCCTGCTCCCGTTTATTGTGCTGTGCGTTCTCCCCCAGCTTTTTGGAGAGAGCCAGATCATATCCGAAGAGTATGCCACAATATTTTTCCTCGCTATTCCTTTCTCGTTTGCGATCTCGTTCATCCGGTATCGGATGCTCGATATCGACTTTATCATCAACCGCACGGTCATGTACGCCATCTTCAGCACGTTTATCATTATCGTCGCGTTTTTGATCGCTCTTCTTCTTGTGTCACTCGTACAGAGTAAAGAGGACTTCGGAGTGTATGTGCTCGTCGTGCTCATTACATTCATTGTTGCACTCTTCGCTGCTCCGCTACGGAAGGCAATTCAGCACCTGATGGATCAGCGATTTTTTGCAGCGAGAGCGTCGTTCCGGAGTGCACTCCTATCGATTACGGAGGAAATCAGAAATTCTCTGACAAGCAGTATTCTGTATCAGCGTCTGATAACGAGACTCCCGGAAGTTATTCCTGCGGAAGGCATTGCAGTGTATCGTTATCATAATGGCGGTCTTCTCTTCCAGATCTCAAAAGGGGAGATCCGGACCAGACGGTTTGATCTAAGCAATGAAGAGGCACGATATCTTGCTGCAAAGCCGTGTATAATGGATTATGCCGGGGAATCTGAAGAAAAAAAATCCTGTGCACGGCTGCTACAGGCTCTCGGGTTTTCACTCTGCGGACCGCTGGCGACGGAATCGGGAGAACTCCTCGGTGTTGTATGCCTGAATCCGCGTACGCGCGGCGAGCGGTTCAGCGAGGAAGAAGTCGATCTCATTGTGGCCGTCTGTTCACAGGCATCCGAAGTGCTCGGCCGCCTGCTGCTGCAGGAACAGATCTTTCGGAAGGAACAGGAAAAGAAAGTCCTTCAGGAATTGAGCGATATGAAATCGTTTTTTGTCTCAAGCGTCTCGCATGAACTGCGTAATCCGCTCACCTCCATCCGGCTTGGAGCCGAGGCGCTCCGGAGCGGGACGGTACGCAAACGGCGGAAACAGTCGGAATATCTTCGCATCATCGAAGGCGAAAGCAACCGGCTTTCACGCCTGATCGGTAATGTACTGGATTTCTCAAAAATCGAGCGGGGCTCTAGGTCGTATACGTTCAAGCCCTTACGTCTGGAAAGGGTTGTCCGGCAGGCCGCTGCAATGATGAAATATGAGGTCCGGAAAGAAAAGGGAACACTTAAGCTGCGGCTGCCGCGCACGCTTAATCCGATTGAAGGCGATGCCGATGCACTGCAGCAAGTATTGATCAATCTTATTTCCAACGCGTTGAAGTATTCTGTACCGCCGAAAGAAGTATCCATTACACTTACCGAAAAAGCGAATCAACTGACAATGATAGTAGCCGATAATGGTGTCGGTATTCCGGAATCGGCACAAACTAGCATCTTCGAGCCGTTTTATCAGGTTCGCGAAGGTAAAACCCGGGGAACGGGCGGAGCCGGACTCGGCCTTGCCATCGTTAGGCACATCGTCGATGCCCATCATGCAACCATCACTGTCGAGAGTGCTCCCGGCAAGGGGAGCAGATTCATTATTCTTTTTTCACGATTTGCCGGACACCAGAAGGGGAAACCATGAAACGCATCCTCATTGTTGAAGACGACGCATCCATCCTGCGGCTGCTTATTGATACCTTAAAAACAGAGCGGTTCGACATCACGACCGCTTCGGACGGCGAAGCAGGATATAAAATCGCACGGCAGAAGAAGTTCGATCTGATCATTCTCAACGTCATGCTTCCTTCAATGGATGGGTTTGAGATTTGCAAGAATCTCCGGAACAACAACATCGCATCTCCCATACTGATGCTGACGGCAAAGGGAGAAGAGGTCGATAAAGTAATCGGACTCGAGATCGGGGCCGACGATTATATGACCAAGCCATTCGGTGTTCGTGAGCTTATCGCACGTGTCCACGCGCTACTGCGCCGTCAGACGGAAATCCATTCGAAGATCGAGGAGACTACGATCGGCGATCTCTACGTGAATTTCAAGCAGCAGGAGGTCTGCAAAGGAAAGAAGACAATCTCGATGCGGGCAAAAGAATTCCAGCTTCTTCGGTATTTCGTCGAGCGGGAAGGGGAGGTGATTTCCAGGAGTCAGCTCCTCGACGATGTATGGGGGTATGAAGTTACTCCCACCACGCGTACGGTCGATAATTATATTCTCTCCATACGAAAAAAAATCGAGACGGATCCGGCTAATCCAAAACATCTTCTCACAATCCACACGGTGGGATATAAGTTTGTAAAGTAATGCTTTGTACGATAACTCCGCGTTATATCATTTGAGCGTTTGCAATAGAAGTTTTTTTTTCTACATTTCGTAGAGGAATTACCATATCAATTGATGGGGAGTAATACCATGCAAAAAAATATACCAGTCCTGACCGTCACCGGAACTACTCTGGCCGAGGCGTACGAAAAGGCACTTGTCGCACTTTATCAAAACGGTATCAGTATTCGAACACAGTATGACAAGCCGGGCGATCCTTTGAGTATTGATTCTACCATGAACATAACAATTTTAGAACCCTTTAGTGATCCGATGATCCATCGGGCCTTTCCCGGTGGAATAGATGACTTGAAAGAATATGTGATGGAGCTGATGGGATTGAAAGACCACTGGGTAAAGAATGTCAACGATCCGAAGGATACACGGTGGGAATATACGTATCATGGAAGACTTTCTGCCTATGGTGCATGGAGGGAACTTGTCGATGGAAAATCGCAACAGGCCGGTTTCTTTTCAATTAATCAAATAAACGCCGTGATCGAGAAGCTAAGTAAACAACCTTTTACCCGGCAAGCCCAGATGATAACCTGGATGCCGAATTTAGATATCGATTGTTTTGATCCGCCATGTTTACAATCCCTCTGGTACAGAATTATTGAAGATGAGGATGGCGTATGGTGGCTTAATTGCAATGTTCGATTCAGAAGCAATGATTCCTGGGGGGCGAGCTTTATGAACATGTTCGGTTTTATTAATTTCAATAAAAACGTCATTGCGGCCGGCATTTCCGAAAAAACCGGCAAAAAAATAGAACTCGGCAGAATGAACTGGCATGCTGATTCGTATCACATATATGGAAAAGACATCGAGAATGCCAAACAGCTGTTGTTTGATCGGATCGATTCAATGAAGTTCGAAGACCGGACATTCAATTTTCACGATGATTTCATCCAGGAAATGTACAACGATGCCGAGGCGGCTGTATTGGAAAAGATAAAAAATTACGACGAGACACTGTAGATCGAATTTCCAATTCAACAAAATCGGCAACACGAATTTCGGTTCGACCGCTCGATGAGGTCTCGACAAACTCGACCCAAGACTCGCGGTAAACAGGCTTGCCCGGAGCGTGCCGAGGGGCTCACCGCAAGCCAATTCGACCGTTCATGGAGGTCGAAATGACCCGTGGTGAGCAGGGCCGAACCAAATTTCGACCAACAACATAAGCAGATAGGTTTGTTTATTCCTTGATTGCATAATGGAGAACAAAACATTTTACCGTCGTCACCTTCCACATTATCAACCATCGGATGCGACATTCTTTGTGACGTTTCGATTGGCAGGATCACTGCCTGCGGAGGTGATCGAAAAAATGCGTATTGATCGACAACTGACAAAACGAAGGATTGAAAACATTGGTAATAGGAAAAACCGATCAGACGAATGGCATGAGTTTAATAATGAATATTTTTCACGTTTTGATGGATTACTCGATAGAGGTTCCCATGGCCCTCTCTGGCTTAGAGAACTGGAGATTGCATGCATTGTCCAGAATGCACTTCATTTCTATGATAAAGACAGATACGATTTACTATGCTTTTGCATAATGCCAAACCATGTCCATGTGGTAATAGATGTAGGTCGAAATGAAATTTCGACCAACAACACATCACTGTTACGTATTCTGCAATCAATAAAGAGACATACGGCACATAAAGCAAACATCGAACTTAATCGGCACGGTGCATTCTGGCAGCACGAAAGCTACGATCATGTCGTACGCGATGATGCGGATTTATCACGGATAGTTGAATATGTAATTTATAATCCTGTTCAGGCAGGATTGGTTAAATCGTGGGAAGAATGGCCTTGGACATATTTAAAACGCATGTAGGTCGAATTTCCAATTCGACAAAATAGGCAACGCGAATTTTCATTTCGACCAACGTCAATACCCAAAATTTTTGGAGATTCTATTTATAATGTTTACAATCAGATGCATTGTGTGTGTGCTCATGCTTGTCATAGCCGGGCGGCTGGATTCAGCACCAGTTTCACATCTGCGTGTTCTCACCATCAACGTCTGGAGCGGGCTCGATTATATCGGAAATATTCGCTGTGGCGATTATGAACAGGACGATCGGCGCGAGCTCCGCTTTCAGGCACTCCTTGTGCAGATACGGCAGCTTGATCCGGATGTTATCTTCCTCCAGGAGGCAAATCCCGTCGGGACGTACGCGGCTCGGCTGGCCGATTCCCTTTCATTCGATGAAATCCATCTTGTATGCAATGCCGGCATCAAGCTGGGACCGATAGGTCTCCCGACGAATCTCAAAGAGGGAATTGCCATTCTTGCCCGGCGCTCTCTCGCTCTCGAACTGTTCGACGTTTGGAAGCTCTCCGGTGCGCCGGGAATCTACGGCGACGCCATCACCGTTCACTTCGATCAATCGATTTTTGCTCTCGTCGGGAAAATCACGGTTGATCGGACTCCAATTATGGTCGTGAATCCTCACCTTATTGCTGCGATACCGCAGGATACGTTGCTTGAACAGGAATTCGGGCAGCGCGCCCAAATAATCGGAATATCGAAAAATAAATATGCGGATGCTCTCAGGATGTGGGAGAAAAATAACCAGAGAAGGAAAAGAGAAGTCACACAACTGATCGAGCATCTCGGTCCGCTCACCGAGAGTCATGGAGTGGTGATGGCCGGCGATTTTAACGCCGAGCCTCAGTCGCCTGAAATCGATATGGTAATTGGGACAACCGGATATCTTGATATATACTCTACATCGGCGTCATCTTCCCGGCCCACATGGGATCCCAGGACAAATGAAAATATATTGTTTTCAACACAGGTGGTCGATGCCCAGGGAGATACGCTTGATGGATACGGCTGCCTGTCGGCGTTGTATGATGAGCATCCCCGCCGCATCGATTATATCTTTCTCAGTCGGCAATTCACTCAAAACGATGTTTCCGAGTGCCGTATTGTTCTCGATTCATTAGTGAACGGCCTCCACGCTTCCGATCATTATGGAGTCCTTGCAGAGATTGATCTGACTCATTATCTGCAAACTTCTTTGAAAGAGTCGGATACGCTTTCTATTCAGAGTGAATCGATCATCGAACCGCTCCCCATCCTGAGTTATGATACGGACGTCGGATTGGGGTACGGCGCGAAAGCAGTCTTCCGTAACCAGCTGCATTCAAATGAATCGTTCGAACGTCACGGCTTTCAACAGCACCAAAGGCGAGCGGTGGTATCGTTTTGTGTTCTCGATACCGGATTTCGAACTACGTCAGGGTAAAATCTATCCGTTTGCCCTGGACCTTGTGGTTGACTACGATAAGTGGATCAAGAATAGTTACTTTGGCATCGGCAACGGTTCAAGTTTTAACGATAGAGAATATTATACAAAAGAGCCGCTTGATATAAACCTGACGCTTAGCAGAGGTTTTTCGCCTCATGTTGTTGGACAGATCGGCGCCAGATATAAAACGGTCAGGAATTTCAATTTCTCTGAAGATAGCAAGCTCATTGTTCTTCAGCCGGAATCCAACGCATCACGGGTGAACTTTTCGTCTCTCTTCGCGACATTCAGGTACGACACGCGCAACAGTTTTATCAATCCGTCGCGAGGACTGGTACTGCAAGGAGAAGCAGAGTGGGCTCCGAGGTGCGGATTGAGCAATGTAGCATTTGCACGGTTTGCCGGATGGTTTCAACATTACTCGGTACTCTTCTATCCGAAAACGATCCTTGCATTGCGTTGCGGTGTGCAGGGACTCGCAGGTGAAGATTTACCAGTCCAGGTGCTCATGTCGATCGGCGGCAACAATAATTTGCGAGGATCACCGCAAGATCGATACCTCGATAGAACCTCTGCGGTATATAACGCGGAGCTGCGCTTTCCGATTTATTGGCGCTTCGGAGGCGTGATCGGTCTTGATGGAGGGAATGTATGGAGTTCGTTGTCGAAGATTGGTTTCGCGCGCTGGGTGATGAATCCAACGGCAGGATTGAGATTCTACTTCGATACGTTTGTCGTCCGGCTCGATGTCGGTTTTGGTAAAGAAACAACAGGATTTTATTTTAATTTTGGACAGATCTTTTAGAAGGTCAAGATTAATCCTTCGACTCGTCCCGGTATCCCCACTGTGAAACGTGGGGCGTAAATCTCACTGGACCCCACATAAGACGTGGGGCCGTAAAGAACACGGGAACGTGAGACGGGAAAAAACGGAACATGAGAACATCGGGACTCGCTCAGCGAAGCAGTACTTTAGTACAGGACAAGGGTTGAGGTTGAGCAAGGGTGAAAAAGAGATTGCCCCTACTTTAAGGATACAGAGTTTTACCATAAAATTGTGAAATGAGGAAAATATGAGTGAACGGATCTGTCCATGGTACTTAGGATATTTCTTAGCGAGTCCCTTAAGACGGTTGATGTACAAACCGGAAACAATTATAGGGCCTTACATAGAAAAGGGACAAACGATACTCGATATAGGCAGTGCGATGGGCTTTTTTACATTACCGATGGCCCGCTTCGTGGGGGATGAAGGCAGAGTCATTGCAGTCGATCTTCAGGATAAAATGATTCGTTCGCTCCGGAGGAGAGCCGAAAAAGCCGAACTCTCCCAGATAATCGAGATTCGTCTTTGTTCAAGTCTAACGCTCGGCATTGATGATCTTGCCGATAAAGTGGACTTTGCCCTCATTTTTGCCGTCCTTCATGAAATGCCCGACATCAAACTCCCGCTCTCGGAAGTCTATAGTGCACTTAAACAGCAAGGTCTTCTCTTCATCTCTGAACCTGCAGGACACATTACAAAAGAAAAGTTCGGGGAAGAGATTTCTATTGTGGAAGGATGCGGATTCAAAGTTCTTGATAAGCCGATTATCAAGAATAACTATTCTATTGTAGTGCAAAAATAAATATGTCTTAATGGAAATTGGTTCAGAAGATCAATGTACGACCGGGAAACTTTGATCTCATATCTCCATGTTATATTTAATAAGGAGATATTTCAATGGCCTTACCGAAGCATCAAGCAATCGCCCGAGCGCTGGTAATTTTTCTTATTGTGCAGGCCGCAGCATTGGCGGGCCCTCCGTTCATCACCGATGATCCGCAGCCAGTCGATTACCTTCACTGGGAGTTGTATTTTTCCTCGACGCAATTTTTTAGCAGTGGAGAAATCAGTGCAACGCTGCCGTATATCGAGATCAATTACGGCGCGCTACGGGATATCCAACTCCATCTCATTCTTCCCATGGGCTTTGTTAATTCTGAAGGTATCTCTACCTACGGCTTCTCGAATACCGAGTTCGGAATAAAGTACCGGTTTATTGAAGAGACAAATGATCGGCCGCAGATAGGGATCTTTCCCTTGATTGAAATTCCCACGGCAAGCAATGAGCAAAACCTCGGTACCGGCCAGGCTCAGATATTTTTACCGCTCTGGATGCAAAAAAGTTGGGGAAGTTTTACGACCTACGGGGGAGGGGGCTTCTGGTACAATCCCGGAGAAGGGAATAAGAACTATTTTTTCATCGGCTGGGAACTTCAGTACGATTTTTCAAAAATGGTTACGCTGGGCGGCGAATTATTCTTTCATACATCCGATATGACGGATGGGAATTCGGATGCCGGGTGCAACCTCGGTGGGTTCATTAATTTGGATGAGACTAACCATCTTCTCTTCTCGCTCGGTCATAATTTTATCGGGACAGGCACTTTCACAGGATATATCGGATATCAACTTACAATTTGACGTCGAGTCGCTGCATAAAAAACCCGGCAGGACATTATGGCTTTTCAAATATCATTTGAGTACTATTCTCTCGCGATCAACTCACACGACTACCAGAGAAAGTCAGCTCCTATTACTCTTCAGGAAATATTGATGAATTATCATCCGACATAATACAGGAGTTACTATCATGAGAACATTTCATTATATTCTCGCCTTTGTGTTGCTATCCGAATTGTCCCTGGCTCAAGCCGGACTCATTGCATATTATCCGTTGAACTCAAATCCAAATGACACGACAGGGAATCTTGGCCCCGTGACATTAACGAACGTCCCTTACCAGGAGGGGGGTGTGTATTGTAACGGGATTTACGGTGGTTCCAATCTTCAAACCCCAATCCTTCCTGATACTATCTATAAATCCTTCTCTCTGACCGTGATGTTTAAAGTGACCGACTTCCCCACAGGCCCGAATCGGCCTGTTCTCATTGGAGGTGGTGATTATCGATGGGTAGGTTTTTATCTGATGACAGATTCAACCGTAGCACTTTATTATAATAATGGCTTTTTCCATCCTTGCACAGTTCACTATACCACCAATACATGGCACACTGCGACTCTCAATTATGACAGCAGTGTGGGAATGGCCAATTTATCGATCGATGGAGTACTCGCATGCAGTGCAAATTTTACTGCCATCCACGGGTCTAGTACATACGACCGTGTTTTTATGTCCACTGATCTTGGGACCGGAAAAACTTACAAGGGATATCTTAAAGATCTGAAGTTCTACTCGACATTCGAGATTCCGACTTCCGTGTCTTCCAGGAATTTGCAGGAACCCGAGAGTATGACGCTTCTGCAAAATTATCCCAATCCGTTTAATCCCTGTACGACGATTCGTTTCCGGATCGATCGATCTTCATTTGTCTCGCTCGATGTATATGACATTCTTGGACAGAAAATTGCATCCTTGATGTCGAGAGAACTTACCGCCGGAGAACATGAGGTTCAGTCGTCCGCTGAAGGATTTTCCAGCGGAGTATATTTTTGTCGGATGCAGACTGGGAACAATATTCAAATCAGAAAACTTATCTTGAATAAGTAGTGTTGTAACTGGGTAGAATGCTTTAGAAAATCAAAGGATTAGTTGATTGCAAATTGCGATCCACGTAAATCTCTTACCCACGGATTATCGAGTTTGATACGATCGTAACAAGTAAGGTTTATAACCGAAGCTTATTAGAATGCCTCAATGGTGATGAGAAGTTTTATCGTTGAGTGAATTTCTTTAAAGACTCTGTCCGGCTAGTCCTTTTTTTATCCCGCAAAAGACTTGCTCAAAAATCTTCTTATCGATATCATGCTTCCGATCATCCCGAGGAATATTCCTGCTGCGGCGATCAAAGCGTAGAGCATCGGATCGACAATGAGGATATCGGCAAGTTCGGCGGTAAGTTGTTTCTGCGCAAAGAGCACCAATCCGAATACAATCCCGGTAGCAACAACACCTCCGATGAATCCCTGGATGATTCCTTCGATGATAAACGGGGTCCGGATGAAACTGCGGGTGGCGCCGACGAGCTTCATTGTCTCGATGATCGCCCGTTTCGAGTAGATTGCCAGGCGGATGGTGTTCGACACAAGCATGATGGCGGACAGACTTATGATGAGACCGAGCGAGAGTGTAATAAGGAAGACTGTCTTTGTCCGCTTATCAAGAAATTCGAGCAGGCTTTTCCGATAAATGATATCGGTAATGCCGGGGATGGCACTGATTCTTTTACTTATGGCCTCGACATGGACTGTCGTCTTGTACCCGTTCTTAAGGGATATCTTAAACGAGGGAGGAAGGGGATTGAAATTAAGCACGCTTGTAATATCCTCTCCGAATTCCTGTTTGAAAACGCGTGCTGCTTCTTCTTTAGATACGAAGCGGAGTGTGTCGATCCCTTTCACCTGTTGAATCTGCATCCTCAACGAATCGATCACCGCTTGTGTAACGGGCTCTTCAAGAAAGACTTCCAGTTCCACCCGGTTGCGTATGGAATCGATGAGTCGGTTTGCATTCGATGTGACTATGGCGAAGATTGCCAGGAGAATGAGAGCGATACAGATCGTGATGATAGAAATTGTCATCGACAGTTTTGCTCTCTGGAATCCGGAAAACCCTTCCCGCAAAATATATGCTGTGCTCACAGGACACTCCTATACTTTGGTATATGAACCGAGGATTCGAAGATGCGATGTCACGTCACCAAGTGCTTCAAGGGCATGCCGGCAGTTTTTTTCTGCAATGCTTCCGCTGAAATCGAGATAGAAAAGATATTCCCATGGCTTTCCCATTATTGGCCGTGACTCTATTTTTTCGAGATCGATGTTCCGGAGTGCGAAAACGCTCAACGCCTTGAAGAGTGCCCCCGGAATACTCTTAAGCGAAAAAATGATTGACGTCTTCGCATTGTTCTTCACAGAGATCGGTCGACGGGATAATACGAGGAAGCGTGTGTAATTATGGTGGTTGCTTTCGATCCCGCGTTTCAGAATGTGCAATCCATATAACTGTGCGGCTGTGGCGCTGGCAATTGCCGCGGCGTTTCGCATCCGCTGCTCGCTGATCATTTTTGCCGAACCTGCAGTATCATAGACGGCGACGATTTCCACATTATGCAGTGTCTGGAGATATTGGTCGCACTGACCTAACGCCTGCGGATGGGAATACACATGCCGGATGTCACTGAGCTTCACTCCGGGTATTGCCATCAACATGTGACTTACCCGAAGCTTCACTTCTCCTATAATATTGAGCGGGTACCGGTCGAGAAGATCATAGTTCTCGTGAACGCTGCCAAAAAGTGAATTTTCGATCGGTATAATACCGGCATTCACTTCTTTTTTGTGAACGGCGTCAAAGACTTTTGCGAACGAAGCATAGGGTCTGGACACAGCCGCCGGCGTATGATTGAGCGATGCACAGTATGCGGATGCCGCCTCTTCGCTGAAGGCTCCGTGTTCGCCCTGAAATGCTATCGTAAGTCTCTTTGGCATAATAAGTTTGAAAAAAAACTATAAATATTTCTGATGTATGACCTGTCCGCCGAAGTCCAACACCGGTGGATGGAGGCGGATTGTTGATTTATGAGTTTAATAAAGTACAAAGATTTTTTCGGCCGGTAGTATTCGATCATCCGATTATAGAAAAGAGACAGCCGACGCCACTCATAAATCAAAGATCATCGATCATAAATCTCTTGGCTTTCCTAAAAATTCGATTCGTCTCTCCAGCGCGCAATTTTCCAGATGCTCTGCTGTGTCAGCCGGGTGACATTGAAATTCGCGTATCCGTTCACACGTATAATATCGCTAGGATTGAATGTTACGGTCATTGAAAAACTCCGGGTAACGTTTATGTTCAATGAATCGCCGGAAAATGAAACCGTGTTGTTCCAGATCAGGTCGAGGTTTTGTGCATTCATAAATAGTCCGTATGTCGTGCGCATATCCTCATCCCGTCCCCAGCTGATATCAATGCCGTTGTCATAATCACGATAGACAAACGCAAAATTCTGATCGAGGAGCTGTCCGTATATTGTTGAATCTTTAAATGTGTATGCGTATTGAAAATTGCGGAAGACTCCTTCGAGGGTTCGTTGATCGCCCAGAATCGAGTTCGAAACTTCAGTCGATGTATCCAGCTCCGGTGCAAATGGATTCGCACACCCCGCGGTGAGGCTGGCGACAAAAAATATTATAATAAGAATCCGATGCACAATCATGAGCTAAACCGCGCTTTCAGGTCGCTCCAGCTAAAATCGTTCCCTGTTGCATTGTCGATCCATCGGTGAATGGCCCAATTGTTATTTCGATCGACTGAAAGTAAAAACAGAAGTGTGCCCTGTGCCTGCGTCTTAATATCCTGTACCGTGTGTGGAATGATCAGCTTATATGTTGCAGTGTATACGGCAGAATCGGACTGGATGCTTAATTGGGCATCGGTTAGGATCAGCGCCGATTCCTCCCCCGTTGGGATTCTGGAGCACAGGTTCTCGAAATACGTCCGCTCCGATGTAAGATTCCAATCATGAAAAATAGCACTGTAAGCGGTTTGGGCACTCTGGGCCGCCTGAAATGAAAAACTATAATTCGAGAATGTTGAGTCGACAAAACAATTGATATAGTTTTCAGTGTTGCGTTCACGGATTGCGTTCATGAGGTTATCGATTACAATACTCGGCAACGTCGGTGGAACAAACGACGAACTGGACTCCGATGGTTTTTCCGGCGTCCGAGTATTAAGTATATTGCACCCCTGAAAAATAAAAAACCCACCGATACATACACTAACGATCCACCCGGGTTTCCTGATAAACCAAAGAGCGCCTAGCCGTATGTTCACAATGATATTCGCCCCTCCAACGCTCGTGACAGGGTTGCCTCGTCGGCAAATTCAAGATCGCTCCCGATCGGAAGACCCCGGGCAATACGCGAAACCTTAATACCCAGCGGTTTTATGAGTCGCGACAGGTAAATTGTTGTCGCCTCTCCTTCGGTATTTGGATTCATTGCCAGGATGACCTCTGTTATCTCACCCGTGATACGATTCAGTAATTCTTTAATTTTTAAATCTTCCGGACCAATCCCATCAAGCGGTGAAAGGGCTCCTCCGAGCACATGATATAACCCGCGGAATTCATTCGTTTTTTCTATTGCTATGACGTCGCTGGGTTCTTCAACGACACAGATGATAGATCGTTCACGTTTCTGACTCGAGCAAATAACACACGGATCGATCTCTGTAATATTCGAACAGGTCGAGCAATATCTTACCTTATCTTTAACATCGACCAGTGACCGGGCAAGAGCGACGACATCCTCCCGGGATTGTTTGAGAATGTAGAGGGCAAATCGTTGCGCCGTTTTTCGGCCTACGCCGGGGAGCTGCCCGAGTTGTTCGATTAGTTGTTCGACGGATTCACTTGTAAAAAGCATTTTACAAACCAGGAATATTCAATCCGGGGATGTTCGGAATCATTCCAGCCGTTGCTTTTTGCATTTCAGCATTTGCTAATGCAGCGGCGTCATCGAGCGCTTTATTAACTCCCGCCACGATAAGATCTTCCAGCATCTCTTTTTCTTCAGGTTTGATTACCTCTTTTTCAATTTCTATCTTGACAATCTGCTGTTTTCCCGACGCTGTCACTTTGACCATGCCGCCTCCAGCTTCGGCCACGATAGTCTTTGAACCGAGTTCGGCCTGAACCTGTGCAATTCGTTCTTGCATCTGCTGGACTTGCTTCATCATTCCCTGCATTCCGCCTTTGAGCATCAGCGATATCCTTTCATTTTCAAAATATTCCATCACTTCGACTAAATGTAACTTTTACTCTGAGAAATATATCATAATTAATAGGGAAAGTCAAAATACCTTGACTTTCCATACCAAAAAACTTACATTTATGAACACTTTTTATGTTTTATTGATCTCTTTATGGGGTACGCGTGGGGAAGAAGTATAACGCACCGACACCTGCAGATAAAGCTTTTCAAGATAATCTAAAGGAAAAGGGTGCCATCCCAAACCATATAGCAATTATCATGGACGGGAATGGCCGATGGGCAAAGGAGCGGGGACTTCCCCGTGTTGCCGGTCACCGCGAAGGAGTAAATTCTGTCCGCGATATCGTTGAGGTATGCGGACAGCTGGGAATTAAATACCTTACTCTGTTTGCATTTTCGACTGAAAACTGGAAGCGTCCGAAGAATGAAGTCTCGGTTTTAATGCGGCTTCTTGTCAAGTCGCTGCGTGATGAAACAGACCGGTTACTCGCGAATAACGTGCGCCTCCGGACGGTTGGCGATACAGCATCGTTGCCAAAAGATGTGCAGGAAGAACTCCTATTTTCGGTTGAAAAAACAAAGAAGAATACGGGTCTGATGCTTGTCCTTGCACTCAGTTACAGCGGCCGGTGGGATATTGTGAACGCCATTCGAAGAATTGCTCGTGCCGTTGAGCACTATGAAATACGCAGCAACGACGTAACAGAAAAGGTCATTTCTTCGTATCTGACGACACACGATATTCCCGATCCTGATCTTTTAATCCGTACCAGTGGCGAATTCCGTTTAAGCAATTTTTTACTCTGGGAACTTGCATATACCGAAATTCATATAACCCGGTGTTATTGGCCTGAATTCCGTCGTGCACATCTGTATGATGCTATCCGCGATTATCAACAGCGGGAACGGCGGTTCGGCCTTGTGAGCGAACAACTCACCCAACATCGATCTTCAGGAATTTCGAAAGTCGAAAGGCTAGCCAAACGTGCCGTACGTGTCTAAAATCCTCCTCATATTTCTGGTTGCAAGTCTGGTAGTCCCGTACCGACTCATTGCTCAGCCAAAACAACCCGAGGTATATAAGATTCTGGGGATTTCGGTCGAAGGCAATTCGAGCGCGGAGCCTGCCGCGATTATCGGGAATTCGGGATTGAAAATCGGCGACGATCTTACAATACCCGGGGATCAAACAACGCGAGCAATTCAGGCTCTCTGGCGGTTGAGAATTTTCTCCGATATCCAGATCGCTATCGAAAATAGGGTGAGTGCAGGTATTTTCCTTGTTATTAAAGTGAAGGAATATCCACGCCTCGAACGGATAGACTACGTTGGTAATGATGAGCTCAACGCGGACGACCTGAACAAGAAGGTCACTGTGATCAAAGGACAGCTCCTGACACCATCGGAGATCAACCGTATCGTCAAGGCTATGAAAAAAGCCTATGAAGAAGAAGGATATCTCCAGGTATCGATTGTTCCAACTTTGACTGAAGCCCCCGATGCGAATGCTAATAAACGAAGCATCCTCCGGTTTACGATTGACGAAGGTCGCCAGCTGCGTGTCGGTGAAATCCGATTTACGGGGAATACAACGGTCAGCGCAAGTACGTTGAAAGGGGAAATGAAAGAAACATCCGAGAGGACATGGTGGAAATTCTGGAACAGTGCAAGACTGGATAAGAAGAAATACGAAGACGACAAGAAATTAATCATCACCTACTATAAAAAGAATGGATATCGCGACGCGGAGATTCTCTCGGATTCAATATATTATGATCCAGATGTCGACAATCTTGTAGTGCAAGTCAATCTCTATGAAGGTCCGCAATATTATATCCGTTCAATCGTATTTGAGGGAAGTACGATTTTTAAGGAAGAAGCATTGCTCGAAATTATCGGCATGAAAAAGGGGGATGTGTTGAACGGAGAGAAATTCCAAGAGAACCTTTATGGAAATCAAGAACAGACAGATGTCTTATCGGCATATCGCAACGCCGGGTATTTGCTGATTCGTCCTGATCTTCAACTGATGCGTGCTGCGGAGGATAGTCTTGATATCGTCATCCGATTTGTAGAAGGCAACCAATTCACCGTCCGATATGTCGAGGTGCAGGGGAATACCAAGACCAAAGACAAAGTGGTGCGACGCGAGTTGTATACACGGCCGGGAGACAAATTCAGCCAGGCGGCAATTATGCGAAGCTTCCGGCAGCTTCAACAGCTCCAGTACTTCAATCCGGAGAAAATCAAGCCGGATTATAAATTGGTTGACGATAAAACTGTCGACATTGTTTATGAGGTTGAGGAAAAATCAAGCGATACCTTCAATACTTCTATCGGATATAGTCAGGCCTGGGGACTGATGGGCTCATTCGGAATCACATTTAATAATTTTTCGCTTTCCGACCCGCTGGCAGGTGGAGGGGGACAAACACTCAACTTCGACTGGCAATTCGGCGAGGCAAGCCGGTACCGGACATTCTCAATCAGCTTTACCGAACCCTGGTTGATGGATGTTCCGACGACACTTGGTGTATCGCTCTTCGATACACGGCAGAATTACGGATATGACTATCGCATGACGGGTGCCTCGCTCCGAGTTGGTCGTCGTTTCCGCTGGCCCGATGATTATTTTCGCGGCGACTGGACATTCCGCTTTCAGCAATACGATGTTGTTCAAGGGCTCGGTCTCTACTCGACTGGCCAGTATAGTCAGTTCAGTCTCGGCCAGGTCATTCAGCGCAACAGCATCGATAATCCGATTTTCCCGACAACGGGCTCGAGCATTGCTTTGAATATCGAAATCTCCGGAAAACCGCTTCCCGGCCGTGCATATTATCAAAAAGCGCAATTCAGCACGGCATGGTACACACCCCTGTTCAACAGCCAGAAACTTGCATTCGCGCTCACGACGGACTGGGGAATCATCAATCGACCGTCGCTCGAGGCATTTGTTCCTCTGACGGAAGTATTTTATATGGGTGGAACGGGTCTCGGGTATTATAACACTACACCGTTGCGCGGTTATGACGATCGAATTATCGGACCGAGAAGCAGCCTCGGAGCAGAGCTTGGCGGGTTGGCGATGGTTAAGTACACTGCCGAAATAAGGTATAATGTTTCGCTTAGTCCGATTCCAATTTACCTTCTTGTTTTTGCCGAAGCGGGAAATGTGTGGAAAGATTTTCAATCAATCGATCCATTCCAGCTTTATCGTTCGGCGGGTTTCGGAGCGCGACTCATGATCAATCCAATCGGGATGGTCGGCTTTGACTATGGATTCGGATTTGACGATGCTTCCGGTGGAACGAACGGTCTTCCTGATGGCAACCGGGATGGCTGGAAGTTCCATTTCCAATTCGGAAGAGGATTCTAGTCTGTTTGGATGGCTGGGAAATTGTGAATTGTGAGTTGTGAATGGTGAGTGTTTAGAAGAGCCGGGACTATGAAAGATACAAAAAAAGACACATGGAAAATTTTTTACACGCAATAATCACAACACATAATTCGCTACAAAATATTTCGCTATTTATACATTCACAAATCAAAATTCACAATTCATAATTTACAAGAGGGAAACGTGAAGACAGCACATTGGTTAATCATTGGTATGCTGATCTGCCTCGTGGCAGTCGGCGGAAAAACTTTTTCACAGCAAAAATCCGGCTTTGTAAATTCTCAGACAATTCTTAATGAATTGCCAGAGGCTCAGGAAGCGCAAAAGAAGCTTAATGCGATTGTTCAGGCCGTCCAGGATACGCTGGAAAAAATGCAGAAAGATTTTCAAACGAAATACGAAGATTATCAAAAGAAGCAGGCGATGATGACCGATGCGGCAAAAAAAGAACAGGAACAGAAGCTTGTTGAGCAGGACCGAACAGATCAAACAATTCCAGCAGGTGAAATTCAGTCAGACCGGCGAAATTGCGCAGCAGCGTGAAAAGATATTTGCTCCGGTTCGCGAAAAGATTGTGAAGGCGATTCAATCGGTTGCAAAGGAAGAAAAAATGGTTTTTGTATTTGATAAGACTCCTGAAGGTTCGATGGTTTTGTATGCAGAACCGACCTTAGATCTCACATACAAAGTTTTAGATCGTATGAAAAGAGGTAAGTAATTTTTATTGAGTTTCAGTGTATCATTCTATTTTTCGAAGGATGTAACAATGAAAGCGACTTTTCCCCGGGTCATTCCCGTACTCTCGAGCAATAGGCTTACGAGTTTTTGGCTTGCCATGCTCTGTGTATTCTGTATCTTACCGATACTCGTTCACGCGCAGGTGAAAATTGGTTACATCGATAGCGAAGCAATCATGAAGAAACTTCCGGAAGCACAGGATGCGCAGAAAACGCTTGACCAAATAGTATCAGGGTGGCAGGATGAACTAAACAAAATGCAGTCACAATGGCAGAAGAAGTTTGAAGAATATGATCGGCGTAAACTGATCATGAGCGACCAGAGCCGGGCGACAGCCGAACGGGAATTAATGGATCTTGAGAAAAAAGTCAGCGATTTCCGCACACAAAAGTTCGGTCCGAATGGAGAGATGCTTGCGAAACAGACCGAGATGATGAAGCCTGTTCAGGATAAAGTGTTCAAAGCTATCCAGGATGTTGCAATCGCCGAGAACTGTGACTATGTGTTCGATAAAAGCGGTCAGATTCTTCTCCTCTATGCTAATGATAAATATGACCTGACCTCAAAAGTACTTGCCAAACTTAACGTCAAGTAAAACTGATTGCCATATGAATCTCCGTGACATCGCTGTGCTCCTAGAAGGTGAACTTGTCGGGAACGGGGAAACCGAGATAGTCAACGTCATGAAGATCGAAGAGGCAGTCGAGGGAACAATAACTTTTCTCGCGAATTCCCGCTATCAGAAATTTCTCGATACAACGGGCGCGTCGGCTGTCATTATCCAAAAATCTGTGGATATAGCAACCATAAAACGCCCGGTTCCGTTCTCCTATATCAAAGTCGCCGATCCGTATTTTTCGTTTCTCCGGCTGCTCGTTCATTTTCACCCGCCGGCGCCGCCGCTCGCCCCGGGGATTCATTCGACGGCCGTCATTGCACCGTCAGCAGAAATCGGGAAGGACGCTGCCATCGGCGCGTATGTCGTGATCGGTGAACGATGCCGGATCGGTGAAGGAACGATCATACTTCATGGGACTGTCATCGGGGATGACGTAACCATCGGTTCACAGACCCTGCTCTATGCCAATATTTCAATACGGGAAGGTTGCCACATTGGGAGTCGCGTCATTATTCACCCGGGTACCGTAGTCGGAAGCGATGGGTTCGGATTTGCTCCCCGGCCCGATGGAACATATGAAAAAATTCCCCAGATGGGAATTGTTGTAATCGAAGACAACGTCGAGATCGGCGCAAATTGTACACTCGATCGTGCAACGATGGGCGAAACGCGCGTCAAACGTGGGACAAAACTTGATAATCTCATTCAAGTGGCGCACAATGTTGTCATCGGTGAGAATACAGTCATGGCGGCACAGTCCGGGATTTCCGGAAGCACAAAGATCGGTAAAAACGTGATGGTAGGAGGACAGGTGGGATTTACAGGTCATCTCGATATAGCCGACCGGACATTTGTCGGTGCACAATCCGGCATAGCGAAATCGATTCCAGAAGCAGGTAAATCTTTTTTTGGATCTCCGGCAAAAGAAAAAATGGTCGCAGCCCGTATCGAGGGTTCGCTGCGCAATCTTCCTGAGGCACTCAAGCAGATCGCAGAGCTTGAAAAAAGAATCGCATCGCTCGAAGAGAAATTGAAAAATAAAAAAGAATAGCTTTTATAAACTCCGTGTCCTCTTCTTTCCCCTTTGTGTACTCTGTGGTAATATTTTTAACATAGATAAAAAGAAAACCACGGAGGACACAGAGATGTTTTTAAAATAGCTTTCAGGGGCGAGGACACAGAGTAGGAGTAGCTTCTGATTTTTTAATAATTAACAAACGGAAGGACCCCGATGCTTGTACAGCAACAAACAATCAAAGCGCCCGTCTCATATTCCGGAGTCGGCCTTCATACCGGTAATCAGTGCACTATGCGGTTTATTCCCGCACCCGAAAATTACGGCATTCGATTTAAACGAATCGATGTAGGAGGAACACCAGAAATTCCGGCCGATATCGACCATGTTGTCGATATTGCTCGCGGTACGACGCTAGCCGTTGGCGATATCCGTGTTCATACCGTCGAACATGTTCTTGCCGCGCTTGCCGGATTGCAGATCGATAACGTGATGATCGAACTCGGTAACAGCGAGCCGCCCGTTGGTGACGGAAGCTCGCTGCCTTATGTTGAGGCGCTCCTTAGTGTCGGACTCGAACGCCAGGATGCACCAAAAGATTTCCTCGTGATCGATGAGACGATTCAATATTCCGATGAAAACCGTGGTGTCGAGATTGTTGCCCTGCCCACCGACGATTACCGGATCACGGTGATGGTTGATTATCACAATCCGGCTTTGGGGAGCCAGCATACGGGTCTTTTTAATCTTGAAAAAGAATTTGTCAAGGATTTCGCACCGGCACGAACATTCTGTTTCCTTCACGAGGTCGAGCTGCTCCGCGAAGCGGGATTAATCAGGGGAGGAAATCTCGATAATGCCGTTGTGATCGTCGATCGGGAGCTTTCTGACGAAGAAATCAAGACATTATCGGTGAAACTCGGCATCGAACAGGCTGTCATCCTTGGAACGAATGGTATTCTTAATAATAAATCGCTTCGATTCAAGAACGAGCCGGCACGACACAAACTGCTCGACATGATGGGCGATCTCGCACTTATCGGAGTACCGCTCAAAGCGCAAATCCTCGCTGCGCGGCCCGGTCATGCCGCCAACATCGAGTTCGTACGGAAAATTCGTAAGCTCTATCAGCAGAAAAAACTTGTTAAGAAATACCAGCATGAGAAAATAGAGGGAGTGGTGTTCGATGTTAATGCAATCAAGCGAATACTCCCACACCGGTATCCGTTTCTTCTCATTGATAAAATCATCGAGTTTGTTCTCGACGAAAAGGTTGTCGGTGTAAAGAATATCACGGCCAACGAGCCGTTCTTTGAGGGCCATTTCCCCGGTCAACCGGTGATGCCGGGTGTTCTTATCATCGAAGCCATGGCACAGACCGGTGGAATTTTGCTGCTGAATGGTTTGGAGAATCCGGGTTCGAAGCTGGCGTTTTTCCTGGGTATCAATAATGCAAAATTCCGGAAGCCGGTTCTCCCGGGCGATACGCTGGTGCTGGAACTGCAAATGGTCAGCAAGCGGTCAAGGATATCAATCATGACCGGCAAAGCCTATGTCGATGGCACGCTCGTTGCCGAAGCGGAGCTTTCGGCCATGATCACTGATCGGAATATTCCGGCTGAACAGATGTAAGAAAAAGGATAAGAAAGAGGAAAAGGTAAAGGTTAAGATAGAGATCAAGAAATAGTCCCGAAGGCCTACGGCCCGTAGGGGACACCGTATTTATAGAAGTACCGACCGTATGAGGTCAAAATTACATAACAAAAGACGAAAGAAAAACAAGTTCATTTATGCCTCTTACAATCGATTCTCATGCAATCATCAGCCCGAAGGCCGTTCTTGGTGATAATGTCGCTGTCGGGCCTTTTACCGTCGTTGAAGATGATGTAGTTATTGGAAACAATACAGTGATTGCACGGCATGCATTGATCTCTTCAGGTTCACGGATCGGGAATGACTGCATTATTCATCACGGTGCCGCAATCGGAGGTCCGCCGCAGGATTTGAAATATAAAAATGAAAAAACGGAATTAATCATCGGCGACCGTACCATCATCCGCGAGTTCACAACGCTGCATCGTGGAACAACCGCGCACTGGAAAACAGTCATCGGCAGCGATACGTTTATCATGGCCTATGCTCACGTCTCCCATGACAGCTCAATAGGAAGTCATTGCATCATCGCAGGTTCGGTGACGATGGGCGGACACGTAGAGGTCGAAGACTGGGCAATCGTAGGAGGATTGACGGCCATTCACCAGTTTATTAAAATCGGCGGACATGCAATGGTCGGCGGTAATACAGGAGTAGGAAAAGATGTCCCACCCTACGTAATGGCTGCGAATGAACCATTCCGGTACGAAGGTTTAAATATTATCGGACTGAGACGAAGAGGATTTCAGAGTGATATTATCGACGCCCTGAAAGCTGCCTACGGAATTTTGTATTCCGGTAAGTATAATGTCTCTGTAGCAGTCGAACATATCAGGCAGGAAGTTCCCCAGATTCCGGAAGTTCTCAATGTCATAGAATTTATCACACAAAAAAGTACGCGTGGAATCGTCCCCGGTCCGTGGATGGCACACGCTGCAGGTTCATGATCTGGCAATTCCTCAATACTGGAGCACAGAACGGGCAGTCCAATATGGATATTGATATGGAGCTTGCCCGCAGGCTTCAACAGCGGCTGGGGAACCAAACACTCCGCCTCTACAGTTGGCGACCATATGCGATTTCTCTCGGGTTCAATCAACGCATCGATGATATTGATGTCGGTGCATGCGCGGCCGCGGGTATCGGTATAGTCCGTCGGCCCACAGGAGGGCGCGCTATTCTCCATGGAGAAGAACTGACCTACAGCGTGGTGATGTATTCCGAAGGAAGAAATACTATGAAGGCATATCACGATATTGGAACGGCTCTTATTCGTGGTTTGCAGAAACTCCATCCTGAAATTCATATGGGGCAGCTTCAGCCCGATTTCCCCGCCCTCTATCGCCAACCTTCTTCTGTGCCCTGTTTCAGCAGTACTGCCCGTTACGAGATACAATATCACGGAAAGAAATTGGTCGGCAGTGCACAGCGGCGTTTCACGGTCGTATCTCGACAGAGTCGGGACGAGCCGGAAATCATTCTTCAGCACGGGTCGATTCTAATCGGACCCGAACATCGCCGTCTGGCAGAATTCATTCGACCGGGAAGAACGACAACCGAAAGCATCCGGCAAACAATTATCGATAGAACGACCGAACTTTCGACTATTCTTCAAAGACGGGTTTCGTTTGATGAGGTTGCAGAAGTAGTCAGGAATGGATTTGAGGAAGAATGGAATATAGCTTTTGAACATTCAACAACAGAAAGTGTGACGGTATGAATGCTCCGGGTAAGTATAAAAAGATTACCTCGAAAACAATTCGAGAGATGAAGAAACAGGGAGAAAAAATCGTTGCGCTGACCGCATACGATTTTCTTCTTGCTAGGTTACTCGATAAGAGCGGGATCGATATTGTGCTCGTAGGCGACTCGCTCTCTAATGTTTTTCAGGGCAACGAAACGACATTGCCAGTAACGGTTGATGAAATGATCTATCATACAAAAGCAGTGCGGCGCGGAGTGCACCGAGCGATGGTCGTCGTCGACATGCCATTCCTCTCATATCAGATTAATGAAGAAGAGGCGCTGCGGAATTGCGGAAGGGTACTCAAAGAGAGCGGTGCCGAGGCGGTGAAAATCGAGGGCGGTAATGTTATCGCATCGGTTGTGAAACGGCTTGTTGCAGCTGGAATCCCGGTGATGGGACATCTGGGACTTACACCGCAGTCGATTCACGTCTTTGGAGGGTATGATCTTCAGGCGCGGAATTCTGAGGCGGCTGTGGAGCTATTGGACGATGCGCACGCGCTTCAGGATGCCGGTGCATTTGCGATCGTTCTTGAAAAAATCCCTGCGAAAGTTGCGATCGATGTATCGCGCTCGCTTGAAATACCTACCATTGGAATCGGTGCCGGTGCCGGATGCGACGGCCAGGTGCTGGTAACATATGATATGCTCGGATTGAACGAAGAATTCCGTCCGAAATTCGTCCGCCACTATATCGAGGGTTCGAAATTGTTCTCCGATGCCTTCGAACGGTTTATCAATGATGTTAAGAAAGGCAAGTACCCCTCGGAAAGCGAAAGCTACTAGCTAATGTGCCCCCACTCTGTGTCCTTATAAATCGGATTTTAGATCTCTGTGAACTCCGTGGTTATATTTTATCAATGGGAAAATATAAACCCAGAGCCTACAGAGTACTCTAAAAACAATCGTAAACGAGGGCACAGAGTATTATCCTTCACTGTAGACCCTACATCAAGTTTGAAGAATTTACAAGGATAAATATCCCCATCTTTATCTAATAATAGAAAGACTATTTTCCCATCCTGTAACATATTAATAATCAATAACTTATAGCTTTTCAAAGAACCAGACTTCTCTTTTTCTCTGGCACGTTCTTAGCGTATATATATTCCAGAAATCTGGAAAAGGAGCGACGAACATGAAAACGACAGGGAACATGCAGGAGAAGATGGGAAAAAACATGATGCGCATGTTGGTGGGTGTTTTCTTTGTCATGCTTGTCGGTGGGACGGCAAGCTTAATGGGTGGGAGAGGAAGCGATCTCTACGCGCCGGAATTCCGGACTCTACGTGAAGAGCTGGCGGAAGGCGGAAACGTCGCTCGTGCAATCCGGATTTACAGAATGTTTGTGAAGGTCGACGATGAAGATCTCTTTGCACATTATGAATTGGGGAACGCTTATATATACGCAGGGGAATATGCAAAAGCCGAGGGTGAATATCGTCGTGCTATTAGTCTCGATCCGAAATTTAGTCCTGCATATGCGGGGTTGGGAAATGCGCTGGTGATGAGGAGCAAAGCAGAGGAAGCGCAGAGAGTGTACGAGCAATCCATCGAGATCTCGAAAAATGAACTGAGAACAAGTGTAACTCTGTGGACGATGGTTGCTCAAACTGGCAGCATTGAAGTAGCGATCAGGGCATTCAAATACAAACTCGAGAGCAAAGGACAACTGGGTAGTTCCTATCTCGGGCTCGGGATTGCCCAGGCTGCCAGTCGGATGAATCAGGACGCGATTCGGTCATTTCAAATGGCACTTCGGTATTCCCCTTCGCTCTATCAGGCATATGTTCAGTTAGGAAAAGTGTACGAATCGATGGGAGAGCATACAAAAGCTCTTGCATTGTTTGCCAAGGCCTCAAAACTCGATCAATCTACGAAAAATGCTCGGTATACTCCATATACTGCACCGGTAACACTTTTAGCGTCAGCCAGATAGGTATTCATTAGTCCTCCTCATTTAGAGCGCACCTCGAATGGAATCGAGCGTGCGCTTTTTTTATCCAGTCACGGAGTGACGGTAGCAAATAATCCACGACGGAATTCGTGGGGATATCTAAAGCCACATCACTCAAAGAGCCACGGAGTGGCGAAAGAACTTAGAAGCTGTAAACCCTTCAAAAGCTTTGAAAAATCTATAAGAATTGCATACTTCTCAGAATCCCTCAGAATTTCTCCCTTTTAAATGTCTCCATATCGCACTTGTTTTCAATGGCTTAGGTGATGATCAGGAATGATAGCTCCCGGATGAACCTGGCATGCTATTGGAACCTTTTTTGATAGTAATAAGTGGGAGGAAACAGTACATGAATATTAAATCAACACGTAGATGGATTTTCGTTGCATTTGCATGGGTAGCAGTGATCTATGTGGGTACGAGTTCTCCGTTGATGGCCGGGACGGTAACCAGAGCGTTATTCGGTAATTATGATGGGATGATACGTTCTCTCGGGCATATGTGCGAATTTTTCATACTGACGTTCATACTTTATGGAATACTCACCTCGCGTCGGTTATACGGGTGGAAAGGCGTAGCTCTTGTGCTATTTATTGCAGCAGTCGTTGCATTCCTGGATGAATATCACCAGCTTTTTGTTCCGGGGAGAAGTTATAAAAATGTCGATATTGTAAAAGATATGATTGGCGTCTGTAGTGCGCTTGTAATGGCTAAAATCCCTCAGATAAGGAGAAAGATATTCAATGAGAAGCCGCGATACCGGCGTGTTGCATATTACATATAAGTCTAAAACCATATAAATTCTCTTTAAATTCATCTCTGACGCGCGTTCATAAGGACGCGTTTTTTTTTGATTATTCGATAATCGTATTATTTGAGGGAAATACATTTCATAATTCCTTGACTTTTATCACAGATTTTTTAAAATTAATGTAATTAACGTGGCAGACCGCGTTTAGGCTTTAAAAAAGCTGGAACTGCCTCCCCCTCCGGATTGTTGGCTCTATGGTTTTCGGAGAGCCGGTGGGGAGAACCCATAAAAAAGTACTTTCCTTGCGAGAATTTTCGTTTTTTATTGTTGTTGACTATCATACGTTTCGGTGAATAAACTAAAAGAAAGGTATACTGGGGCATGAGTTCTCAAAGCAAAGTGACGTACATGGGAGAATTGGACTTCCATGATTATTATCAAATCATCTACCGCGGCCGCTGGATCATCCTCTTCTGCTTTCTCGCCATAGTGCTTGCGACAGCTGTCTATACGTTCTCAAGCAATTTTATTTATCAATCGACCGCCTCCGTGTCTGTCGATCTTCGAAATCCTTTGACCCGCATGAAAACAATCGGGACTACACAGGAATACCCGATTTATGATCCCGAGCGTATAGTGAAAAATGAGGTCGAAGTTCTCAAGTCCCGTTTTCTTGCGTATGCGCTGGCAAAAGAGCTGTTAAAGCGAGAATATATAGATTCGATTTCTAAAGAACCCATCCGGATCATCCATCGTAACCGCGATGGTAGTGCCCCGCTCATGGATGCGGATATCATCACACTCCTTATTCAATCGGATATTACAATCACTCCGAGCAGGGATGCTGACTTTATCGAAATTACAGCACGTAGTAGTACGCCCCAGGAAGCCGCATTATTGGCGAATATGTATGTTGATGCCTATTTTAACAATAATGTGTCGGCGAGCCGGCTGCGATCGCGGAGCGTTCGTGAATTCTTGGAGGGACAGGTCAAGGCAAAACAGGTAGAACTCACATCGGCTGAGTTAGCGCAGAAAGATTTCATGGAACGTGAACGGATTGTATCGCTCGATGATGAATCAAAAAAGATCATTGATATTCTTTCGCGCTTCCAGGCGGCACGGGATGAGGCAATGATTGAATCAGAAGCAATCGGGAGACTATTGGTTTCTTATCAGGACCAGCTCGAACTGGTTGAACCGCAAACCGCGAAAAATATTGCCTCGGCAGGAGATAAATATATCGAACAACTCCAGACAGAAATTGCTCGTCTCGAGGTCAATCGCGATGTTATTATTGCTCAGAATCCACAGACGGCATCCCTGCAGATATATAACCAGCAGCTTCGCGAAACAGAAAATCAGATAAATTCTCTCCGTGAAAAACTGAAAGAAAAGACCGATGAATTAATGAAGACCTCCATTCCGGACCAGCCTTCAAGTGGACAAACGGGAGCATTTGGATATATCAGAGTATTGAAAGAAAGGATTATCGATTGTCAGATTAAAAAGCAGGCTTACAATTCACGTATCAAGATCCTGACCGAAATAATCAGGCAGTATGAAGGACAATTCAATCGTCTGCCGGGCCGTAGTATGAGGTATGCGCAACTTCAGCGTAATAAATCGACGAGTGAAAAAGTGTACCTGATGGTCTCGGAAAAATTTCAGGAAGCATTCATTGCAGAGCAGTCGGAATTTGGTTATATCAATGTTCTTGATCGAGCCGAACCTGCCTTTCAGCCCGTGAGCCCGAAAATTTTCATGAATATGGCGTTGGCAGTGTTAGGAGGGATTATCCTCGGCCTCGGAGTTGTTATTTTGCGCGAGTTAATCGACAGCCGTGTCCGTAGTCCCGAAGATGTGAAGAAACAGGGATTGGTAACACTGGCGCTCGTCCATAATTTTGATACTATTCAGGAAGTTAAAGAAAATATTATGGGGGGAAATGGGAGCGGATACCCTTCCGGTGAATTTCAAAATGGAGCAATGAATCTTAAGAAGTCGCTCGTCGTCTATTATAATCCAATGTCGCCGGTCGCCGAGTCGTTCCGACGGCTGCGTACGAGTCTCTTTTTTGCATCGCCTGAAAAACCCCTCAAGAGCATACTTGTTACAAGTGCAGAACCGTCAGAAGGTAAGACAACGATTGTAGCAAATCTTGCATTGACGTATGCTCAATTAGGGAAAAAGACGCTTATAGTCGATGGCGATCTTCGCCGGGGGGCGTTGCATAAGTTTATCGGTGGAGAAAAATCGCCCGGACTTACGGAGTTTTTGACCGAAGAATCAAAATTTGATTCTGTTATTGCGAAAACGAACATCGATGATCTATCGTTCGTCGGATGCGGATTGCATTCACCGAATCCTGCAGAACTTTTAAGTACTCCTCTGATGCATTCCTTCAAAAAAAGCACTGAAAAAGCATACGATCTGGTGATCTACGATTCGTCGCCTCTCCTTCTGGTCACAGATGGCCTAGTTCTTGCCTCACTTGTTGATGGAGTGATTCTCGTGGTACAATCCGGAGAAACTCGGACTGCAGTACTTGAAAAGTCTATTGAAATGTTGCAACAGGTTGGAGCTAATATTATTGGTGTTGTAGTAAACCGATTCGATTATCGCAGCACACTTCATTCATACTACAAATCATATACATATTATACATATGAAGCTCCGGGCGAAGAGAATGGAAAAACAAGGCAAAGCCGGAAACGTAAAGAAGTGAAGAGGGCATAATACTGAATAGATATCATGTAATTTACTTTAACGCTGACAGAGGAAACGTCGATATGAGTAACACAAAAAGGATAATTTTCGCTATTCTGCTTTGTCTTTTTTCAATTTCTTTTACCCAATCACAGGTCGCTACTGTTATTGGAAGTACATCTTTTTATAAACTTACAAAGCCAGGCGAGTACTCGATCACTGTAAATCTATGGGGGTATGTTCGGAACCCTGGACGGTATGAAGTACCCAGCGATTGTGATATTGTTCAATTAATATCCTTCGCCGGTGGTCCGTCGAACCATGCCGATCTGGAAAATATAAAATTATATCGTATACGTCCGGACTCCGGCTTGATATCGAAGCAGGATCTCACCTTAGTCAACCTGGAGGATATGCTAAGGTCAAAGAATCGGCCGATCCTTCTCCAACATAGTGATACCATCATCCTTGAACCGACAAGCTACCCATTCTGGATGGATGTCCTTGCAGTTTTTAGAGATGTTTCCTGGATTATTTATTCGGTAGCGGTCGTATATCAAATTTTGAAGTGATCTTAATATAAAATTATTGTTTCATTCGAAGAAATTTGTAGAATATAAATTTTTCGCCTTACTCCATGGTAGTATCCACGAACAGATCTATGAGTAATGCTCTGGTGTTGAAAGGAGATCTGTGAGGGTTGTTCATCTCAGTACAGATGATATACAAGGTGGAGCGGCGATTGCTGCTTTTCGGATACATCGCGGTCTATGTGAAGCGGGTATTGATTCGGTCATGCTTGTCGGAAAAAAGCTGACCGAGGATGTTCGTGTGATTTGTTCGACATCACGTTTTCATGAAGGGATGCGGATCATCCGGCGGAATATTGATTCGATCCCTTTTCGTTTTTATAAACGCCGCTGGTCGCTCGGATGGCTGCCGTCAACCATCCATCGACGCATAAATGAATTACACCCCGATATAGTTCATATCCATCTTGTCTCCGACGGTTTTCTTCCTCTCCGGTTATTGCAGAAATTAAAAATCCCGATTGTATGGACGATGCACGATATGTGGGCATTCACAGGAGGATGTCACTACAGCAGCAATTGCACACGATATACTCAGAAGTGCGGAGCTTGTCCCCAATTATACTCACATCGTGAATCGGATCTGACACGGTTTGGATGGTCGATGAAGGCATCAGCCGTGAAGAAGCTGAATATGACCGTGGTTGGTCCGAGCCTCTGGATGGCCCAATGTGCTCAAAGCAGTAGTGTCTTTCAACATGTATCCGTAATGAATATTCCCTATGGCCTTGACCTGAAGGAATTCAAACCTATCGATCAGACCACAGCCCGTACCATTCTGGGTCTCCCAAAAGATAAACGGTTACTTCTGTTCGGCGGTATGAGTCCCACCGATGACCCGAGAAAAGGATTTCGACAGCTGATCGAAGCGTTACAGAATGATGAGATCCGGAAGAAAATGAGCGATGTCGAGGTAATCATTTTTGGGGCTTCGCAGTTGAATTCGCAATTATCTCTTCCGCTGAAAACTCATTTTATGGGTCGTGTCCACGATACAAGCAGCCTGAACCTCATCTACTCAGCTTCGGATGCATTCGTTGCTCCTTCGCTTGAAGAGAATCTTGCCAATACAGTACTTGAGTCCCTTGCCAGCGGTACGCCAGTCATTGCATTCCGCATCGGCGGTATGCCCGACATGATCAGGCACAATGAGAATGGATATCTCGCTGCTCCACTCGATCCGGCAGATCTCGCAATGGGGATCAACTGGGTGTTATCTGAAAAGAATCGCCTTGAGAAACTCCGGATAAATGCACGACGCACGATCGAAGAGAAGTTCGATATCCGAGATGTTGCACGGCAGTATAGTGAATTGTACTCTCAAATGTCGTCAGTAACAGTCCCCTCTCTCTGAGAGGGGCGTCGTCCTGAGCGAGTCCCGCCGGACTTGTCCCGAAGTTCATCGAGGGATGGCGGGACGAGTCGAAGGATGGTCGCCGTAGGGAGGGCGGGGTGTGTTAGATGGCGCTTTATGACACACCCCTATGCTTCCCCTCTCAAGAGGGGAATATTTTCTTTTTTTCAATGTTCCGTTATCTTCATTCGAAATAATTATTTGAGCTTGGTATTTATAACAGTTGAGATAATAACAGTCCCCTCTCTTTGAGAGGGGTGGTCGCCTACGGCGACCGGGGTGTGTAAGAGAGTGCTTTATCACACACCCTCTCCATAGAGGTGTGTTTTCGATTTTCTTATATCAGGTTTTTTCTCAGTCAATTTAATTGTTAAAACCCTCGCAATGAACCTTTTTTCAAAACTGACACAAAAAATAATCGCCTGGATGGGCGGTGGGACAAATTCGGCCCGAGTTCTCGCCAACCTTCAGTGGCTTGTAGCCGATCGGTTCATCCGTGCAGTTTTTGGTTTCATCATCAGCGTTCTGGTAACTCGTTACCTTGGACCCGACTATTTTGGAACGCTGAGTTATGCAGTTGCCTACGTAGGAATGTTCGCAGCATTTGCCGGTCTGGGACTTGAGACAATAGTCATCCGCGAAATTGCCAAAGATGTCTCAAAAAAAAATGTATTGCTGGGGACAGCATTTTTCCTTAAATCCACCGCAAGTATCTTCGCATTGATCTGTATCATCGTTAGTACACTGATTTCTGATATGGATCATACAACAAAAATTCTCATCGCGATAGTAGCAGCCGGTCTTTTTTTCAACGGGTGGGACGTCGTCGATTACTGGTTCCAGTCGCAAGTCCAATCGCGGTTCAACGTTATCGCACGGAACGTATCGAATGTCCTTTCCATCCTTGTCAGGCTTATCCTGGTTCTCTTTCACGCGCCTTTGATTGCATTTGCAATAGCCACTGCAGTCGATACATTACTCGCGGCAGCAGCGCTGGCCATAGCTTATCTGAAGACCTCCGATCACATTCGTGAGTGGAAGATCGAATTCCTGTTGGCAAACTCATTGCTGAAAGAATCATGGCCGTTGATGCTATCGGCCTTTGCCGTCACAGTATACATGAGAGTGGATCAAATTATTTTGGGAAATTTCGGCGGGTCTCACAGCGTGGGAATTTATGCAGCCGCGGTGAAATTATCCGAGTTATGGTATTTCATTCCAATGGCGATTTCATCATCGATTTTTCCTATACTTGTTTCGTACCGGAAAGAAAATGAACAATTATTTTATAGTAAATTTCAAAAATATTCCGCAGTGCTGGTGGTAATTTCTGTCGGTATTGCCATAGTCACTACATTATTTTCGGGTAGTATCACCCGACTTATCTACGGGGCACGGTTCAGTGAATCCGCGCCGGTTCTTGCACTGTATATATGGGCGGGAATTTTTGTGTTTATTGGCGTAGGGGCTTCAAACTGGACGATTATCGAGGGGCGCCAGAAGATTCTTATGTATGCCACATTTGCAGGGGCAGTATCGAATGTTGTACTTAATCTATTACTCGTCCCGCGTTATCATGAAATGGGTGCTGCAGTTGCCACTATCGTGGGTTATGCTGTTGCCGGCTATTTTACTTTTTTCGTATTGCCTGAATCAAGAAAAGTGGCTATTATATTCACAAAAGCCATCTTTTTCCCGTGGAAATATTTATTATAGTGTCTCGATTGATGGTTCGACGAGCTCACCACAAGCTCGACACAGGTATTTTTTCGGATCTTTTTGCCGAATATATATAATAGTGGTATCCGAGGATATGATATATAAAATATTGAAACGATGTGCAGCGGTATGCGCTCTGATGGTATTTGAGCTGAAAGCTCTTCTGAAATCGGTCTATTCGATTGTGAAAGTGAGGCTCTGGGGGGAGAGGATACTCAATGCACGGATTGAAATCGGCAGTTCTCATCCTCGCAAGGGATTCTATACGCTTGATCTCAGCGGGAAAGCCGATTTCCCCTTTGACTTACGGAACGGATTGCCATTCCCGGATAATTCGATCAGTACGATCTATGCAGAACATATACTTGAACATTTTGCATACAATGAATTTCTATATTTACTGCAGGAAGTCCGCCGCGTGCTGATTCCTGCCGGAGTATTCTCGATTGTCGTTCCCGATGTACGCCCATTGATGATGGCATATTCTGTTCCTGAAGACGAGTTTAAGCAGCGTGTAACATATGAATATCCCGGGAATCTCAAAACGAAGCTCGATATCATCAATTTTCTTTTCTATATGGACGGCGGTCATAAAAATGCATTTGATGCCGATAATATTACCCGTGCACTCTCTGATGCAGGTTTTGTGAATGTTCGTTCGCGTGAATTCGACCCGGAACTTGATAAGGAAGAGCGGAGAAAAAATTCGTTATATATGGAAGGCAGAAAATAATGTCACTGAAATCATCCATAGCATCAACTCTTACACGGATCTATCGCACCCTTTTTGCACGGAGGTGCTGCTGGGAATTGAATCTCTTTCTATACGATCTGGCTCTCAGGGGAATGGGAATTCTAAATTATGAAAACCGGGGTGTCAGTGGGGAAAAAAGATTCTTACAGGATTACTTGAGACCAAAAAACCACAGTATCGTCGTCGATGTGGGGGCGAATATTGGTGAATACGCGAAAATGGTGATCGAAATCCAACCGACCGCCACTGTTTATGCGATTGAACCGCATCCGGTTACATTTGTGAAACTTCAACAGAATGCAGATGCCAATAAATTCAGAGCATTTAATTTCGCCTGCGATGCACATGGCGGACAAATAACTTTATATGATTATGCAGAAAATGATGGATCGGAACATGCTTCTGTTTTTAAAGAGGCAATAATGGAATTTTATCATAAAGAGCCAGTGGCACATGTTGTCACCTTAATGACATTAGACGATTTTATGATTCAGAATACTATAGAAAAAATCGACTTGCTCAAAATCGATGTCGAGGGGAATGAATTGAATGTTTTGAAAGGATGTACGAGGGCAATCGGGGAAGGAAAGATAAACGTGATTCATTTCGAATTCAACGAAATGAATATTCTCAGCCGGACCTATTTCAAAGACTTTATTACGGCTCTTCCGGAATATGTTTTCTTTCGTATGCTTCCCTCGGGTCTAAAGCCGATGAGGGAATACAGACCCCTTACTCATGAAATCTTCGCTTTTCAGAATATTGTCGCGATGCGTCATGCCATGATGGATGAAAAGTTTAGGGAGCTTATTACCTAACAAGATTAATCTAATAAAGTTTTAATGCGATTTGGCTGGCAAAACCGAAGAAACTATATATTATACGGGTTTAAGAATCATAATTTTAAGCATTGTACTAGGAATCAAAAACTTTCGCTTGGATTTTATGCAAACGTCTTTTGACATACCCATATTATTAATCGTTTTTAACAGACCGGGGACAACGTCGAAAGTATTTAGTGTGATAAGAGAAACTAAACCGGGGCGATTATATATTGCTGCGGATGCGTTCGCGCCCCGGTATTCAAAGTGATCTCGCCGCATGTGCAAGCGTACGAGAAATAGTCGGCAATATTGATTGGCCCTGTGAAAATAAATTTCTATTTCATGAAAATAATCTTGGTTGTCGAGATTCTATGATAACGGCAATAACGTGGTTATTCACTCATGAAGAAAGAGGAATTATCTTGGAGGACGATTGTCTGCCGGTACACTCCTTTTTTCTTTATTGTAAAGAGTTATTGGATCGGTACAAAGATAATGAAAATATTATGCATATCGGCGGGAATAATTTTCAAAATGGTAAAACACGGGGTGAGGCGAGCTATTACTTTTCTGCATTTAGTCACAATTGGGGATGGGCTACCTGGAGACGAGCGTGGAATTTGTACGACAAGCAAGTTGATGGGCTGCAAGATTTATTACAAAAAAAATGCCTCGATAGAATTTTCAAAAGCACTATTGATCGACAGTACTGGACAATGATTTTTGGGCTTATGCGTAGAGGAGAAATTTCAATATGGGATTACCAATGGCAATTCAGTATATGGAACAATGGAGGACTTTGCATATCACCAAATAATAATTTAGTCACGAATATAGGATTCGGAGATGCTGCCACCCATACTAAAAATATCTATAGTTGGCTGGCGAATCTCCACTCAACTAATATATCAATTCCGCTTATTCATCCGATAAAAATACAACGAGATCTCGAAGCTGATGGTTATACTCAGCGTAAAATATTCCGACCAAAACCCTTGATATTGAGAATTATCAAGAAGCTATTTACCATATTCAGAAAAAGAATTTGAAGTTTTTATACTTTGAATATAGCTTATAAACTTAATAAGGACTTATCATTAAAGCATAGAGAGGGTGATGGTTCATTTTCATAAGATATATGCGCAGATAAAGAGATATGATGATCGGTCTTGATTAAACGAGGAGAAAATGGCATTGCATAATACATCTAAAATATTAGAACTCAATAATCTACATCCTGTTTTCCTGGATATTGGTGCTTCAGGAAAACCGCAGGATATATTAGATCCAATCTCTCGTCAGAGTATCTATATCGGATTCGATCCGGATACGAGAGATACTCAAGATTCCAGACCAACACAGTACTGGAAATCATTCATCATCAATAAAGCTATCGTTACAACCGATGATGAAACTAAAACTTCTTTTTTCTTGACACGATCGCCATATTGCTCCAGTACGTTGCTGCCGGATACAAAATCGATTTGTGATTATCTTTTTTCGGATTTATTCATTGTAGAGAAAAAGATCACGGTCGATGCGATTTCTATTGATAGACTCCTTCAAGAATTAAATTTATCGGGCATCGATTGGTTCAAGACCGACTCACAAGGAACTGATTTGCGACTTTTCAGCAGCATATCATCCCAAATTCGTTCACGTATTATGGCTGTCGATATCGAACCGGGACTTGTGGATGTTTATCAGGGAGAAGACCTATTTATTAATGCCCATCAAGTATTACTTAAGGAAGGATTTTGGCCTTCCCGGTTAAATATCGGTAAGGCAATCCGTATGAAGAGATCAAACATGGATTCATTAGTGGCAATTCATTCTCGTTTCTCAGAAAAGAGAATAAATTCTTTATTACATCCTAGCCCGATATATTGTGAGGCTCGATATTTAAGATCTATTGATTGGTTAGTCGATCATAATTTCAGCAAGAGAGAATATATCCTGTTATGGATTTTTGCTTTACTTGATGATCAGCCGGGGTACGCTTTTGATATCGTAACGATGTATGAAAATCTTTTTGAACGAGATAATGTTTTTGACATCATGAGAGATGATACCCTCCGGGTGTTGAAGTCTCGAATGTCATTGCACAATCGTGTCAAACGAATCATAAAAAAAATTATACAGAAAGTTGAACGGCACTTTTTAAATTAATAACTAATAAATTATAAAGAGTATATATAGATATGTTCCCGAAGATAAATTCAATATGCAACCATACATTCATATCTTCTATTCTCGATAAGAAATCGGTTGTTATTGATTTAGGGGCAAATGAGGGAACATTTTCTGATTCAATAGCAGATGAATTGCATTGCGATATTTTTGCGTGTGAACCAATTCCGCAACTCTATAATCAGATTAATGAGAAGCGGAGAATTAAAAAATTCCCATATTGCATTTCCCGGAAAAACGGTCCTATTTCGATAAAGATTCCGGATGATTCGTGTGCAAGTTTATATCATCCAAACGAGGTTAAAAAAGACATTAGCATTGTTGTTGAGGGTGTCATCTATAGTTCTTTTATAAAGGAAATAAATGTCAAGAGTATAGACTTGCTGAAGGTAGATATCGAAGGTGCCGAGATCGATCTCTTCAATTCGATGTCAATTGCAGACTTTCAATCTCATACGCAAATTACAGTTGAATTCCATGATTTTCTTTTTCCGGAATTGAAAGAACGAATAAATCAAATTAAATTGAAAATAAAAGAGAGTGGATTCTATCAAGTCTCATTCTCACTTGACAATACGGATGTCCTGTTTATCCGGAAGAGCGCGCTTTCACTCTGGAGATATCTCTATTTAAAATATTTTCTGAAATACTATAGAAAAAGAAAAAAAATTCTTCCTCGGGTTAGATATAAATTTGAAGAGATGGTAAAATTAAAATAGCGATATGAATGGAATTACAGCAGAGCGTCGACGAAATACGGTAATTATATCAAATGGCCATGGTAAGTTCCATTTGATTTACGCTGCTCAGAGTGCCGAACGACATGGTATACTTGACCAGCTCATCACAGCAGCATACCCGACTGCATTCTTAAAGTATGTGCTTCGTATTATCACGGCAATTATCCCAAGTAACCGGTTGAAACGCTGGATGCTTCGAGAAGTGGAGGGTGTACCCGGGGAAAAAATTCGGACATGTACTCTTTCTGAACCGTTTAACCAACTTGCCGTGAAATTTCCTCAATTTGGATTTAACGGATCGAGGAAACCACAGCTCGATGCCCTTGCATTCAGGATATATCAGCGAAGTGCCATGCGATATATTAGCAACTCAAAGGCAGGGTTATATCACTGCCGTTCTGGGTATGGTGGAAGGACTATTTCCCACGCTCGGAGTAAAGGGATGGTCATTCTGGTTGACCATTCCATTGCCCACCCCCAGGCATTAATGCAATTGATAAGGAATGAAGGTGTATATAATTCTCGACTACATGTCCATCTTCCGCCAATGTGGCGATTAGTCCAGGATGATATCGAGACTGCGGATTGGATTCTGGTGAATTCTGATTTTGTCAGGAAAACAATGGTCGACTTTGGGTGTCCGAAAGATCGAATCATAGTTCAATATTGGGGTATTGACGCAGAAATAGAAAAATATCTGGAGAAATCAGCGAGAACACAGCGTACTGATAATACGGATATAAAATTTCTATTTGCAGGTGGAGTAGAAAAAAGAAAAGGTGCCGATCTATTGCTCGATGTCATCAGGAAATTACCACAGCATGGTTGGTCAATTACCTTAGCCGGTGGAATTGAGCAAGAACTCAAGAGTAAAATTGTAGATATTCAAAATATAAATGTGAAAGTCCTCGGTGCCATTCTCCGTCAGGATCTCATTCGCCTCATGCTCGATCATGATGTATTCATCTTTCCGACGCTCGCAGAAGGCTCTGCCCGGGTAGTATTTGAAGCCATGGCTTCAGGGATGGCGATCATCACAACTCCGAATGCCGGTTCTGTCGTCGAACATGGAAAACATGGATACCTCATCGATCCGGGAAATCGTGAGTCACTGTATAATGCGATAATGCAATGCTTCGATAACCGGGTTGGTCTAAAAAATTTCGGTCTATCAGCACGTAAGTTGGTTCAGAATCAATATCATAGCGCTGTCTATAATGATGCGATGGCCACACTATATTCAACATTATTAACCAATAAACAATAGAGTACCTATAATGCCAGGTAATCATAGTAATGCCGTATTATCAAGAGAAGCCGACATTCCACCAAGAGTGGAAATGTTATCCGACGAAAAGTTAGGATTTTTCATGAAGGCATTTTGTTTGATTCTCCCATGTCTTAATCTTATCGAGTTTCAGATCGTCGGCAGATTATTTTTATCGGAGACCATTCTCACAATCTGTCTCCCATTGCTTCTTATTCGAAAGGGTCGGATGCTTCGTAGACCTATACCTCGGACAATAATTATTCTCGGTGTTGTGTGGCTGATATCACAGATTATTACTGATATTATACGGGCAACGCCGTTCGAAGATTATTCCCGGGGTTGGGCAAAAATAGTATTTACGCTTATTAATTTTTCGGCCCTGTATATACTATTATATCAAAAACGACGTGCTATAATTTATTTTGCTATCGGCATTGCAGGTTATCAGGTCCTAGTATACTTTGTAAATCCTAGTACTGAAGCTCTTGGTCAATGGTGGAAATTTGGGTTAGGCGTTCCCATGGTAATGATTGCTGTATTAGTATTTCAGAGCCGGTTTATCAGGCGAAAACCATTGTTACCTACCATTATTATGATGGTCTTTGCTGTTATTAGTATCAGTATGGGATCTCGATCACTTGGGGGAGCTTGTTTTTTGATGGGTTCCTATTTTTTCATTGATAATGTTTCATTTCGTTCTCCGTTTGCCATAAAGCATTTGTCAATTGGGAATAAAATCATAATAGGTTTATCTCTCGTTGTATTTTTCTTTGGATTTCAATATATGTACCAGAATGTTATTTCGAAAGCAGCCGTCGATGTCAAAGAAAAAGAAAAGAGTCAGAGCGAAGGGGATTATGGATTATTCCTTGGAGGGAGATCGGAAATTATCTCCTCCTTCTATGCTATCAGTGATTCTCCACTTCTGGGACATGGCTCGTGGGCAAAAAATCCCAAATATGATCAGATGATGTATCATTTCTTACGTGATGCAGGTTATAAGCCGGGTAAAAATTTTTCGGATTTGATACCAACACATTCGCATCTTTGGGGAGCGTGGGTTGAGGCGGGTGTCCTCGGTGCGGTCTTCTGGTTGTTTATTTTTATTTTGACATTTAGGGTGTTCCTGGAGATGTATAAAGTCAACGAACCGCTAAATTTTCTCGCTGTCTTCGTCGTAGTAACGCTTCTCTGGAGTATTTTTTTCTCACCCTATGGGGCAACAGCGCGATTTATCGAGACTTTTTTCATCATCGTTGTTATTACTGTATTAGACAATATTAAAGTACAAAAGCAATCATCAGAGAAACAACGACTCGATGCGAATTAGTATTGTCACAATTTCCTTTAATCAAGCAAATTATTTAGAGCGAGCAATACTATCGGTTCTTAATCAGGGATATCATGATCTCGAATATATCCTTGTTGATGCGGGATCGACGGATGAAAGTAAAATAATTATTGATGCCAATCGTCATCAAATAACACAAGTGATTGAGGAAACCGATAAGGGACCCGCCGACGGATTGAACAAAGGTTTCCGATGTGCTACAGGAGAAATATTCGGTTATTTGAATGCCGATGACGAGTACCTGCCGATCACATTTCAGAAGGTAGCTGAAATATTCTCGTCCTCACCATCCGTTGATGTCTTATGTGGGGGAGGATACATCATTGATAAAGATGGCTGCATTATTCGGAAGATTTACAGCGATACCTTCAATCGGCGGCGTTACCTATATGGCGCTGTGACCATTTTACAACAGTCGACTTTTTTTCGCCGAGAAGCATTTGTTCAAGTCGGTGGTTTCAACATCAGAAATAAAACGTGCTGGGATGGGGAATTAATTCTCTCATTCTCACGTCAGAATAAGATAATCAAGACAGTCAACGAATTATGGTCCGCATTCCGCCTCTACGATAAATCGATTTCAGGCTCCGGACAAACATACGATCAGTATCTTCGGGATATCGAGAGATTTTTTATTGAAGAATATGGTCGGACAATGAATCGCCGTGATCGTCTTCTGGCATCGCTGATGCGATGTGAAAAATGGCTGATGAATCCAACTGCTCTCTACAACAGGTTCCTTGATCTTTCAGGTTTTGCCCGGAGGAGATATATTCAATGAGAGTTGCAATACTATGGAGCCATCTCTCGGGATATCTCAATTCATGTTTCCATGCATTGGTAGAACACCACAATGCTGAACTTTTTGTTTCATATCAGATAGAATCCGGTGAAGCCCCATTCGATGCGGGAGAATTCGTATGGCTCCAGTCACCCTACCGATTCATCGATGAACCCGATGGTCCGGAACTTCTAAAGCGATTACAGCAATTCAATCCCGAGGTTATGCTCGTCGGTTCATGGCACGTGAAGGGATATCGCTATGTTCTCAGACATTTCAAAGGCAAGTCTTTAAGAATAATGTTCATGGATAATCAATGGCGGGGGACACTGAAACAGCGATTAGGTGTTCTCGCGTCGCCATGGTATATTCAACCGCTCTATGAAGCGGTCTTTCTCCCGGGTGAGCGGCAGGCGGTTTTTGCAAAAAGATTCGGGTTTAACGATGGTAATATCATTCGTGGAGGATATACATGCGACCACCCGAAATTTGCCGCTGTCAGAGAACAACGCAAAAAAGATCCGACGGTATATCCTCCGGCATTTCTCTATGTCGGTCGTCTTACCGGGGAAAAAGGAATCCGCACACTGCTGGAAGCATATCGACAATACCGGACGATGATACCGGAGCCGTTTGATCTTCTCTGCTGCGGTGAGGGAGAACTTCGCGGTGAACTTCAGAATATCGAAGGGATTCATATCACAGGATTTATTCAACCCTCTGAACTCCCTGCAATATTTTCCAAAGCGAGCTGCCTTATACTTCCAAGCATCTTCGAACCCTGGGGTGTGGTAATCCACGAAGCAACAGCTGCAGGCATGGCTGTGATATGTTCTTCGAGATGTGGTGCAATGGTCCATCTTGTCCAACCGGGATATAATGGATACGTTGTCGAATCCGGAAATGCCAATGACCTCACGCGTGCGATGCTGCGCTATTCAAAGCTCGATCCTGAAAAACGTGTCAGTATGGGGGAACACAGTTTTTCGCTTTCGCTTCAGTACACACCGATACGGTGGGCGTTGAATCTAGTATTATTTGTAGACGAATATTTTGCCGCAAAGACCCAGTGATTCAATGAAAACGAATAAACACATCGAGAGAAAAAGAATTCTCGTTCACCTTGGGTGCGGAACCGAAGTACAACCGTCCGACTGGATTGATTGTGATGGGAGCTGGAATGTTCTCACCGGAAAATTCCCTTCCCCTGTACGAAAAATGATATTGAAGTGCGGACAATTGACGGGAATAAAACTTCAAGAATGGCCCCGCCATGTTCGGTTTTTCAATTTACGTAAACGTTTCCCTTTTAACGATAGTTCGGTCGATGCAATATACGCATCCCATGTCTGGGAACACCTATCAAGGTCCGATGCAGAAAAAGCGACACAGGAATCATTCCGGGTTCTGAAAGAAGGAGCATTTCTGCGTCTGGTGGTTCCTGATTTATATTATTTTTGTCGGTCATATGTGTCATCCAATAATGAAAACGCCGCAGACCTTTTACTGGAAGAACTCCATCTTCGGGATCGTGGGGAAAAGAAATCATTACTTGTTGGCTTATATACAACAATAATCGATTTTCACAGCCATAAATGGATGTACGATGCACGATCTCTTTCGAAACTCCTGATATCTGCAGGTTTTATTGAGGTAAGTGAAAAAAAATGTTACGAAAGCGCCATTCCAGAAATACAGCAGGTGGAAAATCCGGGAAGAGTATCAAACGAAGCAGGGATTGCAATTGAAGGCATGAAACCTCAAAATACTTCTGGCTGAACCATATGATCAGCAATGATTGGTTGCGACCAATGATAAAAAAATATTTGTGGCTGATCATCGCACTTCTGATCTATCTGCCGCAAGTATTCTTTGGCTATGGAACAGATGATGACACATATCTCGTGTTAGGTGCAGCGCAAAAAACCGTGGAGACGGGAGTTTATCACCCTTCACGCAATCCGGGTTATGTGATTTTTGAGATGACAACATGGGCTCTTGACCGGCTTGGTGGAAGTATTGCGACCAACACGGGAACAATGATCATGACTATTTTGGCACTGGGATGTTTTTATTCCATTTGCCGCCAATTCAATATCCAACACGCCTGGTATCTCCTCGGCCTATTTATGATTCATCCTTATGTGTGGTCAAACGCCGCAGCGACTCAGGATTACATGTGGGCGCTTGGAATATTTCTTTGTGGATTCCTTCTGATGATAAAGCAACGATACACACTCGGGGCCATACTTCTCGGTCTCTCTATCGGTGTGCGCCTTTCATCAGCGTTCGCCGTAATGTGTATTATTGGGTACTTCTTATTCATCCGCGCATTCAATTGGAAAAGGTTCATTGTTGTTTGTACAATCATTGCTTTTATCTTTGCACTGAGTTACGTGCTTTCTTTCGCGAATGCAAATTGGTCGTTAAGCTTTCTGAACCCTCATATGGGAACAAATGAAATATGGACACCACTCCTTAAAATTGGGAAAGGTATCTATAAGAGCATTTCCTTCTGGGGTATCCAGGCTGTTATCTTTCTTGTTTTTCTATTTTTCCACATGATGCGGAATATAAATTCTTTCAAGAGTGAACGATGGAGGGCATTGTCAATACTATCACTATCCGTGGTCATTACCTATGAGATTCTCTTCTTCATCTATCCCATCGAACCAGGATATCTATTACCGATGCTCCCATTCGTTCTCTTGCTTCTAGGGTTTGGTCTGAAAACAAGACCCGTATACCATGTGATTTTGCTGGTTTTATTATTTTCGTCTAACTTCGTGAAAATTGATATTTTGAGACCGAATTTGCCCAGGCATGCGACTCATGCAATGGTAGGGCTATGGATAGGAGATGGACCCTTGATTCATGATCTCCGTGTGCGATATTATCTGAAAGATTGTAAGACTATTGAACAGTGGAATCAGGTTATGATAGAATTCTGGAAGAATAATCCGGAATAAATAATTCAATGCTCGTTGCCGAGCCAGTATAAGGTAAGTATGGGAAAGAAGCGTTTGACAATTCTTCATGTGATTGCTGGTATCGATCGTTCGAGTGGCGGAACGACAACCGCATTGAAAAATATTCTTGAGCTCGAACAACTGCTCGGATACAACCTCGATGTTCTCGCCATTCATTCAAATGACTCAGATGAAACAATCGGTAAGTTTGCTACGCTCCATTCCTCTGTAGCGTCGTTCCCAAAACGGTTTTCACGCTCCCGGGAAGCAAACGAATGGTTTCACAAAAATTACAAAAAATATGATCTCGTTCACATCCACGGTATTTGGTCTTTCCTTCCTTTAGAGATAGCAAACGCGGCTCGTCGCCGGCATATACCCTATATCATTAGTCCCCACGGGTCTCTGGATCCATTTGACCTTCAAAAAAAGAGCATCTTAAAGAAGATACTCGGACCATTATTGGTTGCACCGATTCTTAGTGCGAGTCTCGGAATGCTAGGGACTACTACAGTAGAAGCAGAGCGATTTGTAACGTATGATACTTCGCCACGTAAGTTTGCACTACCACTTCCAGTCCCAACTCATATCATGAAAGGGAATCGGAAGCGGTTTCGAGAACGATATTCAATTGAGAAAGACGATCTTGTATTACTTTTTCTATCACGGATAAATTATAAAAAAGGATTAAATATCCTCCTCGAAGCCCTCGCAAAGATATCAAAGGATTATCCGAATTTGAGACTTATCATCGCGGGGGCTGATAGTAGAGGATATGAAATGAAGGTTAGGAGTTGGGTACTCAAGTTCAATCTTACAAAACAGGTTTTCTTCCCAGGATTCTTAAAAGATCAAGATAAATGGGATGCATTTGCGGGAAGTGATTGTTTCATACTCCCATCGATGAATGAAAATTTTGGTCTTGCAGTTGTTGAAGCTTTAAGTGCGGGTCTGCCGGTGATAATCTCTGATAATGTATACATTTGGAAAGATATTCTTGACGCAGAATGTTCTTGGATATGTCATTATTCGACAACTTCCCTTTTTGAAGTACTAAAGCAATTTATACATCAGAAGAAAGAGCGACGACGAAAAAGTAAACACGCTCCTGAGGCTGCTGGTATGTTTGCGCCTTCGGTGCTGGCGCCACACTATCGAAAATTTTTTGAAGAAACTATATGGCGGCCTTGATTAGGAAAATTGTTGACCGGTTGACTAAGAAGGGGATCATTTCGAAAACTGAAATCGCAAAATTCTTACCGGCGAATCCCATTATAATTGAAGCGGGAGCTTATATTGGCAATGATACAAAAACAATGAGCAGGCAATGGCCAGATGGATTTATTCACGCCTTCGAGCCAGTTCCGTCTATTTATTCGAAGCTAGTGAGAAACGTCCGCCGGTGTAATAATGTTCGATGCTATCCGATAGCATTAGCTAAAGAGAGTGGTTTAGTACAAATCTTTATAAGCGATGGAGAGTCCACAGCTTCCAGTTCTCTTCTTCGGCCTAAAGAGCATTTAAAATATCATCCAAAGACTGTATTCCAGAAGCCACAATTGGTCGAGTCGACAACACTTGACGATTGGAAAAGGCGATACAATATAGAGAAAGTTGATTTCTTATGGCTTGATACACAAGGAACCGAACTCGAGATAATGAAGAATGCACCAATTGTTATGCGGGATGTTTCAGTTATATATACTGAGGTGAGTTTGAAAGAAATGTATGAAGGTTCATCATTATACGGTGAACTAAAACGATGGTTAATGGCAGAAGGTTTTGTCGTCAAGCGAGAAGAGCTCCCATGGGAAGATATGGGGAATGTCCTATTCGTTCGAACGTCGAAGAGATAAACTATGTCTATTCCGGTATTAATTCTTATACTGACCAAAGATGAAGGGATAAATCTACCCGGATGCCTTCAGTCGGTACGGTGGTCGAATGATATTCATTATCATCTTTATGATCGTTTATCGTTATCTGCAATGCTAGCGGAAGCGGGGTCCAAAGAAGTTGCGAAGGAAAATAAGTCTGAATGCGCAATCCCCGATTGGTCACGATACAAACTTGATCTCAACCACGTAATCATCTATAATCCATCGTCATTATTCATGGAGGCCCAAAAGTAGCATAGTGTTCTCGGTTGCATATATTTGTAAGTGCCGAGTTTACACAACTTATCAAGATAATTTCATCTATCTTGAAGAGAATGCTTGAGTGAACTCCAAAAGGAAGCACAACTTCAAATGAACATATTTTAGAGAATTAAAAGATGATATTGATAAAATTAAGGAAAATATACAAAAAGATTTTTAGAAGAATGCAGTTATTCTTTAAACTGAAATCGATTTTTGCGTCCGGAAAAGAATATGACAAATATGTTTCAGTTTTCAATATAGAGAACAGAGCGAATGAAATTATTGAATTAAGAATAAAAGAGGCCGGCGAGTTTCCAGTTTTCGCAAGAACTAAATCGAGCGACCTACTTGTTTTAGCCGACACTTTTCTTGGACGGTATCATGTTCCTATTGATAACATAAATCCTGTTCAGACGATATTGGATTTGGGATGTAATGTAGGCTATACACTTAGACACTATGCTTATTTGTTTCCTGATGCAACTCTATTTGGCGTTGAAATGGATATTGACAACTATAAAATGGCTTTAAATAATAATAAACATCTCCCAAAATGCAAAATTGTTAATTATGCTGTATGGTTTGAAGATACAACTGTAAACTATTCAGGTATCGATGAAGAATCATTTCATATTACCGATTCGCAAGGAGTACCGGTTGAAGCGAGAACCATTGACACTTTATTGAATAATTTCGGAATAACATCTATTGATCTTTTAAAGATGGATATTGAAGGCGCCGAAGAAGAAATCTTCAGGAAAAATATGGACTGGATGAAGCATGTAAAATCTATGATCCTGGAAGTGCACAATAGTAATCTGGATGTGTATTTTTCCAAACTAGGACAGGAAGGATTCGAATGTCAGGAACATCCAAAGCACTGGTCTTCAATCTGGGCAAGAAGAAAACAATAATGGGTGGGGAAAAAATGAAGAGGCCAAAAATAACAAACAAAACGGATGAGAATGTCCCGGAATGGATGATGTGTGCTGGCAATCCGTGTAAACCAATCAGACACTGTGTCATTCGATCATCATAATGATGAAGAAAAAAGGAAATACTTCGAAAAAGAAAATTGTGAAGAATCCACCTCGGGAAATCCCACGACCTTCTCTCCCTGTGTCCGTTCTCATTCTGACAAAAGACGAAGAGATGAACATTCCAGGATGCCTCGAATCCGTGCGATGGTCGGATGATATCAATGTTTATGATTCATGCTCGACGGACCGTACGGTAGCGATCGCGAAATCATTTGGGGCGAAGGTAACAAAACGTCCATTCGACAACTGGTCCTCGCATCAAAATTGGGGCCTCAGAAATATTCGATTCAAATATCCGTGGGTGCTCTATCTCGACGCCGATGAACGTGCGACACCTGAGCTGATTCAAAGCATACAGAATGTAATTATTAATCCTGGAGACAATGCTGCTTTTCGAATTAAAATTCGATATTATTTTATGAATAGGTGGCTGAAACACGCTCAGGCGACCCCTGTTTTTGTCCGTTTCTTCCGCCCCGAGAAGCTCCGTTACGAGCGACTTGTTAATCCTGTGCCTGTCGTCGACGGGCCAATTGGAGAACTTGAGGGAGCAATCGATCATTATCCCTTCAATAAAGGAATCAGTTTCTGGTTCGAACGACATAATTCGTACAGCACGCTCGAGGCCCGGGAGATTGTTAAACAGAAGAAAGCAGGCAAAAACAATTTTAGCATTTTTAAAGCTTTCTTTGCGAGTGACTTCAACGAGAGGCGCGTTCATCAGAAACAGTTATTTTATAAATTCCCGGCTCGTCCCATTTTTAAGTTCATTCTGCTCTATTTTTTGAAACGGGGATTTCTAGATGGTGTTCCCGGATTCATTTATAGTGTGCTCCAGTCGATATATGAATATATGATAGTTCTGAAGGTGCGCGAGCTGATGCAACAAAAGGCAGAAAACACAAAAATTTAAGATAATGCGAATTCTTATCTATGGTCTGAACTTTTCTCCCGAACTCATCGGTGTTGGGAAATATACCGGCGAGTTTGCAGAGTGGCTGGCATCGCGCGATCATGAGGTGCTTGTCGTCACAGCTCCGCCATATTATCCGCATTGGAAGGTTCAAGAAGGGTACTCATCATTTCGGTACATAAAGGAATTTCATAAAAACATACAGGTTCATCGGTGTCCATTATGGGTACCACGAAAACAATCTGCTCTGAGACGCATCATCCATCTTTTATCTTTTGCACTGTCGAGTCTGCCTGTTGTAATCTGGAAAGCATATCGATTTCGTCCATCGTTAGTAATAGTTATTGCCCCTACGATACTATGTGCTCCGGGGGGGATCATTGCCGCTCGTTTGGTAAAAGCGAAATCATGGCTACATTTTCAGGACCTTGAAATCGATGCCGCATTCGGTATTTCGCTTCTGCACGGGGGATTCATTCGGGAAGTGGTAAGGAAATGCGAGCGTTGGATACTCCGTGCATTCAACCGGGTCTCGAGTATTTCTAAAAAAATGATGGAACATATCATCACTAAGGGATGCGATCCCGATAGGACTCTTATATTCCCGAACTGGGTCGATACATCGTCAATATTTCCTATTGAAGAGAAAGTAAAAATGCGAACAGATTTTAATTTTCAAAAGGACGCATTCATTGTTTTGTATTCAGGCAATATAGGAGCCAAACAGGGATTGGACTACGTCGTTGAAGCGGCCCGGTTGTTAACCGGCTATCCGGCAATTCATTTTGTCATCGCCGGTGATGGTACGTATCGTGAAACACTCAAGTCTCTTGCCGCCGGTATGGAGAATGTCACATTCCTTCCGTTACAACCGACCGAGCGCTTCAATGAATTCCTCAACACCGCTGATGTTCACATCATATCCCAGCTTCCAGGAATCGCGGATGCTGTGATGCCTTCAAAGCTACTGGGGATATTGGCGGTTGGTGGTATAGTTGTCGCCTCCGTTCAGAAGGGAACGGGGCTTGCTTCGCTTATTGAAGAAGTCGGTGGAATTCCAACACCGCCCGGAAGTCCGCAGAGTATTGCTGATGCTCTTGTATCGCTTTATAAAAATCCCGCTCGTGGAAAACGAATGATGGAACTGGCAAGGGAGTACGCTCTGCAACATTTTGAAAAAACAAAGATTCTTGAATCTATGGAACAGCAGATCCGGACTTTTACTGCGAGTAATATTATCGACGGTAAGGTATCTTCATGAAGACACTTCCATATATAAATCTTGGTTGTGGATATAAATATCATAAAGACTGGGTGAATATTGATTTATCTCCGGACAGTTCCTATGTGAAATCGTGGGATCTTCGGAAGGGGATCCCTTTTACCGAAAATACATTCGAAGTCGTGTATCATTCACAGGTAATTGAACATTATGAGAAGGAAGAAGCACGGAAATTCATTAAAGAGTGCTATCGTGTTCTTAAACCGGGGGGAATTATAAGAATTGTTACTCCGGATTTAGAGGATATTGTCAGGAATTATTTACGTCTCCTGGAGGTGAATATTCAACATCCGACCGAATACACAACGGCAGATTATGAATGGATGCTATTGGAATTGTATGACCAGGCAGTCCGAAATGTCGTTGGCGGTGATATGGGGAAATATTTTCAACAACCGATCATCGTCAACGAACAATTTGTTCTTGATAGAATTGGATTTGTGGGGAAAAGGATCCGTCAGTATTATTTGGACACGGTACAACATGAAAAGGACACAACCATAAAAAATGAATTCATAAAAGCCAAATCGTTACCGAAGAAATTATTTTACAGAAGAAAACGTATTGTGTCATTTCTACGGGAGAAGGTAATTAATTTAGTCCTGACCAGAGAAGAAAAAGAATATCTCGTAATTGGAAAATGTCGACAGAGTGGTGAAATACACTATTGGTTGTACGATAGATTTTCCCTGGGGAAGTTACTGCGCGAATCAGGTTTTAGGGATATTAAGACAATGAACCCTCACCTGAGCGACATTCCAGATTGGGATCGATACAAATTAGATGTTAAAAACGAAGAAGTTTACGATCCAACATCACTTTTTATGGAAGCAAGAAAATAGTAGAGATGCCTAAATGAGAAGAAAACGACAAGTAAAACCAAACTATGGTGTTATCGATCATTATCTCGGTGAAAAAGGCCGTGATTACTTTGCCTGGCAAGGAGAAGATGGCATCACGCAAGCACTTTTTAATATACACCTGTGGCAACCTTTTATCTCACATGATGACGATATCCTCGATTTCGGATGTGGTGGTGGTTTCTTGCTTAAGGTTCTTGATGGAAGAAAAAAGGTCGGCATTGAAATTAATCCTTATGCAAGAGAAAATGCACAGAGACTTGGAATCGAAATATATTCTACCATTAATGAAGTAGAAAACAAGTTCGATAAGATTATCAGCAGTCATGCTCTTGAACACATCCCTCATCCAAGACAGGTGCTGATGGAGTTAAAAGAGAAGCTGCGCGATGAAAAAAGCCGCCTACTACTGCTATTGCCATTAGATGATTGGAGGTCGGGTACAAATAGGTATTACAATCCGGCAGATCAGAATATGCACCTTCATACCTGGACTCCCCAGCTGTTAGGTAACTTAATCAGCTCTTGCGGAATGAGGGTGATTGATATCCGTCTGATACGGCATGCATGGCCTCCAAAGAAAGATTTATTATGGAAGATTTCTCATACAGTATTCCATGCGGTTGCTTTTGGGTGGTCAGTTTTGAGAAAACAGCGTCAACTATTTTGTATAGCATCGCTGAAATAGCCATTTATCGTAAATGAATTGGTAATCAACAAGTTTGGTTTCTCACACAATTTTTCCTATCTTTTAAAAAAGGGGAGCAAGACTCACTTTATTCCCGGGAGTCGTGAGACATAAATAAGGGAGCATTGCACGCCCAGATGATCCGACGTCTCTATACAATCAATTCGTTTGTTCTTCCGGTTCTTGACATAGCAATACTTATTATTGCGTACGGCGTTTCATTTTTATTGAAACGGCCGGGTACGCACCAGGTTGCCGCTCTCGATATTTATAATACCTTTATTCTTTTCCAGATTATTTGCTGGCTGCTGATTGCCAGTTATTCAAGGCTCTATCATGAGTCTGAATCACTGCATCTCATCCGGCATGTTACAAAGCTTTTTCGGAATTGGTTTGTTCTCCTTCTTATTTCCTTTGCGTTTATAAACCTGATTAAAGTCGGACCTCTTTTCTCACGTGCATTCCTTCTCTATTATTATGGGTTTTTGCTTGTTGCATTGATAATCTTCCGTATGGGTCACTTTTTCCTTATGCGGCGGGGTGCGATCGGGATAAAGAGGCGAATTCTTTTTGTCGGAGGAGGGGTTGCACTGAGACAGCTCTTCGATCGGATAATTAATATACCGCATTATGCGATCGTCGGAGTCATGTCCGCTGACGATGTGAAGGAAAAAATCAAAGTACATTCGAAGTACAGTACGAATGCGTGGGAACAATTCCTCTATAAAGAAAATGTAAATGAAGTATTACTGACGCTTTCAGGAATTGAGCGGGAAAATGTGATTGCGATCGTTAACTTCTGTGAAGAGCGAGGTATCCGCGTAACACTTGTCCCTGATTATGTGGAAACGGTCTACGGGCGTGGGTTGATGGAAGAACTCGAAGGAGTCCCCGTAGTTGCCCTTCGCAGTGAACCGCTGGATAATATAATGAATCGTTTCGTCAAACGGTCGTTCGATATAGTATTCAGTGGACTCATCATCGTTCTTATTTTGCCGGTCGTCACAATTATCGTAGGAATTCTTATTAAATTTATTTCACACGGAACTTGTCTTTTTCCGGCAGGAGCGAACAGGCTTGAACGGAAGGGCCTTCAAAGTGTGGAAATTCAGGACAATGCACGTAACCGATCGTACAACCGCCGATAGCGTCGCTGCTGAATTTAACGATCCTCGTATTACAAAGCTTGGAAGATTTCTTAGAAATACGAGTATCGATGAGCTTCCTCAATTCATTAATGTGTTCCGCGGCGAAATGAGCGTGGTTGGACCACGCCCTCATATGCTTACACATACCGACCAGTACCGGACGATCGTCTCGAAATACATGGTGCGACATTTTGTAAAACCCGGCATTACCGGCTGGGCACAGGTGAATGGGTACAGGGGTACGACAGATCACGTTTTTCTGATGGAAAAACGTGTAGAGTACGATATCTATTATATTGAAAATTGGAGTCTGTTATTCGATACCCAGATTATTTTTATGACCATCCTCACACTGCTTAAGGGAGACACAAGAGCGTATTAAAATGACTGTAGGCCCGTAGCCTGTAATGAATTGTAAATATCGCTTTAAAAAAAACGAGAAGTGACAACCCGAGCGTTGTTTCATAAAGGAGGACAGAAAGCACCGTAGGTGCGATATGTTTGTAGAAAAGTAATCAATAAAATGACGAGAGCTCCGTCAGAAGCGGGATGTGGAGATTGGATGCATGAAATCAATATCCATATGCCACCCTTACAGGGTTTTCCTTCTTCTAAAAGACATTTCTATAAACATATCACCTCCTACGGGGGTTTGTCAAATATTAAATTGTGAATTGTGTCTAAGACCCGTAGACCATATTCCGCAATCCCCATGGGCTGTAGGCATAAATCTCATTAGCAATTTAAAGAGCTTATGATTGATCTTCGGTTGGCGTTTCGCAATCTTGTATGGAACCACGGAGGGAAGCTGGCAGAAATCGCGGTGGCGTTCCTCTTCTCTGTTTCCGTGGCGCGGATGCTGGGAGTCCAGCTGAATGGCACATATATTCTCCTGATTACTTTCATTCAAACAGGCCTGCTGGTTACTTCTTACGGACTTGAAACAACGCTGCATCGCTTCGTTCCCCGATTTTGTACTGAAAAAGCGGCTCTCCGGGGTTTGTTGCGTCCCCTTCTTATATTTCGTGTCGTATTACTCCTGATTCTAGTATGTCTGCTCTTCTTCGGACTGCCGTTTCTATTCGTCTATTTCTCGATACAACCGTTTGCACTCTCCATCGTTCTTCTATTATGTTTCTATGCGTTTCTGAACGGGATTAATAATTTCTTCGGTGCTGTTCTTATCGGTCAGTCCCGTACGCGGTTACTCTCACTTCTCAGGGTCATTGTCCGTATTGGTGAACTGATCGGAGTCATTGTGTGCGGGATGGATGGCTTAACCATCAATGAAGTGCTGACGATCATTGTTCTCGGTGCGTTTACCAACACACTCGTTCATTGCATCGTGTCGTGGGTGGATATCGCAGGGGAAAGGGTCAAGGGTGATTCCAGGCCCGTTTTCTCATTCGCCGGGACGATGTGGCTGAATGCTTTCATTGTTTTTGTCCTTGGCAAGCAAATGGACATTCTACTCCTCGGTAAATTTGCAGTCAATGTGAACGAAATAGCTTTGTACGATATCGCCATGATGCTTGTCCAGATTGTCGTCATGGGAACGACCGTCGGAATGGGTGGGGTAATGCTTGCCACTTTCTCAGTCTTTGCGCAAGATCAGCCGGGCGGATTCCAATCATTTTGGCGTTTCTGGGTAAAAATCACTATACTGCTAATAGTTCCCCTATTGATAATTCTTTTATATGGTGCGGATGAAATTATCCCGCTCATTTATACATCGTCGTATGCATTGAGTAAAAACCTGGTCCGAGTTCTGGCCTGTTTCATTATTATTGAAAGATTATTCGGGAGTGGGATGAACGCAGATGCTTTGCTGGCAATCGGGAAACAAAAAACATTACTATGGATCAGCATTCTGAGCGGAGCCCTGAATATCGTTGTCGCGCTTGTTCTCATTCCGTACTTCGGAGCACTCGGAGCCATTATCGCCACCGGCATAGCGAATTGTGTGACTTCGATTCTTTTGGCTCAGGCATTACGCCGGTACGAACATGTCGTCATTCCATTCTTTTTTTGGCTGAGAATAGTCATCATTACGTCTGCGGCGTGCAGCATACCGTATGCTCTCAACATGCTGTATCTCCCATTCATTCTCTGGTATCAGTTGATATTGATCGTGCTCTTATGGGCAGCTTTTGCAAAAGGAATCGGATTATTTTCGGAAAATGATATCCGGTGGCTTGAGAAAATGAATCCGGCAGCAATGCGTGTAGCATACTTTTTCAGAATACGTTTACCATGAAGGTCGGAATCATTACATATCGATGCGGCGGTCCGGGCGGAATTGAAGGCATTGCCTTATCGGTCGCCCGGGCGGTCAAAGTAAACGGCCATGAAGTCCGCGTTGTTTGTGCCGATCCTGTCTCTGTTCCGCCGGACATCAGTGTTACTCGCGTTGCCGCGTTCGCCAATCCCACAACTCTCCGTCATTTATCGTTCCGGATGACGAGTTCGCGGGCTGCTCGCTCACTTGGGTGCGATGTCATCCATTCTTTCGGAATGACAAAGTATTTTAATGTCTTTGCCGCACAGAGCTGTCACAAGGCCGGACTGAAAATTCTCCAGCGATATGTGAACCGGCTTATAGAAAATCCGTTCGGCAGGGGTGCCGCGAATGCGCTTGCCCTCTGGCAGGAACGTCAGAATTTTTCACCATCTCCAGCAAAGAAAATTATTGCCTGTTCTCGCCGAACAAAAAATGAAATCATCGAGGAATATAAAATCGACGAGGACCAGATCACAGTTATCCCGAATGGAATCGATCCGAAACGTTTCTGCAGAACACCGCAAAGGGAAGAATGGGGACGCGCCATGCTTCGGAGTGCCGGAATTCCGGACTCGGTTCCAACAATCCTCTTTGTGGCGAACGAATTTGCACGAAAAGGACTCGCCGCACTTATTCAATCATTACCTCTTCTGAAAGGAATATCACCACATATTTTGGTTGCCGGTAATGGAAATTCCCAGCCCTATCGGCAGCTCGCTCTACGCCTTGGGATTGATTCTTCGGTTCATTTCCTGGGTTCTGTGATGGAAGTTGAGTGCCTGTACGCAGCTGCGGATCTCTTTGTGCTTCCGACACTCCACGAAGCTTTCGGGCTTGCTATTTCTGAAGCAATGGCAATGGGAATGCCCGTCATTGCAAGTGCCTGTGCCGGAGTGATTGAGACTATTGGGAAAGATGGGAAAAATTGTATTGCCCTTCATGCACCAGAGGAACCCGATGATATCGCTGCTGCAATTCAACTAATGCTTGACGATAGTGAACTTCGAAACTACATCGCTCAAGCAGCTGTCACAACAGCACAACGATTCCCCTGGAATGAAATAGCCCTACAGATAATAGAAGTGTATAAACAAACAATTTCTCATGACGACTCTGTGTCGTCTCCTGAAAGTCATTGAGAAGTTCTAAGTGGTTTCTATGGTCATATTATAAAAAGAAAAACACAGAGATCACGGAGAACGGTTGGATAGCTATTATAGGAGGACACGGAGTATAAAAAGCGAAAGATTTGAGTTGAAAATATTTTTTTAGTAACAATGGCCCTGGATGCTCGGACATATTACCGGACGATTAAAGGGTATCACGAGATTGCCGAAAGCTCGCACGAGCGTCCAATGATTGATGCTGGACTATTACGTCGGTTTCTTCCTTACAGTGGAGTGATTGTGGATATGGGAGGAGGAACCGGCTATAATGCCGAATTTCTTTCTCTTGCACCCGATGCCTATATCTGTGTTGATCTATCAACTGAAGGGATAAAATACGTCCGAAATCATGGACGAGGTCATGCCGTTGTTGCTGATGCGGCAGCGTTGCCGTTCCGTGATTTGAAAGTTGATACGCTCCTTTGCAGCTGGTCTTTGGAACATTTTTCGCATCCGGTAGCCGTTCTTGACGAAATGCTCCGGGTACTTCGTCCTGGGGGACGGATATTTATCTGGGGCCCCAATTGGGACAATATTTTCCGGAAGGATTTTCCACAATTTGTCCATAAATCCCGTATTTTTATCGAAACTGTAAGGTTACGACTATTCGGCCGTATGATTTTGAACGAGATTTTTCGTGACCGGTATAATCCATTTGTTTCTCTGGATGTTGCGGCGTTTTTTGATCCGATGCGTTATATTTCATATGATACGGATGCAGTCCATTGCGTCCTCTGCCAGGAGACGGTGCATTATTTTTCAAGTCACGGATTTAAAACCATTTTTCTTTCCGATTTCCGTGATATGCTCTGGTTTATTAAAACATCGTTCTTCAGCCGTCTGTTGCGGTCTTTGCTTCGACCGGTGGTTCCATCTGTTCGTCGGATTCCTTTTTTCCGATGGTTTGTTATTCGATTTCCTTTGATTGTTGAAAAACAGAAATGAAGATTGCAGTCATAGAACCTCTTGGACTCGGAGACGTTGTGCTGAGCCTTTCGGTGGTTCAAACACTGAAGAAAGCAATTCCGGACGCACAAATTGCAATGGTTGTTCAAAAATCATTGATCGAGATTCCCGCTAATCATCCGGATGTGGACTCGGTCATTCCGATCTATAATAAGCAACCAATTCCAGTACGTTTTTTCCGGTTGGTATCGGAATTATCAAGTATCTCATTTGATATTGCATTATTGTGTCCGGGATCTCTCACCGTCGCAGTGGCTGCCGCTGCAGCCCGGATTCCCCGGCGAATCGGATCGGATCAAACGCACGGCATGGATTTGTTTGCAAATCACATCCGATATCCCCGTCTTCAGTACCAGACGAATGGTGCATTTTTAGTCGGGATGTTTGATCGACTTGTCCGTCATGTTAACAAGCGCAGTATCGCATCGCTCTATTTCACGGATGTTGTTCCATTTGATCCGGCGAAACACGCGGCCGAAAGATTCTGCAGTTTGCTTCATCCATTAAGGATATATGAACATCCTGTTTCTCCGAAAATCTCTCCTTCGAATGAATCCATCGTGCATGTCGAAGGAATGGGAAAAGAGTTCGGGATCCGATGGGAGGGACGACCGGTGGCACTTGTTCCGGGAAGCCGCTGGCCCACAAAGCAATGGGGAGAGAATCATTATGCGCTGCTCGCGGTAGAGCTTATCAAACAGTATCCTGAGAAAGATATACTTTTATGTGGCCATACTGCTGACAAGGAACTGTGTGCCCGAATTGCCGGGTTGATCGGTGCTTCATGTGTGAAAAACTTGTCGGGAATTTTGTCGCTTAATCAAATGGCCGAGGTCTTCCGTCGTTGCTCGGTGATGGTTGGGAATGATTCCGGGGCCGGGCATTGTGCTGCTGCTGTAGGAACACCGGTCGTCACATTGTTCGGTCCGACGATTCCTCAGTTTGGATTTTTTCCGTTGTCTCCGAAATCAATTGTACTCGAGGGAGAACCACTCGAATGCCGGCCGTGCGGTCCGTATGGCGGTACTTATTGTCCTGTGAAAACACATGAGTGTATGACGACAATTTCCGTTGATAGTGTGGTGAAAGCAATCAAAAAAATAGAAGGGCCATGACAAATGAACAATGCCATCCGGAAGGTGATGAATCGGTATCAGCCCCCACTGCTCCTGTCAGTGATTCTCAGTTTCTGTCTGAGCATCCTGTTTTCTTTCATCATCTATCCAAAAATTGAAGAACCATGTCACGCATGGCAGGATGTGGATCGATATGCGGAGATAGGTCAGAACCTGTATAACGGGAACGGTTTCCGATTTGAGGATGCCGACATGCCCACCGTTGCCCGTGGACCGATCTATCCTTTGACTATTGCCGCACTATCGTGGTTTGCCGGCAGTTATGCGGTCTGGCATGTCCAGCTGCTTCAGGCCTTTTTCCTTGCGGGCGCATGTATTCTTGTTTTCTATGTTGCTCGACAGATTTCCCCGCCGCAATTAGCGCACTGGGTTGCTCTTGTCACAGCTCTTTATCCGCTGTTCATCTGGTATGCTGCGCGTATCTGGACGGAGACTCTTCTGGTTCTCGGCGTGAGTTTTCTTGCATACCGCCTTATAAGGTTCCATCGCGCTCCGACTTTCGGGAGGGGAATAATGCTTGGAATTGTAGTTGGATTTCTTATTCTGGTGAAAGCGGGATTTCTCCTTTTTATTCCTTTTCTTCTAGTGTATTATCTTCTGAAAAAGAATTTCAGAGCAGTGCGTCACTGTCTTTTTGCACTCGTCTGCGTCGTTGTGATCATTATGCCGTGGACCGTCAGAAATTATCATGTCAGCGATTCCGTCATTCCGGCTGAGACAACCGCATCGTCAAATTTTCTTATCGGAAACGTCGTCGCGCGGGATTTTTTCCAACACCCACTTTCACTGTCGATTCCGATGCAAAAGGGAACGGATGAAATTGCCCAATGGATGGACGAAGCCGATCTTTCCCCGCTCGATGCCGAAGAGGCGGCAGGTGAGAATGTCCTCAGAAAGAAGGCAATCGACTCATTCCTTTCCAATCCTGTTTTTCTCCTGCAAAAAGTCGGAACACAGGCGATTACATTCTGGTATCTCGGTGAAACGCCGCTTAAATCAATTATTATTCTTATCGTTCAATTACCGATTCTTTTCTTTGCTGTCAGGAAAATCCTGAAAGCTGTCCGTGAAAATACTCTCGTCGTACCGCTCATTCTCATTATAACATACTGGTGGGGTGTCGCTGCTCTCTTAGTTGCCCATGCACGAATCGCGGTTCCTATCATGCCGCTGGTTCTTCTTCTTGCTGTTTATGGATTGTATGGTCGATCATGAAGAATATCGTCCATACGGCGATCGTTACATTAATCAAATACCTGCGGCCGGTTCATGCAATTGATCCGGAACGAATTGCCTGTATAGAACTTAGCCGCATGGGTGATATTCTGGCGATGCTGCCGGCGCTCCGATTGCTGCGGACGAATTTCCCCTCATCCGAAATTATTGTAGTCGTTCAACAATCTTATGCAGAACTTTTCCGGCGAATCCGGGTTGCAGATGAGGTGATCGGCATTGAGAAACGCAGGATCATTCATACGATCGACGCTCTTCGTAAGCGTGATGTCACGCTGACCTGCAGCATGAGTCCTGCGACGACGAATGCGTTATGTGCATTATTCGGGGCAAAATCCAGTATTGGATATCTGGGACCGCCGCGAACACTCCCGGGTATTCTAGATAAAAGCGTGGTATCCGGAATCGGTGCAGAGGTTATCCGGCAGGAATATTTCAAGGAAAATATCTATCAACGGGGGGTAAAGATCTGTCGTGCGTTACGAATTCCCGTTGAACCGCTACAGGCTATCATAACAACCGATGTCGATTGGGAACACTCGTCGCTTGATGTATTACGCTCGCTTGATTTGGCAATCCGTTCTGCCTACATTATTTTACATCCGCTTGCGGGATGGAAATATCGATCGTGGCCGGGTGATCAATGGAATCGATTGATCGAAAAAATTGTCCGGAATACATTGTTCGAATGTGTTCTAATTTCATCAAGCACTGAACGGAAGCAGCTTGAACAAATCGTACAAAAGACACCACGGGTGCATTACGCATCCGGTCTTCCGATGGAGCATCTGGCCGTACTAATAAAGCGAAGTGCTGGATTTGTGGGGAATGATTCGGTCCGCTCCACATGGCTGCAGCGCTCGGCACGCCGGTTATCGGATTGTTCGGCCCTGCAGCTCCGGTCTTCACGGCACCGCTCAACGGAAACGGCTTTTATTTTTATCAACAGTTGGAATGCAGTCCCTGTAATCAACGCAGATGTATCAGGCCCCATGATTCATGCATGATGCAGTTGAATCCCGATTCAATCTTTGAAACGGTTGAAAAACTCTTTGGCAAGACATCCGTTCAGGCGGGAGAACACAATACCTGAAGTCGACATCCTTGGAGTCCGCGTTCATCGGGTCTCCTCGGCCGATATCCAGTCGATAATCCTGAAAAGAATCCGAGAGAAAGAACGCGGATTGTTTTTGTATGTCCATTTGCATTCAATAAATCTGGCTCAGAGAGACGGTGAGCTGCGGGACGCGCTTAATTCTGCATCGATTACCTATTGCGACGGCGAGGGAGTGCGAATCGGTGCCCGGATACTCGGCCAATCTCTTCCCGAGCGAATTCCATTGACGCGATGGATCTACCCCTTCCTTGATTTTTGCGCTCGTAATAATTTATCTGTTTATTGTGTGGGAACGGAGCAGAGGATCATTCGCCGTGCGGTCGAAATGTTGCACGATCGTGTTCCGACATTAAATATTGCGGGATATCATGATGGATATTTTCACACAACGGGAGAGGGAACGCGCGGGGTACTTCAGGATATCCAACGCGCTCATCCGAATGTTCTCATAGTCGGAATGGGGATGCCGCGGCAGGAATTATGGATCCGCGACCATTGGGATGATCTTCATGCAGACATTATTCTGACTGCAGGTTCCTGCTTCGATTATATCGCCGGTGAAAAACAGACCTGTCCGGCATGGATGGCAGATCATGGGCTTGAGTGGCTTCATCGTTTGCTGCGAGAGCCCCGCCATGTCTGGAGACGCTATCTTGTTGGAATACCCGTATTTCTTATTCGAGTACTCAGACAGCGAAGCAGGTTATAAATAATTCGGACTTGTCCAAAATAAGAAGAAAACGAACCATAGAAAAAAAAGAATGAAAATATTCCCCTCTTGAGAGGGGAAGCAAAGGGGTGTGTGATAAAGCGTGATCGAACACACCCCGGTCGCCTTGCGGCGACCACCCCTCTCATAGAGAGGGGACTATTATAATCATGACCATTATGAAAAAATTAATATATTACAATCCCAGATTAAAAGAATTAGCCAGGAGACTTCGTAATAGCAGCACTCTTTCCGAAATTCTGCTTTGGAATGAACTCAAAGGGAAGAAGATCCGTGGTTACGATTTTCATCGGCAAAAACCGATTGAAAATTTTATCGTCGATTTCTATTGTCCACGGTTAAATCTGGCTATTGAGATCGATGGTGAAAGTCATTTTGCAAATGAAATAAAAGATAAGACCCGGCAAAAAGACATTGAATCGCTCGGTATCAACTTTCTTCGATTTGACGATTTAGAAATAAAGAGGGATATGGAAGGAGTACTCAAATCTATCGAGGAATGGATTGAGAATTACGAATATCAAGCTCAAATGATTATTTCAGATGTAGAAAACGAAACATAAAAAAATGAAAACACTCCCCTCTTGAGAGGGGAGGCGGAGGGGTGTGTGATAAGGCGCCATCGGACACACCCCGGTCGCCTTGCGGCGACCATCCTTCGACTCATTCCGCCTTCGGCGGAATTCGCTCAGGACGGTGCCCTTCTCAAAGAGAGGGGACTGGTAATAGTAAAGGCAGATTATAACTGCCATAATAGCTTGTTGGATGGTAATGGAAAAACATAATTCATATAGGGCTATGAAAACAGCATTTCAATGTTTTCTCGTGTTGTGTCTGGGAATACATATCTGCGGTGCACAACCGGCGCGGCAGTTCAATCTGCTGGCACAAACCGACCGCAGCGTTGATATCAGTTTTAAATCGCCACAGTATCTCCCTAGATCTATCATCATCGATGGCCGGGCAGCGCGTCTGTTTGAAGGAAAATACGCAACAACGCTTGAACGCGGTGTCCCACAGCTGCCGGTGTGTGGAACCCTGATTGCCCTTCCACCCGATGCGTCAACGATGAAACCGACACTCGAGATTATCGAACTTCAGCAATCATCTGAACCGGGAGGATTCGTCGCTCCTACTCCACGTGAACACCGGTTGGATAGCCTTCAGGTTCAATATTCGTACGAGCCGTCACCGGCAGTCTATAATCGTAATGCGTTTTATCCTGATCAGATTGTTGCACTTGGATCGCCAACTCTTCTCCGACATCAGCGTGTGGTAAATCTTACCATTCATCCGCTTCAATATAATCCCGTTACAGGCGAAATCAAAAGGGTGACCAAATTGGTTGTACGGGTTCATTTCGGGAATACGGCAAATCTCAAAATGCCGTTGACACAACATGTCACCGCCGATCCTGCATTCGAAGATTTGTATCGCGAAACTATCCTCAATGCGTCCCAGGCTGCCTCATGGCAGATCGCTTCGCCACCTCGGATGGCAGCTGATTCGCTTCGGGATTGGTTCCGCCCTTATCCTGCCTTTGCGAAATTATCAGTTGTGAATGATGGAATTTATACAATAACAGGACAACAGCTGCGAGGTGCCGGCATCCCGCTCGATGGTGTTGATCCGAAGACAATTAAAATTTTTTATTGCGGGAAGGAGATACCGATACTTGTAAAAGGTGAACTGGATGGAAAACTTGATTCGGCGGATGTGATCGAATTCTATGGTCTGCAAAATAGAGGTGCGAATGGGGCATTCCTTAGTGAATATACGGATACGAATTCGTACTGGCTGGCATGGGGAAGCGGCAATGGTGTACGGATGATCGATAATCAAAATGCCACAGATACATCGCTCACGGTGGTGCCCGTTATATCATGCGGTTCAGCATTTTGAGCAAGATCAAAATTATTATTGGGGTATCAATGATTATAATATCAATGATATTAGGAGAGTTCCGAGCGAGGGGTGGTACTGGACAAGTTTTTTACCGGGAGGTGGTGTTGCACAATTTCCATTCTCGCTGCCTGATGTCGATCCGGCTCATGATGCCGTACTCCGTATCCATCTTGGAGGGATGACCGGATATTTTTCGACACCCGATCATCGATCCCGGATTTCTGTGAACGGAACAGTCATAGGGACTGTCGAATTCAATGGAAACCGAGATACCATCGCAGTTTTTTCAATACCCGCGCATATCCTTCTCTCCGGAACGAACATGATCGGGATAGAGTCTTTGGTTACAACATCAGATCCGAATGAATTTTATCTTGATTGGTTTGAAATCGAGGGAAATTTCTCGTTTGTCGCTCACGATAACTCTCTAGCATTCTCTTCCGTTTCCGGCCCGGCGCGGTATGTCATCGGTGGAATAACCGACTCGACTGTCTCTGTCTACGATCTGACCGCAGGCCGCACTCTCGAAAACATCACCGTTGCACAGAGCGGCACGAATTTTCAAGTCTCGTTCAATACAAATGAAAACATCCCGCATCAATTTATCGTAATCGGTGAATCGGCAAAGAAGGTTCCGGTAAAAATTGAACAGAAAATATTCAAAGATATCCGTGCGAATTCATCGGGAGCCGATTACATCATCATAACACACTCCGCATTTCGTTCCGCTGCAGATCGTCTTGCACAGCAACGGCATACGGAAAATTCCTTTCGGACAGCGGTCATTGACGTACAGGATATTTATGATGAATTTAATTACGGAGTATTCGCGCCTGAACCAATCAAGGATTTCATCCGGTATGCATATTCACAGTGGCCGCCGCCGGCTCCCGCATATCTTGTGATGTTCGGAGATGCGATCTGGGATTTCCGGCATATCCTTTCCGATACGCATAAGACGAATTTTGTTCCTGCCTATGGATGTCCTCCGACAGATAACTGGTACGTTAGTTTTGATCAGGATGAGATTATTCCTTCGCTTTATGTCGGGCGTATTCCGGTTGAGAACCTTACAATAGCGAACGATTATGTAGATAAGCTTATCGAATATGACAATTACCAGTTGGGAAATTGGAACAAGCGGTTTTTGTTTATCTCAGGAGGGAATACCGATGTCGAAAAACACTCGTTCGATGGTCAGTCGATGGATTTTATCGGTCGCTTTGTCGTACCTCCTCCCATTGCTGGCATCGCAGATACCATAATGAAAACAACAAGTTCGGTTGTGGATGGGGAACATAAAGATCGCATCAGAGCAATTTATAATGAAGGTGTTGTGTTTTCTAATTTTATCGGTCATTCCGGCGGAAGATTCTGGGCTGTAGATGCCGGAGACCCGGCAACGTTGCAGAATGCCGGGAAATATGTTTTCGGTTCAAGTGTAAGCTGTAACGTCGGTTTTTTTGCCGATAACCGATCGAATGTATATTCCGAGGATTTTATTTTTGCGCATCGTGCAGGTGCAATTGCATTCTGGGCGGGAGCAGGATTCAGCAGTTACTCGCTCGGTAGTGTTGTTACCGAATTCTTCCTGTCAGGAGTCGCAAAAGACACACTGCGTGATCTGGGAAAATTGACAACACTTGCACGCATCGGCCTCTGGACGCATTACGGTCCTTCCGATAAAATTACACCGGGCGTCAATCTCTACCCGTTGATTGGTGATCCTGCGACGCAGCTGGCGATTCCCCGGATACCCGATCTCGAGATCGCTTCGAGTGATATTCGTACAGAACCCGTCATACCGATCGAATCGGATTCAGCCGTTACTGTTTTCATTCGGCTGAGAAATTTCGGACTGGCAACAGCCGACAGTGTGCAAATTCACGTAGCCGATCTCTATCAAAACATGACATACGACCTCGGCACGATTTCGCTTCCGTCGGTCGGATATGCAGATTCGTTGGTGTTTCCCTGGAGGGTGAAAGGGAAAGCGGGTTCTCATTTGCTTACAGTTACGATTGATCCGGCGAATTTAATTTCCGAGGTGCGGGAAGACAACAATATTGCAGCACTGGCAGTGATGGTCGCTCCAACGAGCCTTTCTCCACTGTCACCTCTTCCCTATGGAGTTGTACCGGCAGGACCAGTTCAATTGCGAGTGACAGATCCACCCGGTGATGTTCCCGGAGGGCTGCAATTTCTTTTTGAAGTTGATACCTCAAATACATTCTCAAGTTCTCAAAAAACATCTTCGCCTCCAGTGCCTGAAGGCATCGCGGCGACCGGATGGATTACTCAAGCACTGCAACCCGGCATATATTATTGGAGAGCACGCACATATGACGGTTCTGCATATGGTGTCTGGATGAATAGCGCGTTTACGGTCTCTTCAACGATTGTGCCGAATGTGTTCCGGTGGCAGCAGCAATTCCCGTCCCTTGGAGGCGAATCTGTTTTTTCATCGACGATTCCAATTGATAGTGGCGCCGTTCTTATACAGCAACAGCCGACGAAACTTTTTTACCGCGCTCTTGGTGCACGCGATAATACCGATAAAGATTATTATACCATAGCACGAATTGATAACCAGACGATAACGGCTTACTGGTGGGAAGTGGGTGGAGGATTCATCGTTGTCGATGTCGATGAGAAGAGCGGAAATTACCGCTATGGGACATTTGACAATTACAGCGAATATTTCCCGGATTCCATGGTCACGTATCTCGAATCGATTCCCACGGGACATTATGTCATGATGGGGACTATTTACCGGGGCAAAACCAATGTCTCAGAAGCTCTTTATCAGGAAATAGAGAAACTCGGATCGACAATGATACGGCAGGTGGTCGATTTTGATGCATGGTGCTTTATCGGGAGAAGAACTTCAGGCGGGGGAGTAAAAATTGTAGAAGAGCACAGTCAGACTGACTCTGCAGTTGTCGCGTATGAAATTCCCAACATTTATCGTGTCCTTAAAGGGAGTATTGAATCATCTCAGATCGGACCGGTTCGTCAGTGGTCAAAAGTTGCGTGGAGCGGTACAGCCCAGCCGTCGGTGAGCGGAATTATGGTTCAAGTACTCGGAGACCGTGGAACGAGTATTGATACTCTGCTTACATCGAGGAATGCAATGGATTCTCTTGATATTCATACCGTTGATCAACGTCTCTATCCAAAGCTCCGCCTCCTTGCAACGCTCGAGAGCTTTACGGGCGACCAGACTCCTCGATTTTCCGGGTGGCGCGTCGACTTCGTGCCATCCCCTGATCTTGCTATCGGATCACAAACAATCAAAGTAGGCGCCGATACAGTGACGGAGGGGAATTCTGTTGATGTCGATCTCGATGTCTATAACATCGGTAATGGTGCGGCGGATTCGATAAAAGTCCGACTTATTCGAACCGGACTGAACAATGTTCCGGTGATTGTCGACGAGAAAATAATTGATACACTACCGCCACTTCAATCTCAAAGAGTGCACTTTACACTGAGTACCGCCGGAATTACCGGCAGGCAACAGCTCAAATGCGAAGTGCAGTCGCTTGGCGTGGTTGATCAATATGAATTCGACAATATTGCGCTCGCACAATTTACCGTACGCGGTGATTCCCTCCAGCCGAATATGGCGGTGACCTTCGACGGTGTAGAAATTGTCGATGGCGATTATGTGAGACCTGCGCCACAGATTCTTGTCACAATGAATGATAACACGGTATTCATGCCGGCTGATACGTCAACGATCTCAATTGCACTCGATACTAAAAGGATACCGTACGCGAATAACCCGTCGCTGAATTTCACTCCACTTCCATCAGGCGGGGCACAGGCTTCTTCACACCGACCCTCAGCGATGGCGATCATACGATGAAGATCGAGGCGCACGATATCGCCGGGAATAACGCCGACAATCAAGGATCACGGACCATATCTTTTGTAGTCCAGGGTCAACAGCAGCTTCTGAACGTTTTAAATTTCCCCAATCCGTTTGCGACAGAGACGTATTTTACATTCAACTATACGGGCTCACAGCCACCGGAGGAGGCTTCGATAAAAATATTTACAGTAGCCGGACGATTGATAAGATCAATTAAGAGTTATGGATCGGATTTACGGATCGGTTTTAATCGCATCGCCTGGGATGGAAGGGATAATGAAGGAGACGAAATCGGCAACGGCGTATATTTCTATATTCTATCGGTTCGCGCGGGAGATCAGACAGATCAGGCAAAAGGAACCGTGGCGAAGGTGCGGTAGGAGTCAAGCAAGTACTATGATGTCGAGTATCTGGATTTTCTAAACATTCAGTTTGTTGGTAGGTCGCCCCTAATGGGGCTACAAATAGGCTACCCCTGACGGGGTATCCTGAAATGGCAGTTGATTTTTCACAAGCTCGTTTTCTTGTCGCTACTCCTGACGGAGTATCCCGATATGGCGGTTTTATTTGTGGGTTTTCTATTGATAATCGTAGAACAGTTTTAAACAAGAAACAGAATTCTCTTTAGTTCCGTAGGGACGGCCTATTGGTAAATTTTCGATAACGAAATATTAATTCCAAGCTCCGTAGGAGCGGCCTATTTCCAATCACCACAGTGATTCAACATACATCGGGATGGTAGAAGTGGCAGAGATTTCAAGGTAATAAAAAAAGAGCTCCAGGTGTGTGGAACTCTTCAACAAATAAATCCATATTAATATTCTTTACTTCAGCAGTATCATCTTCTTTACAGCCGAGAATTTTCCGCTCTTCAGTATGTAATAATATGTCCCTGATGACAGGTTCGTTCCGTTGAACGTCACCTTGTGGATCAGACCCGCAGGAAGAATCTCTCCGTCAACCAGTGAAGCAACTTCCTGACCGAGAGTGTTATAGACTTTCAAAGATGTCGGTGCATCATCGGGTATCGAAAATTCGATCGTCGTTATCGGATTAAACGGACTCGGATAGTTCTGACCGAGCATGAATGATTTATCCGTTGCACCCGACACCACCTCGACGACATTGCTGTATTCAAACGCACCGTCGAAATCGGTTTGTTTCAAACGGTAATTCAGTGTTCCTGAAGGTGCATTTTTATCGGTGTACGAATACTCCTGCGGTACGGTTGTCGTGCCGTGTCCGCCCACAAATCCGATCTTTGTCCAGACTCCATCAGTAGATTGCCGCTCGATATCGAAGCCGTAATTATTTTTCTCGCTTGCGGTCTTCCATTCCAGCGTAACATCGAATTTCCTTGCCGATGCGGTGAATGAAGTGAGCTGGACAGGCAGCGGTTCAGCGCCTTCTGCAATCGTCCAGTATGAGAATTGTGCGATTCCTGTTTGTTCTACATAGCTGTTTGCACTTCCAGTCACTCTCGATGAGAATAGCTTATCCTCCCAGGCAGTTCCGTTATATCGCCATAATGTGAAGAGAGCTTCAGTCAGTCCGTTGTTCTCGGCGGTGTCGTAGTGAAGCCGGAGGGTTGATGTTACTCCGCTTCCACCATGCTGGGTGATATCATAGTATCTTTTGATTGCATATGCCGGATTACCGACCGGTATATTTGTATTCGGATAACTTGTGATTGTAATACTATCGGGGGTTGTGGTCACGCCTGTGGGTCGCACGTACGTATTCAGGCCCTCGAAGTAATAGTTGGTTCCAGTTGCAAATGCGTGGACATGACGAACCGAGCCGTTGACAAGCCCGTTTCCGGTACGTGTACTTGTAACACGCATGATGTTCGAGCCGGTGGTCATATTGCCATCGGTCATAGTAAGTGTCGATGCAGTAACACTGCCGTTGGTGAGGTTTACACCGGCTGCATTATTCACTTCGAGTATGCCGTATGTGACGGTATTCGCGATAGTTTGTGCGGCGGTTCCATCATAGCTGACTCTGCTTGTCGTATTAATATTTGGAGTACCGTTATAACCTATCGGGAAATTGCTCCCTGTAACACCGCCGGTGGTTCCGCCGACGAGCAGAGTACCCGTGGTTCCGATTGCGAGGATCTTTCCGGAAGAGTTTCCGTTCATCGTGAATGTTGAAAGATCAAGCGTTCCATTTACCGTAAGATTTCCATAGACCATAAAGCTATTCGCGATGACTGCCGTTCCCGAGAGCACGGAGAAATTTCCAATAACCGCCGAGTTGAGAGGGATAACAGCAAGATAATCCAAGTTAGGTCCACTTTCGCCTATGGCAGTCAGTCTGATGGTATTTGCACCGGCGATCAGGTTCACAGGATTGCTGTGGAGTACAGAATAATTCGTCCATTCCGGACCTACTCTTGTGAACGTCAGGCTATCGTCTGCCACGACTCCGTTAACCCTTAATTCGAGGGTACGATTGGTGGTGTCGAGAGCGTATCTAAAGATGAGTTCAGTCGTGACGGCATTGCCTGTGTTAATAGTCCATTCAACGTAATCGCCGGTGAGATTCAGATAATCGGCGAATCCGGTTCCCGAATAGCCGGGGTGATCGTTGGCAAATACCGCTCCGCTCATAGTAGCGTTTTCCGCTTCGAAATATGGTCCTGAAAGAATTGAGAAAGTCGCCGTACCCGACGGTTTATTTACAACAACGTTGTTGAAAAGCATACCGCCAACAAGCGATATCGTTTGAGCGTTTGTGCTGTCGAACGTGACCGTGCCCGATGTTCCCGGCGCTAGCGTACCGTAACTTCCTGTCGAGGTCAGATCTCCGGCGATATAAATATTACCGGCTCCTGAGATATTAATGGCTGTTCGGGTATCGCTGGTTATGTTTGCGAAGGAAATGCTTCCGTTGACATCGAGAGTCCCGCTCGTGATATTAATGCGGGTGATTCTTGTATCGTCCGTCCCCTCGTTCAAGGTGATATTTCCATTGACGGTGGCCGTGGCAGCGTTGATGTTCCATGTTTTATTGTGGTTGTTTCCGGTCGGTGAATTGAATATGACGTTACCATTGACGGTCAGGGTTGTTCCGTCGTTCATTGTGAGTATGGAATTGTTGGCATCGTTTGCGAAGGTAAGAGTCAGACATACCGCAGCGGCGGTTATAGTGACAGTATGGTTTCCGCCAATAGTTACATCGTCAGTGATGGTTGGAGGGATTGTTGTGTTGAAGCCATTCCGTTGCCAGGTAGTCGTCCCATTCCAGTTACCGGAGTTTCGTACCGTGTATGCAGCGGATTCGAGTAACGATGGAAAGAATAAAATGATGGAAAAAACGATAAGACATAATCTCATGTATATAGTTGTATGCATGGCGATCCCCCCCGCAAAAGATTTAACATTAATCATCGTATCGTAGACATAAAATTAACACTCGAGCCCTTACCCTTGATCTATCAGTTTCCCCCTATTCTATTATCGGCAGAAATCGGAAAAAATCCAGTTTTAATAATAGCAAGGTAACGGTATCCATGCCCGGGTATCGAGATTCTCTCCCATGAAGCAAGAAAATTTACGGATATGGTGATCATTACTCCCGATATACTGAATCGTCACAAAATAAGTTGATGATTTTTTATAAAAGCAAAAGCCCCGGAGAGATGCCTTCCGAGGCTTTTTCAGTAATGAACAATAAAAGGATTTATTTACTAACAGGATAAATGTCTTTATTTCAGCAGTATCATCTTCTTTACAGCCGAGAATTTTCCGCTCTTCAGTATGTAATAATATGTCCCTGATGACAGGTTCGTTCCATTGAACGTCACCTTGTGGATCAGACCCGCAGGAAGAATCTCTCCGTCAACCAGTGAAGCAACTTCCTGACCGAGAGTGTTGTAGACTTTCAAAGAAGTAGGTGCATCATCAGGGATTGAAAATTCGATCGTCGTTGCCGGGTTAAACGGACTCGGATAATTCTGACCGAGCATGAATGATTTATCCGTTGCACCCGATAGCACCTCGACAATCTTGCTGTATTCAAACGTACCGTCGAAATCGGTTTGTTTCAAACGGTAATTTAGTGTTCCCGAAGGTGCATTTTTATCGGTGTACGAATACTCCTGCGGTACGGTCGTTGTGCCGTGTCCGCCCACGAATCCGATCTTTGTCCAGACTCCATCAGTAGATTGCCGCTCGATATCGAAGCCGTAATTATTTTTCTCGCTTGCGGTCTTCCATTCCAGCGTAACGTCGAATTTCTTTGCCGATGTGGTGAATGAAGTGAGCTGGACAGGCAGCGGTCCAGCGCCTTCTGCAATCGTCCAGTATGAGAATTGTGCGATTCCTGTTTGTTCTACATAGCTGTTTGCACTTCCAATCACTCTCGATGAAAATAGCTGATCATCCCAGGCAGTACCATTATATCGCCATAATGTAAATGCAGATTCGTTCAGGCCGTTTTTTTCAGCCGTATCGTAATGCAATCGGAGGGTTGATGTTAGTCCGCTTCCACCATGCTGGGTGATATCATAATATCTCTTGATTGCATATGCCGGGTTACCAACCGGTATATTTGTATTCGGATAACTTGTAATTGTAATACTATCGGGGGTCGTGGTCATGCCTGTGGGTCGCACGTACGTATTAGGCCCCTCGAAGTAGTAGTAGGTTCCTGCAACGAATGGATGAATCTGCCGGATTGTGCCGATGATCAATCCATTTCCGTCGCGGTAATTAGTCACCCTCATGACATTTGCGCCGGTTGTCATGTTCCCGGAAGTCATCGTAAGTGAATTGGCCGTGATCGTCCCGTTATTGAGGTTTACACCGGCCGTGTTGTTTACTTCAAGAATTCCGTACATAATCGTATTTGCAATGGCCTGAGCGGAAGTGCCATTGTAGAGAACACGACTCGTCGAATTAATACTTGGTATCCCGGTATATCCGGTAGGGAAATTGCTTCCTGTAACTCCCCCTGTCGTGCCTCCAATCTGGAGAACGCCCGTCGGTCCAAGTGTCAATATTTTTCCCGATGAATTTCCATTGATTGTGTACGTGGAAAGATTGAACGTGCCTGTAACAGAAAGATTTCCAACGGGAGCGGTGGTCATACTTGTATTCAATGCCACGGTTCCCGACATCAGGAGATTCCCCCACGCAAAATTATCGACCGTTTCGCTTGTACCGGCAAACTCGATTGTACCTGTGGAATATGTGCGCGTTCCTGTCCCGATATATTGTCCCACGAGATTCGAATTAGCTCTTGTGACGCGTGCAGTTCCGACGACATTCATCGGAATAGTATTAAAAGTGATCGTTTTAGTCGGTTCCGGATTTAGCGTGCCGCCACTTTCGATCGTGAAAATATCGTTACCGCTATAATTGGTAATGGTGAGGTTGACATTCGATGTCGTATATCCTATGATTCGTGTATTGTACAGTTGGGTAAGATCATTCCCATTGATAGTTGTGTTTCCGAAACAAGTTTCGTCTGAAGGGGTATAGCCGGATCCCGTAGCATCTGCTCGGTACGACCCATTTACATTTACTATAGGTCCGAGGAACGACACTTTTACTCCTCTTCCACTTGTCCAGGCGTCAAGTGTAGCAGTCGGATTGATGTTTACAACGCCGTTGAAGACAGCATGAAACGGTGTGGTAACAGAAGTATTATTGTATAAAGCTAAAGTAACTCCACTGTTGATAGTGAGCTCGTCGTTCACAGTAAAAATTGTGTCCGTGGCTGTAGTAGACCTTGGGGATTTTATTCCGCTCCCACTCAGTATCAGCTTTCCATACTGGATGCCGTGGTAAGGAACATCTTGATCTCCGGCGCGATTAAACTCGACCGTACTCGCCTGGTCGAGAGAATATGTAGTGTAATTATTCGGGAAGTTGCTGGCATTCATTCCGCCGGTATTACTTCCGACAATAAGTTTTCCTGAGGCGCCGATAGTGAAGCTGTCCCGCCGGTAGCAGAGCGGTTACAGGTATATGTAACGATATCGAAAGTGCCCGAAGTTATCGTCAGGTTAGCACCAACCGTTATATTCGTTGTTGCTGTAAGTGTACCGGATGCTTTGTTCACGACGAGGTTGTTGAACGTCATTGCACCCTGGAGTCCAACAGATTGGGCACCCGTTCCATCGAATGTTATGGTCCCTGATCCTGGAGTCAAAGTTCCGTATGTACTTGATTCCGAGAGATTACCGCCGATGGTGATATTTCCGGCTGCGTTGAAAATTATTACAGTGCGCGCATTATTTCCCGAAGTATAGCTGAGGTCACCGGCGATATCGAGAAGTGCCGCCGCATTATTAATATTTATTTGAGCTATCCTTGTGTTACTAGTTCCGTTTCGAACGAGCGAGACATATCCACCAACCGTGACCGTTCCATTGATGGTCAATGCACTGGTATTAGTGTTACCGGGCGCATTGATAGTGATACTGCCGCTGACTGCGAGTGTGACACCGGCATTCACGGTGAGTATCCGTGCGCCGCTGTTTGTACTAAAGGTTATAGATGTACATGCTGCGTTACCAGAGACGGTGACATTATACCCTCCAACAAGTGTAACGTCGTCGTCAGCATCGGGAACGCCGTCGGCATCTGAACCGGAAGTCAAGGTCCATGTTGCTGACGCACTCCAATCTCCAGTTGCTCTTGAACTAAAGGCGGCAGCCTCGGTTCTCGAAGGAATGAAAATTATTACAGAGGTGACTGCGATTAAGAAAAAGATGAATGTTGTCTTGATATAGGTATGCATGGCGATCCCCCGCACCAAATATTTAACATTAATCATCGTATCTGAAGACGTAAATTCAATACTCGAGCCCTGACCATTGTTCCACCAAATATCGCTAAGGCAGGAACGATAAACAGAAGCTTTCCCCCCCTTATATTATCGTCAGAAATTAGGAAAAATCCAATTTTAATAGTATTAAAATTATGAATTCCTTGTTTTATCACAATTTTAATAGAAAATTCCTGATCCTCGATTCGAATGATGACGGTATCCATACCAAGGTCATCCGTTCCCTTTTCCAGGAGGTTAGAATATTTGCGGATATGGTTATTATTACTCCCGATATACTGAATCGTCATAAAATAAGTTGATGCTTTTTTATAAAAGCAAAAGCCCCGGAAAGATGCGTTCCGGGGCTTTTTCAGTAATGAACAATAAAAGAATTTATTTACTAACAGGATAAATGTCTTTATTTCAACAAAATCATCTTCTTTACAGCCGAGAATTTTCCGCTCTTCAGTATATAATAATATGTCCCTGATGACAGGTTCGTTCCGTTGAACGTCACCTTGTGGATCAGACCCGCAGGAAGAATCTCTCCGTCAACCAGTGAAGCAACTTCCTGACCAAGAGTGTTATAGACTTTCAAAGATGTAGGTGCATCATCGGGTATCGAAAATTCGATCGTTGTTACCGGATTAAACGGACTCGGATAATTCTGACTGAGCATGAATGATTTATCTGTTGCACCCGATATCACCTCGACAACATTGCTGTATTCAAACGCACCGTCGAAATCGGTTTGTTTCAGACGATAGTTCAGTCGTCCCGAGGGTGCATTTTTATCGGTGTACGAATACTCCTGCGGTACGGTTGTCGTGCCGTGTCCGCCCACAAATCCGATCTTTGTCCAAACTCCATCGGTAGATTGCCGTTCGATATCGAAGCCGTAATTATTTTTCTCGCTTGCAGTCTTCCATTCCAGCGTAACATCGAATTTCTTCGCCGATGCGGTGAATGAAGTGAGCTGGACAGGCAGCGGTGATGTGTTTTCCGTGATCGTCCAATACGAGAAGTTTGCGATTCCGGTCTGTTCGACATAACTATTTGCACCAGAATTCGAGCGGGCGGAATAGCCTTGATCTTCCCAGACCGATCCGTTATATCGCCAGAGAGTGAAGAGTGCCGGATTTCTGCCGTTGAGTTCAGTTGTCGCATCGTAGTGCAGTCGCAGCGTTGCTGATAGTCCGGATCCTCCGTGTGCGGTAATTGAATAATATCTTAATATAGCATAGCTCGAGTTACCGACGGGTATTGGTGTGTTCGGATAACTCGTGATAGTAATGCTGTCGATTGTGCCGATGCTTGCGAAGTTGAGATACGTATTCGGACCTTCGAAGGAGTAGCTGGTTCCCGTTGAGAATGAATGGACATGACGAACTGAACCGTTAACAAGCCCGTTTCCGGTTCGTGTTGTTATGACCCGCACGACGTTTGCACCGGTTGTCAGATAACCTGTATCGGTCACATTCAGAGTATTTGTTGTTACAGTCTGAGGGAGTGATACGGTCGGACTCGAGATGACAAGTGTACCATAACGAAAATTATCTACCGTTTCATTTCTTCCGGCAAATTCGATCGTACCTGTGGAGTATGTACGCGTACCGGTTCCGATATATTGTCCGACAAGGTTTGAATTTGACCGGGTCACCCGAGCGGTTCCGACGACATTCATTGCCAGCGTATTGAACGTCACGGTTACGGTTGAG